>CAVQJS010000016.1:0-89862 GCA_963712875.1 uncultured Actinomycetota bacterium | reverse complement strand
CCAGTCCTCGAGGCCGAGCTTCTGCATCTCGCCGATCGCGCGCGGTGTGAGGCCGTCACCGCACGTCTTGTCGCGCGGGAAGACGGCCGCGTCCACCAGGACGACGTCGAGCCCGGCCCGTGCCGCCCACGCCGCAGCGGCCGATCCGGACGGCCCGGCACCGACCACGAGGACGTCGGTGGCAGTGGGGATGTTCACCCCGAGATCCTCTCAGACCCCTGTTGGGCGGCCGGAGTGCGGACCGAGAAATGCACCGGGCCCCGGCCTCCCGTGAGGGAGACCGGGGTCGGGTGGTGACTCGATCAGTTCTGGTAGGAACCGAAGTCGAAGTCGTCGAGCGCAACAGCCTGCGACGACGGACCGAAGTCGTAGTCGTAGGAGTCGTAGCCGGTGACGGAGTAGGCCGCGGCGCGGGCCTCCTCGGTCGGCTCGACCCGGATGTTGCGGTAGCGCTCCAGGCCGGTGCCGGCCGGGATGAGCTTTCCGATGATCACGTTCTCCTTCAGGCCACGCAGGCTGTCGGAGCGACCGTTGATCGCGGCGTCGGTGAGGACTCGGGTGGTCTCCTGGAAGGAGGCCGCCGAGAGCCACGACTCGGTCGCGAGCGAGGCCTTCGTGATGCCCATGAGCACCGGACGACCCGAGGCCGGCTTGCCGCCCTCGGAGACGACGCGTCGGTTCTCCTCCTCGAAGCGCACCCGGTCGACCAGGTCGGACGGGAGCAGGTGGGTGTCACCGGACTCGATGACCGTCACCCGACGCAGCATCTGCCGGATGATGATCTCGATGTGCTTGTCGTGGATCGACACACCCTGGGAGCGGTAGACCTCCTGGACCTCGTCCACGAGGTGCTCCTGCGCCTTGCGGACACCCAGGATGCGCAGCACGTCCTGCGGGTCGGGCGTACCCGAGGTGATGTGGTGACCCACCTCGATGTGCTGGCCCTCCTCGACGTTGAGGCGCGAACGCTTCGACACCGGGATCTCCTGGACCTCGGAGCCGTCGTCCGGGGTGACCATGACGACGCGCGACTTGTCGGTCTCCTCGATCTTCACGCGGCCGGCCGACTCCGAGATGGGCGTACGACCCTTGGGCGAGCGGGCCTCGAAGAGCTCGACCACACGGGGCAGACCCTGCGTGATGTCGTCGGCGGAGGCCACACCACCGGTGTGGAACGTACGCATCGTGAGCTGCGTGCCGGGCTCACCGATGGACTGGGCGGCGATGATGCCGACCGCCTCACCGATGTCGACCAGCTGGCCGGTGGCCAGCGAGCGGCCGTAGCACTTGGCGCAGGTGCCGGTCTTGGCGTCGCAGGTCAGCACGGAGCGGACCTTGACCTCGACGACACCGGCGGCGATGAGCTCACCGATCTTGACGTCGCCCAGGTCCTCACCGGCGGCAGCGAGAACCTCGCCGCTCTCCGGGTGGGTGACCTCGGTGGCTGCGGCGCGGGCGTAGGCGGACGTCTCGACGTGCTCGTGCTTGACGACCGTGCCGTCCTCGAGGCGCTCACCGATCAGCTTGGGCAGGCCACGCTCGGTGCCACAGTCGTCCTCACGGATGATGACGTCCTGCGACACGTCCACCAGACGACGGGTGAGGTACCCCGAGTCGGCGGTGCGCAGCGCGGTGTCGGCCAGGCCCTTGCGGGCACCGTGGGTCGAGATGAAGTACTCGAGCACCGACAGGCCCTCGCGGAAGTTGGCCTTGATCGGGCGCGGGATGATCTCGCCCTTCGGGTTGGCCACCAGACCACGCATGGCAGCGACCTGCCGGATCTGGTTCATGTTTCCGGAGGCACCCGAGTCGACCATCATGTAGATCGGGTTCGTGCGGTCGAAGTTGGCCTCCATCGCACGACCGACCTCGGCCGCAGCCTGGGTCCACAGCTCGATGAGCTCCTGACGACGCTCGTCGTCGGTCATCACGCCGCGCTCGTAGTTCTTCTGGACCTTCTCGGCCTGGGCCTCGTAGCGGCCGAGGATCTCGACCTTGCTGTCCGGCGTGGTGACGTCGTCGATCGAGACGGTCACACCGGAGCGGGTGGCCCAGTGGAAGCCGGCGTCCTTGAGGGCGTCGAGCGAGGCCGCGACCTGGACCTTGGTGTAGCGCTCGGCCAGGTCGTTGACGATCGCGCCGAGGCGCTTCTTGCCGACCTCCTCGTTGACGAAGGGGTAGTCGGCCGGCAGCGTGTCGTTGAAGTAGACGCGACCCAGCGTGGTCTCCAGGAGGATCGCGGTGCGCTCCTCCCAGTCGGCACCGAGCTCGAGGTCGAGCGGCGGCACGATGTCGTTGAGACGGATGCGGACCTTGCTCTGCAGCCCGATCTCACCCCGGTCGTAGGCCATGATCGCCTCGGACGGGGTCGAGAAGACCCGGCCCTCGCCGACAGCGCCCTCACGGTCACCGGTCAGCCAGAAGAGACCGATGATCATGTCCTGTGACGGCATGGTCACCGGACGGCCGTCCGACGGCTTGAGGATGTTGTTGGTCGAGAGCATCAGGATGCGGGCCTCGGCCTGCGCCTCCGCGGACAGCGGGAGGTGGACAGCCATCTGGTCACCGTCGAAGTCGGCGTTGAACGCGCCGCAGACGAGCGGGTGGATCTGGATGGCCTTGCCCTCGATCAGCTGGGGCTCGAAGGCCTGGATGCCGAGTCGGTGCAGGGTGGGCGCACGGTTGAGCAGCACCGGGTGCTCGGTGATGACCTCTTCGAGGACGTCCCACACGACCGGGCGGGCGCGCTCGACCATCCGCTTGGCGGACTTGATGTTCTGCGCGTGCGACAGGTCGACGAGGCGCTTCATCACGAACGGCTTGAAGAGCTCGAGCGCCATCTGCTTGGGCAGACCGCACTGGTGGAGCTTGAGCTGCGGGCCCGAGACGATGACCGAGCGGCCGGAGTAGTCGACGCGCTTGCCGAGCAGGTTCTGGCGGAAACGACCCTGCTTGCCCTTGAGCATGTCGGAGAGCGACTTCAGCGGCCGGTTGCCCGGGCCGGTGACGGGGCGTCCACGACGACCGTTGTCGAAGAGGCTGTCGACGGCCTCCTGCAGCATCCGCTTCTCGTTGTTGACGATGATCTCGGGGGCACCGAGGTCGAGCAGTCGCTTGAGGCGGTTGTTGCGGTTGATGACGCGGCGGTAGAGGTCGTTCAGGTCGGAGGTCGCGAAGCGGCCACCGTCGAGCTGCACCATCGGGCGCAGGTCCGGCGGGATGACCGGGACGGCGTCGAGCACCATGCCGATCGGCTGGTTGCCGGTCTTGCGGAAGGCGTCGACGACCTTGAGGCGCTTGAGGGCGCGGACCTTGCGCTGGCCCTTGCCGTTGGCGATCGTGTC
The DNA here is from genome assembly GCA_963712875.1 of uncultured Actinomycetota bacterium. Taxonomy (GTDB): domain Bacteria; phylum Actinomycetota; class Actinomycetes; order Propionibacteriales; family Nocardioidaceae; genus Nocardioides. Next base: position 86,518 of record CAVQJS010000016.1, on the reverse strand, counting down.
GCGCAGCGACTCGACCTCGGCCTCGACGTCGAAGTCCTGGAGGCGCTTCTGGATCGCCGTGGCGCCCATGTAGCCCTCGAAGTACTTGCCGAACCAGTTCTTCATCTCGCGGTAGAGGAGCTCGTCGCCGAGCAGGTCCTGCACCTTGAGGTTCTTGAACGTGTCCCAGACCTCCTCGAGGCGCGCGATCTCGCGGTTGGCGCGGTCGCGGAGCTGGTTCATCTCGCGCTCGGCACCGTCACGGACCTTGCGCTTGGCGTCGGCCTTGGCACCCTCGGCCTCGAGCGTGCCGAGGTCCTCCTCGAGCTTCTTGGCGCGGTCCTCGACGGAGGTGTCGCGACGCTTCTCGAGACGCTCACGCTCCAGCCCGACCTTGTTCTCCAGGGAGTCGGAGTCGCGGTGGCGAGCGTCCTCGTCGACGGAGGTGATCATGTAGGCGGCGAAGTAGATGACCTTCTCGAGGTCCTTCGGCGCCAGGTCGAGCAGGTAGCCCAGTCGCGACGGGACGCCCTTGAAGTACCAGATGTGGGTCACGGGAGCGGCGAGCTCGATGTGGCCCATGCGCTCACGACGCACCTTGGAACGGGTGACCTCGACGCCGCAGCGCTCGCAGATGATGCCCTTGAAGCGCACGCGCTTGTACTTGCCGCAGTAGCACTCCCAGTCCCGGGTGGGACCGAAGATCTTCTCGCAGAAGAGGCCGTCACGCTCGGGCTTGAGCGTGCGGTAGTTGATGGTCTCCGGCTTCTTGACCTCGCCGTGGCTCCACGTACGGATGTCGTCCGCGGTGGCCAGGCCGATCTGAAGCTGGTCGAAGAAGTTCACGTCGAGCACGATGGCTGCAACCCTTCAGTTGTTACGAAAATCAGTGGGTGAGTGGACCGAGCTGCGCTGCCGCTGGTCGAGGAGGGACGAAGTCCCGTCGCGAGACCAACGGCAGCGGCATGTCTCAGACTTCTTCGACGGAGCTGGGCTCGCGGCGCGACAGGTCGATGCCGAGCTCCTCGGCGGCCCGGAAGACGTCTTCCTCGGCGTCCTTGAGCTCGATGGTCGATCCGTCGTGCGTGAGCACCTCGACGTTGAGGCAGAGGGACTGCATCTCCTTGACGAGCACCTTGAACGACTCGGGGATGCCCGAGTCGGGGATGTTCTCGCCCTTGACGATCGCCTCGTAGACCTTCACGCGTCCGGGCACGTCGTCGGACTTGATCGTCAGCAGCTCCTGCAGGGCGTAGGCGGCGCCGTACGCCTCCATCGCCCAGACCTCCATCTCGCCGAACCGCTGGCCACCGAACTGGGCCTTACCGCCCAGGGGCTGCTGCGTGATCATCGAGTAGGGGCCGGTCGAGCGTGCGTGGATCTTGTCGTCGACGAGGTGGTGGAGCTTGAGGATGTACATGTAGCCCACGGCCACCGGCGCCGGGAACGGCTCACCCGAGCGACCGTCGAAGAGGGCGGCCTTGCCGTCCTCCTTGACCATCCGCTCACCGTCACGGTTGGGCAGCGTCGCGCCGAGCAGGCCGGTGATCTCGTCCTCGCGGGCACCGTCGAAGACCGGGGTGGCCACCTTGGTGTTGGGCGTGGCCTTGTCGGCACCGATCGAGATCAGGCGCTTCTTCCAGTCGGCGTTGCCCTTCTCACCGGACAGGTCGAGGTCCCAGCCCTGCTTGGCGAGCCAGCCGAGGTGGAGCTCGAGGATCTGGCCGATGTTCATCCGTCGCGGCACACCCAGCGGGTTGAGCACGACGTCGACCGGGGTGCCGTCCTCCATGAACGGCATGTCCTCGACCGGCAGGATCTTGGCGATGACGCCCTTGTTGCCGTGACGACCGGCGAGCTTGTCACCGACCGAGATCTTGCGCTTCTGGGCGACGTAGACGCGGACGAGCTGGTTGACGCCCGGAGGCAGGTCGTCGCCGTCCTCGCGGTCGAAGACGCGCACGCCGATGACCGTTCCGGACTCACCGTGGGGCACCTTCATCGAGGTGTCGCGCACCTCGCGCGCCTTCTCACCGAAGATCGCGCGGAGCAGGCGCTCCTCGGGGGTGAGCTCGGTCTCGCCCTTGGGCGTGACCTTGCCGACGAGGATGTCACCGGTGGTGACCTCGGCGCCGATGCGGATGATGCCGCGCTCGTCGAGGTCGGCCAGGCCCTCCTCGGAGACGTTCGGGATGTCCCGGGTGATCTCCTCGGGGCCGAGCTTGGTGTCGCGGGCGTCGACCTCGTGCTCCTCGATGTGGATCGAGGTGAGGACGTCCTCCTGCACCAGGCGCTGGCTGAGGATGATCGCGTCCTCGTAGTTGTGGCCCTGCCACGGCATGAAGGCCACGAGCAGGTTGGTGCCCAGCGCCATCTCCGCGTTGTCGGTGCAGGGGCCGTCGGCGATCGGGCTACCGACCTCGAGCCGGTCACCGGTCTTCACCAGCGGGCGCTGGTTGATGCAGGTGCCCTGGTTGGAGCGACGGAACTTGGCCAGCTTGTAGGTCTGGTAGGAGCCGTCGTCGTTCATCGTCTCGATGGAGTCGGCCGACACCTCCTTGACCACACCGGCGTTCTCGGCCAGGACCACGTCGCCGGCGTCGACCGCGGCGCGGTACTCCATGCCGGTGCCGACCAGCGGGCTGTCGCTCACGACGAGCGGGACGGCCTGGCGCTGCATGTTGGCGCCCATGAGCGCGCGGTTGGCGTCGTCGTGCTCGAGGAACGGGATCAGCGCCGTCGCGACCGACACCATCTGGCGCGGCGAGACGTCCATGTAGTCGACCTCGTCGCGCAGGATCGCGTCGACCTCGCCGGCCTTCTGGCGGACCAGCACGCGCTCCTCGATGAAGCGCATCTTGTCGTCGAGCGGCGCGTTGGCCTGCGCGATGACGTAGCGGTCCTCGTCGTCGGCGGTGAGGTAGTCGATCTGGTCGGTGACGACGCCACCCTCGACCTTGCGGTAGGGGGTCTCGACGAAGCCGAACGGGTTGATCCGACCGTAGGACGCGAGCGAGCCGATCAGACCGATGTTGGGACCTTCAGGGGTCTCGATCGGGCACATGCGGCCGTAGTGCGACGGGTGGACGTCACGGACCTCCATGCCGGCGCGGTCACGGGACAGACCACCGGGACCGAGCGCGGAGAGTCGACGCTTGTGCGTCAGGCCCGCGATCGGGTTGGTCTGGTCCATGAACTGCGAGAGCTGCGAGGTGCCGAAGAACTCCTTCAGCGCCGCGACGACCGGGCGGATGTTGATCAGGGACTGCGGCGTGATGGCCTCGACGTCCTGGGTCGTCATCCGCTCACGGACCACGCGCTCCATGCGGGCCAGGCCCGTGCGGAGCTGGTTCTGGATGAGCTCGCCGACGGTGCGCATGCGGCGGTTGCCGAAGTGGTCGATGTCGTCGGGCTGGACCAGGACCGGGGACCCGTCGGGACCCAGGACCGGGCTGCCGGTGCCGTCGAGGAGGTCGGGCGCCTCGACCTGCGTGCCCGCGGCGTGCAGCTGCACGACGTAGCGGATCGCAGCGACGACGTCGTCGATGGTCAGCGTCTGCTGGTCGAAGGCCTCGGTCAGACCGAGCTTCTTGTTGATCTTGTAACGGCCGACCTTCGCCAGGTCGTAGCGCTTGGAGTTGAAGTAGTAGTTGTTCAACAGCGTCTGCGCAGCCTCGGCCGTGGGCGGTTCGCCCGGGCGCAGCTTGCGGTAGATGTCGAGCAGCGCGAGGCGGGTGACCTCGAGGTTGACCTGCTCGGCGGTGGGTGCCTCGCCGCGCGCCTTCTTCGCCATCTCCTCGGCGACGACGTCGTAGCGGACGCTGTCCTTCTCGAGGGTGAGCATCATGGACTCGTACTGACCGAACTCCTCGCGGATCTGGTCGGTGGTCCAGCCGAGCGCCTTGAGCAGGACGGTGACGTTCTGCTTGCGCTTGCGGTCCAGGCGTACGCCGACGAGGTCGCGCTTGTCGATCTCGAACTCGAGCCACGCGCCGCGGCTGGGGATCAGCTTGGCGGTGTAGATGTCCTTGTCGGACGTCTTGTCGGGCGAGCTCTCGAAGTAGACGCCGGGCGAGCGGACGAGCTGGGACACGACGACCCGCTCGGTGCCGTTGATGATGAAGGTGCCCTTCTTGGTCATCATGGGGAAGTCACCCATGAAGACCGTCTGGCCCTTGATCTCGCCGGTCTCGTGGTTCATGAACTCGGCCGAGACGTAGAGCGGGCGGGAGTAGGTGAAGTCCTTCTCCTTGCACTCCTCCTCGGTGTACTTCTCGTCCAGGAAGACGGGGTTGTCGAAGGAGAGCATCATCGTCTCGGAGAAGTCCTCGATCGGGGAGATCTCCTCGAAGATCTCCTGCAGACCGGTCTTCTCGGAGACGTCCTCACCGGCTGCCCGACGGGCAACCACCGCCTCCTCCCAACGCTCTCCGCCGACCAGCCAGTCGAAGCTGCTGGTCTGGAGCGAGATGAGGGGGGGAACCTCGAGAGGTTCGGTGATCTTTGCGAAAGAGGTACGACGGTTATTACCAGCGGAGCTGCGCGCGGCCAAGAGGTGTCCTCACAACTTGATCAAGTGATCTCGCGCCGGCCGACCACCGCAACAGCCGTCCGGAGGGCGTGGGCATCTGAGGGCAGGCGCAAAGAGACACCCTAGCGCAACTCATGACGCGCTTCAAACACGGGGTCGAATCCACGGGGGACATCGACACGCGTTGCCGATGATGATGACCCGCAGACCTCGCCGGGTCAAGCAGGACGCGCCGAGATCGTTGGTGTCGCACTCCGGGCGGTAGCGACCCGTCATCTCCGCCTTGGCGGCGGCTGGGTGCGACGTACGTCACGGACCCCGCTGAAATCGCCGAAGGGCGGCCACCCCCTGGGGGTGGCCGCCCTTGGCGGTGACGATCGGCGTCCGCGAGGGACGCCGAGCGTCAGTGGATCACTTGACGGTGACCGTGGCGCCGGCCGCCTCGAGGGCGTCCTTGGCCTTCGCGGCAGCTTCCTTGTTGACACCCTCGAGGATCGGCTTCGGGGCCGCCTCGACGAGGTCCTTGGCCTCCTTGAGACCGAGGGAGGTCAGGGCGCGGACCTCCTTGATGACGTTGATCTTCTTGTCACCAGCGGCCTCGAGGACGACGTCGAACTCGTCCTGCTCGGCAGCGGCCTCGCCAGGAGCGGCACCACCGGCAGCCGGGGCGGCAGCCGCGGCAACGGGGGCAGCGGCGGTGACGCCGAAGGTGTCCTCGAACTGCTTCACGAACTCAGAGAGCTCGATCAGGGTCATCTCCTTGAAGGCCTCAAGGAGCTCGTCGGTGCTGAGCTTCGCCATGGTGGCGTTTCCTTCCGTATGTGGCACGAGGACGGGTGCGTCCCGTGCCGGGTTTCAGGTGGTGTACGTCGGCCCGGTCAGGCGTCGGTGGACTCGGTCGCCTCAGCGGCCTCGTCGGTCGCCTCGGGCTCGGCGACCGCGGGGGCCTCCGAAACCGGGGCGTCCTCGGCAGCGGGAGCATCCGGCGTACCGGCACCACCTGCGAGGATCGAGGGGTCCTCCTGCGCCTTCGCCTCCAGGGCACCGGCGAGCCGGGCAGCCTGGGCGAGCGGGGCGTTGAGGAGGTAGACGGCCTGGGACAGCGACGCGAGCATGCCGCCCGCGAGCTTGCCCAGGAGCACCTCACGCGACTCGAGATCGGCCAGCTTGGCGATCTCGGCAGCGTCGAGGGTGTTTCCGTCCAGGACACCGCCCTTGATGACAAGGGCGGGGTTTGCCTTGGCAAAGTCACGCAGACCCTTGGCGGCCTCGACCACGTCTCCATTGATGAAGGCGATGGCAGTGGGGCCGGTCAACAGGTCATCGAAGCCTTCGATTCCCACCTCGGTGGCGGCAATCTTGGCAAGCGTGTTCTTGACCACGGCGTAGTTGGCGTTCTCGCCGAGGGCTCGCCGCAGGTCCTGCAGCTGCTTCACGGTGAGACCGCGGTACTCGGTCAGCACAGCGCCGGCGGACTCGTTGAACGACTCAACGATCTCCGCGACGGCGGCAGTCTTCTCTGGCCGCGCCATGGGTCTCCTTCCGGGGTCGACCACCGGCGTCCGGCCCACAAAAGACGAACGCCCTGAGCACAGGCTCAGGGCGTGGATGCGGCGTGGCCGCTTGCTCTGCACCTGCGCCGGCCATTCGCTGTTGCGAACCTTCGGCCACGAGCGTGGAGCTCGTGACAACCTGCGGTCTCTGGTTTCAGGACGGAACAGTACGCCGGGCGCACCGGTCCGGACAAATCAGCGGGTCCCCACCCATTCCGCCCATTCGGTCCCGCGCACGGGCCAACACTGGTTCGATGTCGGTGTGGACCAACAGCTCACGACCGTGGGGGCCTCCCTGGCCCGAAGTGACGAACGCATGCTCACCGGCCGCAACGCCGCCGGGCGCGTGTGGAAGACCGGCTTCGGCGGCCTCGACCAGCTCATCGGAGGTGGCCTGCGCGCCGGCTCGCTGATCCTGCTGGCCGGCCCCCAGGGCCTCGGCAAGTCGACCTTCGCGCTCCAGCTCGCCCGCAACACGGCGGCCTCGGGCCGTCCGGTCCTCTACTTCTCCTACGAGCACGACGCCGAGGACCTGACCCAGAAGCTCATCGCCATGGAGGCCGGCGAGCTCGACGAGTCCGACCAGGCGCGGATGAACGCCGTGCGCTCGATCTTCGACGACCTGTGGGTCAGCTCGCTGGAGCACCGGCTGGAGGCGGTGCCGTGCGGTCCGCAGGCACTGGCCAAGGTCGCGCACTACTCCGAGATGCTGTTCGTCCACCGGTCCACCGGCACGCGCACCGACATCGAGGCGATTCAGTCGGCCATCGAGATGGTCCGCGAGCTCAGCGGCAGCACGCCGCTGGTGATCGTCGACTACCTCCAGAAGATCAAGTCGGCCACGGTCCACCGACGAGGATGAGAAGTCGACGGAGATCGTCGAGGGCCTCAAGGACCTCGCCATCGACTTCGGCGCCCCTGTCGTGGCGATCGCCGCGGCCGAGAAGTCGGCCCTCAAGACCGGCCAGCGGATGCGTCCCAGCCACCTGCGGGGTTCGAGCGCCCTGGCCTACGAGCCCGACATCGTGATGGTGCTCAACAACAAGTTCGACGTCGTCGCCCGTCACCACCTGACCTACGACCTCGGCAATGCCGAGCGCTTCCGCGAGTACGCCGTGCTCACGATCGAGAAGAACCGCTTCGGACGCGACGGCGAGGTCCTGCAGTTCCGCACCCGCTTCGACCAGGGCCGCTACGAGCCCGAGGGAACCGAGGTCCGCGAGCAGCTCGTGGACGAGCGCGTCTTCCGCGACTAGGCGGCGCCGGGCAGTCCCTGGTCGCTGATCTGGTCGGCCGGCGGCGCCTCGATGTCGACGTCGAGGCCGAAGTCGCTGTAGGTGCCCTCGATCGTGGACGGGACGGGCTCGCCCCCGGCCCGGGAGGGGGTCTCGATCGTCTGGGCGAACTTGCGCGGCAGGTTGTCGCCGTCGACCCACATCTCGGTCACCATCTCCTGGGGCAGGAACTCCTTCATCGCAGCGGGGAAGTCCATCGCCTCGAGGTAGTCGGCCGGGTCGATGCGAGTGCGGTAGTGGTGGGTGGCCACCCCGTCGACCTCCTCCTCGCCCACCAGCTCGAGCTTCTCGGGAGTCTTGAGCGCCTGGAACATGACCTCGGGGTCGGTGGCCTTGCCGAGCATGCCGAACAGCGAGTTGGGATCGCTCAGGTCGATCTCGAGGTACTTGTCGCCGGTGCCCATGTCGGGCGACTTCATGTACATGACCTGGTCGAGCAGGATGACCTCCATGGTCTGCGCGCCGGTGCTGCTCGCCACCATGTCGACGCCGTCGTCGCCGAAACGGGCCTGGCCGGACATCGTCGAGCGCTGCCCCTGGGACTCGGAGGTGGTGGAGAAGCTGAAGGTCTCCGCCTCGCGCAGCGCCTCCATGACCGCGGGGTAGAACTCCTCGGCGGAGAGCTCCTCCAGCGACGCCTGCGCCGGTTCCTCGGCGTCGGTCTCCTCGGCGTCGGTCGTCTCCTCGGTGGAGTCGTCGCTGCCGGCGTCGGTGCCGTCCTCAGTCGCCCTCGTCGGTCGCGGAGCTGGAGTCGGTGGCCTCGTCGCCGCTGCAGGCGGTCAGGCCGGCTCCCAGCGTGAGCACCAGGGCGGCGGAGCCCAGCCGGCGAGCAAGTGGCGTGACGCGCATTGTCTTCTCCTCGTACGGGATGGTGGTGCATTCCTACCCGATGGCCCCATGGCCACGGCCGGAACGGCACAGACGACCGTGGTCCGGCCGTCCCGAGGGACGACCGGACCACGGTGAGGCCGAGCGGGGAGGCAGTCAGGCTCAGGCCTGAGGAGCCTCGTCCTCCGACGCGACGTTCTTGACGCGGTTGGGGTCGACCTGGATGCCGGGGCCCATCGTCGTCGAGACGGTGATCTTCTTGATGTAGCGACCCTTGGAGCTGGCCGGCTTGAGACGCAGCACCTCGTCGAGCGCCGCGGCGTAGTTCTCCGCGAGCTGGACCTCGGAGAACGAGGCCTTGCCGATGATGAAGTGCAGGTTCGAGTGGCGGTCGACGCGGAACTCGATCTTGCCGCCCTTGATGTCGGTGACGGCCTTCGCGACGTCGGGCGTCACGGTGCCCGTCTTCGGGTTCGGCATGAGCGAACGCGGGCCGAGCACGCGACCGAGGCGGCCGACCTTGCCCATCATGTCGGGGGTCGCGACGACGGCGTCGAAGTCGAGCCAGCCGCCGGCCACCTTCTCGATGAGCTCGTCGCTGCCGACGAACTCGGCCCCGGCCTCACGGGCGGCGTCGGCCTTGTCGCCGTTGGCGAACACGAGGACACGGGCGGTCTTGCCGGTGCCGTGCGGGAGGTTGACGGTGCCACGGACCATCTGGTCGGCCTTGCGCGGGTCGACACCCAGGCGCATGACGACGTCGAGGGTCTCGTCGAACTTCTTCTTGGAGCCGCTCTTGGCGATCTTGATGGCGGCCAGCGGTGCGTAGAGCTCGTCCCTGTCGAACGTCTCTGCCGCCGCGCGGTAGGTCTTGCTGCGCTGCATTGTCTTCTCTTTCGTTTGCTGGACGCGACTGCGCGTCCGAGAGTGGAGTGGTCGGCGAGCCAGCGCGGCTCTCCCACATGTCTCTAGATAGGCACTGTCAGTCGGTCGTGATGCCCATCGAGCGCGCAGTGCCCTCGACGATCTTCATGGCCGCGTCGATGTCATTGGCGTTCAGGTCGGGCAGCTTGGTCGTCGCGATCTCGCGCACCTGGTCCTTGGTCAGCTTGCCGACCTTCTCCTTGTGCGGGACGCCCGAGCCCTTCTTCAGGCCGGCAGCCTTCTTGATGAGCTCAGCGGCCGGCGGAGTCTTGGTGATGAACTCGAAGGAGCGGTCTTCGTAGATGGTGATCTCGACGGGGATCACGTTGCCGCGCATGGACTCGGTCTGGGCGTTGTAGGCCTTGCAGAAGTCCATGATGTTGACACCGTGCGGGCCGAGCGCCGTACCGACCGGCGGGGCCGGGGTGGCCGAACCGGCCTGCAGCTGCACCTTGACCAGCGCTGCGATCTTCTTCTTGGGAGGCATTGCCTTCTTCTCTCTGTCCTGTGGTCATGACGGGGAGGTTCCCCCTGCCACTGTGTTGCTTCTTGCGTGTGCTGAGGCTCAGACCTTCTGGATCTGGTTGAAGCTCAGCTCGACCGGGGTCTCCCGGCCGAAGATCTCGACGAGGGCCTTGACCCTCTGCGACTCGGCGTTGATCTCGGTGATCGTCGCGTGCAGCGTGGCGAACGGGCCGTCGACCACCATGACCGAGTCGGACACGTCGAAGTCGGCGACCTCGACGGGCTTGCGCGGGGTGGTGCTGGAGCCCTTCTCACCGGCAGCGGCAGCCTCGGCCACGGCCACGACGGCGGGAGCCAGCATGTCCTCGACCTCGGTCATGCTGAGCGGGACGGGCTGGTGGCTGTGGCCCACGAAGCCGGTGACCGACGGCGTGTGCCGCACGGCCGACCAGGACTCGTCGGTGAGGTCCATGCGGACCAGGACATAGCCGGGCAGGACGGTGCGCGTGACCATCTTGCGCTGGCCGTTCTTGATCTCCGCGACCTCCTCGGTGGGGACCACGATCTCGTGGATGTAGTCCTCCATGTTGAGGGAGATGATGCGGTTCTCGAGGTTGTGCTTGACCCGCTTCTCCATGCCGGAGTAGGTGTGCACGACGAACCAGTCGCCCGGCTTGGCCCACAGCTCGCGGCGGAAGGCCTCGAGCGGGTCGTCGGCGTCGGGCTCGGCGGGGTCCTCGGCGTCCTCGGCCGCGACCTCGGAGTCCTCGTCGGACTCGTCAGCGCTCACCTCGGCGTCGTCCTCGGCGCCATCCACGGCGTCGGTTGCGTCGACCTCGGGGGTCGGGTCGTCCGAGGCCTCGACCTGGTCGGTGGAGTCCTCGGCGGACTCGACCTGGTCGTCGACCTGGTCCAGGTCATTGCTTTGCGACACGTCCAACTCCGAACATCGTTGTCAACTGGTCCGGTCACGGGGACCGGAGCCGGACCTCAGGGTCCGGCGGGGATCACGCAGGGGATCTACTGGCGGGCCGTCACTGGGTGCTGGTGCCGCCGGTGAAGACCTCGAAGACCAGCTTTCCGAAAGCGAGGTCGAGGACCGACACCAAGGTCATCAGCACGATGACGAAGACCAGCACCACGAAGAAGTAGGTGATGAGCTGTTGCTGGGTGGGCCACACGACCTTGCGGAGCTCGGCCACCACCTGGCGGAAGAACGTCACCAGGCTGGTGCGCCCACGGTCGTCGCCGCGCGAGTCCTTCCGCGCGTCCTGAACCGCGTTGCCGTCTGCCACGTTCCTCACCTTTCTTCGTCATGCATGTGCAATGGATCCTTGCAGGGCACGAGGGACTTGAACCCCCAACCTTCGGTTTTGGAGACCGATGCTCTGCCAGTTGAGCTAGTGCCCTCCGATGGTCACCGGTCATGTCCCGGGCAGGCCGAAGCATGTGGCGAAACCACCAATCGAGAATCATACGGGGCCGATCGAGCCGGAGTCGAACCGAGCCTCGGCCCGGTCCGCCGTGCCCGCCCTCCTAGGATGCCGCCATGGGGAGACCGGCCGTGGCCCACGACCGACGTCGTGACGTGTCGAGCCTCCCCAAGGCGCATCTCCACCTGCACTTCACCGGATCGATGCGCCACCAGACGCTGCTGGAGCTGGCCGAGCGCGACCAGATCGCCCTGCCGGACTCGCTCGTGGAGGACTGGCCGCCGCAGCTCAGCGCGGCGGACGAGAAGGGGTGGTTCCGCTTCCAGCGCCTCTACGACGTGGCCCGCTCGGTGCTGCGCACGCCCGAGGACGTACGCCGACTGGTGCTCGAGGCGGCCGAGGACGACGTCCGGGACGGTGGTCGGTGGCTGGAGATCCAGGTCGACCCCAGCGGCTACGCCGCGCGCTTCGGCGGCATCACCGCCTTCACCGACCTGGTGCTCGACTGCGTCCAGGACGCGGCCCGGCGGACCGGGCTGGGCATCGCCGTGGTCATCGCTGCCAACCGCACGCGCCACCCGCTCGACGCCCGCACCCTGGCCCGCCTGGCCGGGCAGTACGCCGGCCGCGGGGTGGTCGGGTTCGGGCTCTCCAACGACGAGCGGCGGGGTGCGACCGAGGACTTCGCGAGTGCCTTCCGGATCGCCGACCGGGCGGGCCTGCTCCTGGTCCCCCACGGCGGGGAGCTGCGCGGTCCCGAGCACGTCCGCACCTGCCTCGACAGCCTGGGCGCCCAGCGGTTGGGCCACGGCGTCCGCAGCGCCGAGGACCCTGCTCTCCTCGACCGCATCGTCGAGGCGGGCGTGGCGCTGGAGGTCTGCCCGGTGTCCAACGTGGCCCTCGGGGTCTACTCCGACCTCACCTCGGTGCCACTGCCGCAGCTGCTCGCCGCCGGGGCGACGGTCGCCCTCGGCGCGGACGACCCGTTGCTCTTCGGCTCCCAGCTGGCCGGCCAGTACGCCACGATGCGCGCCGCGCACGACCTCGACGACGTCACCCTGGCCAGTCTGGCGCGGATGTCGTTCGAGGCGAGCCGAGCGCCCAGCGACGTCCTGGCAGCGGCGTACGCGGACATCAACGCCTGGCTGTCGGCGAGCGGCCAGTAGCTAGAGCGAGCAGCCCACCGTGACCGGCTCGTTGACCAGGCGCACGCCAAAGACCTCCTCGACGCCGTCGCGTACCTCGCGGGCGAGAGTGAGCAGCTCGACGGTCGAGGCACCACCACGGTTGGTGAGCGCCAGCGTGTGCTTGGTGGACAGGCTCACCCGGTCGCCGGCGGCCGCGCTGACGTGGCCCTTGGCGAAGCCGGCGTGCTCGATCAGCCACGCAGCGCTCGACTTGACCGCCCCGTCTGCCTGCTCCCAGCGCGGTGCGCCGGCGGGGAGCCGTGCCGCCTGGTCGGGGCCCAGGAGGGGGTTGGTGAAGAAGGACCCGGCACTCCAGGTGTCGTGGTCGTCAGGGTCGAGGACCATGCCCTTGCCGCGACGGAGGCCGAGCACGGCCTCGCGGACCTCCGCGAGCGGTGCCCGCTCCCCCGCGGCCACGCCGAGGGTGCGGGCGAGCTCGGCGTACTGCACGGGCGCGCCGAGGTCGCCCAGACCCAGCTGGAAGGTCACGTCGAGCACGACGTAGCGGCCGGGATCGGCCTTGAACCGGCTGTGGCGGTAGGAGAAGCCGCAGTCGGGGGCCGCGAAGGTCCGCTGGGTGCGGTCGACCCGGTCCCAGGCGCGGACGCGGGAGACGGTCTGGGCGACGTCCTGGCCGTAGGCCCCGACGTTCTGGATCGGGGTGGCCCCCACCGCACCCGGGATCCCCGACAACGCCTCGATACCCGTCCAGCCCTGCTCGACGGCGTGGGCGACGAGGTCGTCCCATCCCTCGCCGGCCGCAACGGTCAGGCTCGCTCCGCTACAGGCGTCGGAGTCCACGCGCGTGCCACGGGTGGCGACCTCGACCACACGGCCGTCGAAACCGGCGTCGGCGACCACGAGGTTGGAGCCGCCTCCGAGCAGCAGGAGCGGGGTCCCGGCGGCGTCCGCCTCGGTGACCGCGTCGACCACCTCGGCCTCGCTCGTGGCGCGCACCCACTCGCGGGCGGGCCCACCCAGGCGCAGGGTGGTGTGGTCGCGCAGGTCAGGCACGGACGGCGGTCTCACGCACGACGGCCTTCGGCATGCCGAGCACCTTCTGCCCCTCGCAGGTGACCTCGAGCGCGAGCGTGACCAGGCCGTCGGCGACCGCCTTCACGCTGCCCCTGACCACGACCTCGGCCCCACCGTCAGCCGGTACGACGACCGGGCTCGTGAACTTCGACCCGAGCTCCACGACCTCGGCGCCGTCGGTCCACGTGGAGACGGCGCTCCCGACCAGGGCCAGGGTGTACATCCCGTGCGCGATCACGCCGGGCAGGCCGACGCTCAGCGCGACCTCCTCGTCCTGGTGGATGGGGTTGTGGTCGCCACTCGCCTCGGCATAGGCCACGAGGTCGGCGCGGGTGACGGTGAAGACCTGCTCGGGCAGGACGGTTCCGGGGGTCAGGTCGGTGCTCATGCCGCACCCCCCTGGCCGGACGAGTGGACGAGGGTGGCCTTGCCGGTGCAGACCAGGTCTCCTGCGGCGTCGCGGATCTCGCTGGCGGTCGCGATGATGTCAGCGCCGCCGATCTGCCGCAGGCCGGTGACGGTCAGCGTGGCGGAGAGCTCGTCGCCCTCACGGAGCGGGCGCTCGTAGGTGAAGCGCTGCTCGCCGTGGACGATCCGGTGCAGGTCGACCCGCTCGGCGTCGAGGAAGGCCTGCATCGCGTCGAAGGCGAGCACGATCGGGAAGGTGGGCGGTACGGCGCCGTCATCGGGTTGGCCGACGGCGGCGGCGAAGGCGCTCACCCGGTCGGCAGTGACGACAAGCGTGGCCGGTGCGGGGAACTCTCGTCCCACCAGGGAGGGGTCGACGGACATGGCACGACCCTAGAACACACGACGACCCGTCCGAGAAGCCTCGGACGGGTCAGCAGTGGTGGAGCAGCGTCAGCGGGTCTCGCGGTGAGCCGTGTGCGTCCGGCAGCGCGGGCAGAACTTCTTCAGCTCGATGCGGTCGGGGTCGTTGCGACGGTTCTTCTTGGTGATGTAGTTGCGCTCCTTGCAGTCCACGCACGCAAGCGTGATCTTGGGGCGAACGTCAGAGCTCTTGCTGGCCACGGGGAATCCTTAGGTTTGGCTGGTGGTGCGGTGTGGTGCCTGGGTGGTAGCGGGGGCGGGACTCGAACCCGCGACACCACGATTATGAGCCGTGTGCTCTAACCACCTGAGCTACCCCGCCGCAGGAAGCCGGATGACGCCCCCTGAAGGGAGGAATCCGGCCCAGGGCCCCTTTACGGAATCGAACCGTAGACCTTCTCCTTACCATGGAGACGCTCTGCCGACTGAGCTAAAGGGGCAACGACGGAGAACGATACACACGGCATGGGTCCGGTGAGAAATCGGCTTGACCGGCGGCCACGACGCTGGCTCAGGCGTCCTGGATCCGGGTCCAGCCCACCGCCTCCTCCAGCTCGTAGGCCAGGCCCAGCAACCGGGCCTCGCGGCCGGCTCCGGCACCGAACATCATGCCGTGGGGAAGGCCGGCCGCGGTGGTCGCCAGGGGGAGCGAGATGGCCGGTTCGCCAGTGGCGTTGGCCAGGGGCGTGAAGGCCACCCAGTCCATCAGCCGCTCCATGATCTCCTCATAGCTCTGGTCCCCTCGCAGGTGCCCGACCCGGGGGGTCTCGGTGGCCAGGGTCGGGCTCAGGGTGACGTCGTACGCCGCGCGGTGGCGGGCAGCGGCCCGTCGGGAGGCCCGCAGGACGGCGATCGTGCGGGGTTGTCGGTGCAGGTTGCGTGCTGCGTGCCGGGCGAGCCCGAGCGTCAGGTTGTCGAGCTTCGTCGGGTCCCACGTCGGGCCGTAGTCGGAGCGCCCGCGTCGGGTGATCGCGAAGGCCAGCAGGGACCAGTAGCGCACGAAGTGGGTGGGGAACGAGGCCGGGATCGGGGGCTCGACCTCCTCGACCCGGTGGCCGAGCGACTCGAGCAGTGCGGCGGTCGCGCAGCGTCAGCTCGCGGACCTCGGGGGTCGAGTCGCGCCCGATGCTGGAGGTGACGACCGCGACCTTGAGGCGCGCCTTGCTGGGCCGGGTGATGTCGCCGATCGGCGCGAGGCGCGGGTTGCGCCAGACCCGCTCCGCCTCGCGGAAGAACGCCGCGGTGTCACGCACGCTGCGCGTCAGCACGCCGTCGGAGACGATCCGGACCGGCATGTCGCGCATGGCCCGGTCCTGGGCAAGCCGGTCGCGGGTCGGCTTGAGCCCGACGAGCCCGTTGACCGCGGCGGGGATCCGGATGGAGCCACCCCCGTCGTTGCCGTGGGCGATCGGGACGGCACCCGCGGCCACGAGCGCTCCGGCGCCGGCCGAGGAGGCGCCCGCGTAGTGGTCGAGGTTCCAGGGACTGCGGACCTGGCCCAGGCGCGCGTGGTCGACCGCTCCGGAGAAGCCGAACTCGGAGAGCTGGGTCTTGCCGAGCGGGATCAGGCCGGTCGCGAGATACATCCGCGCGAAGTCGCCGTCGGTCCGCTGCGGGACGCCGACGAAGGCGTCCGCGCCCTGCTGGGTCGGCATGCCGGCCACGTCGACGTTGTCCTTGACGAAGGTGGGCACCCCGGCGAACCAGCCGCCCCGCGGGTGCCGCGCCTCCTCGCGGGCGCGGTCGAAGGCGGCGTAGGACACCGCACCCAGGTCGCCGTCGACCCGCTCGGTGCGGGCGATCGCCGCCTCGACCACCTCGGGGACCGACACGTCGCCGGCCTTCAGCGCCTCGACGACGCCCGTCGCGTCCAGGTCGGAGAGGGCGTCGTCGGTGAAGGCATGCACGCGCGTCATGACGCGAGGCTAGTCGGCGCCACCACCGTCGACAGCCGGACGCTGGTCGGGGTCGTAGCGATCGAGCAGGCGGTCGACGCCCGTCGCGGCCTCCCTGGCGCTGGGCGTGTAGCCCATCACGACCGCGAGGAAGTGGTCGGACCCCAGCCCGCGAAGGCGTACGTCGGTGCGCGCCACGACCGTGGCCGTCCGGCGGGTGTGCCGCAGCAGGGCGATCTCGCCGAACCCCTCGCCCGGACCGAGCGTGGCCACCAGCCGGCCGTCGCCGACGACCTCCACCTCGCCCGACTCCACGACGAAGTAGCGGTCGCCGAGGTCGCCCTGGTTGAAGACCGCGGTCCCAGCGGGTACGTCGAGGGGCACGAGGCCACGCGCGAGCTGCTCGACGGAGGGCAGCGGCAGCGTGCGGAGCATCGGCACGTGCTGGAGCAGGCGGACGTCCTCGTCGTGCACTCCCACGACGTGGTCGAGCGCCCGCAGCCGCCACCACGACGCTGCGGCGAGCACCGGACAGACCAGGCCCACCGCAACCAGCGCGGGGCGCAGCCCCCAGGCGTCCACCGCCGCGGCCGCCGCCACCGCGCCGATGCCGATGGAGATCGCGACCATGCTCTCGAGGACGCCGAAGACGCGGGCCAGCACCTTGTCGGGCGCCATCCGTCCCAGGAGCGTGAAGCCCGCGACGTCGACAAGCGCGTTGCCCACGCCGATCAGCGCCATGAAGACCAGGGCGGCAGTGTCTCGCGGCATCAGCCCGACCAGCGCGATCGGCAGGCCCCACAGGGTCACCCCGAGCGCGAACCAGGCACCCAGCCGACGCGTCCCGACCAGCAGGGACGCGGCCAGGGACCCGCACACGGCTCCCACTCCGACGGCGGTCATCAGGGTGCCCGCGCCCGGTTCGCCCCGCCCGAGGAGCTCGATCGAGACCAGCACCGAGAACACCGTCAGCGCGCCACGGGTGAAGGCCTGCGCGGCAGCGAGCCCGAGCACGAGGGCGAGGTCACGGTTGTGCGCGACCGCGCCCAGCCCGTCGAGCACCTCACGTCCGAGGTGGGGTCGGGTCGCGGACGGGCGGGGCGGGGCGTCGTACGACAGCCGCAGCAGCAGGCCCGCGGACCAGAAGGAGGCAGCGGCGGCCACCCCGAACACCACGTCGACGTCGGCGACCCCGAGGAGCACCGCGGCCAGGAGAGGCCCGACGAGGGTCGCTGCCGAGTCGAGCATGCCGCGTACGACGTTGGCGCTGGCGAGCTCGTGGCCGGTGTGGCAGAGCGAGGGAAGCAGCGCGGAGTGGGCCGGGCGGAACAGCGTGGCCGCGATGGTCGACAGCACGGCGAGGCCGTAGATCACGGCCGGCGCCCCGCCCACGGCGGCCACCATCGCGGCAGCGGCCGTGACGATGCCCCGGACCGTCGAGACGAGAACCAGGATGCGCTCGCGCCGCCCCCGGTCGGCGAACGGCGACAGCAGTGGCGCGCAGATCGCGGACGGCACCATCCGCAGCAGGCCGACGAGGCCGACCGCCGCCGCTCCGCCGTCCCGGTAGGCCACGATGCCGAGGGCGACGGTGAAGGCCCACTCCGCAGTCCAGGCGCCGAGGAAGCTCAGCTGCGCCTTGCGCAGGTCGGGGTTGCGGGCGTTGCTCGTGAAGGCCGCCGCTGCGTCACCCAGTCGATGGGCACCATCCCCCGCCATGAGCAGACTGTAGGTGTCTCGGCCTGGATACCCCCGGGCTCAGGGGCTCAGACCGCGCCGGTGGCAGTCGGCCAGGTGGTCGTCGACCAGGCCGATCGCCTCCATCAGGGCATGCATCGTGGTCGGCCCGACGTGGGCGAAGCCGACCTTCTTGAGCGCCTTTGACAGCGCGATCGACTCGGGCGAGGTGGTCGGGACGTCGGCCGTGGTGCGGGGTGCCGGGCCCGGGTCTGGACGGAAGCCCCAGATGAAGGCCTCCAGGCCTCCTCGGTCGCGCAGGTCGAGCGTGGCGCGGGCGTTGGCGATCGCGGCGTCGACCTTCCGCTGGTTGCGGACGATGCCGGCGTCGGCCATCAGCCGCTCCACATCGGCTGGGCCGAAGGCGGCGACGACCTCCGCGTCGAAGTCGGCGAACGCCGCCCGGAAGGCCGGACGCTTGAGCAGGATGGTGCGCCACGACAGCCCGCTCTGGAAGGCCTCCAGGGTCAGCCGCTCCAGGTGCGCCGACTCCCCCGCGACCCGTACGCCCCACTCGGTGTCGTGGTAGTCGCGGTTGACGTCGTCACCGGCACTCCACGGACAGCGGGCGATCCCGTCGGGACCCACGACTGATGCGCTCATGGCGGCATCCTCGCGCACCGCGCCGACAGTGAGCCGTGGCTGGTGGGCGGCTGTGGGTCACGGGGTGAGTCCGTGCGGGACCGCAAGCGCAGGCTTCTCTGGATCCGGCCCATGCTCGGTTGTCCGTCGGATTGCCTCGGCGAGCGGAACGTGTCCTCGCGCATCGAGGGCGGCCCGCTTCAGCAGCCGGCCGGTCACGGTGCCCTGGGCGGTCGCCTGTGCCACCTGTGCCCCGCGCCAGCGGCTGTACGCCGCATCGTAGGGACGTGTGAGGCGGTCCCAGGCTGCGGCGGATGCGACCCAGACGTCGACTGTCTCGTGTCCCTCCAGCCTGGCCAGCTCGGCGGCCCAGGTGGCACCCAGGGCTGCCGGGGTGGCCAGCTGGGGGTGTGGGGCGAACGGGTCCCCGCTCAGCCGACGGTGCAGGTCGCGGAGCTGCTCGCCGCGGGCACGGTCTCGCAGCTCTGCGGCAGCTCGCGCAGCGAGGACGAGCAACGGGCCCAGCATGGCGGGTTCCTCCGTCTCCTGCCCGGACCCCAGGACCGGCAGCGCCCGGTCCAGGGCGGCGGCCGGTTGTCCGCTCCAGAGCTCGATGGTGGCCGCCGAGGCGTTGTAGCCGAGCCGAAAGGCGAGACCGAGCCGGGGCACCGGCCCCTCCGCAACCGCAGCGATGTGTCGCTGGGCCTCGCCGGTATGGCCCTTGAGCAGCTCCAGCACGGCACGTAGCTCGTGCAGCGGCCACCGTTCATGCACGGGGTCGCCCTCGGTGAAGGGAGCGACGAGGTCCCAGGCGCGATTCGGCTCCCCCTGGGCGACGAGGGCTTCGGCGACGTTGCACCGCAGGATCGCGTCCTCCCACTGGTGGAGTCCCCAGGCGTCCGCAGCCGTGAGTGCTGCTCGAGCGACATCGACGAGCTCGTCAGCCGGGGCACCAGTCATCAGAAGCATGTCGGTCACGCTCACCGCGACCTCCATCTCGCAGTACGGATCGGGCGGGTCCAGCACGATGGCGGTCATCTCATCGACGCTGGCCCTGGCTCCCGCCGTGTCGCCGGCCAGCCCCTGGCTCCAGGCGTGCTCGGCGAGCGCCTCCTTGAGGACAGACGGGATGTTCAGGCGGCGTGCCTGCGCCAGTGCCCGGACACCCAGCTCCGCGGACTCGCGGAACCTACCGGCACCTTCGAAGCAGCCCGCGAGCGCATGCAGTGCGTCGACATGCTCGCGACAGGGCGGCAGGTCCGCGTACAAGGCAACAGCTCGCGCGTGCAGGTCGAGGCCCGCGTCGGCCTCGCCCAGCCGGCCGCGCATGTATCCGGCCCGCAGCAGGATCGCCGCAGCGTGCTCCGGTGCCGCCTCCTCCGCGACCTCCAAGGCCTTGCCCAGCAGCGGAACGGCGGCGGCGAAGTCGAGCCGCTTGACGGCTCCGATGGCCTCGACGTACATCCCGGCGTGGGTCAGCGGGGGATCGCCGGCCTCGTCGAGACCAGCCGGCCAGAGAGCGAGGACGCGTTGCCACTGGGTCGCTGCCGCCTCGACGGCGTAGGCGGTCGAGGCCGCTCGGGCCGCAGCGATGCGCCAGTGGAGCTCGTGGTCGAGGTCACCTGCCGCTGACCAGTGCTGCGCGATCTCTGCGGCCGGGGGATCCGCCGCGGCGGCCAGCACCGTGGCCACACGTCGGTGCACCTCGTGAGCCTCCCCTGCCACCAGGTGCTGACGGATCGCGTCGGCCACCAGCGGGTGTCGGAGCCGCACCTCGTCTCCGTCGACAGCCGGAGCGACCAGTCCCTGCGCGTCCAGCTCGCGCAAACCGGCGAGAGGGTCACTGCCCGTGATCTGGGCCAGCTGCTCGGCCGACACCGGCCGGTCGGAGATGCCGAGGGACCGGGCCACGATCCACGCCCCTGCACTGAGATTGCGCAACCGGCGGGCCAGGAGGTCGGCCAGCAGGTCCGGCAGTGGCCGGTCGTCGGGATGGAGCGCGAGCTGCTCGGTGAAGAGCGGCTGGCCGAGGCTGCGCGCGAACACCCGGGCGGCGTCGTCCGGCTCGGGGTCATGACCACGCAGGAGCGCGAGCTGCTCGGCTGTCTCGGCAAGGGTCAGCGGGACGAGGGCCAGGGTCGCCACGTCGGGAAGACGGCGGACACGCGTGAGCCAGTCGGCGAACCGCTCGTCAACGTCGGGGTCATCGGTGCGCACCGTCACGACCAGGGGGCAGGCGTGACTGCCCAGCAGCTCCAGGACGTCGAGGGTGGTGGCGTCCGCCCAGTGCGCATCCTCGACCACGAGGGCGAGTGACCGGGAGCTCCGCAAGGCCGCGAGCAGAGCCTCGACCGCATTGAACAACCGCTGCCGCGCCCATGCCTCGCTCACCTGCGGGGCTTCCTCGCTCCCCAGCTCGGGCAGGATCGCACTGACCGCGCCCCTGACGTACGTCGGGCACGCCCCCAGGGCTTCGTCGAACCAGGTGGGATGCGCGCGCCGCACCTGGCGAAGCAGGTCCGTCATGGGAAGCAGTGGCACCTCGGTCGACAGGGGGCGGCATGCTCCGGTCGCCACGAACGTCCTGGCTCCGGCAGCCGCCGCGGTGACCAGCGCGGTCTTGCCGATGCCGGCCTCCCCGGTGACGAGCAGGGGCCCGGTGCCGGAGTCCATATGGCGGCGTACGGACAGGAGCTCATCGCGGCGGCCGGCGATCCTCAGGGCGGGCCGATCGGGTGCGTCCGCAGGCGTGGAGGCCGACAGCCACAGCTCATGGAAGCCCGAGACGTCGCCCTCCATCGCCTCCACCAGCAGCTCGAGCGTTCCCCAGCTCGGCAGCGACTCCGAGGAGAACGTCTTGGAGACGGTCGTGTGCGAGACCCCCGTCTTCACCGCAAGACGCCGCAGGCTCGGCCACCCCGCTCGGTGGTGGAGGGTGTGGAGCGCGTCGACGAGCTCCCGGTGAGGCCCGGGAGTGACGTCAGGCCGCGGCAACGCCCCCATCCGCTCAGGGTCCTCCCGCGCCCCACAGGTGTCCACACGTTTCCCGGGGCGGTCCACAGCATTGCCGCGCGCACGCGCCTCCGCCAAGTCCGGCCTGACCAGTCGACGCCGCATCAGGGCGGGCAGGTGCCACCGGTGCGCTCGTAGATCGCCTGGGCGCCGGCCGACAACAGCTCCGCACGCGGCCCCTCCTCGACCTCGAGGCCGATGAGCATCATGCAGCGGCCCTGGGTCCAGTACGCGTGTCCGATGGCGTTGCCGTGCAGGTCGGGACCCGTGAAGCCGTGAGCACCGGGGATCTCGGGAACCTGGAACCGCTTGATCCTTGCGCCGCGAAGGAATTGGCTCCGGATCACCTCCCGGCTCGTCTCGTAGGACATCCAGTCGCGTGCCCCGGCCTCTGTCTCGAAGAGCAGGACGCTGCTGACGCCCCCGCTGCGGTCGCCCTGCGCGACCTGCCGGGTCGTCGAGATGTAGCCACTTCGTCCTAGCCGGTCGGCGCCGTCCTCGGTCAGGTCGAACGGTGCGCCCGCATCGGTCTGGGGCGACGACATCGGCTCCAGGCCAGGCACCTCGTCGCTTTGCAGGAGGTACTGATCCAGGGTCGTCGGCGTGACGGGCGTGGCCGAATCCGTCGTGCTCGTGGCTCGATCGGATCCGCCTCCGCAACCGACGACCAGTAGGGCGAGGAGTCCTGCGAGAGCAAAGCGTGGTGTGCGAGGCACCATGTCCCACGATGAACCCGGGCGTGCACCGCAGGCAAGCATCGGTGCGTCCCGTTCTCCCTGCGCCAGGACGACTCCTTCTCGCGGCCGCTCAAGCCGTCATGGGGGACCTGCCGGTCACGAGCCGAAACGCTCCATGAGCACCCCGTGGCGCAGCCCGCGATCGCTGACCGTCAGCGAGTCCTTGCCGAGCTTGTCGAGCACCGTGCGAACGATGCATGCACCCGCGAGGATGACCTCAGCGCGCTCGGGCTGCAGGCCGACGATCGTACGACGCTCGTCGGCGCTGCGGCGGCGGTACAGCTCGATCTGCCGGTCGATCTCGGTGCGGTCGAGCACGGTGCCCTGCACGACGGACGCGTCGTACTCGAGCAGACCGTGCTTGACCGCGGCGAGGTTGGTGACCGCCCCGCCCATGGCCACGAGCGCGTCGGGCTCCGGCTGCTCGTCAAGACGGACGAGGGCCGTGGCGATGGCCGAGAGCGCCGCGCTCAGCACGTCCGCGGACACCACCCCGTCCAGGCCGTAGCGCTCCGTGAACCGGACGGCCCCCACGTCGACGCTGAACCGCTGCTCGACCTGGTCTGCGCGTCCGATCGTGAACTGCGAGCTTCCTCCGCCGGTGTCGAACACGACGCGAGAGCCTTCGGCCCGGCCGATCCCAGCCACGGTGGCCAGGTACGCGAGGCGCGCCTCCTCGTCCCCGGTGATGACCTCGACGTCGACACCAGCGCGCACCCGGACCGCCTCGACGAGGTCGGCGCTGTTGGCAGCCGTGCGCATCCCGGCCGTCCCGACCGCCGCGATCTCCGCCACGTCATGCTGCCGCGCCTCGTCGACCATGCCGGCGATCGCCCCGATCGTGCGTTCCATCGGCTCCGCCTCCAGGCGGCCCGAATCCTGGAGACCCTCGCCCAGACGGGTGACCTCGGCGCGGTCGACCAGCGTGCGCCACGTCCCGTCCGCGCTCCTTGCGCCGACGTGGAACTTGACCGAGTTCGTGCCCACGTCGATGACCGCGTACCGCTGCGTGCCGAACCCGACGAGTGCCTTGAGGCCGCGAGCGAAGCTCACGTTCGGTCGCGAGGCCAGACCGAGCTCACGGACTGCCTGCATCACGCGCGCCGCATCCTCCGACTCGATCGCCAGGGTACGGGTCCGGCTCCGACCCGCGGTCACCTCGGTCAGCTCGGCCATGCAGCCGCCGATCGTGTAGCGCGACCGCTTCTTGTGCACCTCCACGGCGAGCAGGTCGGGGTCAGGTGCCACCACCTCGGTCAGGAGCTCGGGGAGGGTGTACGCCGTGCGAACCAGGTGGGGCGGCGGTTCCACGCCGAGCGCCTCGAGCACCGTGCCCACGTCGGCCACGGACAGCGGGAACCCGGCCTTCATCACGGGGACCCACTGCTCGAGCCCGTCGGCGTCCACGCTCACGAGGTGCTTGACGTCCATGAGCTCGTCTCGGACCTTGACGACATCGGACTCCCCGACCGACAACAGGTAGACCTCCGTGCTCTCGTGGACCCGCTGCGGCGTGAGGCGACCGATGGTCGTCTCCACGTCACCCCAGGCCTCGTCGAAGCCACGCCACTCCCAGCGAGGGATGATTGGGGGCACTGTCGACCACCTCCATGTCTCAAACGGCTGGTCCCTGGAGACTACGCCCGTGCCCGGCTGACACCATGGGCACGATGCGATCGGCCGGCCCTGGTCTCCTCTTCCCCCGCCGGGGGTGAGGCGGAACCACCCAGCGCTTGGCGACGATCGAACGTCAGGCAGACCGACGCGGGAGGAAATCGATGGCAGGTCCGGACCTCACCCCCAAAGTGAGCACCAGCACGCTCGACCCAGTGGCCGCGGAGGTCGACCAGGTGGCGCGCGAGCTCGGCGTCGACCCCACTCGTGGGCTGTCGGCCGCGGAGGCACGGTCCCGGCTGGAGTCGCATGGTCCGAACCGGCTGGTGGCGGGGAAGAAGGAGCCGGGGTGGCGGGCCTTTCTGCGTCAGTACGAGGACTTCATGCAGGTCATCCTCCTGGGGGCGGCGCTGGTCAACCAGATCGTGACCGGCGACACCGGGACGACGGTTGTGTTGGCCGGTCTGACTGTCTTCAACGCGGTGATCGGGCTGCGTCAGGAGTCCAAGGCGGAGGAGAGCGTCAAGGCTCTTGCGCAGATGATGAAGACGATCGCCCGGGTGCGTCGTGACGGCCAGGCGGTCGAGATCGACGCCGGGGAGCTGGTGCCCGGCGACGTGGTGTTGGTCGAGGCGGGCAATCGGGTGCCGGCAGACGCGCGGGTGGTCGTGGCCGCGACGCTGGAGATCGAGGAGGCGGCGCTGACCGGGGAGAGTCTGCCGGTCGGCAAGTCCATCGACCCGGTCCCGGGGCAGGAGGTTCCGCTCGGGGACCGGACCTGCATGGCGTACATGAACACCTCGGTCACCCGTGGGCGTGGCGAGCTGATCGTCACCGCCACCGGGATGGACACCGAGATCGGTCACATCGCTGACATGCTGGCCCACACCGAGACCAGCAAGACGCCGTTGCAGAAGCAGCTCGACTCGCTGTCCAAGATCATCGCGTCCATCGCCGCGGTGGCGTTGGTCCTGGTCGTGCTGCTGGGTCTGGCGCAGGGCCAGTCGTTCGACACGCTGTTCGTCACTGGTGTGGCACTGGCCGTGGCCGCGATCCCGACCGGGCTCCCCGCGGTGGTGACCGCCCTGCTCTCGATGGGCACCCGCGAGATCGCACGCCGCAACGCGATCGTCAAGCGGCTGCCCGCCGTGGAGACGTTGGGCTCGACGTCGGCGATCTGCTCGGACAAGACCGGCACGCTGACCCTGAACAAGATGACTGCTCGTGAGCTCGTCATCCCGGGCCGGAACCGCTACACGGTCTCCGGCGAGGGGTACAGCACGACAGGTGAGATCAGCCATGTCGGTGGCCAGCGCCACGATCTCGATCCGTACCTGCTGCCGATGGTGCTGTGTGCCGACGCGGTGCTCGACGGTGAGAGCCTGATCGGGGACCCCACCGAGGGTGCCCTCATCGTGCTGGGCGCGAAGGGCGGCCTCGACATCGAGGAGACCCGCAGGGCGCTGCCCAGGGTCGCGGAGGTGCCGTTCGACTCCGACTACAAGTTCATGGCGACCTTCCACGAGATGACCGCGGACGACGGCCGCGCGGTCGTGCGCTGCTATGTCAAGGGCGCCCCGGACGTCCTCATCTCGCGCGCCACGACCCTGCGAGACCCCGACGGCAGCCTGGTCCCGATCACCGACGAGAACCGGCACCTCGCCACGACCGCCAACGACGAGATCGCGAACGCCGGTGAGCGGGTCATGGTGGTGGCCCAGCGCGACCTCGACCCGAGCGTGCTGACCTCGGGTGGCGACCTGATCGAGCAGGTGCAGGAGCTCACGCTGCTGGCGATGGTCGGCATCGTCGACCCGCCGCGACCCGAGGCCCGGGTCGCCATCGCCGAGTGCCACGATGCCGGGATCCAGGTCCGGATGATCACCGGGGACCACGCCACGACGGCCGCTGCGATCGCCGGGGAGCTGGGGATCCCCGGACGGGCGATCACCGGCGCGCAGTTCGCCGCGATGAGCGACGAACAGCTCCTGACCGAGCTCGACGAGATCGGGGTCGTCGCCCGGGTCGCGCCCGAGGACAAGGTGCGCCTGGTCCGGCTGCTCAAGGAGAAGGGCAACGTCGTCGCGATGACGGGCGACGGAGTGAACGATGCTCCGGCACTCAAGACCGCCGACATCGGCGTCGCGATGGGCATCACCGGCACCGAGGTCTCCAAGGAGGCCGCCGTGATGATCCTGACCGACGACAACTTCGCCACGATCGTGGGTGCCGTCGCCTACGGCCGCTCCCTGTACGACAACCTGCTCAAGTACCTGCGCTTCCAGATGTCGACCCTGGTCGCCTACATCGCGATCTTCATCGGCGCAGGGATCTTCGGCATCGCCAACGGGGCACCCCTGAACCCGCTGCAGATCCTGTGGCTGAACATGGTCGTCGACATCCCACTGGCGATCGCGCTCGGCTTCGACCGACCCGCCCGTGGGTTGATGGCTCGCCCGCCACGTCCCGTGGGATCGCCCGTCCTGTCCCGCGAGAACTGGTTCCGGCTCTGCGCCCAGGGCGCAGTGATGACGATCGGCTCGCTGGCCGCCTACCAGATCGGCGACGCGGACGGCGCGGTCGTTGCCGCCACGATGCTGCTCACCACACTGTCGCTGTTCCACATCTTCGGCGCACTCCTGTGCCGCGACCAGGTCGAACACCATCTTCGACCGCGACGCGGTTCCAGGCGTCATGCAGCTGCGACGCTACGCCCTGTCGCTGATCGCGATCGTGCTGATCACCTCACTCGACTTCCTCCAGCGGATCTTCAACACGACCGCACTGACATTCACCCAATGGTGCATCTGCATCGGCATCGCTGCGTCCATCGTCGTCGTGGAGGAGCTCATCAAGCTCGTCCTCCGGCACCGTGCGTCGTCCCGCCCCACACCGGTCTCACCCCAGTCCGTGTCCCCCCTGCCCGTCTGAACGAGGAGTCACCAGAAGGCTCACGCTGACCGAGGACGTCGGCGAGGTCCTGGCGCCGCATAGGGTCTCGCCATGACCACCGCCCGCACCGTCCCGGTGACGACGGAGATGGACGGCGACGAGCTCGACGCCGAGGACGCCTGGCACCTCGCCAGGCGCCACGGCCTGCGTACGGTCCTGGTCGCCTCCTTCGTCCGGTTCCGCTACGGCGACGGCTTCACCAACAGCCGGGCGTTGGCCCTGCAGACCTGCCTCGCGATCCTGCCGTTCCTGCTTGCGGTGATGGGACTCGCGGCCGACATCGACGGTGAGCGGCCGGCGCGGGTCGTGGCCATGACGGTCAACGCCGTCTCTCCCGCGTCCGGCGGAGACGACGCCCTCGTGGACGCCCTCGCAGAGGGCTCGGAGGACTCCGGGGAGATCGCGCTCGTCATCGGACTCCTGTTCGCCGCCCTTTCCATGACGGCGGCGATGGGGCAGGTCGAGCGCGGCAGCAACCGCATCTACGGCATCCGCCGGGACCGACCCGCACTCCACAAGTACGGCCGGGCTGCGGCCTTCACCGCCGTGCTCGCGGTGCCCGTCGGGCTGGGCTTTCTCGTGCTCGTGGCGGGCGGAGCCTTCGGTGACGCGATGGTCGCGGAGTACGGCTGGTCGGAGGGCGCGCACCGGGCCTGGCAGTGGGGCCGGTGGCCGCTGGGGCTGCTGATCCTGGTCCTCACCATCGCCGTCCTCTTCGACCATGCACCGCGCCGCCGTCAGCCGGCCCTGTCGTGGCTGGCGCTCGGTTCGGGCGTCACGGTGCTGCTGAGCATGACGGCGGCGGCGGGGCTGGCGGCCTACTCCAACATCAGCGGCTCGTTCAGCAGCACGTACGGGCCGCTGGCCGGGATCGTCGTGCTGCTGCTGTGGAGCCTGATGTCCTCGATCTCGCTGTTCTACGGCGTCGCCGTCTGCGCCCAGCTCGAAGCGCTGCGGGCCGGCCAGCCGGAGCCTGCGTACGACGACCCGGGACGTCCCCACGACCAGTTGGTCAGCGACGCTGCTTGAGCCTGACGTTGGGCAGGATCGGTGCCGGGATCGGCGGCAGATCGTGGTCGACCACGCCGAAGCGACCGTCTGCGACGGACGTGCCGGCGACGACGACGGCACCGTCGGCCGTGATCTGGTCCTGCCACTCCTGGCGGTAGGCCACCACCTCTTCGTGGGTGCGGCCGATGAAGTTCCACCACATCACGATGGGCTCGCCGAAGGGTGTCCCGCCCAGGACGAGCAGGCGCGCCTCGTCGTGGGCAGTGACGGTGAGCGTCGTGCGGCCGTCGGCGACGAAGGCCAGGTCACCGGGCTTCAGCTCCTCGCCGTCGACGTCGATCGCACCGACGTCGAGCAGGATGCCGTGCTCGAAGGTCTCGTCGACGTCGATCTCGAGGCTCTTGCCGGTCGCGAGCATCAGCTCGGCACCGAGGAGCGGGGTATGGGTGACCACCGGCGAGGTCGCTCCCAGCAGGGAACCCAGGAAGACGCGGGCCTCCCAGCCCGGCCCGCGGACCGGGGACGGGGCGAAGTGCTCGAAGCCCGGCTCCACGTGGCGGGTGGCGTCGGGCAGCGCGATCCACAGCTGGGCGCCGTGCAACACCGTCGTGCCGGCCGTGGAGACCTCGGTGTGGCTGATGCCGCGCCCCGCCGTCATCAGGTTGAGCTCGCCGGGGCGGACGGTGGCGTGGTTTCCCGCAGAGTCGCGGTGCGCGATCTCGCCGGCGAAGAGCCAGCTCGCGGTCTGCAACCCGGTGTGCGGGTGCGAGGCCACGACCATGCCACCGGTCTGGTCGACGTCGTCGGGACCGTAGTGGTCGACGAAGCACCAGGCTCCGATGAGAGAGCGGTGGCGCTGCGGAAGCGTGCGCCGTACGCGCATGGCTCGCGGCCCGCCCAGCGGGACTTCCCGCGCGGTGAGCACGTCGACGTGGGAGCTCATCGATCGCCACGTTACCCGCCCGGCCGAAGCCGTGGGTCGCAGTTCCTCCGAAGCCCCAGTCAGCTGAGCTGCGTCGGCCGCACGTCGGTCCGGGGACTGCCCCCGCTCTCCGGGTCCGGCTCGGGTGCGTGCCACGTGCCGCGCGCGACGAGGCGCACGACGAGCGACTTCGAGGCCGGGGTGCGGCTGCCCTCCGCCGTGTGGTCGAGCGGGACGAGCGGGTTGGTCTCCGGGTAGTAGGCGGCTGCGCATCCGCGGGGCTGCTGGTAGGCCACGATGCGGAAGTCGCGCGCTCCCCGCTCGCTGTAGTCGCCCGTGCGAGGGTCGGTCCACTCCCCGACCAGGTCCACGACGTCGCCCTCGGTCCAGCCCAGCGCCGCGATGTCGTCCGGGTGCACGAACACCACCCGGCGACCGCCCTTGATGCCGCGATATCGGTCGTCCAGGCCGTAGATCGTGGTGTTGAACTGGTCGTGGGATCGCAACGTCTGGAGCAGCAGGCGACCCTCGGGCACATGGAGCACCTCGACCGGCGTCACGCTCATCACGGCGCGACGCGACTCCGTCTCGAAGGTGCGGCTGTCACGCGGCGGGTGGGGCAGGACGAAGCCGCCGGGGGTGTCGACCCGACGGTCGTAGTCGTCACACCCCGGCACCACCCGGGCGATCCGCCGGCGGATCTCGGTGTAGTCCGCGCGCAGCTCGGCCCACGGCACCTGGTGCCGGTCGCCGAGCGTGGCCAGCGCCAGCGAGCAGACGATGTCGACCTCGGAGCGCAGGTGCTCCGACGGGGGGTGGAGCGGCCCGCGCGAGGCATGCACCGCCGACATCGAGTCCTCGACGGTGACCCGCTGCTCACGTCCGCCCGTCCGGTCGCGCTCGCTCCGTCCCAGGGCCGGGAGGATCAGCGCCTCGCCGCCGGTGACGACGTGGGAGCGGTTGAGCTTGGTGGACACCTGGACGGTCAGCGCGGCGTTGCGCATCGCCGCTTCGGTGACTTCGGTGTCGGGGCTCGCCGCCACGAAGTTGCCGCCCATCGCGAAGAAGACCTTCGCCTTCCCGTCGCGCAGGGCGTGGATCGCGGCCACGGTGTCGTAGCCGTGCTCGCGCGGGGAGGTGATCGAGAACTCCGCGTCGAGGGCATCGAGGAAGTGCTCGGGCACCCGCTCCCAGATGCCCATGGTGCGGTCCCCCTGCACGTTCGAGTGGCCCCGCACCGGGCAGACACCCGCTCCAGGCTTGCCGATGTTGCCCTGCAGGAGCGCGACGTTGACGATCTCCTTGATCGTCGCGACCGAGTTGCGGTGCTGGGTGATTCCCATCGCCCAGCAGGTGACGGTGGCGTCGGAGTCGCGGAAGTAGGTGGCAGCCTCCTCGATCTGGGCGCGCGTGAGCCCGGTGGACTCCTCGACCGCTCCCCAGTCGAGCTCGCG
Source organism: uncultured Actinomycetota bacterium (assembly GCA_963712875.1). Classification (GTDB taxonomy): domain Bacteria; phylum Actinomycetota; class Actinomycetes; order Propionibacteriales; family Nocardioidaceae; genus Nocardioides. Next base: position 56,541 of record CAVQJS010000016.1, on the reverse strand, counting down.
CACGTGGGCCAGGTAGTCCTCCACCCCGGTGGCGTACGTCGCCAGGAACTCGTGGTCGAGGGCGTCCCACTCCACCAGCAGCGACCCGATGGCCTGGAAGAGCGCGAGGTCGCCGTTGATCCGCACGGGCAGGTGCAGGTCGGCGAGCTCGGTGCCGGCGCCGACGACGCCCCGGGGCCGCTGGGGGTTCTTGAAGCGGACGAGCCCGGCCTCCTGCAGCGGGTTGATCGCGAGGATGCGGGCACCGTTGTCCTTGGCCGCCTCGAGAGCGCTGAGCATCCGGGGATGGTTGGTGCCGGGGTTCTGGCCCATCACGACCACGAGCCGCGCCCGGTGGATGTCGTCGAGGCTCACCGAGCCCTTGCCGATCCCGATCGTCTCGACGAGGGCGGTGCCGCTCGACTCGTGGCACATGTTGGAGCAGTCGGGCAGGTTGTTGGTGCCGAACGAGCGCACGAACAGCTGGTAGGTGAACGCGGCCTCGTTGGAGGTCTTGCCCGAGGTGTAGAACACCGCCTCGTCCGGCGACGACAACCGGATCAGGTGTCCGGCGATCGTGCCGAACGCGTCGTCCCAGGTGATCGGCGTGTAGTGCGTGGCGCCGGGACGCAGCACCATCGGCTCGGTGATCCGGCCCTGCTTGCCCAGCCACCACTCGCTCATCCCGGCCAGGTCGGCGACCGAGTGCTGGGCGAAGAACTCGCGGTCCAGCAGCTCGCGGGTCGCCTCCTCGGCGACCGCCTTGGCGCCGTTCTCGCAGAACTCGGCCGGATGCCGGTGACCCGCGTCGGGGTCGGGCCAGGCGCAGCCCTGACAGTCGAACCCGTCGACCTGGTTGAGCTTCGTGAGCGCCTGCGCCGCGCGGAGGGGACCCATCTGGCCCACGGCCCGGCGCATGGCGATGGCCACGGCGGTCACTCCCGCGGCGGCGGCGTGGGAGGCGTCGTCGACCTCGAGGTCGGCCTCGTCGACGTCGGCCTCCGGGACGCCCCGGAGCTTCTCGGTCACGATCCTGGTCAGCCGGCTCACCCGGTCATCCTGCCTCGCCGTCCCTGACCTGTCCCGACCTGTCCACGTGTCCGCACCCGGAATAGCCGACCGGGGGCTCCGGTTGGCGTGAGGGTGTCCTCCCTCTTCGAGCCCCTGTCCCTCGGCCCGGTCCGCACCGCCAACCGCGTCCTCATGGCGCCGCTGACCCGGATGCGCGCGACGGCACCCGGCGACGTACCGAACGAGCTGATGGAGGAGTACTACGTCCAGCGCGCGAGCGCCGGGCTGGTGATCTCCGAGGGCACCCAGATCAGCCCCGAGGGCAAGGGCTACATGGACACCCCCGGGATCTACAGCGACGAGCAGGTGGCGGGCTGGCGGAGGATCACCGACGCCGTGCACGAGGCCGGCGGCCTGATCGCCGCCCAGCTGTGGCACGTCGGGCGGGTCTCGCACGAGTCCTTCCACGACGACGGGCTCCCGGTGTCGGCGAGCGCGCAGCCCTACCGCAACCGCACCACGGTGCGCGGTGTCGACGGCAGCCCGACCCGGGCCGCATGCCCGACCCCGCGCGCCCTGGCGCTCGACGAGATCCCGCGCCTGCTCGAGGACTTCCGCCGCGCGACCGTCAACGCCCGCGCGGCCGGCTTCGACCTCGTCGAGATCCACGGCGCCCACGGCTACCTCCTCCACCAGTTCCTGGCCGCCGACGCGAACCTGCGCACGGACGAGTACGGCGGCACGCTCGCGAACCGGGCCCGGCTGATGCTCGAGGTCGTCGACGCGGTGGCTGACGCCTGGTCGTCCGAGCGGGTCGGCATCCGGATCTCCCCCATCGGCTCCTTCAACGGCACCGACGACCCCGAGGGCGCGGAGTCGGGCCTGTACGTCGCCACCGAGCTCGGCCGTCGCGACCTGGCGTTCCTGCACCTCTCAGAGCCCGACTGGGCCGGCGGACCGTCCCTCGACGACGACTACCGCACCGCCCTGCGCTCCGCCTTCCCGGGTCCGATCGTGGGGGCCGGCAACTACGACGCCGCCAAGGCGACCCGCCTGCTCGACGCCGGTTTCATCGACGCCGCCGCCTTCGGCCGCGCGTTCATCGCCAACCCCGACCTGCCGCGCCGCCTCGGTGACGGACTGCCGCTCAACCCGCAGCGGCCGGAGTCGTTCTACGGCGGCGACGGGGCCGGCTACACCGACTACCCGGCGTACGGCGCCGCCTGAGGGAGTTGACGCTTCGTGCCCGACGGGTGCGGGCACCTACGCTCTTCACGACATGCAGGACTTCCCACCCCGGATCGCGACGTTCTTCACCGGAACCGGCGACGCACCCACGCCGGCCCCCGACACCCGGTCGCCTGCGGCGTTCCTGAGGTGGATGCTGCGCCAGCAGTGGCAGGTCATCGCGCTGTCGACCCTGGCCTGCCTGCTGTGGCTGATGCCGCTGACGTTCGGTCCCTACATCTTCGGTCGGGCCGTCGACCAGGGCATCCTCGCGGGCTCGAAGGTCGAGCTGCTGGCGTGGTCGGGCGTGATGCTCGCCGTGGTGGTGGTCGGGGGCATCTTCGGGGTCGTCTTCCACACCCTGGTCGTGCGCAGCTGGCTGATCAGCCTCTACGGCACGACCCAGATGGTCACCCGCAAGATCGCCCAGATGGGCCACGTCCTGCCTCGTCGCTCGCCCACGGGTGAGGTCCTCAGCGTGGCGTCGAGCGACTCCGACGAGTTCGGTGCGCTGACCGAGATCCTGGCCCGCTCCGTGGCCCAATTCGTCTCCTACCTGACCGTCGCAGCCATCGTGCTGTCGATGTCGTGGCAGCTCGGTGTGCTGGTGCTCGTGGCAGCCCCGGTGCTCCTGGGGGCTGCGCTGCCACTGCTGCGGCCCCTGCACCGACGTCAGCAGGTCGAGCGCAGCCGCAACTCCGAGCTCACCTCGATGGCCACCGACATCGTGGCCGGGCTGCGCATCCTGCGCGGCATCGGCGGCGAGGAGACGTTCGGTCGCAACTACGCCGACCAGTCGCAGCAGGCCCGCCGGGCCGGCGTCTCCTCGGGCATCTGGCAGGCCGCGGTCGAGGCCGTCGGCGTGCTCTTCTCCGGGGTCTTCCTGGTCAGCCTGGTCTGGCTCGGCACCCGACAGGTCAACGCCGGAGAGCTGAGCGTCGGGCAGCTGGTGAGCTTCCTCGGCTACGGCCTGTTCATGGTCGGCCCCATCCGCACCTTCTTCGAGCTCGCCCAGAAGTCGACCCGTGCCCTGGTGAGCGCCCGGCGGGCGATGGCGATCTTCGAGCAGCGCCCGCCGTGGCGCGAGCCGGCCGATCCACAGCCGCTCGACGGCCGCGCCGAGATCGTCGACGACCTCAGCGGCTTCACGGCCCACCCGGGGCAGCTGACCGTGGTCGTGAGCGCCGTGCCCGAGCAGAGCTCGGCCCTCGCCGACCGTCTCGGCCGATACCTCCCGCCCGACACCGACCCCGTCGGCGAGGACGACGGCGAGGCCCTCAAGGGCCGCGCCGCCCGCCGGGCCCGGGCCGACCGGGAGCGCCGCCGCGCACGCATCGCAGCGCGCGACGAGGCGGTCGCGACGCGCGAGTGGGGCGTACGCCTCGGTGGCGTGGACCTGTCGGCGGCCAGCCTCGACGACGTACGACACCAGGTGCTCGTCAGCGACACCGGCAGCAGCCTCTTCGCCGGGACCCTCCAGGACGCCATCGACCCGCACGGCCGGCTGACCCGCGAGCAGGCCGAGACGGCGCTGCGCGTGGCCAACGCCGAGGACGTCTACGACGCGTTGCCGGAGGGCTGGCAGGGCCAGCTCGACGAGCGCGGTCGCGGGCTCTCCGGCGGCCAGCGGCAGCGGGTGGTGCTCGCCCGCGCCCTGGCCGTCGACGCGCCGATCCTGGTGCTGGTCGAGCCGACGTCCGCGGTCGACGCCCACACCGAGGCCCGCATCGCCGAGCGCGTGACCGAGCTCCGCCGCGGCCGCACGACCGTCGTGTCCACGGTCTCCCCCCTCTGGCTCCACCACGCCGACCGCGTCGTGCTCCTGCGCGACGGGCTGGTCGTCGCCGAGGGCGAGCACGCCCACCTGCTCGAGCACGACGCGGCCTACCGCGACGTCGTGATCAGGTCGATGGACGCCGCCGACGAGGAGGTGTCGACGTGACCGATCTCCTCGCGACCTCGCCCGACACCTGGCGCGACCGCACCCGCGACGCGCCCGTGATCCCACCGGAGCTGGTGCCGCCCGCGGGCGGGTCCTGGCGCGAGCGCACGCACGCGTTCCGGGAGCGCCACGACCTCCGCCGCCATCGCGCCGAGGACGTCTACACGGCCTCGCGCAACCCCGAGCGGGGATGGCCGGTGGCGGGGAACCGCGAGGTGCTGGCCTTCTTCCGTGACCTGCTGCGCCGTCGCCGGGGCGCCTTCGCGGCGCTCGTCGTGCTCAACGCGCTCGCCGCCGGTGCCGGGCTCATCGTGCCCCGCCTCCTGGGCGAGCTCGTCAACACGACCGTCGACGGGGCCGGACGGCCGCTGAACCAGCTCGCACTCGTGATCATCGTCGTGGTGCTGGCCCAGGCCGTGTTCACCTTCCTCGCGCAGCGCACGTCCACCCTGTTCGGCCAGGACCTCCTGTCGACCGCGCGCGAGTTCATCGTCCGCACGATCCTGCGACTGCCGCTCGGGGCCGTCGAGAGCGCCAGCACCGGCGACCTCGTCACCCGCGTCACCCGCGATGTCGGCACCATGAGCCGCTCGGTGCAGTACGGCGTCCCGATGGCGATCATCTCGCTGCTGACCGTCGTCCTCTCGATCGGCGCGATGCTCCTCAACTCGGTGGTCCTCGCGGTGCCCGCGCTCCTCACCTTCGCGACGTCCTTCTGGGCGGTGCGCACCTACCTGCGCCGCGCACCCAAGGCGTACATCACCGAGGGCGCGACCTACTCGCGCATCAACACCACGCTCACCGAGACGGTCGAGGGCGCCCGCACCCTCGAGTCGCTGGGCCTCTCGGGCGTCCGGGTCCGCGCGGGCGATGCCGACATCGAGGTGTCGGCGCAGGCCGAGCGCTACACGATGTCGCTGCGCAACATCCTCTTCGCCGCCCTCAACTTCGCCTTCCAGACCCCGCGCGTGATCACCCTCCTCGTCGGGGCCTACGCCTACTCCCGCGGCTGGGTCGACCTCGGCCAGATCACGGCAGCCGTGCTCTACGTCGAGGCCCTGGCCGATCCCCTCGACCGCCTGATCGGCGAGATCGACCGGCTCCAGGTCGGCGCGGCGTCCACCAGCCGACTGCTCGGGATCGCCGAGGTCAGGCCCGACCGCACCGCCGGCGAAAGGCTGCCCGACGGCACCGACCTCGTGGGCGAGGACCTCCGCTTCGCCTACCGCGAGGGACACGACGTGCTCCACGGCGTCGACCTGCGGCTCGGCCCCGGCGAGCGGCTCGCCATCGTCGGGCCCAGCGGGTCGGGCAAGTCGACCCTGGGCCGACTGCTGTCGGGCATCAACCGGCCACGTACGGGGTCGGCGAGCGTCGGCGGTGTCGAGCTGGTCGACCTGCCGCTCGAGGTGCTGCGCACCGAGGTCGCCCTGGTCACCCAGGAGCACCACGTCTTCATCGGTTCGGTGCGCGACAACATCGTGCTGGCACGTGAGGGCTCCGACGACGACGCGGTCCGCGAGGCGCTGAGTGCGGTCGGCTCCCTGCTCTGGGTCGAGCGCCTGCCCCAGGGCCTCGACACGATGATCGGCTCCGGCCGCTATGTCCTCACCCCGGCGCAGGCCCAACAGGTCGCCCTGGCCAGGCTGATCATCGCCGACCCGCACACGCTGGTGCTCGACGAGGCCACGTCGTTGATCGACCCGCGCACCGCCCGCACGCTCGAGGGCTCGATGAACAACCTGCTCGCGGGCCGCACCGTCGTCGCGATCGCCCACCGCCTCCACACCGCCCACGACGCCGACCGCATCGCCGTGGTCATCGACGGGCGCATCGTCGAGCTCGGCAGCCACCACGAGCTCGTCGACCTCGACGGCGAGTACGCCGCACTCTGGCGCGCCTGGACCTCCTGACGCGCGTCAGGCGGCGCGAGTGGCGGCGCGAGTGGCGGCGCAGTGCCACGCCCAGCACAGCGACCCGAGCCCGGAGACGACCAGCGCGGTGAGGGCGAGCCCGAGGGTGCTCGTGGCGACGAACGGGGTCAGCGCGACGGCCGCCACCGCGTTGAAGCTCAGCGTCAGGAAGGTCGCGCACGACATGACCGCGCCACGTCGCGTCGGGACCAGGTCGAGGGTCATCAGCTGGATCGACGGGTAGGCCATGCCGTTGCCGAGGCCGAGCAGGCTCGGGCCGATGATCGCCCACGGCAGGTCGGTGGCCAGCGGGGAGGCGGCCAGCGCGACCCCGACGAGTCCCCCGACGACCGTGATCGTGTAGCCCAGTGAGACGAGGGTGCGCGGCATGACGAAGCCCGCCGTCCGGCCGCTGATCCACGAGCCGACCATCATCGAGCCGATCATCGGTGCGAAGAGCACCCAGAAGTCGAGCTCGCCGAGTCCGAGCAGGTCGACGACGAAGATCGCCGCACCGCCGATGTAGAGGAACTGCGCGGCGAAGCCGAGCGTCCCGGCCCAGCCGAGCCGGTGGAAGGCCGGCTGCCTGCCCACCTCCACGAGGCCGCGGACGATCTCGCCGGCGCGCAGCGGCACGCGGGCCGACACGGGGTGGGTCTCGGGCAGCAGGAGCAGCGTGGCGGCGATGAGCACCACTCCGAGGAGCGCCTGGAACGCGAAGACGAGGTGCCAGGAGCCGAGCTGGAGCAGGCCGCCACCGATGATCGGCGCGATGGCCGGCGCGAGGCCGAAGATCAACGCCACCCGGCTCATCAGGCGCTGCGCCTGCTCGCCCTCGTACATGTCGCGGATGACGGTGCGGCTGACGATCGTCGCACCGCCGGCGCTCAGGCCCTGGACGATCCGGCCCGCGATCAGCAGCTCGAAGGTGGGCGCGACGGTGCAGGCGAGCGAGCCGAGGACGTAGCACCCGACCGACACCAGGATCACCGGTCGGCGACCGAGCGAGTCCGAGAGCGGGCCGTGGAAGATGCTCATCGCGGCGAAGGCGAGCATGTACGCCGTCACCAGGAGCTGGAGCTGCTCGGTGCCGACGTCGAACTCGTCGCCGATCCGGGGGAAGGCCGGGAACGGGGTGTCGATGCTGAACGGGCCGATCATCGACAGCATCGCCAGCACCAGTGGGATCAGCGCGATGAACCGGGGCGAGCGCACCCGCGCGCCTGCCTCCACCGCCGTACTCACCCCGCCATGAGACCACCGCTCGGCACTCGCGCGGAAAACCGGGGAGTCCCCCCGCATCCGCAGCCGGGCTGATCAGCTGTTGCTGAAGACCGCGGGCCCACCGTCGCCGCCGTCGGCGTCGGGTCCGCGACCAGCCCAGGTCCAGGCGTACGCCGGGTCCTCGACGGCGAGGCCGCCCTCCCCGAGCTCGAGGGGGGCGAAGGTGTCGACCATGACGGCCGACTCGTCGAAGTAGTCCGCGCCCAGCGAGGCCTCGATGGCGCTGGGCTGGGGACCGTGCGCGTGCCCGCCGGGGTGCAGGCTGATCGAGCCGACGTTGATGCCCGATCCCTTGCGTGCCTCGTAGTCGCCGCCGACGTAGAACATGACCTCGTCGGAGTCGACGTTGGAGTGGTAGTAGGGCACCGGGATGGCGAGGTCGTGGTAGTCGACCTTGCGGGGCAGGAAGTTGCAGATCACGAAGTTCCACCCCTCGAAGACCTGGTGCACCGGCGGCGGCTGGTGGACCTTGCCGGTGATCGGCATGTAGTCGTCGATGTTGAAGGTGTAGGGGTAGAGGCAGCCGTCCCAGCCCACGACGTCGAACGGATGCGTGGCATAGGTCAGTCTCGTGCCGACGATGCCGCCACTCGTGCGGTGCTTCACCAGGACGTCGACGTCGGTGTGGTCGTGACTCCGCTCGACCAGCACATCGAGGTCGGTCGGGCCGTGCAGGTCGCGCTCGCAGTAGGGCGCGTGCTCGAGGAGCTGGCCGAAGCGGGAGAGGTAGCGCTTGGGCGGGTGGATGTGGCTGTTGGCCTCGATCGCGTAGAGCCGCGACGGCTCGGCAGGGACCCAGCGGTGGTCGGTGGCCCGCGGGACCAGGACGTAGTCGCCGGTCCGGTAGGCCACGACGCCGAAGACGGTCTCGACGGTGCCCGTGCCGGACTCGACGTAGACGCACTCGTCGCCGATGGCGTTGCGGTAGAGCGGGCTCGGGTCGGTGCCGGTCAGGACGTAGGCGATGCGTACGTCGTTGTTGCCGAGGACCAGCCGGCGGCCCTCGACGGGGCAGGTGGAGGTCTCGAGGTCGTGCAGCTTGAGGTGGCGCGGCTTGAGCGGGTGGTTGGGCGTGCGCGACTGGTCGCCCAGCTCCCAGACCACGCTGTCGGTGATCGCGCTGGGGACGCCGCGGTGGTAGAGCAGGGAGGAGTCGGAGGAGAAGCCCTCCTCCCCCATCAGCTCCTCGCGGAAGAGGTGCCCGTCCTCGTCGCGCAGCTGGGTGTGCCGCTGCCGTGGCAACGTGCCGACCGCTCGGTAGTGGGCCATCATCCGCTCCGTTCGTCCGATCATCGGACACTTGTGTCCGCTATCTGGTGGCTAGAGTAGACCCGTGACTCCCGTTCCCGCACCTGCCGATTCCGTGCCCGAGCCCTGGCGCGGTCTCGTCGACGACGCTGCCATCTTCCCGCCGGGCAACGCGCCCCTCCACGACGCGACCGCCGCGTACGCCGACCGCACCGGCGCAGCGGCCGGCCTGGTCGCCACCTTCGTGCTGCGCGACACCGACCTGCCGCTGGTCCGCGGGTTCGCCGGACCGGTGTCGGTCGTCGTCACCGGCGGCGCCGGCCAGGTCGCCGGCCCGGCCGCCCTGTGCGACCGTCTGGGACTGCACCTTGCAGGCCTCGAGATCGCCCTGCGCGACCTCGACGACCTCGCCGGCAACGTCCGTCGCGTCGATGCCGCGGTGCGCGACGCAGGGATCGACGTACCCGTGCACATCGAGGTCCCCGGCCCAGCCACCGGCGGCTGGCTCGCGGCCGCCGACGAGGTCGCTGCCGCCGGCCACCGGCTCAAGCTCCGGCTCGGCCACGTCGACCACGACCTGGTCCCGGACTCGGCCACCGTGGCCGCCTGGATCGACGCTGCGCTCGACCGGGAGACGCCCTTCAAGGGCACGGCCGGTCTGCACCGCGCCGTACGCCACGAGCCCGAGGGCGGCGGCACCCACGGCTTCCTCAACGTGATGGTCGCGACCGCGACCCTGTGGGACGGCGGGTCGGTCGCCGACGCGACCGACGCCCTCGAGCAGCGCGATGGCGCCGCCCTGGCCGCCGCCGACCTCGGCAACGTCCGGCGCTGGTTCACCTCGTTCGGCTCGTGCTCGGTGGTCGAACCCCTCGACGACCTGGTCGCCCTCGGCCTCCTCTCCTCCGACGCCCCGTTCGCCCCCTCCCCCGACCGCACGGAGCAGCCATGACCACGCACCGCCAGACCTGGGTGCCCGGCGCTGCCGGCTCCGGGTTCGACGTCGACCACCTGCCCTTCGGCGTCTTCGCCCGCTCCGGGGAGCACCCGCGGGTCGCGGTCCGCATCGGCGACCAGGTGCTCGACCTGAGCGTCGTGGCCGCCGCCGACATGGTGGACACCCACGAGCTCTTCGACCAGCCCACGCTCAACCCCTTCATGGCGGCGGGGCCGACGGTGTGGGACTCGACGCGCGCCTGGGTCACCGGGCTGTTGACCGACCAGACCGAGCGCGACCTCGTGGAGCCGGCCCTGTCGCCCGTCGACTCGGTCACCATGCGACTCCCCTTCACGGTCGGCGACTACGTCGACTTCTATGCCTCCGAGCACCACGCGTCCAACGTCGGCCGGATGTTCCGCCCCGACCAGGAACCGCTGCTGCCCAACTGGAAGAACCTGCCGGTCGGCTACCACGGGCGCTCGGGCACGGTCGTCGTGTCCGGCACGGACGTCATCCGCCCGCGCGGCCAGCGGAAGGCTCGCGACGGACGACGCTGCCGACGTACGGACCGTCGGCGCGCCTCGACATCGAGGCCGAGCTGGGCTTCGTCGTCGGCGTGCCCTCGGAGCTCGGCGCGCAGGTGACCACCGCCGACTTCGCGCGCCACACCTTCGGCGTGGTCGGCCTCAACGACTGGTCCGCCCGCGACATCCAGGCGTGGGAGTACGTCCCGCTCGGCCCGTTCCTCGGCAAGTCCTTCGCGACGTCCATCAGCGCCTGGGTGACCCCGCTGGCCGCCCTCGAGGCGGCCTGGACCGACCTGCCGGGCCAGGACGACCCGGAGGTGCTCGACTACCTCGCGGGTGGACGGTCCGGCCGGGCTCGACATCGAGGTCGAGGTGGTGCTCGACGGCGAGGTCGTCTCCCGGCCGCCCTACCGGACGATGTACTGGTCGCCGGCGCAGATGCTCGCGCACACGACGGTCAACGGCGCGAGCGTGCGCACCGGCGACCTGTGGGGCTCGGGCACCATCTCCGGCCCCGAGCCGCGACCAGCGCGGCTCGCTGCTCGAGCTGTCGTGGGGCGGCAAGGAGCCCTTCACGGCGGGCGGACGCGAGCGGACCTTCCTCGAGGACGGCGACGAGGTGACCCTGCGCTACACCGCTCCCGGGACGTCCGGCGGTCGCGATCACGCTCGGCGAGGTCACCGGACGGATCGTGCCGGCTCGCGAGGGCTGAGCCCTAGGCTTGGCGCCGTGAAGCAGCTCGGCCAGTACGCCGCCCCCCGGCACGCGATCGCGCACCTCTCCGACCCGCACCTGATCGGAGGCGGGCGGCTGCACTACGGCGTGGTCGACAACGTCGCCAACCTGCGGCGCACCCTCGACCGGCTGGCTGCGGTGCATCCTCCTCCGCAGGCGCTGGTCTTCACCGGAGACCTGGCCGACCAGGGCGAGCCCGAGGCGTACGCCACGCTCCGCGAGGTCGTCGAGCCGGCGGCCGAGGCGATGGGCGCGATCGTCGTCTGGACGATGGGCAACCACGACGAGCGGGCCGCCTATGCCCGCGGGCTCTACGACTCCGACCACGACGGCGCCCAGGACCGCGTGCACGAGGTGGACGGACTGCGGATCGTCGCGCTCGACACCAGCGTCCCCGGCTACCACCACGGCGCGCTCCGGCCCGAGCAGCTCGCCTGGCTGGCCGACGTGCTGGCCACGCCGGCCGAGCACGGCACCCTGCTGGCGATGCACCACCCGCCGCTCCCGCTGCCGATGCTGCGCGCCGCCGAGCTGATCGAGCTCCACGACCAGCAAGCCCTCGCCGACGTGATCGCCGGGACCGATGTGCGAGGGATCCTCGCCGGCCACCTGCACTTCTCGACCTGGTCCACGTTCGCCGGCGTCCCCGTCTCGGTCGCCTCGGCGAGCTGCTACACCACCGACCCCGCCCCGGTGGACCGCTTCGTCTCCGGCGTCGACGCCGCGCAGGCCTTCACCATGGTCCACACCTACGACGACCGCCTGGTGCACACCCTCGTCCCGCTCGAGCGCGGCACCGAGGTGAACCACGTCGGGCTGGACATCGCCGAGGCGCTCGAGACCGTCAGCGTCGAGGAAGCCCGCGAGCTGGCCTCCTCCAAGACCTCCCCGTTCAACTCCTAGGACCCCACGTGCGACTGCTCCTCATGCGCCACGGCCAGACCCATGCCAACGTCTCGGGCGAGCTCGACACGGCCCACCCGGGCCTCGAGCTGACCGACCTGGGCCACACCCAGGCCACCACCGCCGCCCAGGCGCTGGCGGGAGAGCACCTCGACGCGATCTACGTCTCGAGCCGGGTCCGCACCCACCAGACCGCCGCACCCACCGCCTCGGCGCGATCGTTGACCCCGGTGCTCGTCGAGGGGCTGGAGGAGATCCAGGCGGGCGACTTCGAGATGCGCAACGACCACGACGCGGTCGCCGGCTACATCCACACCGTCGCCGCCTGGATCGAGGGCGAGCTCGACCGCCGGATGCCGGGAGGCGAGACCGGCCACGAGTTCCTCGCCCGCTACGACGCCGCAGTCCGCAGCATCCTCGACGCCGGCCACCGCGCTGCGCTGATCGTCAGCCACGGTGCGGCGCTCCGGACGTGGACCTCGTCGCGGATGCTGCCCGACCAGGGCGCCCCGGCAGCCACCGAGCCCCTCCACAACACCGCCCTGATCGTCCTCGAGGGAGACCTGGACGCCGGCTGGGAGCTCGTCTCCTGGCAGGGCGAGCCGGTCGGCGGCGCATTCCTCGACGACGCGAGCGCGGCCGACCCGACGGGCGACCTGGACGCCGACCACGACGGTCGTCCCGACATCGACCTCGCCATCGACTGAGGTCTCTGCGTCCGGCACCCTGGCCCACGTCGCGTGGCCGCCACCCCGTACGGCGGAGCAGCACGGTCAGACGCCCTCGCGCCCGATGCCGGGGTGGACGAAGGGCTCGCCGGCGCGCAGCTGCTCGATCGATCCCGGGTGCACGCGCGCCAGGTGGGCCAGCCCACGCCGTCGGTAGCGCAGGATCTGCACGATCCCCAGCGCCCAGAAGAGGTACTGCACCGACAGGGCGATCCGGAAGTCGTCCAACGTGTAGGCGGACATGCCCGCCGGTTCGACGAGGTCGAGCACGATGCCGATGAGCGCCATCGTGAGCAACGAGGCGGTGAAGCCGCCGACGTTGATCAGGCCGTTGGCGCGCCCGATCGCCTGGATGGGGGTGAAGGACCGGGCCAGGTCGAAGGCCACCATAGAGGCCGGTCCGCCGCTCGCGGTCGTGCACGCCATCACGACGACCAGCCAGTCCGGGGCCGGACCGGGCCAGAAGCAGGACCGCCGTCCACGGCACGATCATCGCCACGACCACGCCGATGACGATCCAGGAGCGGTAGTAGGGGAATCGGGACACCAGCCGGGCCAGCACCAGCCCGCTCGCGACGGCCCACACCGTCATCGCCATCAGCAGGCCGCTGGCCTCCGCCGACGACCAGCCGAGGCCCTGGACGAGGAACGGGAAGCCCCAGAGCAGGGCGAACACGGTGACCGAGAACTGCGCGGTGAAGTGCGACCACATGCCCAGTCGGGTGCCGGGGTTGCCCCACACCGTACGCACCGACCCGGCCAGCGCGCGCAGCTTGACCGCGACGACCCGGTCGCGGCGGTAGGGCGAGTCCTTGACGATCACGAGGGTCGCGACGAGCAGCACGACGCCCACACTGGAGGTCAGTGCGAACGTCCGGGTCCAGCCCAGCTCGCTGCAGGAGGTACGCCAACGGTGCCGCGGCCGCGATCGCGCCGAGCTGTCCGGTGAGCCCGGTCAGCTGGGTGACCATCGGTGCCTGGCGGACCAGGAACCAGACGGCGACCAGGCGGATGACGCAGATGAAGATCATCGCGTCTCCGGCGCCGACGACCGCACGCGACAGCACCGCCCCGCGTGAAGGAGGTGCTGAAGGCGAAGACGAGCTGTCCGGCCGTCATCAGCGCGAGTCCGCTGACGAGCATCGCACGCGGGCCGAACCGGTCGAGCAGGACGCCGACCGGCACCTGCATGCCGGCGTACACGACGAGCTGGAGGACCGTGAACGCCGCCAGGCCGGTGGCGCTGAGGTCGTAGCGATCGGTGGCGATGATGCCCGCGACACCCAGCGAGCTGCGGTGGAAGACGGCCAGGACGTAGACCGCCAGCGCAGTGGCCCAGATCGCCCACGCCCGACGCCGGCCGATGTCGTGGATCTGCTCAGCCGTCACCGGGACAGCATCGCAGTGGGCCCGGGGACAAATGACCTGAGCCCCGCACGAGGCGGGGCTCAGTGGCAGATGAAGGATTCGAACCTTCGAAGGCGTAAGCCGACGGATTTACAGTCCGCTCCCATTGGCCGCTCGGGCAATCTGCCAATAGTCCGCACCCCTGTTGAGGGCCGCGAGCCAAGACGGAAGAATAGCGCAGGCACCACACCGGATCGAATCGCCGGGACACCCGGCAGGAGGCACACCATGGCTGACTCGAGCTTCGACATCGTGAGCAAGCTGGACCGTCAGGAGGTCGACAACGCTCTCAGTCAGGCGGCTCGCGAGATCGCCAACCGCTTCGACTTCAAGGGCACCGGCGCCAGCATCGAGTGGAAGGGCGAGCAGGCGATCGAGATCACCGCATCGGCCGACGACCGCGCGAGCGCCGTGCTCAGCGTCTTCCAGGACAAGCTGATCAAGCGCAACCAGAGCCTCAAGATCCTCGACGCGTCCGAGCCGCGCCAGTCCGGCCAGGTGTCGAAGATCGACATCGCGCTCAAGGAGGGCATCACCTCCGAGGACGCCAAGAAGATCTCCAAGCTCATCCGCGACGAGGGCCCCAAGGGCGTCAAGGCGCAGGTGCAGGGCGAGGAGCTGCGCGTGTCGTCGAAGAAGCGCGACGACCTGCAGGCGGTGCAGCAGCTGGTGAAGTCGCAGGACTACGACTTCGCCGTGCAGTTCACCAACTACCGCTGAGGACCTAGAAGCCCCAGACCTCGCCGGCCCGCTTCTTCTCTCGCATCTCGACCCAGGCGTGAGGTGCGAGCACGCGTACGTCCTCACCGTCGGCGATCACGAGGACGCCGTGCTCTCCGATGGAGACCTTGACGTTCTCGGGAAAGGTCGTGGTCTCGCCGTCGCTGAACGTGACGCTGGTTCTGTTGCTCATGCGACAAGCCTGCCACGAGGGCGGAGGTGTCCGGGTGGCCCTGGGGCGGGCGAGCTACCGCTGGAGCACCGCGACGAGGAAGCCCACCGCCGCGACCGGGTCGTTCGGGAGCAGGTGGGCCCGCATGGATTGCGCGACCTCCTGGGTGGCGCCACGTCCGGCGATGAAGATCTGGTGCCCGAGGGCGAGGCGCGCCACCGCGCTCGCGTGGGCGGTCAGCGCGGTGGGGCGCGTGGTCGCCAGGACGACGGCGTCGGCCTGCGCCGTCCGCGCCGCGGCCATGATGGACGCCATCGGGGTGTCACCGCCGAAGTAGCGGGCCCGGGCTCCGGTCTCGCCCAGCAGCAGCGCGAAGCAGAGCAGGACGAGGTCGTGGCGCTCGCCGGGCGGGCAGGCGAGCAGCACGACGGGACCGTCGGACGTCCACACCTCGGCGCTGGGCTGCGCGGTGAGGGTCCACAGCTCGCGTCGCATCAGGTTGCTCGCGAAGTGCTCGTGGGCCACCGACAGGGTGCCGTCCTCCCAGCGCTCGCCCAGCTGCTCGAGGAACGGCAGGACCACGCGCAGGACGACGTCGCCGAGGGAGAGGTCGGCGATCATCCGCCCTGAGGGCGACCTCGGCCGCTTCGCCGTCATAGGCGTCGATGGCGGACCACAGGTCCTCGGCCCGCACCAGGGTCTCTCCCACGCTTGCAGCGTAATCGCTCGCCCCTCGAAACGCCGCGACGCTCCCCCGTACGGGTGTCAGCCGGCCGCTCGCATCGACGGCACGACGATGGCACCGGGCGCCGGGGTGACCCAGACGGTCGACCCCTCGGTCACGCCGAGCGAGCGCTGCTCGGTGCGGGACATCACGACGCTGACCTCCTCGCCCCCCACCGTGAGGACGGTGAGGCGCGACTCGAACCCGATGCGGACCAGTCGCGAGACGTTCCCCTCGATGGAGCCGGCGAAGCTCGGGGTGGTCGCCACGTCGACGTCGTGGGGACGCAGTGCCACCCCGCCGACCTGGGTGACCTCGCCGAGGAACGACATGACGAAGTCGTTGGCCGGCTCGTCGTAGAGCTGGTCGGGCGTGCCGACCTGCTCCACGCGGCCCTCGTTGATGACCACGATCTCGTCGGCGACCTCGAGGGCCTCCTCCTGGTCGTGGGTCACGAAGACGGTGGTCACGTGCACGTCGTCGTGGAGGCGGCGCAGCCAGTCACGCAGCTCCTTGCGGACCTTGGCGTCGAGTGCGCCGAAGGGCTCGTCGAGCAGCAGCACCGACGGCTCGACGGCGAGCGCCCTGGCCAGCGCCATCCGCTGGCGCTGACCGCCGGAGAGCTGCGAGGGCAGCCGGTGGGCGAACTGCGAGAGGTGGACGAGCTTGAGCAGCTCGTGCACCCGGTGCTCGATCTCGTCCTTGGGGCGCTTGCGGATCTCCAGGCCGAAGGCGACGTTCTTCGCCACGGTCATGTGCTTGAAGACGGCGTAGTGCTGGAAGACGAAGCCGACGTTGCGCTTCTGGGCGGGCAGGTGCGTCGCGTCGACGCCCGCGATGGTGACCGAGCCGCTGTCGGCCTTCTCGAGGCCGGCGATGATGCGCAGCAGGGTGGACTTGCCGCCACCGCTGGGCCCCAGGAGGGCGGTCAGCTGACCGGTCGGGATGGTGACGTTGACATTGTCCAGCGCGACGAAGTCGCCGAAGTTCTTGTTCAGCCCTGACACGTCGATGCTCATGGGGTGGCCTTTCGGGGTGGGTGTGCCGAGCAGGACTCAGGCGTGGTTCTTGGGACGGATGATGCCGACGACGACGATGCAGGCGACCGAGACCATGGCGAGCAGGAAGGCCGTCGCGTAGGCGCCCTGCTGGTCGAAGTTGAGGTACTTCTCCTCGACCACGAGCGTGGCGGTGCGGGTCTGGCCGAGCACGTTGCCCGACACGACCTTGACCGCGCCGAACTCCCCGAGCGAGCGCGCCAGGGTCAGCACGACGCCGTACACGATTCCCCACTTGATCGACGGCAGGGTGATCCGCAGGAAGCGCTGGAAACCGCTGGCGCCGAGGCTCTGGGCAGCCTGCTCCTGCTCGATGCCGATCTCCTCGAGCACCGGAACGAGCTCGCGGATCATGAGCGGCAGCGCCACGAAGGTGGTCGCCATGATGATCCCCGGGGTGGAGAAGATGATGTCGAACCCCCAACTGGCGAACGTCGGACCGAGCCACCCGTTGCGACCGCCGTAGACGAGGACGAGCGCGAGGCCGACCACGATCGGCGAGACGGACAGCGGCAGGTCCAGCAGGGCGCTGAGCGCCCTCTTGCCCGGGAACTCGTAGCGCACCAGCAGAAGGGACATCCCCACGCCGAACACCGTGTTGATCACGACCGAGAAGAACGCGACGTACGCGCTCAGCTGGAGCGCCACCCGGATGTCGGGGTCCTCGAGGAGCAGGCGGATCGAGCCGAAGCCGTCGTCGAAGGTGTTCACCGCGACCAGGGACACCGGCCACGCCACGAGGAAGAACAGGTACGCCGCGGCGATGAAGCGCAGGACGTACGTCGTCGGGGACTTGCGCACCCGCGGCTCGCGTCTGCGCTCCACGGCCATCGGCGGCTCGACGATGTCGTGGACCAGTGTGTCAGCCACGTGCCGCCACCCGCCTCTGGATCAGGTCCAGCGCCACGATGACCGCGAGTGAGATGGCCAACAGCACGGTCGCGACGGCCGCCGCACCCGCGACGTTGTCGTTCTCGATGCTGCTCATGATCCGCACGGAGGTGACCTCGGTCTTGAAGGGGAGGTTGCCCGACAGCAGCACCAGCGAGCCGTACTCGCTGACGCCGCGGGCGAAGGACAGTGCCGCACCTGCTGCGATGGCCGGAACCAGGCTCGGCAGGATGACGCGGCGGAAGGTGGTGACACCGGCTGGCGCCCAGGGACGCGGCGGCCTCCTCGACGTCGCGGTCGAGCTCCTCGAGCACCGGCTGGACCATGCGGACCACGAACGGCAGCGTCACGAACAGGAACGCCAGGAACACCGCCGGACGCGAGTTGGCGACGTCGATGCCCAGCGGGCCGTCGGTGCCGTAGAGGGACAGCAGCACCAGGCCGGCGACGATGGTCGGGAGCGCGAACGGGATGTCGATCAGCACCTCGAGCACCGACTTGCCCCAGAAGCGGTCGCGCACCAGCACCCACGCGATCAGCGGACCCATGACCACGTTGACCAGCGTCACCCCGAGCGCGGTGAAGACGGTGAGCTTGATGGCGGCAGCGGTCTGCCCGTTGGTGATCGTCGTCCAGAAGACGTCCCAGCCGCCGTCGATGGCGGTGACGACCACGGCGGCGAGGGGGATCAGGACCAGCGCACTGAACCAGATCATGGCGACGCCGAGCCCGATTCCCGACGAACGTGTGAGCGTGGAGCGCGGGCCCGACCGGCGAGGAGTCCTCGCCGGTCGGACGCGTGCGATCTCGGTGGTGGTCATGCGGTCATTCGAGCGAGAGACCGGCGTCGAGGATGGCCTCGAAGATCAGGCCGTCCTCCTCGTCGAAGAACTTCGTCGAGACCTCGTCCCAGCCCCCGAAGTCCTCGTCGACCGTCAGCAGGGTGGGCACGGTGGGGAACGGGTCGGACGGGTCCGTGGCGCCCTCGACGGTGCCGCCGTAGTCGACGTCGTCGCGGAGCGGACGGAAGCCGGTCAGGGCGAACTGGACCTGACCCTCGTCACTGAGGACGTAGTCCAGCCAGGCCTGCGACGGCTCGGAGGCCTCCTCGAGGATGGCGCCGGCGTTCTCGATCTTCAGGCGAGGTCTCCGGGATGATGTACTCGAAGGGCTCGTCGTTCTGCGCGGCCAGGATCGCCTCGTTCTCGTAGGCCATGAGCACGTCGCCGGTGCCGCCGAGGAAGGCGGTGGTGGCGTCGCGGCCGCTGCCGGGCAGGGAGACGACGTTCTTGAAGAACTTGTTGACGTAGTCGGTGGCCTCCTCCTCGGTGCCACCGTCGCTGATGACCTGGCCGTAGGCCGCCAGGGCGTTCCAGCGAGCGGCGCCCGAGGAGGCGGGGTTCGGCGTGACGATCTCGACGCCGGGCTTGATCAGGTCGGCCCAGGTCTGTGATGTTCTTGGGGTTGCCGTCGCGGACACCGAAGACGACGACCGAGGTGGACACGACGCCCTTGTTCTCACCGGAGTCCCAGTCGTCGGCCACGAGACCCTCGTCGACGAGGCGGGTCACGTCGGTCGGCACGGAGAAGTGGACGTAGTCGGCCTCGAGGCCGGCGGCGACCGCGCGGCTCTGGTCGCCCGAGGGGCCGTAGGACGTCTCGAACTTCACGTCCTTGCCGTCGTCGGTCTTGACGAACTCGGCGGCGATGTTCTTGTTGGCCGCCTCCGGAACGGCGAAGCCGACGATGTGGATGGTGTTCTCGTCACTGGACTCACTGGCGCCGCCGGGCGAGCAGGCGGAGAGGGCAAGTGCCCCGAGAAGGGAGGCCGCGATGGCGGCACGTGAACGGATCTGCATGGGGGGGTCTCGACTTTCACTGTAGGGCTGCAATGTCCAGAAAGATACACGACTTTATCGACGCTAGTGACATTGGTCCGCGTGTCGTGGATCACGACCTACGTCCACGCTGGGGGAGCTACCTGCAACGTGGCGTCCTGCGCGACTATCGTGGCGGCGGGAGCGCACGTCCCGTTCACCATGAGGAAGCAGGCAAGAGGTGACCCACCCCGAAAAGCAGGTCAAGCAGCTCGACCGCGTCATCATCCGTTTCGCCGGTGACTCCGGCGACGGGATGCAGCTCACGGGTGACCGCTTCACCCAGGAGACGGCGGTCTTCGGCAACGACCTCGTCACCCTGCCCAACTTCCCGGCCGAGATCCGCGCCCCCCAGGGCACCCTGCCGGGCGTCTCGTCGTTCCAGGTCCACTTCGCCGACCACGACATCCTCACCGCCGGCGACGCCCCCGACGTGCTCGTCGCGATGAACCCTGCCGCGCTGCGCGCCAACCTCGGCGACCTGCCCAAGGGTGCGGCGATCATCGTCGACACCCACGACTTCACCGCGCGCAACCTGACCAAGGCGGGATACTCCACCAACCCGCTCGACGGTGACGGACTGGACGAGTTCGCCGTGCACCCGGTCGACCTCACCGGGATGACCATCGAGGCGGTGAAGGAGTTCGGCCTCTCCCGCAAGGACGCCTCGCGGGCCAAGAACATGTTCGCGCTCGGCCTGCTGTCGTGGATGTACGGCCGCCCGACCGACTCCACCACCGCGTTCCTGACGAAGCGGTTCGCCAAGGTGCCCGACATCCGCGACGCCAACATCGCCGCCTTCAAGGCCGGCTGGAACTTCGGTGAGACGACCGAGACATTCGTCGTGCGCTACGAGATCAAGCCGGCGCCGATGTCGAGCGGCACCTACCGCAACATCACCGGCAACCTGGCGCTGTCGTACGGCCTCATCGCCGGCGGCGTGCAGTCCGGCCTCTCGGTGTTCCTCGGCTCCTACCCGATCACCCCGGCCAGCGACATCCTCCACGAGCTCTCGAAGCACAAGAGCTTCGGTGTGACGACCTTCCAGGCCGAGGACGAGATCGCCGGGGTCGGTGCGGCCATCGGTGCGTCCTTCGTCGGCCAGCTCGGCGTGACGACCACCTCCGGCCCGGGCATCTCCCTCAAGTCCGAGGCGATCGGCCTCGCCATCATGACCGAGCTGCCGCTCGTCGTGGTGGACGTGCAACGCGGCGGGCCCTCGACGGGTCTGCCGACCAAGACCGAGCAGGCCGACCTGCTGCAGGCCATGTTCGGCCGCAACGGCGAGGCTCCGTTGCCGATCGTGGCGCCGCAGTCGCCCGGCGACTGCTTCGACGCCGCGATCGAAGCCGTCCGGATCGCTGTCACCTACCGCACGCCGGTGATCATCCTCTCCGACGGCTACCTCGCCAACGGCTCCGAGCCGTGGCGTATCCCCGAGCTCAGCGAGCTGCCCACGATCGACCCCGACTTCGCGACCGCCACCAACTATGTCGTCGAGGGGAGCGATGGCGTCGAGGACAAGTCAG
Organism: uncultured Actinomycetota bacterium; assembly: GCA_963712875.1. Taxonomy (GTDB): domain Bacteria; phylum Actinomycetota; class Actinomycetes; order Propionibacteriales; family Nocardioidaceae; genus Nocardioides. The sequence goes on along the minus strand of CAVQJS010000016.1, from coordinate 35,725 downwards.
AGTTCTGGCCCTACCTCCGCGACGAGGCGACACTGGCACGCCCCTGGGCCATCCCCGGCACGCCCGGGCTCGAGCACCGCATCGGCGGCCTCGAGAAGGGCGACGGCCACGGCAACATCTCCTACGACCCGGCCAACCACGACTTCATGGTCCGCACCCGTCAGGCCAAGGTCGACCGGATCGCCGACTCGCTGCCGCCGCTCGCCGTCGACGACCCGACCGGAACCGCGAAGGTGCTGGTCCTGGGGTGGGGCTCGACCTACGGCCCCATCGGCGCCGGCGTACGACGCGTGCGCAAGGCCGGCTACCGCGTCGCGCAGGCCCACCTGCGCCACCTCAACCCGTTCCCGCACGACCTCGGCGACATCCTGAAGCGCTACGACAGGGTGCTGGTCCCGGAGATGAATCTCGGCCAGCTCTCCCTGCTGCTGCGAGCGAAGTACCTCGTCGACGTCGTCGGCTACAACGAGGTACGCGGCCTGCCCCTCAAGGCAGCCGTGCTGGCCGACGTGATCGGCGGCCTCGTGTCCGAGGCCGAGGGCATCGAGGTCGACCTCGCGGCCACCACCGACGGAGAGGACGACATCGCATGAGCACCGAGCTCGGCATCCCCGGACTGCGGTCGGGCACCGAACTGGTTCCCACGACCGACCAGCCCCAGACCGGCAAGGAGTTCACCTCCGACCAGGAGGTGCGCTGGTGCCCCGGGTGCGGCGACTACGCCGTGCTCAAGGCCGTCCAGTCGTTCCTGCCCGACCTGGGCCTGCGCCGCGAGAACATCGTCTTCGTCTCGGGGATCGGGTGCTCCTCGCGCTTCCCCTACTACCTCGACACCTACGGCATGCACTCGATCCACGGCCGCGCGCCGTCGATAGCCACCGGCATCGCCACGGCCCGCGAGGACCTCTCGGTGTGGGTCGTCACCGGTGACGGCGACGCGCTCTCGATCGGCGGCAACCACCTCATCCACGCGCTGCGCCGCAACGTCAACATGACGATCCTTCTCTTCAACAACCGGATCTACGGCCTCACCAAGGGCCAGTACTCCCCCACCTCCGAGACCGGCAAGGTCACCAAGTCCACGCCGATGGGCTCGCTCGACCACCCCTTCAACCCGGTCTCCCTCGCGCTCGGAGCAGAGGCAAGCTTCGTCGCACGGACGATCGACTCCGACCGCAAGCACCTGACCGCCGTGCTGAAGGCAGCCGCCGATCACCGCGGCACGTCGCTGGTGGAGATCTACCAGAACTGCCCGATCTTCAACGACGGCGCGTTCGACGCCATCAAGTCCCCCGACACCAAGGCCGACGCGATCATCCCGCTGGTGCACGGCGAGCCCATCATCTTCGGGGTCGAAGGTGCCAAGGCGCTGGTGCGTGACCTCGGGACCGGTGGGGTGAAGGTCGTGCAGACCGCGGACGTGGCCGCCGACGAGATCCTCGTGCACGACGCCCACAGCACCGACCCGAGCATGGCCTTCGCCATCTCGCGGCTCACCGACTCGGGCTACCTCAACACCTCGCCGATCGGGATCTTCCGGCAGGTGGAGCGGTCGACGTACGACGACCAGGCGCGCGCCCAGGTCGCGCTGGCCAGGAACGACGACGACGCCGACCCCACCGCCCGACTGGCGGCGCTGATCGGCGGCGGCGACACGTGGACGATCGCGTGAGCGCTCAGTCGAAGTAGAGCGTCCAGACCTTGCCCTTGGTGTTGCCGTAGCCGTTGGAGTGGTCCACCTTCGAACGCCACTTCCAGCGACCCTTGTCCGGGGCGTAGATGCGCGTCTTGAAGACGCCGTTCTCGTCGGTCTTGACCTTCTTCACGGTCTTCCACTTGCAGGTGCCGCACGCCTTCTTGAGGATTCTCACCTTCTGCTTGGCGTAGGGCAGCACCGTGATGCCGTCAGCCTGGGGCTCGGTGACAGTGCCCTTGAGCTTGAAGGCGTTGTAGGTGACCTGCCTGTCGCCCGGCGGCAGCTCGTCGATGATGCGCTTGGGCAGTGAGCCGGCCCCGGCACCCACGGTGGTGGCGCCGACCAGACCGGTCACCAGGAACGCGGCCAGCAGGACCGCCACGACGTTGCGGAACATCCGCATGGAACTTCCCCCTCGGAGAATCTGTGAGCTGACTCGTCACGGGACCTCGCCCCGCGACCCGGCCCATCGTAGGCGCAATCGCCGACCTAGACTCCGGGAGTGCCGGACAACCGTCGCGGGCTGACGCTCGGAGCTCTGGCCTACGTCCTGTGGGGCATGTTCCCGCTCTACTGGACCCACCTCCAGCCGGCCGGTGCGGTGGAGCTGCTGGCCCACCGGGTCATCTGGTCGGTCGCCGTGATGGCGGTCATCGTGGCCCTCTGGCGTCGCGGGCCCGCCCTTCTCGCGGTGGTGCGCGACCGACGTACCCTCCTGCTCCTCACGCTCGCCGCCGTCGTCATCTCCGTCAACTGGGGCTCCTACATCTGGGGCGTCAACAACGGCCGGGTCGTGGAGACGTCGCTGGGCTACTTCATCAACCCGCTCGTGACTGTGCTCATGGGCGTCTTCATCCTCGGCGAGCGTCTGCGGCACCTGCAGTGGATCGCCATGGGGGTCGCCTTCGCAGCTGTCGTCGTCCTCACGCTCGACTACGGGCGAGTGCCGTGGATCGCGCTGGTGCTGGCGTTCTCCTTCGGCACCTACGGGCTCGCCAAGAAGCAGGCCAACGTCGGCCCGGTGGAGAGCCTCACCGTCGAGACGCTGGTGCTCGCGCCGGTGGCGGCGGCGTACGTCGCGTGGCTGGTGGCCAGCGGCCAGTCCAACTTCGGGTCGCACGGCCTGGGCCACGCAGCCCTGATGACGACGAGCGGACTCGTCACCGCCGTCCCGCTCCTGCTCTTCGGCGCGGCCGCCATCCGCGTCTCGATGGTGTCCCTGGGACTGCTGCAGTACCTCGCTCCGACCATCCAGTTCGTCCTCGGCGTCTTCTACTTCCACGAGGACATGCCGCTCGGCCGCTGGGTCGGCTTCGCCCTCGTGTGGCTGGCGCTGGTCGTCTTCACCGTGGAGGCGCTCAACCACCGTCGTCGCCAGCTGCGACTGGTCGCAGAGGCCAGCGCCTGCTGAGACCTGCTCGACAGTCAGGCGGAGCGGTTCGCCACGATGTCGGCGAAGGACTCCAGGGCCGTACGGACGGGCCCGGGGTCGAGCACGGCGAGCAGGGCCTTGGCCCGGGCAGCCTCGGCCTCGACGTGGTCGCGGGCCCGCGCCATGGCCGGGTGCTGACGCAGCAGGTCGAGCGCCTCGGCGTGGAGGTCGTCGTCGGTGAGGTCGGCGGCGAGCAGCTCGAGCAGGCGGGCGTCGGCGGGGTCGGTGGAGGACTGGGCCATCAGCACCGGGAGCGTGGGCACCCCTTCGCGCAGGTCGGTGCCGGGCGTCTTGCCCGAGGTGTCCGACTCGGAGGCGACGTCGAGGATGTCGTCGGAGAGCTGGAATGCCGAGCCGACGATCTCGCCGTAGGCGTGCAGGGCGTCGACCACCTCGGGGCGTGCACCACCGAACATCGCGCCGTAACGGGCGGAGGTGGCGATCAGCGAGCCGGTCTTGCCCGCGACGACCTCGAGGTAGTGCTCGAGCGGGTCCTGTCCCGGCTCCGGCGGCACCGTCTCGAGGATCTGGCCCTCGACCAGGCGGGTGAACGTCTGGGCCTGGATGCGTACGGCGTCGGGCCCCAGGTCGGCGGTCAGCTCGGAGGAACGGCCGAAGAGGAAGTCGCCGGTGAGGATCGCCACGTGGTTGTCCCATCGCGCGTTCGCCGTGTCGGCCCCACGGCGCAGGTCGGCCTCGTCCATGACGTCGTCGTGGTAGAGCGAGGCCACGTGGGTGAGCTCGACGACGCACGCCGCGGTGAGGACCTCCGCGGCGTCCGGGTGGTCGCCGGTCTCGGCTGCCAGCAGCACGAGCAGGGGCCGGAAGCGTTTGCCGCCGGCTGCCATGAGGTGCGCGGCAGCGCGGGAGACGTAGGGCGTCCGCGACTGGCAGTGCGCCGCCAGCAGCACCTCGATGCGCGCCAGCCGCTCCGTCAGACGATGCTCGAGGTCGGCGTCGACGACAGGGAGGGCCAGGCTGGAGGCAGGAGCAGCGGTCACCTGATGAATTCTCCCGCAACGGCCGCCAGGTCGAGAAGCGGACCCGGGATGACACCGAGGACGAGCGTGGTGGCCGCGGCCAGCGCGATGGTCGTGGCGGTCAGGACCGACGGGTAGACGACGGTGGGTCCGTCACCGACCGGCTCGTCGAAGTACATGACCTTGATGACCCGGACGTAGAGGAACGCGGCGATGATGCTGGCCACCACCGCTGCGACCACGACCGGCCAGGCACCGGCGGCCAGGGCCACCGAGAACACGGCGAGCTTGCCCACGAAGCCCGACGTCAGCGGGATGCCGGCCATGGCGAGCAGGAAGAAGGCGAACACTGCGGCCACGACCGGAGACTCCTTGCCCAGGCCCGCCCAGCGTGAGAGCGCGGTGGCCTCGCCCCCGGAGTCGCGCACCAGGCCCACCACGGCGAACGCACCGAGGGTGGTGAAGCCGTAGGTCGCGAGGTAGAAGAGCACCGCCTGCAGGGACGTGATCTCGCTGGAGGCGAGCTGGCCGGTGGCCTGCAGGCCCAGGACTCCGGTGAGGATGAACCCGGTGTGCGCGACCGAGGAGTAGGCCAGCAGGCGCTTGATGTCGCTCTGGGTGATGGCCAGCACCGATCCGACGAACATCGACAGGATCGCGATGATCCACAGCATCGGCTGCCACGACCAGCGGTCGGCACCGAGCGCGACGTAGAACAGGCGCATGAGCGCGCCGAAGGCGGCGACCTTGGTGGCGGCCGACATGAAGGCGGTGACCGGCGTCGGAGCACCCTGGTAGACGTCGGGGGTCCAGGCCTGGAACGGCACGGCGCCGACCTTGAACAGCAGGCCCACCGACACGAGGCCGGTCCCGATCAGCAGCATGCTCGAGTTGCCGACGTCGTTGCGTACGGCCTCGTTGATCGCGGAGAACTCCATCGAGCCGGCGTAGCCGTAGAGCAGTGCCGAGCCGTAGAGGAAGAAGCCCGACGAGAAGGCTCCGAGCAGGAAGTACTTCAGGGCGGCTTCCTGGCTGAGCAGGCGCCGGCGACGGGCCAGACCGCTGAGGAGGTAGAGCGGGAGCGACAGGATCTCCAGGCCGACGAACATGGTGAGCAGGTCGTTGGCGGCCGGGAAGAGCATCATGCCGAAGACCGCGAACATCATCAGCGGGTAGACCTCGGTGTGCTCCCGGTTGGCCGCGAGAGCCTCCGACTCCGCGTCGGTGCCCGGCAGCGCGGCCGCCTGTCCGGCGAACGCCGAGACGCCGCCGTCGAGGTGGCGCTCGGCGAAGAGCAGCACGCCCGCGATGGCCAGCGCCAGCACGAGCCCCCAGATGAAGAGGCTGGGTCCGTCCACCGCGATCGTGCCGCCGACGGCGAGGATGCCGCGCGCGGCACCCTCCTCGTAGACCTCGACGTCCTGGGCGACCATGACCACGCCGACGAACGCGACGACCAGGCCGAGGAGGGCCAGGCAGACCTGGGTGACGTAGCGCACCGAGCGGGGCGCGAACGCCTCGACCAGGACGCCGACGCAGGCGACACCGAAGACGACGAGCAGCGGCCAGAGCTCGAAGTACTCGACGCTGGGCTTGACGAACTCGGTCACTGGTGACCCCCCTCAGTGACGCCGACTCCGACGAGGGTGTCGTGGACGACGGGATTGATGACGTCGAGCAGCGGCATCGGGTAGAAGCCGAACAGGAGGAGGGCGAGCAGCAGCGGAGCCAGGATGCCCACCTCGCGGCGGTCGAGGTCGGCGACCGGCGCGACGCCCTCGCGGCCGGGGCCGGTCATCGTGCGCTGGTAGAGCCAGAGCGCGTAGAAGGCCGCCAGGACGATGGCGAGCACCGCCACCGTGCCGACCAGCCAGTGGTGCTCGAAGGCCGCGATGATGACCATGATCTCGGAGACGAACGGCGCCAGGCCGGGCAGTCCGCAGGCGGCCAGGCCGGCGACCAGGAAGAACCCGGCCAGCACCGGCGCGGCCTTCTCGACCCCGCCCATCTCCCGGATGGACGCCGTGCCGGTGCGGCGGATCAGGAAGCCGGCCACCAGGAACATCATCGCCGTCGCGATGCCGTGGTTGACCATGTAGAGGATCGCACCGGTGCCACCGGTGGGGCTGAAGACGAAGATGCCGAGCACGATGAAGCCGAAGTGCGAGAGCGACGTCAGACCGATCAGGCGGAGCACGTCGTCCTGGGCGATCGCCACGAGCGCGCCGTAGATGATCGAGATGAGGGCGAGCACGACGACGACCGGGGTGGCCCACTGCGACGCGTCGGGCAGCAGCCCCAGGCAGAACCGCAGCATGCCGAACGTGCCGATCTTGTCGAGGATGCAGACCAGGAGCACCGAGGTACCGGTGGTCGCCTTCTCGGTCGTGTCGGCCAGCCAGGTGTGCACCGGGAACATCGGCGCCTTGATCGCGAAGGCGATGAAGAAGCCGAGGAACAGCCAGCGCTGGGTGATCGGGTCGATGTCGAGGGCTGCCAGGTCGGTCAGCAGGAAGCTCGGGTTGCCGCTGTCGGCGGAGACGACGTAGAGGCCGACCACCGACGCGAGCATCACCAGTCCACCGGCGAGCTGGTAGATCAGGAACTTGGTCGCGGCCCGGCCGCGCCCCGAGCGGCCGAAGCCACCGATCAGGAAGTACGCCGGGATCAGCGTCGCCTCGAACACGACGTAGAACAGCAGCACGTCGGTCGCGGTGAACACCGCCAGCGACATGGCCTCCAGCGCCAGGGTCCAGGCGAAGAAGGACCGTCCGCCGCCGTTGCCCTCGTCATCGGACTCGCGCCAGCCGGCAACGAGCACGATGGGCACCAGGAAGACGGTCAGCAGGACCATGAGGATGCCGAGACCGTCGACGCCGAGGGCGTAGTGCACGCCCAGCTCCTCGATCCAGACGTGGGTCTCGGTCAGCTGCATGCCCCCGCCCACGTCGTACTGGACCAGGGCGCCCACACCGGCGGCGAAGGTGGCGAGCGAGAAGCCGAGGCCGACCACCTTGGCCAGCTCCCGTGTCGGCATGAACGCCGTGACCACCGCGCCCACCAGGGGCAGCAGGATCAGGATCGTCAGTGTGAGGTTCAACGGAGGTTCACCGCCAGGAGGGCAAGGACGACCACCAGGGCGCCTGCGAGCACGGACAGGGCATAGGAGCGGACGAACCCGTTCTGGAGGCGGCGCAACGCGTTGGAGATGCCGCCGACGGCGGACGAGCCGCCCTCGATGGTGCCGTCGACACCTACCCGGTCGAGGGTCGCGAGACCACCGACGAGCGAAGCACCCGGGCGCACCACGACCGCGTCGTTGATCGCGTCGCCGTAGAGGTCGGCGCGGGCCGCCCTGGTGGCGAAGGAGACGTCGCGGGGCGCCTCGCGCGGGATGTCGCGCTTGCCGACCAGGAACCACGCCGCAGCCACGCCGATGGCCACCACCACGGTGATGAGCAGCGTGATGACGAGGGCCGGGAGCGGCGGCTCGTGGTGCTCTGCGTGACCCGTCACGGGCTCGAGCCACGTGACGATCCAGTCGCCGATGAGCAGGACGCCGCCCAGCACCGACAGCGCTGCCAGCACCATCAGCGGCACGGTCATCACCTTCGGCGACTCGTGCGGGTGGACGTCCTTCTCCCAGCGCTTCTCGGTGAAGAAGGTCATCAGCATGAGGCGCGTCATGTAGAAGCCCGTGATGCCGGCGCCGACCATCGCGAGGACGCCGACGAGGAGGTTCTCGGCAAGGGCCGACTCGATGATCTTGTCCTTGGACCAGAAGCCGGAGAAGCCGGGGAAACCGATGATCGCGAGGTAGCCCATGGCGAAGGTCAGGAAGGTGATTGGCATGGCCTTGCTGAGCCCGCCGTAGTGGCGCATGTCGACGTCGTCGTTCATGCCGTGCATGACCGAGCCGGCGCCGAGGAACATGTTGGCCTTGAAGAACCCGTGCGTGAGCAGGTGGAAGATCGCGAACGGGTAGCCGACCGGGCCGAGCCCGGCGGCCAGCATCATGTAGCCGATCTGGCTCATCGTGGAGCCGGCGAGCGCCTTCTTGATGTCGTCCTTGGCACAGCCGAGGACCGCACCCCACAGCAGCGTGACGGTGGCGACGACGACCACGGCGGTCTGCGCGATCGGAGCCAGGTCGAAGATGAAGTTGGAGCGGACCACGAGGTAGACGCCCGCGGTGACCATGGTCGCGGCGTGGATCAGGGCCGAGACCGGGGTCGGACCCTCCATCGCGTCGAGGAGCCAGGCCTGCAGCGGCACCTGCGCGGACTTGCCGCAGGCGCCGAGGAGCAGCAGCAGTCCGAGTGCGGTGAGCGTGTTCTGCTCGGCCTCACCGGTGAGCTCGCTGACCTGCGCGAAGTCGGTGGTGCCGAAGGTGGCGAACATCAACGCGATCGCCAGCGACAGGCCGATGTCGCCGACGCGGTTGATGATGAAGGCCTTCTTGGCCGCTGCTGCCGCCGAGCGCTTGTGCTGCCAGAAGCCGATCAGCAGGTACGACGCCAGGCCGACGCCCTCCCAGCCGAGGAAGAGGCCCACGAAGTTCGCCGAGAGGACCAGCATGAGCATCGCCGCGACGAAGAGGTTGAGGTAGCCGAAGAACCGGCGACGACGCGGGTCGTGCTCCATGTAGCCGATGGCGTAGACGTGGATGAGCGAGCCCACACCGGTGATCAGCAGCAGGAAGAGCGCGGCGAGCTGGTCGTAGAGCAGGTCCATGCCCACGCTGAGCGAGCCGGTCTCGAACCACGTGTAGAGCTGCTGCCCGATCTGGCGCTCCTCGGCACCGCGGCCGACGAGTGCGATGAAGAGCACCAGGCTCAGCACGAAGGAGCCGACCGCGGCGCCGGTCCCGATGAGGTGGCCGCTCTTCTCCATGCGCGCCCAGAGCGTGCCGCGGAGCATCGGGGCCACCAGCAGCAAGAGGACGGCACCGAGCAGCGGGAGCGCGATGACCAGCCACAGCAGGTCGAACACTCCCCCCACCCCGGTGTCGGGGGACACCACGGGGATGTCGGCGCCCTCGAGCGACAGGCCGCCCGTGGGCAGCAAGGACACAAGTGAAGTCACGTCAGCTCCCTCAGTACTTCAGCAGGCTGGCGTCGTCGACCGAGGCCGAACGTCGGGTGCGGAAGATGGTCATGATGATCGCGAGTCCGATCACGACCTCGGCTGCCGCCACCACCATCACGAAGAAGGCGGCGATCTGGCCGTCGAGGTTGCCGTGCTGGCGGGCGAACGCCACGAACGCGAGGTTGCAGGCGTTGAGCATGAGCTCGACGCACATGAAGATCACGATGGCGTTGCGGCGGGTGAGGACACCCACGCAGCCGATCGTGAAGAGGATCGCCGAGAGGACGACATACTGGGTCACTTCTCGTCCTCCTCGGTGGTGGCCGCGGCACCGGACTTCCCGGAGGTGCCGGGCTGGTCCGTGGGATCACCGGACCGGTCCATGCTGGTCAGCTGACGGCGTACGTCATCGATGTCGTCGGCCAGCGCGGGGGCCGAGCGGACCGTGCCGCGGGCGGCGAGCACCCGGTTGACCGACAGCTCCGAGGCGGTGCCGTCGGGCAGCAGGGCCGGGGTGTCGACCGCGTTGTGGCGGGCGTAGACACCCGGCGAGGGCAGCGGGCCGAGGTGCTTGCCGGACTCGGCGTAGTCGCGCATCCGCTGGGCGGCGAGCTCTGCCTGCCCGGGCTTGGGCGTGAGCCGCTCGCGGTGGGCGAGCACCATGGCACCGAGGGCCGCGGTGATGAGCAGCGCGCTCGTGGCCTCGAAGGCGAAGACGTACTTGGAGAAGAGGATGTTGGCGATGCCCTCGACGTTGCCGCCGGCGTTGGCCTCGTCGAGCCCGACGACGGTGCCGAGGGTGACCTGGCTGAGCGCGACGACCAGCACCGAGCCGAACACCAGGCCCAGGACGACCGCCATCACCCGCTGGCCGGGGATCGTCTCCACGACCGAGTCGGACGCGTCGACGCCGATCAGCATCATCACGAAGAGGAACAGCATGAGGATGGCGCCGGTGTAGACGATGATCTGCACCGCGAAGAGGAACGGCGCGTCCAGGACGGCGTAGAGCACGGCGAGGCTGATCATCACCACGGCGAGGAGCAGCGCGGCGTGCACGGCCTTGCGCACGAACAGGATGCCGAGCGCCGCCGCCACCATCAGCGGGGCGAGGAGCCAGAAGGTCATCGCGCACTCCCCCGGTAGTAGTCGCCCTCGTCGTCGCCGAGGCGCATCGGGTGGGGCGGCTGCTCCATGCCGGGCAGCAGTGGGGCGAGGAGGTCGCTCTTCTCGTAGATCAGGTCGGCGCGGTTGTTGTCGGCCAGCTCGTACTCGTTCGTCATCGTCAGCGCGCGCGTCGGGCAGGCCTCGATGCACAGGCCGCACAGGATGCAGCGCAGGTAGTTGATCTGGTAGACGCGGCCGTAGCGCTCACCGGGGCTGAACCGCTCCCCGTCGGGCCCATCGGTGTTGGAGCCGCCCTCGACGTAGATCGCGTCGGCCGGGCAGGCCCACGCGCACAGCTCGCAGCCGATGCACTTCTCCAGCCCGTCGGGCCAGCGGTTGAGCTGGTGCCGGCCGTGGAAACGCGGGGCCGTGGGGAGCTTCTCGAACGGGTACTGCTCGGTGACGACCTTCTTGAACATCGTTCGGAAGGTGACGCCGAACCCGGCGATCGGGTCCCACAGGCTCTCCTTGACGCCCTTGGACTCACTCATGGTTCTCCTCCGCTGAAGCGGTGACGGTGGTGCGGCCCTCGGCGAACGTCAGCGGCGCGGCAGCACCACGTACGGCGCCACCGGTGGGCATCGGCGGGACGGGGAAGCCGCCGGCGAAGGCGTCGTGCGGCTGGGCCTTGGCATCGGCCTCGGCCTGGGACTCGTCGTCGGAGCCCTTGCCGTCGCCGACGAACAGCAGCGCCACCGTCAGGACCAGCAGCACGGCGATGGCCGCGACGAGGTAGGTGCGGTTGATGCCGCCCTCCAGCGAGATCGACGCGAATGGTCGCGACGGCGACGATCCAGGCCAGCGAGACCGGGATCAGGATCTTCCAGCCCAGCGCCATGAACTGGTCGTAGCGCATGCGGGGCAGCGAGCCGCGCAGCCAGACGAAGAAGAACACGAAGATGAAGACCTTGCCGAAGAACCACAGGAGCGGCCAGTAGCCCGAGTTGGCGCCCTCCCAGACGTGCTCGATGCCCCACGGGGCGGCCCAGCCGCCGAGGAACAGCGTGGTGGCGATGGCCGACACGGTGGCGAGGTTGATGTACTCGGCGAGGAAGAACAGCGCGAACTTGAGGCTGGAGTACTCGGTGTGGAAACCACCGACCAGCTCACCCTCGGCCTCGGGGAGGTCGAAGGGCGCGCGGTTGGTCTCGCCGACCATCGAGATCAGGTAGATGACGAAGGACGGCATCAGGATCAGCCCGAACCACAGGTCGTCCTGGGCCGCCACGATCTCCGAGGTCGACATCGATCCGGCGTAGAGGAACACCGCGACGAGCGCGAGGCCCATCGCGACCTCGTAGGAGATCATCTGCGCGCTCGAGCGCAGGCCGCCGAGCAGGGAGTAGGTGGAGCCGGACGACCAGCCGCCGAGGACGATGCCGTAGATGCCGATGGAGGCGATCGCGAGCATGAAGAGCACGGCCACGGGCATGTCGGTGAGCTGCAGCGGGGTCTCGTGGCCGAAGAAGTTGACCACCGGGCCGAACGGGATGACGGCCCAGGTGACGAAGGCCGGCACCGTGGCGAGGATCGGGGCGAGGAGGAAGACGGCCTTGTCGGCCGCCTTGGGGACGATGTCCTCCTTGAGCGCGAGCTTCACCCCGTCGGCCAGCGACTGCAGCAGTCCGAACGGGCCGTTCACGTTGGGGCCGACGCGGTGCTGCATGCGGGCCACGACGCGGCGCTCGAACCAGATGTTGAAGAGCGTCAGCAGCACGAGGATCAGGAAGATGAAGACGCGCCTTGAGGGCGATCACCCACCACGGGTCCTGACCGAACTGGGCCAGGTCGGCCTCGGGCAGGTCCTCGACCATCGCGAGGTGCGAGAGGAGCAGCGCGGTCACGTGGTGACCTCCTTCTTGATGCCGGACTTCACGGCCACCGGGCTACCCGGTGAGGCGAGCTCGGCGAGGACGCCCCGGCCGAAGGAGCGGGCCGGGACCCACACCACGTCGTCGGGCAGGTCGGCGACCTCGACAGGCAGGGTCACGGTGCCGCGGTCGCCGGTGACGGTGACCTCGGCCTGCTGCCCGGCCTCCCCGTCCAGCATCCCGAACACCGCGTCGTACGACGTCTGGCTGAGGCGGGCGACGGGGCGACGCGCGGTGGCCCGCAGGTGCTCCTCGCCGTCCTGCATCGACCCGAGGTCGACGAGCTGCTTCCAGGTCGCGAGGGTCATCGCGTGGCCGTCCTTGGACGACTTCCTGGCTGCCTTGGCGGGACGCGGCGCCTTGCCGGCGTCGAGCGCCGGGCGGGCGCCGTCCCAGGGGCCCATCGCCTCCATCTCGGAGCGGACCTCCGACACGGTGCGGAAGCCCAGCGGTGCTCCCTGGCCCAGCGCGGACAGCTCGTCGGCGATGCCGGCGAGCACGCGCAGGTCGGGCAGCGAGGCCGGGTTGGTGAAGACCGCCTCGAAGGAACGGGTACGTCCCTCCCACGTCACGAAGGTGCCGGCCTTGTCGGCCACCGGCGACACCGGGAGCACGACGTCGGCCGCGCGGGTCACGTCGGTCTCGCGCAGCTCGAGGCTGACGACGAAGCCGGCCGCGTCGAGGGCGGCGCGGAAGGCAGCGGGGTCGCTGGTGTCGTCGGGGTCGACACCGCCGACGACGACGCCGCCGAGCTCGCCCTTGAGCAGGGCGGCCACGATCGCGTCGCCGTCGCGGCCGGCCTTGGCCGGCAGCGACTCGACGCCCCAGGCCGCAGCGGCATCGACGCGGGCGCCGGCGTCGGCGACCGGTCGGCCACCGGGCAGCAGGTTGGGGAGCGCACCGGACTCGACGGCTCCTCGGTCACCGGCGCGACGCGGGACCCAGGCCAGACGGGCGCCCGTGGTGGCTGCCAGGTCGGCGAGGGCCGTCAGTGCACCGTGGGTGCCGGCGAGTCGTTCGCCGACCAGGATGATCGCGTCCTTGCCGAGCCCGGCGGTGGTGGGCAGCGCCACGATGGCGTCGGCCTCGGCGCCGGGGGCGGTCGCGATGAGCTGGCCGCGCATCTTGGCCAGGCCGCGAGACGTGTAGGGCGCGATCGAGACGACGCGGGTGCCCTTCTTCGAGGCCTTGCGCAGGCGCAGGAAGATCGTCGCGGCCTCGTCCTCGGGCTCGAGCCCGACGAGGACCACGAGCGGTGCGGCCTCCAGCTCGGCGTAGTCCACGCCGCCGGACAGCGCGACATGCGCGGCGAGGAACCCGGCCTCTTCGGCGCTGTGCGGGCGGGCGCGGAAGTCGATGTCGTTGGTCTGCAGCGAGACGCGGGCGAACTTGGCGTAGGCGTAGGCGTCCTCGGCGGTGACGCGGCCACCGGTGAGCACGGCGCCGGCGCCGGCGGCCTGCAGGCCGCGGGCGGCGACCGCGAAGGCCTCGGGCCACGACGCGGGTCGCAGCTCGCCGTCCTCGCGGACCATCGGGTAGGTGATGCGGTCGGCGACCTGGGCGTAGCGGAACGCGAAGCGGTCCTTGTCGCTGATCCACTCCTCGTTGACCTCGGGGTCGTTGCCCGCGAGCCGGCGCATCACCTTGCCGCGGCGGTGGTCGACGCGGATCGCGGCGCCGCATGCGTCGTGCTCGGCGACACCCGGGGTGGAGACGAGGTCGAAGGGCCGCGAGCGGAAGCGGTAGTCGGCCGAGGTGAGGGCACCGACGGGGCAGATCTGGATGGTGTTGCCGGAGAAGTAGCTCTCGAAGGGCTCGCGCTCGTAGATCGCGACCTGCTGGAGCGCACCTCGCTCGGCGAGCGCGATGAACGGGTCACCGGCGATCTGCTCGGAGAAGCGGGTGCAGCGTGCGCACAGCACGCAGCGCTCGCGATCGAGCAGGACCTGCGCCGAGATGTTGATCGGCTTGGGGAAGGTGCGCTTGACCCCGCCCGTCTCCGCGAAGCGGCTCTCGCCGCGCCCGTTGCTCATCGCCTGGTTCTGCAGGGGGCACTCGCCGCCCTTGTCGCAGACGGGGCAGTCGAGCGGGTGGTTGATCAGCAGGAACTCCATGATTCCCTGCTGGGCCTTGTCGGCCACCTCACTGGTCGCCTGGGTGTTGACGACCATGCCCTCGGCGACCGGCAGCGTGCAGGAGGCCTGCGGCTTGGGGAAGCCGCGACCGTTGCCGGCATCGGGGATGTCGACCAGGCACTGGCGGCAGGCGCCGACCGGCTCGAGGAGCGGGTGGTCGCAGAAGCGCGGGATCGAGACGCCGATCTCCTCGGCGGCGCGGATCACCAGCGTGTCCTTGGCGACGCTGACCTGCACCCCGTCGATCGTCAGCGTGACGGTCTCGACCTCGGTGGTGGTCTTCTCCGGGGTGGTCGTCATGCGTCGGCTCCCACGCGTGCGCTCGCAGAGGGGAACGCGGTCGAGGCGGCCGGGTCGAACGGGCAGCCGCCATGGGTCAGGTGGGCGAGGTACTCGTCACGGAAGTACTTGATCGAGCTCGAGATCGGGCTCGTCGCACCGTCACCCAGGGCGCAGAAGGCGCGGCCCAGGATGTTGTCGCACTGGTCGAGCAGCACGTCGAGGTCCGACTCGCTGCCCTCGCCCTTCTCGATCCGGGCCAGGGTCTGGGTCAGCCACCACGTGCCCTCGCGGCACGGGGTGCACTTGCCGCAGGACTCGTGCTTGTAGAACTCCGTCCACCGCAGCACCGCGCGGACGACGCAGGTGGTCTCGTCGAAGAGCTGCAGGGCGCGCGTGCCGAGCATCGAGCCAGCGGCGCCCACGGCCTCGAAGTCGAGGGGGACGTCGAGGTGCTCGGGGGTGAGGAGCGGGGTGCTCGAGCCTCCCGGCGTCCAGAACTTCAGCTCGTGTCCCTCACGCATGCCACCGGCCAGGTCGATCAGCTCGCGCAGGGTGATGCCCAGCGGGGCTTCGTACTGGCCCGGGCGGGTGACGTGGCCCGAGAGGCTGAAGATGCCGTAGCCCTGGGACTTCTCCGGTGCCCATCGAGGCGAACCAGGCGGCCCCGTTGTCGATGATGCTGGGGACCGACGCGATGGACTCGACGTTGTTGATGACCGTCGGGCTGGCGTAGAGACCGGCCACGGCGGGGAACGGCGGGCGCAGGCGCGGTTGGCCTCGACGGCCCTCGAGGCCCTCGAGGAGGGCGGTCTCCTCGCCGCAGATGTAGGCGCCGGCTCCGGCGTGCACGATCAGGTCGAGGTCGAAGCCCGAGCCGTGGATGTCCTTGCCGAGATGCCCGGCGAGATAGGCCTCCTGGACCGCACGCTGCAGGCGGCGGACCACGTGCAGCACCTCGCCGCGGACGTAGATGAAGGCGGTGTGGGCGCGGATGGCGTAGGAGCTGATGATGACGCCCTCGACGAGGGTGTGCGGGCTCGCCATCATGAGCGGGATGTCCTTGCAGGTGCCCGGCTCGGACTCGTCGGCGTTGACGACGAGGTACTTCGGCTTGGGGTTGTCCTGGGGGATGAAGCCCCACTTCATGCCGGTGGGGAAGCCGGCGCCACCGCGCCCGCGCAGGCCGGACTCCTTGACGGCGGTGATGACGTCGTCCGGCTGCATCGCCAGGGCCTTGTCGAGAGCGGCATAGCCGCCGCGCTCCTCGTAGGCGGCGAGTGTCCAGGCGCGTTCCTGGTCCCAGTTGTCGGTGAGGACCGGGGTCAAGGTGTCAGTCACTTCTTGGTCTCCTCGACGGTCTCGGACTGGGCGCGCGAGGTGTCGGCCTCGGCGACCGCGCCCTCCTTGGTCTCGGGCTGCTCGACGGCTTGGGGTCCGCGGTCGGCCTCGGGGGCCGTCCAGCCGTTGTCGCGGGCGATCCTGAGGCCGGCGATCGACGACGGACCTGCCGTCGGGCCCTCGTCGGCGAGGTCGTCGGGGAAGCCGGCGAGGACGCGCTCGGCCTCGCGCCAGGTGCACAGCCGGGGGCCGCGGGTGGAGTGGACCTCGTTGCCGGCGCGCAGGTCGTCGACGACCTGGATCGCGGACTCGGGGGTCTGGTTGTCCATGAACTCCCAGTTGACCATCATCACCGGGGCGTAGTCGCACGCCGCGTTGCACTCGACGTGCTCCAGGGTGATCGAGTGCTCGCCCTCCACCGCGGCGGTGGTCTCGTCGTTGCCGACGTCGAGGTGCTGCTTGAGCCGCTCGAAGATCAGGTCTCCGCCCATCACCGCGCACAGCGTGTTGGTGCAGACGCCGACGTGGTAGTCGCCCACGGGCTTGCGCTTGTACATCGTGTAGAACGTCGCCACGCCGTTGACCTCGGCAGCGCTGATGTCGAGCACCTCGGCGCACGCCTCGATCGCCTCGGGCGTGACCCGGCCCTGCACCGACTGCACGAGGTGGAGCATCGGCAGCAGGCCCGAGCGCTTCTCGGGGTAGCGCGCCGCGATCTCGCGCAGCTCGGCCCAGGTCTTCTCGTCCAGGCCCTCGTGGTCCACGCCGTTGACGGCGCTCTTCTCGACGGTCATCTGTCGACTCCTCCCATGACGGGGTCGATGGAGGCGATCGCCACGATGACGTCGGCGACCATGCCGCCCTCGCTCATCACGCTGGTGGCCTGCAGGTTGGTGAACGACGGGTCGCGGAAGTGCGCGCGGAAGGGGCGCGTACCGCCGTCGGAGACGACGTGGGCCCCGAGCTCGCCGCGCGGCGACTCGATGGGGACGTACGCCTGGCCGGCCGGGACGCGGAAGCCCTCGGTGACCAGCTTGAAGTGGTGGATCAGGGCCTCCATCGACTCACCCATGATGTGGCGGATGTGGTCGAGGGAGTTGCCCATGCCGTCGGTGCCGATCGCGAGCTGGCTGGGCCAGGCGATCTTCTTGTCGGCGACCATGACCGGCGCACCCTCGAGACCGGCAAGGCGGTCGGCGGCCTGCTCGACGATCTTCAGCGACTCCCACATCTCGTTGAGCCGGATGCGGAAGCGGCCGTAGGAGTCGCACGTGTCCCAGGTCTGGACCTCGAAGTCGTAGTCCTCGTAGCCGCTGTAGGGCTCGGTCTTGCGCAGGTCCCAGGCGTAGCCGGTCGACCGCAGCACGGGACCGGTCATGCCGAGCGCGAGGCAGCCGGCCAGGTCGAGGTGGCCGACGTCGACGAGGCGGCCCTTGAAGATCGGGTTGGCGTTGCAGAGGGCGGCGTACTCGGGGAGGCGCTTCTTCATCAGTGCGATGAAGTCGCGGATCTCGTCGAGGGCACCGGGCGGCAGGTCCTGGGCCACACCGCCGGGACGGATGAACGCGTGGTTCATCCGGAGGCCGGTGATCAGCTCGAACAGGTCGAGCACCAGCTCGCGCTCGCGGAAGCCGATGGTCATCACGGTGAGCGCGCCGATCTCCATGCCACCGGTGGCGATGCAGACCAGGTGGGAGGAGATGCGGTTGAGCTCCATCAGCAGGACGCGCATCACCTCCGCCTTCTCCGGGATGTCGTCCTCGATGTCGAGCAGGCGCTCGACGCCCAGGACGTAGGTCATCTCGTTGTAGAACGGCGAGAGGTAGTCCATGCGGGTGCAGAAGGTCGTGCCCTGCACCCAGGAGCGGTACTCCATGTTCTTCTCGATGCCGGTGTGGAGGTAGCCGATGCCACAGCGGGCCTCGGTGACCGTCTCGCCCTCCAGCTCGAGGATGAGCCGCAGCACGCCGTGGGTGGACGGGTGCTGGGGGCCCATGTTGACGACGACGCGCTCCTCGGCGGCGTCGCCGATGCTCTGGGTGACCGAGTCCCAGTCCTGACCGGTGACCGTGAAGACGCGACCCTGGCTGGTCTCGCCCGGCGCGGCGTAGAAGTCCTGCTGCTGGCTGGTGTCCGACGTCATCAGTTGTAGCTCCTGCGCTGGTCCGGCGGCGGGATGCTGCCGCCCTTGTACTCCACGGGGATGCCGCCCAAGGGGTAGTCCTTGCGCTGCGGGTGGCCCGGCCAGTCGTCGGGCATGAGGACGCGGGTGAGAGCGGGGTGGCCGTCGAAGACGATGCCGAACATGTCGAAGGTCTCGCGCTCGTGCCAGTCGTTGGTGGGGTAGATGCTCACCAGGCTGGGGATGTGCGGATCCGCGTCGGGGGCGGTGACCTCGAGCCGGATGCGGCGGTTGTGGGTCATCGACAGCAGGTGGTAGACGGCGTGGAGCTCGCGACCGGCGTCGTCGGGGTAGTGAACGCCGCTCACGCCGGCGCAGAACTCGAAGCGCAGCGCCTCGTCGTCACGCAGCATCTGCGCCACGAAGGCCAGGTCCTCGCGGCGGACGTGGAAGGTGATCTCGCCGCGGTGCACCACGACGCTCTCGACCGCCGAGACGAGGTCGGTGGAGGTCAGACGCGCCTCGAGGGCGTCGACGACCTCGTCGAACCACCCGCCGTAGGGGCGCTGCGTCGGGCCGGGGTAGACCGTCTGGCGGACCAGGCCGTTGTAGCCGGACGTGTCGCTGCTGCCGCTGACGCCGAACATGCCGCGGCGCTCGCCGACGGCGCGCACCTCGCCGGTCTGCGCCGGGACGTTGGCCGGGTCCTGCTCGGTGGCGGGCTGGTCGACCGTGCTGCCGGTGCCGGTCACGGCCTTGGCGTCCTCGAGGGTCTTCTCGACCGGGTCGTTCTCGGCCGAGTCCTTCGAGTCGTTGGCCTTGTCGCTCCTTGTCCGGCGTGTCGTGGTCGCTCATCGCAGCAGGCCCCTCATCTCCGACGTGGGGAGGGCGCGCAGCGCGATGGTCTCGAGCTCGGCGATCTGGTTCTGGCGGTTGACGCCCAGCTTGGTCGCCTGCACCTGGTCGTGGAGCTTGAGGATCGCGTCGATCAGCATCTCCGGGCGGGGCGGGCAGCCGGGGAGGTACATGTCGACGGGCACGACGTGGTCGACCCCCTGCACGACGGCGTAGTTGTTGAACATCCCGCCCGACGACGCACAGACACCCATCGCGAGGACCCACTTGGGCTCGGGCATCTGGTCGTAGATCTGGCGCAGGACCGGGGCCATCTTCTGGCTGACGCGGCCGGCCACGATCATCAGGTCGGCCTGGCGCGGGCTGGCGCGGAAGACCTCCATGCCGAAGCGGGCGAGGTCGTACTTCGGGCCACCGGTCGTCATCATCTCGATGGCGCAGCACGCGAGGCCGAACGTCGCGGGCCAGAACGACGCCTTGCGCATGTAGCCGGCGACGCCCTCGACGGTGGTCAGGAGCACGCCGCTGGGGAGCTTCTCTTCGAGTCCCATGCTGTCAGTCCCAATCCAATCCGCCGCGTCGCCACACGTACGCGTAGGCGACGAAGACTGTGCCGATGAAGAGGACCATCTCGATGAGGCCGAACAGGCGCATCGCGTCGAAGTGGACGGCCCACGGGTAGAGGAAGATGATCTCGATGTCGAAGACGATGAAGAGCATCGCGGTGATGAAGTACTTCACCGGGATGCGGCCGCCGCCGATGGGCTGCGGAGTGGGTTCGATGCCGCACTCGTAGGAGTCGAGCTTGGCCCGGTTGTAGCGCTTGGGGCCGATGAAGGCACTCATGAGCACGGAGAAGACCGCGAAGCCTGCCGCGATGAGTGCGAGCGCGAGAACCGGCGTGTAGAGCTCCATCGCTTCCCTTTCCTGGACCGCCGCCATGTGACTTTGTGAATGACTTCACGAGTGGCGCAGCCCACAGTGTAGGACGCTCGCGCCGACTCGTCACGCCGGGGGCGGACGGGGTGCAGACCGCCCGCGAGGAGCGGATTTAGCGCATGCGAGCGTGTCGTTAATTCGCGTCGGCGGAGTCACCAGCGGGTGTGCACCCGGGCCCGGACGCGGTCGTCGTAGAGGCGGGCGATGGCTGCCGTCAGCTCGTCGGGAAGCGGCGCCACCGAGCCCGCCAGGGCGTTGGCCTCGGCCTGGTCCACGTTGCGCGCCCCGGGGATCACCGAGGAGACCCCCGGCTGCTGGCACACCCACGCGATGGCCGCCTGCGCCGGCGTGACGTCGAGGCCGCTCTCCGCGACCAGCTCGGCGAACTCCCTGGACGCCGCCACTCCCGTGGCGTAGTCGACACCGGAGAAGGTCTCGCCCACGTCGAAGGCGCTTCCGTCGCGGTTGTAGGAGCGGTGGTCGTCGTCGGCGAAGGTCGTGTCCAGGTCGTACTTGCCGGACAGCAGGCCCGACGCCAGCGGCACCCGCGCGATGATGCCGACGCCGGCCGCGCGAGCGGCAGGCAGCACGTCGTCGAGCGGCTTCATCCGGAAGGCGTTCAGGATGATCTGCACGGTCGCGACGTGCGGGCGCGCGATGGCGGCGAGCGCCTGGTCGACGGTCTCGACGCTGAGGCCGTACGCGGCGATCAGGCCCTCCTCCACCAGCGTGTCGAGGACGTCGTACGTCGCGTCGTCCTCCACCACGGCGGTGGGCGGACAGTGCAGCTGGACCAGGTCGAGCCGATCGGTGCCGAGGTTGCGCCGGGACCGGTCGATCCAGGCCCGGAAGTTGGCCTCGACGTAGTTCTCCGGGAGCTGCTCCGCCCGTCGCCCCATCTTCGTCGCCACGCTGAAGCCGGCGTCCGGGTGGTCGGCGAGGAAGCGGCCGACGATCTGCTCGCTGCGACCGTCGCCGTAGACGTCGGCGGTGTCGTAGAACGTGACGCCGGCCGCGGCCGAGGCCTCGAGCACGGCGAGCGCGTCGCTCTCGCTGACCTCGCCCCAGTCCGCCCCGAGCTGCCAGGTGCCGAGACCGACCACCGAGACGGAGCGGCCGGTACGTCCAAGGGTTCGCGTGTCCATGCCGGGCAGTCTCACAGACTCGTGGCGGGCGGACTGGTTCAATGCCCGCCATGAGCAGGGCAGCGGGCCACGAGGGCGAGATCCTCTCGATCGGCGCGCCCCCGGGCCCCGTGGTCGAGGTCCTCACCCTCGGCGCGACCGTGCACCGGCTGGAGGTCGCGTGCGGTGACGGCGTACGTCGCAACGTGGTGCTGGGGCATCCGGACACGACCGAGCGACTGGCCAGCGGCGACTACGTCGGAGGCACCATCGGCCGCTACGCCAACCGGATCGCAGCCGGGCGCTTCGAGCTCGACGGCCGCGAGGTGGCCGTCGGTGTGCACGACCGCGGCAACAGCCTGCACGGCGGGCCGGACGGCTTCGACCGGCGGGTGTGGGACGTCGTCGAGCACGGGCCGGACGAGGTCGTGCTGTCCCTGGTGAGCCCGGACGGGGACCAGGGCTTCCCCGGCACGGTCAGCGCCCGCGTCCACTACCGCGTGGAGGGGGACCGGGTCCGCGTCGTGATGGAGTCGACGACCGACGCCACCACGGTCGTCAACCTGACCAACCACGCCTACTTCAACCTCGACGGCGAGGGGGCGGGGACGATCGACGACCACGTGCTGACCGTGCCGGCCGACCTCTACACACCGGTGGACGCGAGCGGGATCCCGCTCGGCGACCACTCCCCCGTCGCCGGCACGCCCTTCGACTTCCGGACGGCCGCTCCGATCGGGCCGGCCCTGCGCCGGGAGCACCCCCAGGTGGTCGACGCGCGGGGCATCGACCACAACTACGTCATCGACGGTGACGGGCTGCGGACGGTCGCCGTCCTGGAGTCCCTGCGCACCGGCACCCGGCTCCACGTCAGGTCGGACCAGCCCGGGCTGCAGGTCTACACCGGCAACTTCTTCGACGGCACCCGGCGGTCCACGGGGGGCGGCCGCTACCGCCAGGGTGATGGCGTTGCCCTGGAGCCGCAGCTGTTCCCGGACTCGCCGAACCGACCGGCGTGGCCGTCAGCGACCCTGCGCCCCGGCGAGACCTATCGGTCGGTGCTGGAGTGGGAGCTCGGAACCGAGCCCTCGCGATACCGATAGCGCGGTACGCCTCCCTCACCCGGTACTCGTCGCAGTGCCACATCATCTGGTCCTGCGCCACGTCAGGAAGCGCGGGTGGCTGATGCCAGAAGTAGATGCGAAAGACCGGCCGGTCTACTACACATGGGTGTTCCGCGGATCTACGTCCTCGATGATCACGAGGGCTGACCCTATGTCCGACCGATCCGCTCATCGGCATGAGCCGTGCCCGGATCGCGGTGCGGGTCCAGGCGCAACGCGACAGCTGGGTGGGCGGCTTAGCCCCCGTTCGAGTTGTCGTCGCGCAAGTAGAACCAGTTCAGCTCCGAGTTCGGGTTGCGCTCGGGCGAGAGCACCGGGTCGATGCATATCGTGCCGTTCTGATTCTTGTCGTACTTCGTGTCTAGGAGGTTGTGCACGGCTTGGACGTCTGGGAACCCATTGTTGTTGGCCTCCTTGAAGATGCGCTGCGCGGCCAGCTCCACCGTGACTTGAATCCACTTGTCGGAGGATGGGCAGCCGACCTTCTGCGCTGCCGATGCGGGGGGCGGTGACAGGGTCATGGCACAGGCAACCCCCAGTCCGATCATGGCCGCTGATCTTGGTGGTCTCATGATGTCCCCTGGCGCTCGTCGAATGGTGTGGCCACGAACGCTAGACCTGCCGTCTCGCCCTCGGCGTCACCGCAATCGGGGAACCCTGCCCACGGCGCTCGAGGTCGTCCTGGGATGACGCGCCGCCGGCAAGTGGGCTGCGTCCAGCTCGCGGCTACGGTATGACGCAGTAGACGAGACCTTTGTCTGCTGGGCGCATCTCGTACCGCACGGGGCCAGTGGTCAGTCCAGGATCGGGCTAGGGTCGCGAGGGTGTCCACCACGTCGTCCGCGGCCTTCGCAGCCTCGATCGGGGGGATCGCAGGAGCGTCGTTGGCCGCGCATCGCGGCGTGAGGACCGCGGCGCGTGCCGCGGTCGTGGGGGCCATCGGCCTGGGGGCATCGGAGGCGGTGGCCCGCTCCCGCCAGCAGGAGGGCGAGATCCCGGCACTGTGGCAGCGGATCGCGGTGAGTGCGGCACTCGCCGCACCGCTTGGTTGGATCGCGGAGGCTGTGGCCGGCGCAGGTCCTCGAACGGTCGGGGCGGCGACGGGCGCCATTGTCGGGGCGATGGGGCTGCGACCGCAGAAGGTGGCGATGGGCCCGGTCGTCGGCTTTGCCGTGGGGCAGGTGCTCGCGGGCCGGCAGGCCTCCGCGGCCGCTGTCGCCAGCAGCACCGTGCTCGCCTACCGCAGCCTGTCCGCAATGCTCTTCCGCGACGCCCAACTCAGCCTGCTCGCCGAACGCGTCCGCGCCGCCGACCTGCCGTTCGTGGTGCCCCGGCCCGCGCGCTCGAGGTACGTCGGCACCACCTACGTCCGAGACCTCGCCGAGGAACTGGGCGCGCACTACATCGCCGACGCCCCGGATGCCGGGATCGTCGCCTCCCTCGACGCCCTGGCCGGACCGGAGCTCGACCCGCGTCAGGTCGACCCACTGGTGCGGGAGTTCTACGAGCACACCACCCGGTTCGCCCTGGACATCGTGCCGCAGTGGCGGGTGTGGGTACGGCCTGGGTACCTGCTCTACCGCACCCTCGTTGCCCGCCCGCTCGGACAAGCCAGCATTCCGATGAACCAGCGGGAGGCTCAACGCGGGATCCGCAGCCGGATCGACACCGTCACCGGGGTCGACGGCGCGGTGTCCGTGCGCGGCTGGGTTCGGTCGTTCGCCGACGACGACGAGCCGATCATGCTCGGGATCTACACCACTTACACTCACGGCGACACCGGCTACGTCAGTGTCGGTTTCCCCGTCCCAGAGGGAAGTTTCACCGCAACGCTGCTGCCGCGGTCACGACCCGATCGAGGCTTGAGACTTACCAGCCGTGCGCACGACGGCCAGGCCGGGCACTACCTGACCTACATCGACACATCGGCAGACGAACTGACCGCGCTGGCCGTGCACGGCTTCGAGGAGCAGCTCGACGTCTACGTCGGCAACGGTTCGCTGCGCGCCGAACACAGTTTCTGGATCTTCGGCTTCCCGTTCCTGACCCTGGACTACCGGATCGCACGCAAGCCCGCAGCCCGATAGGCCTTGCGCTACGGCCGCCCGGGAAGCCTTTTGCTGGCCGGTCGAGGAGCAGTTAACGCGGCGGAATGCGCGCCTCCAGACCAGACGACGCAGCACGTCGTCAGGGACACTGGATACTGGCATCCTGAACTGATGAGCGGTGAGTTGCCACGGCCCGTACGGGTTTTCACGCCGGCTGACTTGGCTTCGGCGGACCCGACGCCTGGCATGAACCGCGCCCTGGCTTTCGAGCTACCGCTGCTCTGGGCCGGCCAGGTCGAGACCGAGCCGGGAGCGGTCTCGGGTTGCACCACCACGAGCGCAACGAGTCGAGCCTGTACATCGTGCGCGGCGTGCTGAGACTTGGTTCGACGGCCTCGATGGCTACATCGATGCCGGCCCAGGCGATTTCGTGCACGTCCCTGCCTGGACCGTTCACCGTGAGTCCAACCCCGGCCGCGAGCCATCCTTCGCGGTGATCGCTCGGGTGGGCGGCGGCATCCCGACCGTCAACGTCGACCGGCCATCAGGGCGCTGACGCGCGTCCACACCACTCATCGGTGAAGCGGACGACTTCTGCGGCCGCCGCCGTGTCTGCCCTAAGTAGCCGGTTCAGCCATCATGCAGCGGAGAAGATTCGCGACGGCGAGGTCGGTCGTTGCTGCGCAGGATGCGGTGGAGCCCGTGCCCCTGGGTCGCACCAGGTAGATGCCATTCCTTCGCGACTCCACGTTGAACAAGACCCATCGCCCGTCGGGTGACCAGTGCGGATGCTCAACGCCCGCGCCGAAGGACGTAATGCGGCGCTGCCACGCACCGTCGGCAGCCGCGACGAACAGCGCGTAGGTCTCGTCCTGGGTGATGGGGTCGATCCGAATGCGACTGAACACAATCTTCGAACCGTCAGGCGAGTAGTCGGGCTCGACATCGAAGGTCGTGGACGTTGGCCCGAACAGGGGACGCGGGTCGCGTCCGTCGGCGTCCATCACCCAGATCGAGGTGAAGAACTGCTCGCACTGGCATGTGCGCGCGCAAGGACGTCGCCCTACACGGCACCTACGGCAGTGGAGCCAAACTGTCCACGACAGCGATGCCGGCAAGGCGGCGTCGTGGAGTCCGCCGCACCCTCGCCCTGAAGGTCAACTGCCCGGCGGCGTGTAGTCGATCGTCATGTTCGCTGCCTCGTCAATCTGGGCCGGCGTCAACAGAACGACGGTCTCGTAATTGCTGAGCGCACCGCTCTGACCGACCGTGCCAGCGATGGCTGCCATCGCTTCATGACTCGGCGCATCGACGATGGCGACCAGGTCATCAGAACCGAACGAGAAGTACACGCTCTCTACGGAGCCGCCTACCCCAGAAGCCAACTTCTCGATGGCCTCCGCACGAGCGGAGCCGCCCTTCGCCATCACGCCTTTGATGCCTTCGGGCGAGTACGAAGCTTTGATCATGTACTTGGCCATGGTGTGCTCTCTCTATGGATGGCGGGGGACGACGGAACACCCGAGCGGGTGTCTCCTCCGAGCCATCAAGAGCCGAGTCCTCAACGACGGTCACACGGACCGGGAGCCAATCTGACCGTACGCTCCCGACGGTGAATGCGAAAGGCGACAAGGTGCGCTCATCGGCATAGAAAGACGTGTCCGTCAGGCGGCGGAATGGGTCGCACTCGCGCGAGACGCGCTGACCAAGTGACTTGAGGGACTCTTCTTCGTGCACTCGACTCATCCGACTGGGCGATGATGGGGAGATGAGCTCTCCTGGTGAGGACACGGTTGACGCCTATATCGCTCAATTTCCGCCGGCCGTGCGTGAACGTTTGACGCAGTTGCGGCAGACAATCCTGAACCACCTGCCCGGAGGTCGGGAGACGATTCGCTACGGCATGCCGGCGGTCATGGTGGGCGAGCGGTACGGACTGCACTTCGCCGGCTGGAAGAAGCATGTCGCCCTCTACCCCGTGCCGTCCTTTAGCGAGCCATTGGAGTCTCGGGTTCTGCCCTACCGATCAGGCAAAGACACGGTCCGCTTTCTCCATTCGCAGGAATTGCCGTACGACCTCGTCGCAGACGTGTGCGACCAGTTGACGCGGTGACGCCACTGATCGACATGCAGACGCCGCGGCCGTCAGCTCGCTAGATCGGACTTGGCTGCGTAGCGCAGGAGCACCGCTCACGAGGCCGCCCGAAGACGGAGGCGGACGTCCTGACAGGCGGCTGATTGACTGCACTGTCCGATCATCGGAGCGGGCACGAGCGGATGCTCCGGGCGGCGCCACCATGCGGCGCTAAGACGCGCCTTGTGATCACGGTCAGGCGGCGGGGACGGCCGTGCGGATCGACGTCGATCAGTTCGTCGCGCGTGGGGCCGGGTGCGTATGTCGGTCGCCAGCCGTTCTGGTAGACGGCCCGTGCCAGTGGCTCGGCCGGCCTGAGTGTCTGGGGCAGTGCGGTCATCGCGAAGTAGCCTCTGGCGTGTTGGCCGATCCGGGGGTCGGCTTCGGCTGCGGCGGCGATGAGGTCGGAGGTGAGCGGGATGCTCAGGTCGAGGTCTTCACCCTGCCAGCGCCTGACCATGCCGCCGTCGATCGCGATGTGGTCGGTCACCCAGGGCTCGATGGCGTGGTCGCACCAGGCGCCGAACGGTTCGGCCACGGTGGCGGGGTCGGTGCCCTCGTCGAGAAGGGCGAGCAGTGCGGTGATCTGCATGCAGGCCATCGCGATCCCGCGCCCGCGGGTCGGGGTCGTGGTCGCCACCGAGTCCCCTACGGCGACCAGTCCGGGCATGCGGGCCTGGCGCCGGTAGACATTGCGCAGCGCACCTCCGACAAGAACAGGCGAGGTGGGCTGTGCACGGTCCGGTTGGGTCCACTCAGCGACGGCCGGGATGGCTCGGCAGGCCGCCTCGAAGGCGGCCTCGAACCGCAGTGCCTTGAGTGCGGCGTCGGCGGTCGGGCGCACGAGCACTACCGAGAAGTGGCCGGCCTCGTGCAGGAAGACCAGGCACTGGTAGCCGTCGAAGTCGGCCATGTAGGCAATCGGGCTCACCATCGGCCCGGGCTGTGCTCCTTGTCTGAGCCGGTAGGTGCGGTCGACGTACGCGAGGCCGCAGTCGCCGTCGAGCTCCGGGTCGCCGCCCTGCGCGCTTGTCCTGCCAAGGCGCCCGGCTCGGCCTGAGGCGTCCACGACGAGGTCAGCCTCGACCAGGGATCCGTTGACCCGAGCGCCGACGACCTGACCCCGGTCGAAGGCGAGTCCGTCGACGTGACCGGTGCGCAAGGTGAGGCCCGGCTGCTTGGCCGCCGCGTGTCGAAGCGCTCGCTCGAAGGTCGATCGGCGTGAGAGCATCCCCAGCACCTGGGGAGATCCCGCGGGGCTCGGCGCCTCCACGGGCTGAGCGCCCAGGCTCCGCCAGCTGTGGTAGGCCTCTGGCCATTCCGACTGGAGGGCCATCGGCACCTGGGGCCGGAAGCCATGGGCGTGCTCGAACTGCATGACGCCACGACGTATCCAGGCGTCTCCGGTTGGGCCGGGGTCCCGGTCCACAGACGTGACGTGGTGGCCGCGGCGTGCGAGGGCGGCGCCGAGCAGGAGCCCGGTCGGGCCCGATCCCACGATGAGTGTCCGCACGACCCGTCCTCCACTACACTGGCAGATACTTGATTACACTCAGAGTCACCTGAACTGGAGGTGGTGTCAAGATGCCCCAGGCACGCCGTCCCTACCAGTCGACGCTCCGTGAGGATCAGGCGCGGGCGACTCGGCGAGCGATTGTCAGTGCTGCCCGCGACCTCTTCGTCGAGCTCGGGTGGTCACGCACGACCATCGACGCCGTGGCCGCGCGTGCCGGGGTGAGCCGCAAGACGGTGTTTACCTCCGTCGGTGGCAAGGCGGCGATCCTGAAGCTCGCGCTGGACTGGGCGCTGGTGGGTGACGACGAACCGGTCCCGATGTCCGAACGCCAGGTCATCGCGGAGATGGAACAGCTGACCGATCCCCGCGCCCTCGTGGCCCGTTGGGCACAGTTCGTCGCCGAGCTGGAGGAGCGGGCGGCGCCCCTGGCCGCCGTGCTCGTCGTAGCTGCGGACGCCGACCCCGAGGCGGCCGGCGTGCACGCCGTGTCCGAACGCAACCGGCTCGGGGGCGCGGAGTTCATCGTGGCTCGTCTCGCGACAACCGATGGCCTGCGACCGGGACTGACCACCGAGCGCGCCGTAGCCGCCGCCCTGGTGCTCATGGACCCTGCCGTTCACCGCACGCTCGTCAGCGAGCACGGGTGGACGCGCGCTGAGTACGCCGACTGGATAGAGCGCGCGGCCGTGGCCGAACTCCTCGAGGCAGACAATGCCGAAGGCGCGACGAGACCCCGCGCAAACCGCTGAGAGTGGCACCCCCCAGGCCGGCACGGGGGCTCCGATCGCCGTGTTCCCCGCGGACCGGCCTGGTGGGATCACGTAGGTGAAACCGCTCACCGGCACAACAAGCAGATACGGAACCCTCGCCGTGGGGCGCCCATTCTGGGCGAAACCGACGCTGGATCACGCGGCTGCTCAGACTCCGGCGACGTAGGCGGTGAGGAAGTGGACGCCGTGTCGGTCGAGGTTGCCGCGGGCTCGGTCGTAGTGCTCGGTAGTGCGTGGGTCTGCATGGCGGGCGAGGATCTGGGCATCGCGTAGCGGGACGCCCGCGTCGAGGGCATTGGTGATCGCTGCGTGACGCGGGGAGTGCGGGCTGATGTGGCGTGGAATGCCGGCGACCTTCGCGATCCTGGTGACCATCCGATAGGCGTCGCGTCCGGTCGATAGGGTTGCCAGAGATCGGTCAGTGATCATCGGGTTCGACGGCTTCCTCGACCGCCTAAGTCACGCCGTCGGCATGATCGCGAGGGCACTGCTCACACACCGACCTCGGTGATCCAGGCGCCCTCGACAGTCCACTCCCGCCTCGTCCTGACCAGGCACTTGCGGGCCGAAGGTGCGCACCCACATCCTGTTCTCGTCGAACAGGGAAGGCGGGAACCATCGTGACCACCGGTCAGACGACGCCGCGCAGCGCCAAGAGCGATGCCTGGAAGCGGCTCGGCAACTCGCTGCCGGGGGACGGTGCTGTCGACGGACGCCGACCACATCTGGCGGGAGCTGGACTCCTACTTCGCCTGGTACTCCCGTGCTGCCAGCCGCGCTCGAGTCGCCTATCAGTCCTTGAAGATGGTCACCCTGGTGCTCGCAGCCGCGGTCACGGTCCTGGCCGCGAGCAGCGCACCCGCGATCCTGACTTCCTGCATCGGCGCAGCGATCGTCGTCGTGGAAGGCACCCAGCAGTTGTTCAAGTTCCACACCAACTGGCTGCGCTACCGCGTCGTGACCGAGACGCTGCGCGAGCACGGCCTGCTTTACCTGGCCCACCTGTCGCCCTACGACGGTGAAGCCGCTGCTGCTCAGGGCCAGCTTGGCGCCCTGTTGCGTACGGTCATCGAGGACGAACGCAAGCAATGGGCGGTTCAGATGAAGCCACCGGAGTCCACCCCGCACTGATGACCATGGCCGGTGGTCTGCTCAGGGCACCGGCTTGAACGGGCCGTCGGCTCGGCAACGAGTTCGACCCGCCGACGCACTTTTCGGGCTGGACGGGCAAAGGCGGCGGATAGACGCACTCGTCACGGCAGATGCGAGCACCTGCCGCCGCCGTGCACGCATCCTCCGGTCGCGCCGCGGGGTTCACCCGCCGCACGTGGTCGCTGCGATCGCTTGTCGCAGTGGAGCGTGCGTGCTGGCGTCGGTCGCTGCACGTTTGAGGAGCCGAGCGGCGAGGGTGCCCTGGCCTTCGCGAAGAGCGACCTGTCCTGCTCTCCAGCGGCAGTACGCCGCGTCGTGGGGGCGAATGATGTGATCCCACTCCGCGGCGGCCGAGACCCAGCCGTCCACGGATCCTGTCCCTGCGATTCTCGACAGCTCTCCCTGCCACGACCTTGCGGACGCGGGGACGGAGACGTCGCAGGTGGCCATGCCGAACGGGTCCGAACGAGCCCCGGCCACGATGGCGTGCAACTGCTCGACGAGTCGGCGGCGCTCGGATGCGGTTGCGCCGGCAGCCTCGAGCTGGTCGGCCTGTGCTCGCGCATGCAGACGGACCAAGGCAGCGGTCGTGAGGGCCTGCGTCGGCAGGGTCACCTCCAAGGCCTCGTCGAGGAGGCCCAACGCCGAGTCGGGCCTCCCGGCCCACAGCTCGACCTCCGCGTGCCAGGGAACGCCTTCGACCCAGTTCTGGTCGTGCATCCGGATCTGGGCGGCGGCAGCCTGGCACCGATCGACGGCGGCCTGCACGCACCCCTCCCGAAGCTCGATCGCGCCGAGCAGGAAGTGGACCAAGGCGGTGTTTGAATCGGGGTCTGAGCGCGTTACCGGACGCACCCACTCTCGGGCTGCGGCCACGTCACCCTGGCTGAGATAGGCCCAGGCGATGTTGGCGCGCAGCACAACGCCGCCATTCGAGTGCGTGAGGTTGTAGGCCTCGATCTCCCGCACGGTGTCGATGGCCATCTCCTCGACCTCTGTAGCCGGGTGGCGGTGCGGAGCATGACGTCGGTAGCGGTCGCAGCGAGCTGCATGTCGGCGATGGGGTCGAGCTCTGGCCACTCGGAGGTGAGGGCGTCCCGAGCGATGGCCACGGCTCCATTGAGGTCACCGGACCACATGGTCACCCACATCGAGTTGGCGATCCATTGACGTCGTGTCCGCTGATCTTCCAGCGCGTCCAGGACGTCCAGACCGCGGCGAAGGTCAGCCTTGGCACGGTCCAACTGACCGAACTGGATGAAGAAGCCGACTCGAGTGGCGAACAGCTCTGCCTGTTCTTGTGATGGCGGGAAACCCTCGAGCAGTCCTTCCGCTTCCTCGAGGAGGGGTAGAGCACTCTCGGGCATTCCATCGCCGATCAGGGACACGGCCATCCATTGCAGCGCCACCGCCCGCTGGCGGTCGGGAAGGTCGAGAGCCTCGGCCCTGCGCGCGAGCTCCCGACTGGTGTCCAGCTCGAGAAGCTGGCCGGCCGCTTCGAGTGCTTTGACCAAGACGTCCCACAACTCCAGTCCGTCGGCGCGTTCGCCGGCGTCCCAGAGCTCCAGCACTCGCAGCCAGCCTTTGAGCGCTTCACGCGGGGCGAACCGCTCGTTCGACCGGCGGGCCGCCGCCACCCGCGGTGTGACCTCCTGGCCCAGCCGGCCCGCCGCCCGCCAGTGGTCGGCAACCTCGGCCGGCTCGATCCCTGGCTCACCCGACAGCGCCTCCGCGAGCCGGGCATGGACCCGCGCACCCTCACCTGGCACCAGCCGGCGGTGAACCGCATCGATGAGCAGCGGGTGGGACAGCTCTGCGTCGTCCCCGGTGCCGGTGCGGATGAGCCCCCGTCCGGCCAGCACCCGGAGCGCCTCGTCAATCGCCTCGGGGTCCAAGCCGCTGGCGTCTCGCACGAGCCGCGGGTTCATCCGTCGCTGCCCCAGGCCCAGGAGGCGCGCCACCGTCCAGGCCCCGGCATTGAGGTCGCCGATCCGGTGGTCGAGGAGGTTCGCGAGGTGCTGCGGGAGCTCGGCATCCGACGGCGTACGTGCAAGCTGGGCGGTGTAGAGGGGGAGGCCCTGCGTCCGAGCTTGGATGCGCTCCGCCTCGCCAGGGTCTGCGGCTACGCCTGTGAGGAGCCGGAGCTGCTCGGCGGTCTCCTGGAGTGTCAGAGGCTCGAGGTCCACGGTTGTCACGCCGGGGGTCCATCGGGCCTTGGAGAGCCAGGCCGAGTGATCGGTGTGCACCTCTGGGTCGCCGGTGCGCCATGTGGCCACCAGGGGGACCGTGGTCGGGGTGTTTGCCAGATGGGTCAGGAGGTCCAGCGTGCTGCGGTCCGCCCAGTGGCAGTCCTCCAGGTGCAGCGCCAACGGGCGGCCTGCGGCGAGCTTCTGCAACATGCTGGACACCGATACCAGAAGTCGTTCGAGCCCCCAAGGATCCTCCGATGGGATCGCCGCGTTCGGGCCAAGCTCCGGCAGGAGCCTGGCGAGAGACACGCGGACGAACGCAGGGCACTCCGCCAGCGCCTCCTTCATCCACTGTCCGTCGTCAACGTCGAGAAGGACCCGCAACGCGTCGATGATCGGGAGGAGCGGCACCTCCCGCGACAGCTGCAGGCAATGACCAACGACCACCGTGGCGTCAGTCGACGCGGCAGCGGCCCCCACCAGTGTCGTCTTGCCGATGCCTCCCTCACCTGTGATCAGGAGCAGACCCGAGCCGGAGTCGAGATGTCGTCGCACGACGGCGAGCTCGGCGGTGCGCCCCGCGATCCGGACGCCGGGACGCTCGATTTCGTCTGCGGGGGTTGATGCGGCGAGCCAGAGCGTGCGGAACCAATCGACGTCGCCGCCCATGGCCTCGGCCAGCAGTTCGAGGGTTCCCCAGCTGGGCAGCATCGGTGACGAGAACGCCTTCGAAACCGTGGTGTGGGAGACCCCCGTGCCCGCCGCCAGGCGTCGCAAGCTCGGCCAACCGGTACGGTGGTGCAGGACGTGGAGCGCGTCCACCAGCTCCCGATGGGGACCGGGAGCTAGGTGCGGTCGCGGCAACGCGCCCATCAAGTCAGGGTCGCTGAGCGGTGCGAGGACTGTCTACCCAATCCCTCAGGAATCTGGAGCGCCCGCGCACATCAGGCGCCTATGAGAGCCACTGAGCTCGCTGCGCTGCGGGCGTCCGGATCGCGGCGGAGTGACGCATGTTCGGGCTCACGAGTTGCCCGCGTCACGTTGCTTTGGCTCTCGCCTCCCAGGTCCGCGATCTCGCACGTAGGCGCCTGGCGGACGCCTTACCGCACAGCAGTTGCATGCCTTTTCCCCGCGTGAGGTTATGGACCGCCGCTAGTGCCGCGTGATGCCTTAGGGCAAGGCGATGAATTGTGAGAGGAACTCCCGGGCCCACGGGGTGTCCACGCGATAGGTCTTGTCGGTGGCCTTGCACATCGCGTCCCCAGTCACGGTGATCGACACGATGACGTCATCGAGGAAGTGTGGACCTCCCGAATCGCCATAGCAGGTGCCGGCGTTGCCGGTCGCGGGGTTCATCGACAGAGTTGCCCACGCCTTGGTGACCGAGAGCAGCTCTTGGTCTGCCTTCTCGCGTCGCCAGCCCACGTCGAAGCCCTGCGGTCCTTTCCGGATGCTCGTGCGAACGGTGCCGTAGCCCACGGCGGTGAAGGTCTCGTCGCGCAGGCGTGCCTGGTCGAACGTACCGGCGGGCGCTAGGGCGGCTGGCTCGACGTCGGTGATCGGGTCGTCGAGGAGGAAGACGGCGATGTCGTAGGGGTTGTTCTGGCCGCCGCTGCCGAAGAGGGGGTGAGTGACAGGCGTCCCAGTGAGCAGCTCCACGTCGGCGTCCACGTCACCGTCCCGGTCGGAGTCGATGGTCTCGTCCAGGGTGAAGGTGATGTCGGTGATGACCGGTGGCAGGCCGCTGAAGCAGTGGCTGGCCGAAAGAACCACGTCTTGGTCGATAAGGGTGCCTGTGCAGAGCTGGAAGAGCGTGGTGTCGCCGGTCTCGGGGTCAGTGAACTCGCCAACGAAGGAGCCGACGTTCGGGTGCTCGCCGGCGTCGGGCATCCCGAAGGTGATGGCGTAAGCGGAAGTCTGCGTTCCGGCCAGGAGGGCTGCGAGGAGTGCTGTAACGCTGGCAAGGACGAGCGGGAGTTTGCTGCGCATGGGTCATCCAGGTGCGACTGTAAGAACGGACAGGTGGACCTTCCACGAGAACAGAGCCGGGCGCCCATGTCCATGACCCGACTGAGGTATAAGCGCAGGAGGTGGGCGCCTCAGCACGAGACCTCGCCTGTCCGCGGTAGCGGTGCCGTCAGACAGGACACCAGCATTTGACTGCGGCCCCGGCCCCTCGGAGGGCAAGACGTGGCCGGCATGAATCACGTCTCCCACCATGTCAACGCCGACCCCTCCGGCCGAACTCGCTTCTGAGTTCTTTCACAACCGGGCTCCTGATCCGTCCGGATGAGCCGATGACACGAGATCTGGCCGAGGCACCGCCCGCACAGCGGCGAATGGGGTGCGTCCCGCTCGCGGCGGTTTGACGCAGGGTCGGCAGCCGCTTCACATGGGGCCTTGGTTGGTCGCCGAACGTTTTGGGCGCGGAGGCACCTCCTTCACCAGCAACCTCGCTGACGGCCAACGGAAAGGCTCTCGCGCAGCCGTCGCTGGACGCACCGTCTCGTAATCCGCACCCTTCCGGTGGCTGCACTCAGGTGAACGCCTCTCTTTGAGGAAGCGCGGATTACGGATAGGGCTTCTAGGGCGGCAAGGCCTGCCACGAACAAGCGAGGCCGCCCATATTCGGGAACGAATGTCGTGGCAAAATTCAGCGGGCCGGGCGCGCCGTGCACATCGGCGAATTGACCTACCGAGGCATTTCAGAGTGTCACGCCTGTGTCCAGACCAGTAACTAAGTGATGGATCAGCACTCACTCCGCACCCGAAATCCTGTTGACCCTGATCCGATGGCACGAGAGGCTCGGGCTGGCCTCTGCGGCCGCACCGAGGGGAGAACCATGAAGCGCGTCTTCACCAAGACCGCGGCGTCAGGGATGCAGGACGTCGCCGCACTCTCCGGAATCGGCGGCGGACCCCTGACCGTGTGCGGTGTGAACGGCACGGTCTGGCGATCCAAGGACAGCGGGACCCCCTTCTCCCAGATTGCGGGCACGGGTTTCCGCCGCTTGGCGATCGCCGCCAACGGGTCGCACCTGTGGGGGGTCGGCAAGGACGGCAGCTTGTGGTCCTCGACCACCCCCGGACAGTGGCGCGCGGTGAGGCTGCCGCCAGTCTGGGCGTGGGGGTTGAGGACATCGCCGCAGGCCCTGACGGGACGCTGTGGATCACCACCAGCAACGGCAAGCTCTGGGCGACCACGGATGGCCGGACCGCGCAGTGGCAACCAGCAGTCGACCGGTTCAAGCGCGTGGCGGTCGGCCCCGGCGGCTTGCTCTGGGCGATCTCCACCCGCCGCAGTGCTTTGGCGACGCGAAGGCGTCTACCCGCACGCTCAATGGGTGGAGACACCGGGCTCAGGTATGGAGGATCTCTCCGCCAGCACCACAGGTCAGGTGTGGCTGGTCGGGAGCAATGGCACGGTCTGGAGCACCAACGACGGACAGGCGTTCACCCAGGTCCCCGCCTCTCACTTCCAGGGTGTCTCGGCGGCCGGTGGCGACGTAGTCTGGTTCGTCGGCACCAACGGCAGCGTATGGAAACTCGCGGCGCCCCCTCCCGCTCCGCCGCCGCCTCCCCCGACCGCAGCCACAGCGGCTCAATCTGAACGTCTCCAACCAAGCTCCCGCATACTTTCAGCTTGCCTCAGTGGTCTGGCGCGTGTACCGGCAGAACCTGGACGGCATCTCGCTTGTCACGACCCTGCCCCAGGGGGCGTCGGTGGACGTCAACCTGCCCGACTCTGGGCAGTACTACGCAC
>CAVQJS010000015.1:0-113801 GCA_963712875.1 uncultured Actinomycetota bacterium | reverse complement strand
CCGGGCCCACGTCGATGCTGAGCGCGTCGTGGTCGGAGGTGTCCGGTGCGATCGTCGGCGCCCCACCGGGCGCGCTCGCGTCCTGTGTCGTCGTCTGGTCAGGCATCGGCGGCAGCCTCCTCGGCTTCGACCTTGCGGTCCTCGAATTCTCGGGCTCTGCGTCTGCTCGGCACCAGTCCCTGCGGGCGCAGGAGCATCACCAGGACGAGCGCGATGCCGAAGGC
Source organism: uncultured Actinomycetota bacterium (assembly GCA_963712875.1). Classification (GTDB taxonomy): domain Bacteria; phylum Actinomycetota; class Actinomycetes; order Propionibacteriales; family Nocardioidaceae; genus Nocardioides. Next base: position 113,577 of record CAVQJS010000015.1, on the reverse strand, counting down.
GAAGGGACGCCACTCCTGGAACTCGCGGAACCGCTCGGGCAGGTAGGTCAGCAGGAAGGCCCCGAGCAGGACGCCGTAGATGTTGCCCGAGCCTCCGATGACCACCATTGCGACGAACAGGAACGACAGGTTGACCATGAACGCGTTCGGTTCGACGTACTGCTGCTTGCTGCCGAACAGCAGGCCGGCGATGCCACCGACCGAGGCACCGATGGCGAAGGCCCACAGCTTGAACTTGAAGGCGGCCACACCCATGATCGCGGCGGCATCCTCGTCCTCGCGGATGGCGAGCCAGGCCCGGCCCACCCGGCTGTGCTCCAGGCGGAAGGCCAGGAAGATGATCAGGATCAGGATGCTCAGGGCGAGCCAGTACCAGCGCTCGGCGTCGATGGTGTTGAAGAACGAGCGCCCGTCGATCTCGGGGCCGGGCGGAACCGGTACGCCGCTGATGCCGGTCGCGCCGTTGGTGACGTTGTCCAGGTTGCGGGCGGTGATGCGGATGATCTCGCCGAACCCCAGGGTCACGATCGCGAGGTAGTCACCGCGCAGCCGCAGGGTCGGTGCTCCGAGGATCACGCCGGCGATGAGGGCCATCGCGATGGCGATCGGGATGCACATGACGAAGGGGACGGCCCATGTCTCGTCGAGGCCGAACCTGTTCTGGATGGCCACCACCACCGGGGAGGACGGCGAGCCGAACAGAGCGACGGAATAGGCACCCAGCGCGTAGAAGCCGACGTAGCCGAGGTCGAGCAGTCCCGCGAAGCCGATCACGACGTTGAGGCCGACGGCCGCGATCATGTAGACGACCACGAGGAACAGCACGCTGGCCCAGTCCGACCCGCTCGAGGAGAGGTCGGTGCGGACGTAGGCGAACGGCAGGATGTTGAGGAACGGCAGGTAGAACGCGAAGGCGATCACGAGCAGCATGCCGACCTTGCGCACCCAGTTGGGAGCGTCGGCCATGCGGTCGCGCAGCTTCAGGCCGCGGTAGGCATCAAGGATCTGGCTCATGCGCGTGCCTTTCCGAGGGACTCGCCCAGCAGACCGGTGGGGCGGAACATCAGGACGACCACGAGGACGACGAACGCCGTGACGTTGGCCCACTCGGAGCTCCAGATCGTCGAGGCGTAGACCTCTGCGATGCCGAGCAGCAGACCACCGACGAGGGCTCCTCGCAGGTTTCCGATGCCACCGAGGACGGCAGCGGTGAACGCCTTCAGCCCGATGATGAAGCCGATGTCGAACTTCGTGATGTCGTACTGGATCGTGTAGAGCAGCGCCGCGACACCGGCCATGGCGCCACCGAGGACGAAGACCAGCATGATGACGCGGCTCTGGTTGACGCCCATGAGGGACGCGGTGTCGGGGTCCTGGGCGACGGCGCGCACGCCCCGGCCGAGGCGGCTCTTGTTCACGAAGGTGTCCAGGGCCAGCATCATCACGATCGCGCCCACGATGATGATGACGCGGGTGTTGGTGATCGTGAGGTCGAGACCGGGGATCGTGAACAGCTCCTTGGTCTCGAGCACCGACGGGATGTTGACCGTGACGCGGCCGAACGGAGCGCCGAAGATGACCTTGAACACCTGGCCGAACAGCTCGACCAGCACCAGGGAGCAGCCGATGCCGGTGATGAGGAAGACGAGGGGTGGGGCACCCTTCTTGCGCAGTGGCCGGTAGGCGATGCGTTCGACCGCGAGCGCCGTTCCTGCGGAGGCGAGCATCGCGACCAGCAGGGCCAGGAGGGTGGCCCCGATGACCACGGGCAGGCTCTCACCGGTCGACACACCGAGGACGGTGTAGACGCCGAGCACCGCCCAGGTGCCGACCATGAAGACCTCGGAGTGCGCGAAGTTGATGAGCTTCATCACCCCGTAGACCATGGTGTAACCCAGTGCGACCAGCGCATAGATCGAACCGCGGGTGATGCCATCGAGCGTGTGCCGGTCCAGCCCGCTGAACAAGGCGTCGAAGTCCACTCAAGGACCCCTCTCAGACTCATGCCCCGTTGTCGGGGGCCAAGGAGCGGGGGCGGCCGGAGATCCGGCCGCCCCCGCGGTGCTTGACTCGGGTTGGGGTCAGGGAGTGACCTCGACCTCCGGCACGAGTGTGCCACCCTCGTTCTTGTATGCCCAGTAGGACACGTTCTCCTGCGGGACGTCGCCGTTCTCGTCGAAGGCGATCTCCTTGCTGAGGCCCTCGGCGCTGTAGTCGTCGACGAACGCCTCGACGTCCTCGCGGGTGCGAGCACCGTCGTCCAGGGCGGCGAGGAAGACGCTCATCGCGTCGAAGCCCTCGGCCGCGTAGGCACCCGGCGCAGCGCCGAACTCTGCCTCGTAGTCGGCAGCGAAGGTGCTCTCCTCGTCGATCGGGGCGCAGGGGCACATCACGACGGCACCCTCACCGGCGTCGCCGACCGCGTTGCCGAAGTCGGCACCGTAGAGGCCGTCACCGCCGACGAACGGGGCGTCGATGCCGGCGTCACGCATCTGCTTGAGCAGCGGCGCGGCCTCGGCGATGTAGCCACCGTAGAAGACGGCGTCGGGCGAAGCCGACTCCATCTTCGAGATGGTCGGCGCGAAGTCGGTCTGGCCGACCTCGGTCTTGTCGCGCTGCACCATCTTGTCGCCGAGGGTCTCCTCGACGCGGTCGGCCAGCGGCTCGCCGTAGGCCTCGGAGTTGTCGACCACGAACACCTTGGTCGCGCCGACCTCGTCAGCGAGGTAGTTCGCGATGGCCGAGCCCTGGTAGTCGTCGTAGGGGACGAGGCGGTGGAAGACGTCGACCTGGTCCTGCCTGCGTGAGGTCGGTCGCCGTGGCGGACTGGCTCACCATGGTGACGCCGGCGTCCGCGTAGATGCTCTTGGTGGCTCGCGTCTCACCGGAGAACGCGCCACCGATGACACCGATGAAGCTCTCGTCACCCGCGATCTGGGTCGCGACGGGCGTCGCCTTGGCCGGGTCGCCCTCGGTGTCGAACTTCTCGATGGTCACCTCGCACTCGTCGTTCTCCCACTGGTTGAGCGCGAGCTCGGCGCCGTCGACCGACGGCAGGACGATGCTGGCGTTTGCGCCGGACAGCGCGCCCATCACACCGATCTTGAAGTTGCAGTCCTCGCCGCTGGCGTCGCCGTCGTCGGTGTCGGTCGTGCCACAGGCGCTGAGCGCCAGGCCGGCAACGGCCGTCAGTGCGACTGCCTGCCACGTCTTGGATGAGCGGATCATGGATCCTCCGTCTGTTTCATGGGGCTGTCCACCTCGGCAGCCTCCTTGTGGCGGGAACCTAACACTCCACATGAGGCGCGGGACACGGTTCTGGCCGTGCATTCACGTGCCGTTGCCGTTTCGTGACCAACCGGTCTACACCGGAGGATCTCCCGATTCAGGCCTGTTCGCCCGGACCGTGTTCGACCACGCCGTCAGCAACCTGCTTCATCGACAGCCGCAGGTCCATCGCCGTCTTCTGGATCCAGCGGAAGGCGTCGCCCTCGCTGAGCCCCAACTTCTCCTGCAGGACACCCTTGGCGCGGTCGACCGCCTTGCGCGTCGCCAGTGACTCCTGGAGGTCGGAGACCTCCTGCTCGAGGAGGCTGATCTCGGCATAGCGGCTGACCGCCATCTCGATGGCCGGCACCAGGTCGCCGCGCTGGAACGGCTTGACGAGGTAGGCCATCGCGCCGGCGTCGCGGGCCCGGGCGACGAGGTCGCGTTGGGAGAAGGCAGTGAGGATGACGACCGGTGCGATCCGCTCGCGCGCGATGACCTCGGCGGCGGCGATGCCGTCCAGCACCGGCATCTTCACGTCGAGGATGACCAGGTCGGGGCGCAGGTCGCGGGCCAGCTCGATCGCCTTCTGGCCGTCGCCGGCCTGCCCGACCACGTCGTACCCCTCCTCGCCGAGCATCTCGGCCAGGTCCATCCGGATGAGGGCCTCGTCCTCGGCGATCACGACGCGGCGTACGTCGGAGGCAGCGCTGGCGTCTACGGGCTGTGTCACGGGGGCAAGGCTAGTCGGGTACGGTTTCAGCGCTGTTGGCCCCGGTAGCCCAACGGCAGAGGCGATGCTCTCAAACAGCATTCAGTGTGAGTTCGAATCTCACCCGGGGCACCGTGCCACTGTCGGTGGCTGCCGCCACGCTCGTTCCATGTACGACGCCCGTCAGCGCCAGGAAGCCCGCGCTCTCGTGACCTCCGGCGCCACGTTGAGCGCCACCAGCCGCGCGACGGGTGTCGCACGCTCGACCATCAGGAACTGGCTGAAGGTCCCCGACCCGGTGCCGGGCTGCAGTCGTTGCGCGGGCGCGTGGCCAGTTCCCGGGGCGGCATATTCAAGCCTCCTGGGCTACTACTTGGGCGACGGGTGCATTTCCGCGTTTCAGGGGCACACAACCCTTCGCGTGTCGTGCGACGCCCGGTTGCCCGGGATCATCGACGACGTGTCGCTCGCTGTCCGGGCCATACATCCTGCCGCCGGCGTGTTTCACGTGCCTGCTCCGGGCGTCATCGTCGTGCATGGCAACTGGAAGCACTGGCCCTGTCTCTTCCCCCAGCACGGACCCGGCCGCAAGCACGAGCGCCGCATCTCGCTGGAGGAGTGGCAGGAGGACATCGTGCGCGCGTTCCCCGCCGACTTCCTGCGAGGGCTCTTCCACTCCGACGGCGCGCGGGTCAACAACTGGGCGACGCGCGTCGTGGGCGGCGAGAAGCGCCGCTACGACTACGCCCGCTGGCAGTTCAGCAACCGGTCCGAGGACATCCTGGGCCTGTGCGGCTGGGCCCTCGACCTGGTCGACGTGCCCTGGCGACGGTCCGGCCCGTGGACGATCTCGGTCTCGCGGCGCGAGGCGGTTGCCACGCTCGACGAGCTGATCGGTCCGAAGACCTGACTCAGCGCGGCCGGCGGTAGGCCGGCGCAGCCCCGTCGATGGCGTCGCCCATCCGGTGGATGCGCAGCGCGTTGGTGGAGCCGGGGATGCCGGGCGGGCTGCCCGCGATGATCACCACGAGGTCGCCCTTCTTGACCCGGCCGATGTGGATGAGGGCCTCGTCGACCTGGCGCACCATCTCGTCGGTGTGCTCCACCTCCGCACCCTGGAAGGTCTCGACGCCCCACGTGAGGGCGAGCTGCGAGCGCGTCCGGGACTCGGGCGTGAACGCCAGGACCGGGATCGTCCCGCGGTAGCGGGACAGGCGTTTGGCCGAGTCACCGCTGACGGTGAACGCGACGACGTACTTCGCGCCGACGGACTCGGCCACCTCGGCGGCAGCCTTGGCGATGATCCCGCCGCGGGTGTGCGGGTTCCACGCGACGGCGGCCATGTGGCTCAGGCCGTGGTCCTCGGTCGAGGCGACGATCCGGGCCATCGTCTCGACGGCGATGATGGGGTACTCCCCCACGCTCGTCTCGCCGGAGAGCATGACGGCGTCGGCGCCGTCGAGGACCGCGTTGGCCACGTCGCTCGCCTCGGCGCGCGTGGGCGCGGGGGCACTGATCATCGACTCGAGCATCTGGGTGGCCACGATGACGGGCTTGGCGTTGCGGCGGGCCTTGTCGATGATCAGCTTCTGATGGATCGGGACGTCCTCGAGCGGGCACTCGACGCCCAGGTCGCCGCGCGCCACCATGATGCCGTCGAAGGCTTCGACGATCTCGTCGATGTTGTCGATCGCCTGCGGCTTCTCGATCTTGGCGATGATGGGGACGACGATGTTCTCCTCGCGCATGATGACGCGCACGTCCTCGGCGTCGGCCGCACTGCGCACGAAGCTGAGGGCGATGAAGTCGACGCCGAGGTTCAGTGCCCAGCGCAGGTCGGCGGTGTCCTTCTCGGACAGCGCGGGCACGGAGACCGCGACGCCGGGCAGGTTGATCCCCTTGTTGTTGGAGACCTTGCCGGCAACGACGACCTCGGTCACGACGTCGGTGTCGTCGACCGACGTCACCTTGAGCCGCACCTTTCCGTCGTCGATGAGCAGCGGGTCACCGGGCTTCACGTCACCGGGGAGACCCTTGTACGTCGTGCCGCACTGGTCGACGTCCCCGACGACGTCGCGGGTCGTGATGGTGAAGGTGGCGCCCTTCTTCAGCCTGACGGGGCCGTCGCCGAACGTCTCGAGGCGGATCTTGGGCCCCTGCAGGTCGGCGAAGACGCCGATCGCGTGACCGGTGTCGTCGGAGGCCTGACGGACCAACCGGTAGACGGCCTCGTGGTCGGCGTACGCCCCATGGCTCATGTTGAGTCGGGCCACGTCCATCCCGGCGTCGACAAGGTCTCGGATCCCCTCGGGGGTGTTCACCGCGGGGCCGAGGGTGCAGACAATTTTGGCTCTTCGCACCGGGATACCCTAGCGGAAGTTGGATCGTTCCAAGCAAGTGTCCGGCGGTTGGCGGTGATACGCTCCGGCGGAGGACCGACCACCGCACCGTCAGACGGTCAGCGGGCGCTCATGTGGCTTGATCGGCGAGGGCAGCGTGGTCGAGCCGGTGAGGAAGGCGTCGACCGAGGCGGCCGCGCTGCGCCCCTCGGCGATCGCCCACACGATCAGCGACTGACCCCGGCCCACGTCGCCGGCGACGTAGACACCCGGGACGGAGGCGGCGTACGCCTCGTCGCGCCGCACGTTGCCGCGCTCGTCGAGATCCACGCCGAGCTGCTCGATGATGCCGGGCTGCTCGGGACCGACGAAGCCCATCGCGAGCAGGACGAGCTGGGCGGGGATCTCGCGCTCGGTGCCCTCGACCGGCTGGAACCTCTGCGTCGACCTCGACCAGCCTCAACGCCGACACGTGGCCGTCGTCGTCACCGAGGAACTCCTGCGTCGACACGGCGTAGACCCGGTCGCCGCCCTCCTCGTGCGCGGACGAGACCCGGAAGAGCATGGGGTACGTCGGCCACGGCTGGCCGGTCGGCCGCTCGCCCGTGGGCTGGGGCATGATCTCGAGCTGGGTGATGGAGCGTGCACCCTGGCGGATCGACGTGCCGAGGCAGTCGGCCCCGGTGTCGCCGCCGCCGATGATCACGACGTCCTTGTCGGTGGCCACGATCTGGTCGGAGCCGTCCGACGTGGGCGCCTCACCGAGCGCCACCCGGTTGGCCTGCGGGAGGAACTCCATGGCCTGGTGGATGCCGCCGAGCTCGACGTCCCGGGACCGGGAGGTCGCGCGCAGCGGTGGCGCCCATCGCCAGGACCACGGCGTCGTACCGCGCCAGCAGCTGGGGTCCGGTCAGGTCGCCCCCGACGTCGACGCCCGCCCGGAAGATCGTCCCCTCGCGCCGCATCTGGTCGAGTCGCCGGTCGAGGTGCTTCTTCTCCATCTTGAACTCGGGGATGCCGTAGCGCATCAGCCCGCCGATCTTGTCCGCGCGCTCGTAGACGGCCACGGTGTGGCCGGCGCGAGTGAGCTGCTGGGCCGCGGCCAGCCCGGCGGGGCCGGAGCCGATCACCGCGACCGTCTTGCCCGAGAGCCACTCGGGCGGCTGCGGACGTACGTAGCCCGAGCCCCACGCGCGATCGATGATCGAGACCTCGACGTTCTTGATCGTCACCGGGTCCTGGTTGATGCCCAGGACGCATGCGGTCTCGCAGGGCGCCGGGCACAGGCGGCCGGTGAACTCCGGGAAGTTGTTGGTCGCGTGGAGACGGTCGATCGCACCGTCCCAGTCGTCACGCCAGACCAGGTCGTTCCACTCCGGGATGATGTTGCCCAGCGGGCAGCCCTGGTGACAGAACGGGATGCCGCAGTCCATGCAGCGCCCGGCCTGGGTGCTGATGATCGGCAGCAGGGCGCGGCCTATCCCGTCCGGGTAGACCTCGTTCCAGTCGTGGACGCGCTCGGCGACCTCGCGGCGCGAGGCGACCTCGCGTCCGTGCTTGAGAAAGCCCTTGGGATCAGCCATGAAGCACCTCCATGATGCGTGCCGCCGCCTCGTCCTCGCTGAGTCCTTCGCCGAGAGCTGCCTCGCGCGCCTCGAGCACCCGCCGGAAGTCGCGCGGCATCACCTCGGTGAAGCGGGCGAGCGACGTGGTCCAGTCGGCCAGCAGCTCGGTGGCGACCGTGGAACCGGTCTCCTCGGCGTGCTCCTCGACCAGCGCCTTCAGCTCGTCGGCCGCCTTGCCTGCGACGGGAGAGAGATCGACGAGCTCGGGGTTCACCCGGCCCTCGTCGAGGTCGAGGACGAATGCGTAGCCGCCCGACATGCCGGCCGCCACGTTGCGTCCGGTCGGGCCCAGGATGACGACGACGCCGCCGGTCATGTACTCGCAGGCGTGGTCGCCCACACCCTCCACCACCGCGCTGGCGCCGGAGTTGCGGACGCAGAACCGCTCACCGGCCCTGCCCCGCAGGAAGATCTGGCCCGACGTGGCGCCGTAGCCGATCGTGTTGCCCGCGATGATCTGGTCGCTCGCGTCGAAGGTCGCCGCCCGGTCCGGGCGCACCACCAGCCGACCGCCGGAGAGTCCCTTGCCGACGTAGTCGTTGGCGTCCCCCTCCAGGCGCAGGGTCACCCCGCGCGGGACGAACGCGCCGAAGGACTGCCCGGCCGAACCGGTCAGGGTGATGTCGATGGTGCCCTCGGGCAACCCCTCACCCCGGTAGCGCTTGGTCACCTCGTGACCGAGCATGGTGCCGACCGTGCGGTTGACGTTGCGGACCTCCACCTGGGCTCGTACGGGCTCGCCCGACTCGAGCGCCGGCGCAGCGATCTCGATGAGCCGGTTGTCGAGCGCCTTGTCGAGGCCGTGGTCCTGGGTGCCGGTGCACCGCAGCGCCTGGTCCTCGAACTGGCCGAACTCGCCGTGGCGTGAGGCCTCGTGCAGGATCGGGGTCAGGTCGAGACCGGACGCCTTCCAGTGGTCGATGGCCCGGGCGACGTCGAGGGTGCCGACCTGGCCGACCGCCTCCGCCAGGGTCCGGAACCCCAGCTCGGCCAGCAGCTCGCGGACCTCCTGGGCGATGAACTCGAAGAAGTTCACGACGTGGTCGGCCTGCCCGCTGTAGCGCTCGCGCAGCACCGGGTTCTGTGTCGCCACGCCCACCGGGCACGTGTCGAGGTGGCACACGCGCATCATGATGCAGCCGCTGACGACCAGCGGCGCGGTGGCGAAGCCGTACTCCTCCGCGCCGAGCAGCGCCGCGATGATCACGTCGCGGCCGGTCTTGAGCTGCCCGTCCGCCTGCACGACGATCCGGTCGCGCAGGCCGTTGAGCAGCAGCGTCTGCTGCGTCTCGGCCAGGCCGAGCTCCCACGGTCCGCCCGCGTGCTTGAGCGACGTCAACGGCGAGGCACCGGTGCCACCGTCGTGCCCGGAGACGAGTACGACGTCCGCGTGGGCCTTGGACACCCCCGCCGCGACCGTGCCGATGCCGACCTCGGAGACCAGCTTCACGTGGATGCGGGCGGCCGGGTTGGCGTTCTTCAGGTCGTGGATCAGCTGCGCCAGGTCCTCGATCGAGTAGATGTCGTGGTGCGGCGGCGGGCTGATCAGGCCGACACCCGGCGTCGAGTACCGCGTCTTGGCCACCCACGGGTAGACCTTGTGGCCCGGCAGCTGGCCGCCCTCGCCGGGCTTGGCCCCCTGCGCCATCTTGATCTGGATGTCGTCGGCGTTGGTGAGGTATTCCGACGTCACGCCGAAGCGGCCGGACGCGACCTGCTTGATCGACGAGCGGCGCTCGGGGTCGTAGAGACGGTCGGGATCCTCGCCACCCTCACCGGTGTTGGACTTGGCGCCCAACCGGTTCATCGCGATCGCGAGGGTCTCGTGCGCCTCCTTGCTGATCGAGCCGTAGGACATCGCACCGGTGGAGAAGCGCTTGACGATCTCGGAGACCGGCTCGACCTCGTCGATGTCGATCGGCTCACGCAGACCGGACCGGAAGGTGAACATGCCGCGCAGCGTCATCAGGCGCGAGGACTGGTCGTTGACCCGGCCGGTGTACTGCTTGAACACGTCGTAGCTGCCGGCACGCGTGGCGTGCTGGAGGCGGAAGACCGTCTCCGGGTCGAACAGGTGCGGCTCGCCCTCGCTGCGCCACTGGTACTCACCGCCGGTGTTGAGCTCGCGGTGCGCCGGCGCGATGCCGCCGCGGGGGTAGGCCACCGCGTGGCGGCGGGCGACCTCCTCGGCGATCGTCCCGAGCTCGATGCCGCCCAGCCTGGACGTCGTACCGGTGAAGTAGCGGTCGACGACGTCCTGGGACAGGCCGACCGCCTCGAAGATCTTGGCACCGGTGTAGGACGCGACCGTGGAGACGCCCATCTTGGACATCACCTTGAGCACGCCCTTGCCGAGGGCCTTGATCAGGTTGGCGACGGCCACGTCCTGGTCGACCTTGACGTAGTAGGCGTCGCGGGCGAGGTCCTCGACGGACTCCATCGCGAGGTAGGGGTTCACCGCGGCTGCGCCGTAGCCCACGAGCAGCGCCACGTGGTGGACCTCGCGCACGTCGCCGGCCTCGACGAGCAGGCCGACCTGGGTGCGGGTCTTCTCGCGCACGAGGTGGTGGTGGACCGCACCCGTCAGGAGCAGCGACGGGATGGGGGCCAGCTCGGCGGTCGAGTGGCGGTCGGAGAGCACGATGATGCGCGCCCCGCCGGCAATCGCGGCCGAGACCTCCCGGCAGAGCTCGTCAAGACGCGCGGCCAGCGCCTCTCCCCCACCCTCGACGGAGTAGAGGCCGCGCACGACGTGCACCTGGAAGCCCGGCATGTCGCCGTCGCGGTTGATGTGGCGGATCTTGGCGAGGTCGTCGTTGGAGAAGACCGGGAACGGCAGGACGACCTGTCGGCACGAGGCCGGGGTCGGGTCGAGCAGGTTCGCCTCGGGACCGATCGATCCGCTCAGGGACGTCACCAGCTCCTCGCGGATCGCGTCGAGCGGCGGGTTGGTGACCTGCGCGAACAGCTGGGAGAAGTAGTCGAAGAGCAGGCGCGGCTTGTCGCTGAGCGCCGCGATGGGAGTGTCCGTGCCCATCGAACCGAGCGCTTCGCCCCCGGTGTTGGCCATCGGGCTCAGCAGGACCCGCAGCTCCTCCTGGGTGTAGCCGAAGACCTGCTGGCGGCGCGTGACCGAGGCGTGGGTGTGGACGATGTGCTCGAGGTCGTCGATGTCGTCGAGGTGGATCAGCCCGGCGTGCAGCCACTCGTCGTAGGGGTGCTCGGCGGCGAGCTGGGTCTTGATCTCCTCGTCCTCGATGATGCGGTGCTCCTCGGTGTCGACGAGGAACATCCGGCCCGGCTGCAGCCGGCCCTTGCGCACGATCGTGGCGGGGTCGAGGTCGAGCACGCCGACCTCCGAGGCGAGGACGACGAGTCCGTCGTCGGTCACCCAGTAGCGCGAGGGGCGCAGGCCGTTGCGGTCGAGCACGGCGCCGATCTGGGTGCCGTCGGTGAAGACCACGCAGGCCGGGCCGTCCCACGGCTCCATCAGCGCGGAGTGGAACTCGTAGAACGCGCGGCGCTGGGCGTCCATCTCGCGGTGGTTCTCCCACGCCTCGGGGATCATCATCAGCACCGCGTGCGGCAGCGAGCGACCCGCGAGGTGCAGCAGCTCGAGCACCTCGTCGAACGACGCGGAGTCGGAGGCGCCCGGCGTGCAGATCGGGAAGATCCGCTCGAGGTCGCCGGGGATGAGGTCGCTCTCGAGGAGGGCTTCGCGGGCGCGCATCCAGTTGCGGTTGCCCATCACGGTGTTGATCTCGCCGTTGTGGGCGATGAAGCGGAACGGGTGGGCCAGCGGCCAGCTGGGGAACGTGTTGGTCGAGAAGCGCGAGTGCACGACGGCCATCGCGGAGGTGATCCGCTCGTCGACGAGGTCGGGGAAGACCGCGTCGAGCTGGTCGGTCGTCAGCATGCCCTTGTAGATCAGCGTCCGGGCGGACAGCGACGGGAAGTAGACGTCGGTCTCGGACTCGGCGCGCTTGCGCAGGCAGAAGGCCCGGCGCTCCAGCGCCATGCCGGTCACCCGGGAGCCCTTGCCGGCCACGAACAGCTGGGCGAAGGTCGGCATCACGCTGCGGGCGGTCGCGCCCAGGCTGGAGGCGTCGACCGGGACCTCGCGCCACCCCAGGACGGCGAGGCCCTCCTCGTCGGCGAGCTCCTCGATCCGCTGGCGCGTCTTGGCGACGGTGCCCTCGTCGCCGGGCAGGAACGCAGTGCCCACGGCGTACGACCTCGCTGGCGGCAGCTCGAAGTCGACGACGTCGCGCAGGAAGGCGTCCGGCACCTGCAGCAGGATGCCGGCGCCGTCACCGGAGTTGACCTCGGCGCCGGCGGCGCCACGGTGGTCGAGGTTGCGCAGGGCGGTCAGGGCCTTCGCCACGATGTCGTGGCTGGCCACGCCGGTGAGGGTCGCGACCATGGCGACGCCACAGGCGTCCTTCTCGTGGCGCGGGTCGTAGAGACCCTGCGGAGCCGGGAAGCTCGGCGGGAACGCGTGCGTCGGAGGCACTGGTTCTCCCGTCGTCGTCTCAACACTCCGAGCGCAAGGCCGTCGTGCTGGGGGGTGGGTGTTTCCGCTGGGGACGACGTTGGCCCGAGCGATCCGGAATCTATCACCGTGCACGCGCGGCCACAGGTCGAGTTTCAGGCCGTGGGATCGGCCGTCGTGCTGGTTGACGACTCCTCGGCGTCCGCCTTCGGCTCGCGCGTGCGCACCTGCTCCTCGCGTCCGGGATGGACACGCGCGGACCAGAGGAAGAAGAGCGCGGCGAGGATGAACAGGATGATCGAGGTCCACACGTTGAGACGCAGCCCCAGCACGTTGTCCAGCTGCACGTCGTCGATACGGAGGTTCTCGATCCAGGCGCGCCCGGCCGTGTAGAACATGACGTAGAGCGCTGCGACCCGGCCGTGACCGAGGCGGAAGCGCCGGTCCAGCCAGATCAGCAGGGCGAAGGCACCCAGGCACCAGAGGCACTCGTAGAGGTACGTGGGGTGGAAGGTCGCCACGTCCAGGTACTGCGCGGGGCGATGCGCCACGTCGATCTCCAGCCCCCACGGCAGATCGGTCGGGCGGCCGTAGAGCTCCTGGTTGAACCAGTTGCCCCACCGGCCGATCGCCTGGGCGACCAGAACTCCGGGTGCGAGGGCATCGAGCAGGGGCAGCATCTTGATGCCGCGCAGGCGCGCGCCGATCCAGAGACCGAGCACGCCGAAGGCGATCGCCCCCCAGATGCCCAGACCGCCACGCCAGACGTACAGGGCAGTGACCGGATTCCTGTCCTCGCCGAAGTAGAGCTCCCAGTCGGTGATCACGTGGTAGAGCCGGCCACCGACGAGGCCGAAGGGAACTGCCCAGATGGCGAGGTCGCTGACCTCGCCCGGGAGACCGCCGCGCGCCACCCAGCGACGCTCACCGAGCCAGATCGCGAAGACGATGCCGGCGATGATGCACAGCGCGTAGCCGCGGATCGGCACCGGCCCGAGGTTCCAGACCCCGTCGGCGGGGCTGGGGATGGACATGAGGGTCACCAAGGGAGACATGGGGCAATCATCCTTCGTCGAGCAGGAACAGGACGTCGCGGGTGAGCTGGGCCTGAGAGACGTCGGCACTCCAGTAGACAGGCGCCTCGTCGGAGCCGTCGATGGCCATCACCTGGGTGCCGTGGGTGACCTCGTAGCCGCCACTGGGCAGCTTCTCGCCCTGGTCGACACCTACGCCGACACTTCGACCGACCTCGATGATGTCGTCGAGGTCGCCGGTCAGGCCGACGAAGGAAGGGTCGAAGGCCCGGGTGTACTCCGCGACCGCCGAGGCGGTGTCGCGGGCCGGGTCGGTGGTCACGAAGACCACCTCGACCCGGTCGCGTACGTCGTCGTCGAGCCGGGTCATCGTGCCGGCCAGGGTGGCCATCACCTGACCGCAGATGTCGGGGCAGTTGGTGTAGCCGAAGAAGACCAGGGTCAGGTCCTCGTCGGTGTCCTCGGTCAGGCTGTAGGGCTGCGCCGTCGGTGTCGGTGAGGGCGTCGGAGGAGACCTCGAAGGGCGGGTCGACCTGCTCCCCGGTGAACTCGACCGAAGCCTCCGTGCCGCCTCCGCACGCGGCCAGCAGCCCGAACAGCGCCACGACGAGGAAACGGGTGGCGACGGTGGTGCCTCTAGCCACGGCGGCAGCCGTCGGCGAGGTCGGCGGTCAGGTCGCGCAGGGCGGCGAGGCCCGCTGCCTCGTCCCCGGCGTGGTCGAGCAGGATGCGGACGAAGGCCGATCCGACGATCACGCCATCGGCATGGCCGGCGACCTCGGCGGCCTGGTCGCCGTTGCTGACGCCCAGACCGACCCCGATCGGGAGGTCGGTGGTCGCGCGGGTCCGGGCCACCAGGGGTGCCGCGAGCTCGGAGGTGGTGGTGCGCGCACCGGTGACCCCCATGACCGCGGTGGCGTAGACGAAGCCGCGGCAGGCAGCGGTCGTCATCGCGATGCGGTCGTCGGTCGAGCTCGGTGCGACCAGGAAGACCTTGTCGAGGTCGTGAGCGTCGGCTGCCGCGATCCAGGCGGCGCCGTGGTCGGGGGTGATGTCGGGCGTGATCATGCCCGCTCCCCCGGCCGCAGCCAGGTCGGTCGCCCAGCGCTCGACGCCGTACCTCTCGATCGGGTTCCAGTAGGTCATGACCAGGGTCGGGACACCCGTCTCCGCGACCGCTGCGACGACGCGCAGCACATCGCTGGTGCGCACCCCGCCCTCGAGCGCCTGCTGGGCGGCGTCCTGGATGGTGGGGCCGTCCATCACCGGGTCGCTGTAGGGCAGGCCGATCTCGATCACGTCGCACCCGGCCTCGACCATGGCGAGCAGGGCCGCGATGGAGCCGTCGACGCTGGGGAATCCCGCCGGCAGGTAGCCGACCAGTGCGGCGCGCCCCTCAGCTACGGGTCGTCTCGAACGCCACTGCTGCCGAGGTCACTGCTGCTCCTCCGTGTCGATCGGAGCCGCGTCGCCCTGCTCGGCGTCGCCCAGCCCGAACCACTCGATGGCCGTGCCCATGTCCTTGTCGCCGCGTCCGCTCAGGTTGATGATGACCGTCGCCTCGGGGCCCTTCTCGGCCCCCAGCCGCTTGGCAACCTCGAGCGCTCCAGCGACCGCGTGGGCCGACTCGATCGCCGGGATGATGCCCTCGATCGCGGCTCAGCAGGGCCATCGCGTCCATCGCCTCGGCATCCGTGACCGGCGTGTACGTCGCCCTGCCGGACGCGGCCAGGTGGGCGTGCTGCGGTCCCACGCCGGGGTAGTCGAGACCCGCGGAGATGGAGTGCGACTCGATGGTCTGGCCGTCCTCGTCCTGGAGGACGTAGGTGCGGGCGCCGTGGAGCACCCCGGCCTCGCCGGCGTGGATGGTGGCCGCGTGGCGACCGGTCTCGACCCCGTCGCCGCCGGGCTCGAAGCCGTGGATCTCCACGCCCTCGTCGTCGAGGAACGCCGTGAAGAGGCCGATCGCGTTGGACCCACCGCCCACGCACGCGGCGATGGCGTCCGGCAGCACGCCGTACTGCTCGAGGCACTGGGCGCGTGCCTCGTCGCCGATGCCGCGGCAGAAGTCGCGGACCATCGACGGGAACGGGTGCGGCCCGGCCGCGGTGCCGAAGAGGTAGGCGGTGTGGTCGACGCTGGCGACCCAGTCGCGCATGGCCTCGTTGATGGCGTCCTTGAGGGTGGCGCTGCCGGACTCGACCGGGATGACCTTCGCGCCGAGCAGCTGCATCCGGGCGACGTTGAGGGCCTGGCGGCGGGTGTCGACCGCGCCCATGTAGACCGTGCAGTCGAGGTCGAACCACGCGGCCGCCGTGGCGCTGGCGACGCCGTGCTGGCCGGCACCGGTCTCGGCGATGACGCGAGTCTTGCCCATCCGCTTGGTCAGCAGGGCCTGGCCCAGGACGTTGCGGATCTTGTGGGCACCGGTGTGGTTGAGGTCCTCGCGCTTGAGCAGCACGCGGGCACCGACGGTCTCGGAGAGCCGCTCGGCGTGGTAGAGCCGGCTGGGCGTGCCGGCGTAGTCGCGCAGCACCCGCTCGAACTCGGCGACGAAGGCGGCGTCGGCCATCGCCTCGCGCCAGGCGTCGGTGAGCTCGTCGAGGGCGGAGACCAGCGCCTCGGGCATGAAGCGCCCGCCCCACGTGTCGCCGAAGTATCCGCGGTCGTCGGCCTCGAACCTGGTCGGCTGACCCATCGGCTGGCTCATGGTTGCGTCACTCCTGTCATCGCTCGTACGGCTGCCTCGGGGTCGCCGTCCTTGACCAGCGCCTCGCCGACGAGCACGACTCCGGCGCCCTGCGCCACGAAGCCGGCCACGTCGTCGACGCTGGTGATGCCGGACTCGGCGACCTTCACGACATCGGCATGGATCTGCGGGGCGAGCCGGCCGAAGACGCCCGGATCGACCTCGAGGGTCTTGAGGTTGCGGCTGTTGACGCCGATCAGCTCGGGGTCGAGGGCCATCGCGCGCTCGGTCTCGGCCTCGTCGTGGACCTCGACCAGCACGGTCAGCCCGAGCTCGGACGCCTCGTCGTGCAGGCGGCGGAGCGTGTCGTCGTCGAGGGCCGCGACGATCAGGAGGGCCAGGTCGGCACCGGCCGCCCGGGCTTCGACGAGCTGGTAGGTCTCGACGATGAAGTCCTTGCGCAGGATGGGCACGTCCACCGCGGCGCGCACGCTGCGCAGGTCGGCCAGGCTGCCGCCGAACCGACGCTCCTCGGTGAGCACCGAGATCGCGGCGGCCCCGCCCCGGGCGTACGCCGTGGCGAGCGCGGCCGGGTCGGGGATGTCGGCGAGGTCGCCCTTGCTGGGGCTGCGTCGCTTGACCTCGGCGATCACGCTCGACCCGCGGCCCCGGAAGTGCGGCATCGGGTCACGCGGTGCGGGCGCCTCGTCGAGGTGCGCGAGCAGCTCGGGCAGCGGCAGCGCTGCCTCGCGGCGGGCCAGGTCCTCGCGGACTCCGGCGACGATCTCATCGAGCACGGAAGCGGACGCAGGCATGCGCTCACCCTCTCACTGGGGGCCAACGCCGACGCGAGCGCTGCTCAGTGGTCGGACGTGTTGAGACCGAGCCGGGACAGGACGAGGAACAGCGGGAAGGAGAGGACCGCCACGATGATCCCGATCCACAGCAGGCTGTCGCTGATGGGCGTGCGCAACAGCGCGACGCTGCCCAGCACGAAGCCGAGCATCGCGACACCGACCGCGATCCATGCCGCGGGGGTGTTGCCGTGACCACCAGCCATCGTGTGCTCCTTGAACGTCGATCTTGGTCAGTGCCGCCGGGCCAGAGTCTAGGCGGTCGGGTCGCGTCCCTCGTCGAGGGCCTTCCAGATGTCGATGTTGGTCTCCGGCGTGGAGTCGTCACGCTGGGAGGCTGCGGCCGGGGCGTCGTACCTGCTGCCCATCTCGGGCCACCCCGGCACCAGGACGACTGCCGCCAGGGTCGCGACCACGCTCAGGCCCGCACCGACCAGCGCGGCGGCGTACCAGGGGGTGAGGGAGGTGCTCACCGTGTCGGTCCCCGAGACCTCGACAAGTGACTCGTGCCAGCTTGTCGGGCAGGCTCCAGAAGGCCTCGACCGTCGCGATCGCCAGTCCTGTCGCGGCGACCAGGCCGAGGACGGCGACCACGCGACGCACCCGGCCACGGGTCACCAGCAGCACGCCCCAGCACGCCAGGACCACCAGCGCCAGCGCAGCGGCCAGTGGAGACTCCCGAACGCCGTCGAGGGAAAGGACGGATGCCATCCCCGAGCTCGCGTCGGCGTCCACGCTGCCGGACTCCCCCGTCACCCAGGGCTTGCTGCCGGCGACGGCAGCCAGCCCTGCGGAGGCGAGGCCCAGCAGCACGACCGGACCGAACGTGCGACGTGCCGTGTCCCGGTCAGTCATCGACGCGGTGGACGATGTCGGCGTCGAAGCACGTGTGGTCGCCGGTGTGGCAGGCCGCGCCGACCTGGTCGACGGTGAAGAGCAGGGTGTCACCGTCGCAGTCGAGGCGGATCTCCTTGACCCACTGCACGTGGCCCGACGTGTCGCCCTTGGCCCAGTACTCGCGCCTCGAGCGGCTCCAGTAGGTCGCGCGACCGGTGTCGATCGTGCGGGCGAGTGCCTCGTCGTCGACCCAGGCGAGCATCAGGACCTCGCCGGAGCCCTGCTGCTGGACCACGACGGGCACCAGCCCCTCGGCGGTGTGTCGGAGTCGGGCGGCGATGTCGGGGTCGAGACCGGAGGGGTGCGTGCTCACTCGGGGTCCCCGCGACGTTGTTCGGGCGAGCGCAGCGGAGGAGAAGAACTTCGTGGGGTGAGGTTCACGGGTCGAGTGTCGCAGCCTCGCGGGTGCGCCAGGTGTCGGCACACGACTTCGTGACCGGGCCGGGGGCCGGGAGGTCGAGGTCGTCCCAGCGTCCGATGGCCTGGACGTCGCGCGTCGTGGAGACGAGGAACGCCTCGCTCATCGTTGACGTGACGTCGGCGAGAGGCTCGTCGACCTCGCGGGCGTCGCACCACTCGATCACCAGCGCCCGCGTCACCCCGGCCAGGCAGCCGGACGCCAGGGTGGGCGTGCGGAGCTCACCGTCGACGACGTAGAAGACGTTGGAGCCGGTGCCTTCGCACAGGTGGCCCGCCGTGTTGGCGAAGATCGCCTCGGTCCCACCGCGCTCGGCTGCGTGGGCCAGCGCGATGACGTTCTCGGCGTACGACGTGGTCTTGAGGCCGGCGGTCGCGCCGTTCTCGTTGCGCGTCCAGGGGACCGTCGTCACCGTCGTCGACGACGGGGCCGGCGCGATGGCGCTGTAGGCGACGACCAGGGTCGGCGGGCCGTCCCCGCGTCCCGACCCCATCGGTGCCGGCCCGGCGCTGTAGGTGATCCGCAGCCGGCCGATCGGGTCGTCGCCGACGACGGCGTCCACCCCACGTCGTACGGCGTCGAGGTCGGGGGCGGGGAGCCTGAGGCCGGCCGCCGAACGCCCGAGCCGGGCCAGGTGCCGGGTCAACGCGAAGGGCTCCCCCGCCAGCGTCTTCACCGCCTCGAAGACGGCGTCTCCGACCGTGAACCCGTGGTCGGTGACCGCGACGGCCCCGATGGTCGGATCGTCGAGGAGGTCACCGTTCACCCACGCGCGCATGCGGTCACTCTAGGCCCGGACCACTGGCGGTGACCCGGTGCGCGAACACGCGAGGACGGGGGCAATTTTGGCCCTCGCGAGGGCATCGGCTACTGTTCTGCTCGCACTTGAAGCCGGTTCGCCGGTGACGAAATGCAGGCGGACATAGCTCAGTTGGTAGAGCGCAACCTTGCCAAGGTTGAGGTCGCGAGTTCGAGTCTCGTTGTCCGCTCGGAAGGTCTCCCCCGTAACGTTTGGGCCTCCACGGTGGGTTGGCCGAGAGGCGAGGCAACGGACTGCAAATCCGTCTACACGGGTTCAAATCCCGTACCCACCTCGCACGCCGAAGAGCAGCACCAGAACAATTCAAGACCCGGGCGATTGGCGCAGCGGTAGCGCGCTTCCTTGACACGGAAGAGGTCACTGGTTCAAACCCAGTATCGCCCACAGGTAACAGTGCAGGTCAGCAGCGCGGCGCCGTCTTCGAGGCGCACCATGGTGCGCGAAGATTCGGCGCCGTTTGCTGTTGCTGGTCGCGTTCGCGGCGGCATAGACTGAGTGGGTTCGTCGTGGTCGACCCCGTTGCCTCTGTGGTGCCGGTGAGCCTGAAGGTCAGCATGGTGGCGGAGGGCTTCCACGGGAACCGTGGATTGGTGCCGTAGAGCCCGTGCGTCAGACTTTCGAATCTCCCTGCCCTCCCCGCGACGGACGAACCGATGTCCGTGCGGAAGGGAAGTGCTGGTGATGGAAGTCGTTCACGCCCGCTGTGCCGGGATGGACATCTCGAAGAAGGACGCCAAGGTGTGCGTCCGGGTCGCCGGGCCGGTCGGCGCAAGACGGTCGAGACGGTCACGACCTGGGGGTCGATGACCGGCCAGATCCTGGCGCTGCGTGAGCACCTGGTCGCCGAGCAGGTCACGTGCGTGGTGATGGAGGCGACCGGGGACTACTGGAAGCCGTTCTACTACCTGCTCGAGGACCTGCCCGGCGTCGAGGTGATGCTGGTCAACGCCCGGCACGTGAAGACGGTCCCGGGCCGTAAGACCGATGTCGCGGACGCGACCTGGCTCGCGCAGCTCGGCGCGCACGGCCTGGTGCAGCGGCTCGTTCGTGCCGCCCGAGCCGATCCGCCAGCTGCGGGACCTGACCCGGGCGCGGACCGCGATCACCCGGAACGCGCCCGGGAGGCCCAGCGGCTGGAGAAGCTGCTCGAGGACTCCGGGATCAAGCTGTCCGCCGTCGCCTCCGACATCCTCGGGGTGTCCGGTCGGGCTGATGCTGGACGCGCTGATCGCCGGCGACCACGACCCCGTCGTGCTGGCCGATCTGGCCAAGCGTCGGCTGCGGAACAAGATCCCGCGAGCTGACCGAGGCGCTGAACGGGCGGTTCAACGAGCACCACGCGTTCCTCGCCCAGGTCCACCTGGACCTGATCGACCGGCACACCGCCGCGATCGACAAGCTCACCGCGCGGATCGAGGTGATGATCGAGCCCTTTCAGGGATTCCGCGACCTGATCTGCACCATCCCCGGCATCAGCACCCTCACCGCCGACGTCATCGTCGCCGAGACCGGCGCCGACATGTCGCGGTTCCCGACCGCCAAGCACCTCGCGTCCTGGGCCGGCACCACGCCGGGCAACAACGAGTCCGCCGGGAAGGTGAAGTCCAGCAAGACCGCGGCCGGGCAACCCCTACCTGCAAGGCGCCCTCGGCGCCGCCGCGATGGCCTGTGCGCAGAACCCGCGCACCTACCTACGGCGCCCGCTACCGACGAATCGCGAGCACGCCGCGGCCCGAAGAAGGCCAACGTCGCGATCCAGCGCTCCATGCTCATCGCGATCTGGCACATGGGCACCACCGGCACCCTCTACGACGACCCCGGCGCCGACTACTTCACCCGACTCAATCCCGACCGCGCCAAGAAGCGCGCGATCCACCAACTCGAAGCCATGGGCTACCGCGTCACCCTCGACAACGCCGTCCTAGAAAGGCCCTGACGCGAAGACCCGACCCGCCGGGGTGAATCTTCGCGTGTGCCCTTTCCGGGAGTCCGAGGGGCCTCTTCCATGTCGACGACGCCCGCCTATCCGGTGTGCGGCAGCAGCCCGCTCAGCTCGTCGGACAGACGGTCGACACTCGAGCTACCGCTGCGGCGTGACCAGCCGACGACGCCGAACGAAGCCGGGGACAGCGTCACGTGAACGGTCCCGGGCGCAACCTGCTTGATCCGGGCGTCGACCTTCTCGCCGACCGTCAGCAGGAACCTCCCCGAGGTGAACATCGCGCTGCCAGTGCTCGCGTCGCCGGACAGAAACTGGAGCCCCGTACGGTTCGCAGCCTCCAGAAGCGCCGAGTAGGCCTCGGACGGTTCCGCCTGAAAGGTCATTGACCGCGTGCTCCACCGCTCACGCACAGCATGGGGCCATCCGTGTGGAGCCCGAGCACGTCTCAACGTCGGTCACGGGTTCCCAGGCAGCATGGCCTACCCGTTTCAGAGGGCCGGAGGATCCGGCCCCGGGGTCAGGTGAAGTATCAGCACGTCGAGCCGACGGCCTCCCTCAAGGACGACAGCGGAGGTGCCCAGCTGATCGATGTCCGCACCGATGGCGGTGATCGCCTCTGACGAGGGCGAGCTCACAGCTGCGCGGACGCTGGTTCCGACGGCCTCGACGGCCTGGTCCACGCTGTCGATCTCGGCCGAGTACTCATCGCCGGCATCGTCCCTGACCGTGCGAAGGTCGGATCGCACCTTTTCGAGGTTGCCGCGCAGCTCGACCAGGACGCCTTGGCCGAGCTCCACGGTCGTGACCGTCTCGACCGACGCCTTGAGTGCGTCGACGGACGAGCAGACCGCGGGCGGCTCTTCGTCACTGCCGCACCCCGCGAACACCAGCGAGGCAAGCACGATGGTCACGATGCCGACGCGCCGGGAGCTCTGTGAGTTGGTCATTGCTCAACCATGCTGCGGCGTGCGGGGGTGGGCATCATCCCCTGTGGGTGAGGTCGAGGGCGGCGTCACACCTGAGTGGGGTACGGCGGCGCGACCGGCGGGCGGCGGAACCGCCCCTCACCCGTCCGGGGTGACGCGGACGACCGTGCACCCGGGGATCTGGGGACACCATCGCCGTACGCCGAATAGAGACCATCCATGTCGAGAGCCGCTTACGAGATCCAGGCCGTCGGGAAAGTGCCGCCGCGAGTCCTGGAGGACTTCCCGGGCGTCACCGTCAGCATCGACGTCGCGCGCACGATCATCCATGTCGACCTCACTGACGAGGCCGAGCTGCACGGAGTCCTCGACGCGCTGCGCCGCGGCGGCTTCACCCTCGTTGACGTCCGCCGAGAGACGGCCTACGACGACGTCCAGCCGCCCGAGCGCCCGATTCGCCCGTCGAGGAACCGTGAGCGGTCCTGAGAACAGAACCTCGTTGACGCACGGGGTCGTCCCGCGCACGACGGCAGACGCCCGGTGCCCGCTTGTCAGCGCCGACACCAGCACGGCGTCTGCCCTACGGCGAAACCGCGTCCCGGGCCTGACCGGGGCGCCGTGGCGTAGACGGCAGGGCCAGTAGTAGCGTGCCACCCTCCTGGGAAGGAAGAACACGGCGTGACCGTCGCGCGCGCAGGAGTGTCCCACTCACCACTTGCCGACGCGGATTGCGATCACGGTCCGTGCGCCGAGGTCGCGGTATGGTCCCTCTGCACGCGGGGTGCCAGCCTTCGGCCACACTAGCCTCACATGCGGAAAACGCGAGGGGACGTGAGGTGTGACGGGGATGCAGGGTGAGAGGAACGACGCGGAGGGTGGCGACACCCCCTCCGCATCGGTCGATCCCTTCATGGATGCGAAGCTGCACTCGCCCCCGGTGCGCGATCACTGGCTGCGGCGCGAGCGCCTCCTCGGGCGCCTGGACTCGGTGGTCGATCACCGCGTGACGCTGGTCGCCGCCCCCGCCGGCTACGGCAAGACGGTCCTGGTCGCGCAGTGGCTGGAGGAAGCAGACCCGAGGGCGGCGTGGGTCTCCCTGGACGCTGGCGACAACGACGTCAACCGCCTCTGGGCGCATGTGGCGACGGCCCTCGAGAGAGCGGGATGCCGGCTGGAGATGGGAAGCCCGGACCACCGGGTCAGCGGTGATTCCGTCGCGCCCGGATCAACCCTGACCGCCATCGTCGAGGCGCTGGGCGCGGACCAGCACCACACGGTCCTCGTGCTCGACGACTTCCATTTCATCCAGGACGAGCGGAGCCACACGCAGGTCGAGTTCCTCGTCGAGCACCTGCCCCCGCAGGCACACCTGGTCATCCTGACCCGGGCCGACCCCGGACTCCGCCTCGGACGACTGCGCGCCTCAGGTGGATTGCTGGAGATCCGGGCAGATGCTCTCGGCTTCACCGCGGCCGAAGCGGGAGCCATGCTCAGCCACCACTCAGTCGACCTCGACCCCGAGTCCTTCCACCTGCTCATGCGGAGCACCGAGGGCTGGCCTGCGGGCCTGTACCTCGCGTCGTTGTCCCTGGCCGGTCGCGCCGCCCCGGACGCCTTCGTCCGCAACTTCAGTGACGGCAACCGCTACATCGGCGACTACCTGACCGAGGAGGTGCTGAACCGACACTCCGACCAGGTCCGCGAGTTCATCATGGAGGTGTCGGTGCTCGACCGTTTCTCGGCGCCCCTGTGCGACCACGTGCGCGGGTCCTCGGGGTCTGCCGCCATCCTGCGCGACCTCGAACGCACCAACCTCTTCCTCATCCCTCTGGACGAGGACAGTCACTGGTACCGCTTCCACCGCTTGCTCGCGGCGGTGGCGCGCAGCGAGCTCGAGATCTCTCCCCCCCAGGAGGCCTCCACCCTGCACGCGCGAGCGGCCGACTGGTTCGCCCGCCACGGCCACGTGGACGAGGCGGTCAAACACCTCATCGCCGCTGGCGACACCGCTGCTGCGGCGCGACTGGTCCAGCGCCACTGGCTCCAGTTCGTCGACGCCGGACGGATCGCGACCGTGCTGGGCTGGTCCGAGGCGATCGGTACCGCCGACGACCTGGTCGAGCCCGCCGCGAGCGTGACCTCGGCGTGGCTGGCGGCGCTGGTCGGCGACGAGTCCTCATTGGCGGTCCTGATGTCGGCGCTCGACGCCTATCCGGACCGTGGTCCGCTGCCGGACGGATCACGGTCCGTGGAGTCCGCCATGGTCATGATCGACAGTCTCTTCGGCTACGGCGGTCCGGAGCGGATGATGCAGAGTGCGCAGCGCGCGGCGTCGCTCGAGGTCGACCGTCACTCACCGTTCTACTCTCTCGCGCAGGTCGCGCTCGGGCACGCCTACTACGTCGCAGGGGACCTGGACCGCGCCCTTCAGCCGCTGGCCAACGCCAGGCACAACGACCGGGCACCCGTCGTCATCCAGGCCCTCGGCCTGGCCACCGAATCACTTGTCGAGGACGAGCGGCGCCAGCTCGGCCGCAGCAGGGAACACGCGGAGATGGCGATGGCCGTCATCGACGGACACGGCCTGGGAGCGTTGCCGCAGGCCTCGCTGGGCTACACGGCGCTCGGTCGGGCGCAGGCCGCGGCCGGCCGGGTCGATGAGGCGCTGGTGACGCTTGCCCGCGGTCTCGAGCTCCGACGCGAGACGTCCGCGCACGGTCCGTGGGGCATGATCCACCACCTCCTCGTCCATGCCCGCGTGGCCGCCGAGGCAGGTGAGACCGGCCTGGCGATGGACCTCCTCGACGAGCTCGAGTCACGCACTGCACACTTCGTCGACGGGATGGACGCCGTGCAGCTCGCGCACGGACGCCGTACGCCGAACCATCCAGTCCACGGCCGAGGGAGTGGTCGCGGGCGAGGACCTCACCGTCCGGGAGACCGAGGTCCTCCGGCTGCTGCAGGGCCCGATGAGCCTGCCCGAGATCGCCGGCGAGCTCTACCTGTCCGCCAACACCATCAAGACGCACGCTCGTGCCGTCTACCGCAAGCTCGGCGTCCACACACGTGCCGAGGCGGTCGTGGCTGGGCGTCAGCAGGGTCTGGTCTGACCGGGACCGACGGATCTCACCCGGGTGAGATCCGAGCGAGGGTGAGGTGCACTCACCCTTCGGCGTAGATCAATGTCGTGTCGACTCCTCGCCCGCAGGATGGCCATGACGCTCTCGATGATTCCGCAGGCACCTGCGACCGCGATTGACGATGACGAGTGCGACTGGGCCGTGGTGGAGATACGCCGCGACGGCAGCCTGGGACGAGCCGAGCTGGTGACGGCACGTGAGCCGGCGGGTGCGGCACGGCTCGCGCGAGAGTCGACTGCCCTGCGTCAGACCGTGCTTGCCTCAGACGAGCTGAATTCCCGCCTCGGCCTCGCCCTTGCGGCCAAGGGACGCCTCGTCGACGCAGGTCGAGCCTTCACGCGCGTCGTCGACCAGTCGGGCGACTCTGCACCTCTCGACTCCGCGGGACATCTCGCGCTGGTCGAGGCGTGTCGAGGCAACCTGCGGCGGGCCTCGGCCCACGCCGAGCGGATTCTGGCGAACGGGACCTGGCCCGACGCGGGAGTCGCGTCGGCCCACCTCGCGCTGGCGTGGATCCACGTCGAGCGTGACCACCTCGAAGAGGCCGTCCGCCACCTCACCCTCGCTGCCGACTCCGACCCCCGCCCGGAAGCGTGGACCGGCACGGTGCGCACGCTGCTCGAGGCGAGGTTGCTCCTCCGCACTCGCCCCGACTCCGCCGTCCAGCTGCTCGCCCACGGTGGCGACGGGTGCCGGCGCACGACGCCCCACGAGAGGTGACGGCTGGGCCACGGCCGTCGTCGCGGTCGCCCGCGCCGAGGCGCTCCTGGCGCTCGGCGAGCCGCACCAGGCGCTGGCCGTCCTCACGCCCCTGCCGCCCGGAGCGGCTGTCGAGGCCAGCGTCACCGTCGCCGCCGGCCGCCTCGAGATTGGCGACCTACGCGGGGCTGAGGCAGTGCTCACCAGTGTCAGGGACCGTCTCGAGGTGGCCGCCCTCGCCGTCCAGCTCCAGGCCTGGCTGCTGGAGGCGCGCCTCGCCGAGGAGCGTGGCCGTCCCGAGCGCGTGTCCCAGCTCGTCGATCGAGTCCTGCGTTCCGCCTCGTGGGAGGACCTTCGCGCGCCGGTGCGGCGCGAGTGGCCCTGGTTGCGACTGCAGGTCGAGCGAGATCACACCCTGGCCCGCACGTACCGTGACTTCCTGGGCAACTTCCAGGCGGTCCCGCTCCCCCCGCGGGCGGGGGACGGGCCCAGCCCCACCTCAGCGCTGGGCACGGACGAGGTCCTCGACGCACACCTCACCCGACGCGAGACCGAGGTGCTGGACCTCCTGGCCCGGATGTACTCGACGGACGAGATCGCCGCCACCTTGTTCGTGTCCGCCAACACCGTCAAGACCCACCTCAAGGGCATCTACGCCAAGCTGTGTGTCAACCGCAGGGCTGATGCGGTGCGCCGCGGACGACAACTCGGCCTGTGCTGAGCGCGACCAACGCCGATCGCCTCACACCGAGAGGGATCCCTCGTCCGCGGTGACCAGGCGGACCTGCTCGATGGTCGACCCACTCTCCGTGCACGCCCGGAGCAGCTCGAGCAGCTCCCGGCCGGCCGCCGCGACCCGCACCCGCGCGTGGCCGGGCAAGACGGAGTACGACCACTTCAGGTGGCGCAGGAGCGGCTCTCCGACCTCGCCGGCCACACGCACCTCGTACGTCGGCCCGGCACCGGACGCTGCCTGGAGCAGGTGGACGTCGACGAGTGGAATCCTCATCTCGCTGATCGTGTCGAGGAGCTCGTCCAGCTGTGCCGGCCCGCTCACCTGGCGTCGCAGTGCCGTCTGGGTGGGCACGCCTCGCACTGTCATGGTGGGGAAAGATCTTCGGACGGATTCGGGAGGGCTGCTCGTCAGCACGACGTCGTAGATCGGCGCCTGAGCGACGTGTCCATCTGCTCCCGGCTCCATCGGCCCATGGTGCTGCGCGGGCGCTGGCGTCGCGTCACCCACGACGGGTGAGGCCGACCTCGGGGCCATGCATCGATGCTGGCAGTCCCGACGAACGACGAAGGAGGCCACACCATGGCCATGGACAGTGCCGCAGACGTGACCTCCAGCCACTCCGCCGCGAGGAGCAACGGTTGGTACGGAATGGTGGTCTTCGCCGCGACCATGATGATCCTCCTCGGGACGTTCCATGCGATCGCGGGACTCGTGGCACTCTTCCGTGACGAGTACTTCCTCGTCAGCCCGTCGGGGCTGGTGATCAACGCCGACTTCACGACCTGGGGCTGGGTGCACCTCCTCATGGGAATCCTCGTCGTCGCAGCCGGCGCGGCGCTCTACGGCGGGGCGACCTGGGCCCGGTTCGTGGCCGTCGTGGTCGCCATGCTCAGCGCCATCATCAACGTGGCGTTCCTTGCCTCCTACCCGCTGTGGTCCGTGATCATGATCGGCGTCGACGTGCTCATCATCTACGCGGTCACCGTCCACGGCGACCCGGACGACGGGGTGTGACGCGAGGGCCGACAACGGCTTGGTCTCACCCTTGATGGGTGAGCACGACAGCGCCTGCCATCGACACGCTGGACAGCGGATGGGCTGAGGTCCGTCCGCTCACGTGACGCAAGGAGAAGCACCCGATGGACGACTTCGGATTCTGGGACGTCATCGCCTCGATGTTCTGGTTCACACTGTTGATGGTCTGGGTGTGGATGCTCATCGCGATCCTGGGGGACATCTTTCGCGACCGTGAGCTCAACGGCACCCGCAAGGCCATGTGGACAGCCTTCATCGTGATCCTCCCGTGGCTCGGTGCGCTCTGCTACATCTTTGCCCGGGGCAACTCGATGAACGAGCGCACCATGCAGGCCCGGCTGGACCAGGAGGCCCAGATGCGCGCCTTCGTCCGGGAGTCCGCGGGGACACCCGGTCCCAGCATGGCCGACGAGCTGCGCGAGCTCGTCGAGCTTCGGGACAGCGGCGTCCTGACCGCGGCCGAGTACGAACAGGCCAAGGTGAAGGTGCTGACGTGACACTCTGGCCCGGCCCGTTCCTGCCCAGGGCGTGACCGCAACCGGATCGGCTCCTCGTCGGACCCGAGGCGGCCCTGATCGCGCTCGTCGGCGGGCTGGGGCGACGACATGAAGCCCACCGAGCTCCGCACGATCCGCTCGACCGGGGCTGCTCAGAGGTGGGTGACAGGCATCGTCCACGAGCCGCCCACGTCGATCACCACGGCCTCAGAGGACGGGGCATGGCGCGCCAGAACCTCCGAGAACAGCGGTCCGGCCGCGATCCATCCACCCCCGGGGGAACCTCTCCCCCGTGGGGACGTGGAGGGTCTTCCAGTGGACCGGGAGCGCCCAACGAGCGCCGGACATCCGGCACGCCAGCGCCGCCTCATCGGGTCCCATGTGCCCAGGGGAGAGCCGCGGCCCCCATCCTCCGATCGGCAGGACGGCCACGTCGACCGGGGCACCGGCCAGCGCGTCCAGGAGTGCCATGTCCGGGTAGAGCTCCGTGTCCCCGGCGATCCACACGACCCCTGACGGGCCTCGGACGAGGTGACCGTTGGCGGCGTTGGGTCGATGGGGCATCGGTCGCGAGTGGTGGACGGCGGTCACCAACCTGACGCTCACCTCGTCCCGCTCACCGACGGACACCCACTCCCCCTCGGCGAGCCCATGTCCCCGCAGTCCCTTCCGGTCGACCCACACGGCGTTCTCCCTCGCCGTCAGCACCGGCACGTCGCCCAGCAGCTTCAGCGACGCGACCTCGGCGTGATCGTGATGGAGGTGCGAGAGCAGGACGGCGTGCGTCCCGGACCAGGCATGGCCCTCGGGCCGGTCGCCACGGCGCCGCAGCACGCCGTTGTGCCGCCGCAGCAACGGGTCCGCGACGAGTCGTACGCCATCGAGGTCGAGGACGACGCTCGCGTGCCCGAGCCAGGTGAGGGTGATGGTCACGGACGACTCGTCAGGTCGTCAGCGCAGGAGGGCACGGGGCCGAGGTTCGGGGTCGTCATGTGGACGATGCGGGTGGTTCCGGACGAGGCTCCAGGATCGTCACCTGAGCCTCCCCATCCAGGTGTCCGGATCCCCCGCTCGGTAGTCCAGCTCCCTGAGGGCGAGACGCGTCGCCGCGGCAAGCCCCTTGTAGATGAGCGCGACCACCACGACCGCCGCACCCAGAGCTGTTACCTGTGCCAACGAAACCGGAGACTGGTCCACGTCGTCCTCCTCCACTGATGTGATTGTCCTACCCGTCCTCGTCGTCGACAAGGGCGGAACTGCCATGCAACGGTCAGGTAGGCGAGGCCCCCATGACCAGACACGGCGACAGCACCACGACGAACAGATCAACGCGTGAGACGTCGTCCATGACCCTCCTCTTCGACACAGCTCGGGGTCAGCCGACCGTCACCGAACTCTGGCTCGTGAGCGCCCCTGGCGCTTCATCCGCCGCGGGTGATCCCCCTGACCTCTCAGAACTCGTAGCCGAACTCCCTGATCGTCCGCGCGAAGCGCTCCGCCACGATCTCCGCGTCCCCCGGGCCGTAGAGCTCGCGGTAGTGCGGTCCGGTCCCCTGCTTCGCGTGCGGCAGGTCGAGCTCGATGCCGAGACGGGCCGAGACGTCCGCCATCGCCGCGGGCAGCTGCTCGTAGCGGTAGACCCGGTCCACCACCACGTCTCCGCGCAACCGGTAGAGCCGCTCGTTCAGGGCCAGCCGGGCGACGCGCCTGGAGCGGACGAACTCGGCGAAGGTCTTCTCGAACGTCGGCTTGCGCGCGCTGTAGCGGTAGGAGGAGGCGACCACGTCGAAAGGGTTCCGCTCGACGGCGAACGTGAAGTAGTCGTCCCACGTCTCACGACCGATCACCTCGATGACCCGGCGAGCCCCCATGTGCGCGTACGAGCTGGGGTCGGTGTCGTCGTTCTGCGGACCCACTCCCCCGGCGGCCGCCCGCAGGACCTCGTCCTCGGCGCTGATGCGGGTGACGACGTCGTCAGGGCCGCAGTGGCGTGACAGCGCGATCTCGATGCTGGTGCCGGCGGTCTTGCGAGTCTTGATGAAGACGAAGCGGTGGGCGTGGGACGCGATCACGCTCAGTCGTCCTCGTCCGACAGCTCCTCGCCGTGCGTGCCGGGTCGCGGCGCCCACGGGAGCTCCTTGGCCGGGCGGACCACGACGAGCTTGTCGCCGCGCGCCAGCAGGGAGACCACCGGGTCGAAGTAGCGGTGGACCTTCTCGTCGCGCACGACCGCGATCACCTGGTCGGGCAACGACTGGGGCTGCTTGCCGACCTCGGTGGCCAGGAGGTCGCGCTCGGCGACCTCGAGCCCCTCGCCGTACGTCATCAGGTCCTCCATGACGGAGCCGAGCTGCGGCGACATCGAGGAGAGCCCGAGCAGTCGACCGACGGCGTCGGAGGACGTGATGACCGAGTTGGCACCGGACTGGCGCACCAGCGGCACGTTCTCGTGCTCGCGCACGGCCGCGACGATCCAGGCGTCGGGGTTGAGCTGGCGCACGGTCAACGTGACGAGGACGTTGGTGTCGTCGCGGTCGGTGGTGATGATGACGTGGGTCGCCTTCTCCGCGCCGGCCTGGCGCAGCACGCCGCGGCTCGTGGCATCGCCGGCGATCACCACGAGCTGATCGCGGTTGCCGTCGGCGACCGCGACCGGACTCGGGTCCACCACCACGATGGAGTCACGGTCGTAGCCGTTGCTGACGAGGGTCTCGATCGCGCTGCGGCCCTTGGTGCCGTAGCCCACGACGACGACATGTTCATCCATCTTCTTCCTCCACCGGGACACCCGGAACATCTCGCGGCCCTGGGAGGCGAGGACCTCCAGGGTGGTGCCGATCAGCAGGACCAGGAAGGCGATGCGCGCGGGTGTGATGACGATCGCGTTGACCAGCCGCGCCTGGTCCGACACGGGCGCGATGTCGCCGTAGCCCGTCGTGCTGAGCGTGACGGTCGTGTAGTAGAACGAGTCGAGCAAGCTGAGCCTGAAGAAAGGCGGGTCGTTGCCGTCGCGATAGCCCTCGCGGTCGAAATAGACGAGCAGCACGGTGCCGACGAGGATCCCCAGCGCCATCAACAGCCGACGACCCAGCTCCCACCACGGCGACCGATTCCGGTCGGGGAGCGAGACCCGGCCCACGGCGGGCTGGTGGCTGGACATCGACACGGTCAGGAGTCTCGCACGCTCATCCGCCCACGCAGCCGCTGCATGAGCTCGAGCCGGGCACGCGTCGTGTTCTTCTGCGGGAAGACGGTGTCGAAGGCGGCGTTGACCGCAGCGCCGATGAGCACCGCGATGGCCAGGAGGTAGAGCCACAGCAGCACGGCGATGGGCGCGGCGAGCGGACCGTAGATCGACCGCGACTCGGCAGCGGTCACGGTCAGCACCCAGCGCAGCACGTAGGACCCGGCGATCCAGCAGAACAGCGAGAATGTCGCGCCGGGGAGGTTGAAGCTCCAGTTCGTCCGCACCGGCACCGACACGTGGTAGAGCGTGGCCAGGAAGCAGATGCAGACGACCAGGACGATCGGCCAGTAGAGGCCGTTCAGGAAGTCCAGGCGTTCCGGCAGCAGCCGGTCGATCAGGCTCGGGCCGGCCACCACGAGCGGGATGCTCACCGCCCCGGTCACCATGGCCATGGCGTAGAGCAGGAAGGACAGCGCGCGGGTGGCCACGATCCCGCGGTGCCCGCCGAGCCCGTGCATGATCGTGATGGTGTCCACGAAGACGTTGAGGGCGCGCGAGCCCGACCACAGCGCGAGGATGAAGCCGATCGAGATGACGTCGTAGCGGCCGCCCGTCAGCACCTCGTTGATCGTCGGCTCGATGATGTTGTCGACCGCCCGGTCGGTCAGCGCCTGGCGGGACACCTCCAGCACCGCGTTGCGCACGTCGTCGAGCTGGGCGGCGGTGAACTGGACACTGACGAAACCGATCGACCCGGCCAGGGCGAAGATCAGCGGGGGCACCGACAGCACGGCGAAGAACGCCGCCTCGGCCGCCAGCCCGGTCACCCGGTGCCGGAGGCAGGACCCGGTCGTGGTGACGATGATCCGCCACAGGTGCTCGCGCAGCCGCAGGAGCCAGCCCTTGATGGCGCTCGGCACGGGGTCCTGCTCGCGTGCGTCGGCCATGGCGCCACGGTATCCACTGGCAAGCCGATCCCAGGGGTTCCCCGGGGCGCGTCCTACGGTGGGTCCATGACTGAGCAGATCGCGCCCTCGGTGGATCGACGAGCGACCAACCAGGCGCCGCCGCTGGTCGGTCACAACGTGGTGACCGGTGACCGCGCGCTGGTCGAGGCACTCGGCCGCCACGGCTCCCCCGACCTCGTCGACGACCTGACGGAGCTCGGGGTCCAGGCCGGCTCGGCCGAGGCCCGCGAGCACGGGATGCTCGCCAACCAGCACCACCCCGAGCTGACGTCGTACGACCGCTGGGGCACCCGGATCGACGAGGTCACCTTCCACCCGTCGTGGCACTGGCTGATGGAGCGCGCGGTGGGCCACGGGCTCCAGGCCGCGCCCTGGGAGCAGCAGGAAGCCGGCGCGCCGCACGCCCACCTGCGCCGCGCGGCGGGCTTCTTCGCCTGGTCTCAGACCGAGCCCGGGCACGGCTGCCCGATCTCGATGACGTACGCCTCGGTGCCGGCCCTGCGCGTCGACGAGGCGATCGCCCGGGAGTGGACGCCTCTGCTGGCCGCCCGCTCCTACGACCCCGGCGTCCGCGCCCGCTCGGAGAAGACCGGCGCCCTGGCCGGCATGGGGATGACCGAGAAGCAGGGCGGGTCGGACGTCCGCACCAACGTGACACAGGCGCGACCGACCGCCGAGGACGGGTGGTACACCCTGCACGGGCACAAGTGGTTCACCTCCGCCCCGATGAACGACGTGTTCCTGGTGCTGGCACAGGCCGAGGGAGGCGTGACCTGCTTCGTGGTGCCCCGGGTGCTGGCCGACGGGACCCGCAACCGGATCGACGTGGTGCGCCTCAAGGACAAGCTCGGCAACCGCTCCAACGCCTCGAGCGAGCTCGAGCTCGACGGCACCCTCGCCCAGCGCCTCGGCGACGAGGGCCGCGGTGTCCGCACGATCATCGAGATGGTGGCCGCGACCCGGCTGGACTGCGTGCTCGGCTCGGCGGCGCTGATGCGCCACGCGCTGGCCGAGGCGTCGTGGCACGTCGCGCACCGCTCGGCCTTCGGCAGCGTGCTGGCCGACAAGCCCCTCATGCAGAACGTCGTCGCCGACCTCGCCGTCGAGTCGGAGGCCGCCACCGCGCTGGCCATGCGCCTGGCCTCGGCGGTCGACCGTCCCGGTGACGCCCACGAGACCGCGCTGCGCCGGATCGCCCTGCCTCTGGCGAAGTTCTGGGTCTGCAAGCGCACGCCGGGCATGGTGGCCGAAGCGCTGGAGTGCCTCGGCGGCAACGGCTACGTCGAGGAGTCGGGCCTGCCGCTGATGTTCCGCGAGTCGCCGCTCAACTCGATCTGGGAGGGCTCGGGCAACGTCAACGCCCTCGACGTGCTCCGCGCGCTGGGCCGTGAGCCGGACGTCTTGCAGGCCTGGATCACCGAGGTCGGGCTTGCCCGCGGAGCCGACTCGCGGCTCGACCGTGCGGTCGACGACACCCTGGCCCTCCTCGGTGAGAGCGCCGGTGTCGAGGCCGGGGCCCGCAGGCTCGCCGGCCAGATGGCCGCGTGCCTTCAGGGATCGCTGCTCGTCCGCTTCTCACCTGCCGAGGTCGCCGACGCCTTCTGCGGCAGTCGTCTCGGGACGTCGTACGCCGGCACGTTCGGGATGCTGACCAGCGGTTCGTTGCGTCAGGTCGTCGAGCGATCCACACCGCCGTCTGAAAACCTGCACGGCGCGTCAAGGTTTGCCGAAGACCTCGGTCACGGTTGTCCCGTCCGCCACCCGATCGGCGCCGGGCGGATACGTTCCGGTCATTCATACCTGGGGGAGTAATCGCATGAGCAAGTCAGTCGAGCACGATGTTCAGCGTGGGCACGCTGCTGCGGCGCGCCGAGGACACCGGCACCGAGGTGCGGGTCCTCGTGCAGGGGACCTGGCTCGAGGGCCGCGTCCTCGGGTGCCGACGGTATGGGCGTGGTGCTCGATGACGTCAACGGCGCTCAGGTCCTCGTCCGCCTCGACTCGGTCGTCGCGGTCCAGTTCTCGCGCAGCGAGATGGAGGACGGTGACCTGGTGGGACGTCGGGGCGCGCTCGCCGAGCGCGGGTGAGCGCGGACCCATCCAGGCCGGTCCCGTCGACCGTCCCGACTCAGAAGAGCGGCGAGTACCACTTCCTCACTGCAGGGCCGTACTGACGACCTCCCGGGCCTCGGCCTGCACCTGGGCGAGGTGCTCGGGGCCACGGAACGACTCGGCGTAGATCTTGTAGACGTCCTCGGTCCCACTGGGGCGCGCCGCGAACCAGGCGGACTCGGTGGTGACCTTGAGCCCGCCGATCTTGGCGCCGTTGCCGGGTGCCTCGGTCAGCTTGGCGGTGATGTCCTCGCCGGCCAGCGTGGTCGCGGTGACGTCGTCGGGTGACAGGGCACCGAGCTTGGCCTTCTGCTCGCGGTCGGCCGGGGCGTCGATGCGCGCGTAGGCGGGGTCGCCGTGCTGGGCGACCAGCTCGGCATAGTGCTGGCTGGGCGTACGTCCGGTGGCTCCGAGGATCTCGCTCGCCAGGAGGGCGAGGACGAGCCCGTCCTTGTCCGTCGTCCACGTCGAGCCGTCGCGGCGCAGGAACGAGGCGCCTGCGGACTCCTCGCCGCCGAAGCCGAACGACCCGTCCATCAGCCCGGGCACGAACCACTTGAAGCCGACCGGCACCTCGACCAGCGGCTTGCCGATCGAGGCAGCCACCCGGTCGATCATCGAGCTCGACACGAGGGTCTTGCCGATCCGCGCGGTCGTGGGCCAGTCGGGACGCGCCCCGCCGAAGAGGTGGGCGATCGCGACGGCCAGGAAGTGGTTGGGGTTCATCAGGCCGGCATCGGGCGTGACGATGCCGTGGCGGTCGGCGTCCGCGTCGTTGCCGGTGGCGAGGTCGTAGTCCGCACGCTTGCCGACCAGGGACGCCATGGCGTACGGCGACGAGCAGTCCATCCGGATCTTGCCGTCCCAGTCGAGCGTCATGAAGCGCCACGTGGGGTCGACGAGCGGGTTGACCACCGTGAGGTCGAGGCGGTGCCGGTCGGCGATCTCGCCCCAGTAGCCCACGCTCGCCCCGCCCAGCGGATCCGCGCCGATGCGGACGCCCGCCTCGCGGATCGCGTCGAGGTCGAGCACCGAGGGCAGGTCGTCGACGTAGGTGCCGAGGAAGTCGTAGCTCCCGACCGCGGCCCGAGCCTTGGCGAAGGCCACGCGACGCACGCCCTCGATGTTGCCGCGGATCAGCTCGTTGGCGCGGGCTGCGATGACCGTCGTGGCGTCGGAGTCGGCCGGTCCGCCGTGCGGCGGGTTGTACTTGAAGCCGCCGTCGCCGGGCGGGTTGTGCGAGGGGGTGACCACGATCCCGTCCGCGAGCCCGCTCCCCGTCGTACGCCCCTGGTTGGCGCGCAGGATCGCGTGGCTGACCGCTGGGGTCGGCGTGAATCCGTCGCGGTCGTCGACGAGGACCGTCACGTCGTTGGCGACGAGGACCTCGAGGGCGGTGGCCCACGCGGGCTCGGAGAGCGCGTGGGTGTCGCGGCCGATGAAGAGCGGGCCGTCGTAGCCCTGCTCCTTGCGGTAGTCGCAGATCGCCTGGGTCGTGGCCGCGATGTGGACCTCGTTGAAGGACGTGTTGAGCGAGGTGCCCCGGTGACCACTGGTGCCGAAGGCCACCTGCTGGGAGATCTCTCCCGGATCGGGCTCCAACGCGAAGTAGGCCGAGACGAGGTGGGCCACGTCGACCAGGTCCTCGGTGCGGGCGGGCTGTCCTGCTCTCTCGTGGTTGGCCATGGCCCCATCTTGGTGTGCCGGAGCCTCCGCGTCGAGACAGGTCCGTTCGGTTGGCAGCACGGCATTGTCGATCCGGGTGCCGCTCATCCGTCACAGTGGTGAGGTCGCACCCCGCGGCCCACAGATCCAGGAGGAGACCTCACCGATGAGCCGCTACCTGATCCTGCTCCCCGCTCCCGAGGCCGAGTGGGACGCGCTCCCGCCCGAAGTCCACGAGAAGGGCAAGGCCTCGCACGGGACGTTCCAGTCGGAGCTCTCCGCCGGGGGCCACTCCCTGATGGTCGTGAGCCCGCTGGAGCCGTCCGCCGAGGCCACGTCGATGCGCCCCGACGGACAGGGCGGGGCGCTGGTCACCGACGGCCCGTTCACCGAGTCCGCCGAGCAGGTCGTCGGCTTCTACCTCGTCGAGACCGACGACGAGGCCGCGTTGCGGGGCGCCTGCGAGCGCTTCGCCGCTCGTGGTGAGCACATCGAGTTCCGCCGACTGGCCGAGTGAAGGAGACCCGACATGACCGAGTACGTCGTGCTGCTGATCGGCGATGACGAGCGCTGGTGGACCGAGACCAGCGAGGAGGAGCGTGCGAACGGCCTATCGCCGCGCACGGCCGCTTCACCGACGAGCTGGGTGCCCGCGGGCACCGCATCACCGGCGGTGCCGAGCTCCATCGCTCGTCGCAGGCCCGCACCGTCGCGCCCCACGCCACCACCGTGACCGACGGTCCGTGGGCCGAGAGCGCCGAGCAGATCGGTGGCTACTACGTCGTGGAGACCGACGACCTCGACGACCTGATGGAGTGCTGCCTGATCCTGGCGGCCACCGGCGACGCCGTCGAGGTCCGCCGCTGCGTCCAGCCCGAGGAGC
Organism: uncultured Actinomycetota bacterium; assembly: GCA_963712875.1. Taxonomy (GTDB): domain Bacteria; phylum Actinomycetota; class Actinomycetes; order Propionibacteriales; family Nocardioidaceae; genus Nocardioides. The sequence goes on along the minus strand of CAVQJS010000015.1, from coordinate 76,640 downwards.
GTGCGTCATGAAGTACCTGGTCCTGCTGATGGGAGACGGCGAGCTGAAGCCGTGGACGCAGCACACGCCCGAGGAGCAGGGAGAGCTGATGGGCCAGTTCGGCGCCTTCGACGAGGCCTGCCGCGCGCGCGACGGGGTGGAGATCCTCTCGGGCGAGGCGCTGAGCGGCCCCGAGGACTCGACCACGGTCCGGACGCGTGGGGGGCAGGTCCAGCTGACCGACGGCCCCTACGCCGAGGCGGTCGAAGGGCTTGGGCGGGTTCTACCTCGTCGAGGCGCCCGACCTCGACGTGCTGCTCGAGCTGCTCAGGATCCTGCCCGCCTACGACATGCAGGTCTCCCCCGTCATCGACCCCTACGCCGACGCGGGCTGACGCGTGGCCGAGCTCGACCGGGTCGTCCGCGAGGAGTGGGGCCGGCTGGTCGCCCAGCTGCTGTCCCAGTTCCGCCGCCTCGACCTGGTCGAGGACGCCCTCGGCGATGCCGTCGAGGCGGCGAGCCGCACCTGGCCCGCGGACGGCGCGCCCGACAACCCCGCCGGGTGGCTGATGACGGCCGCCCGGCGGCGGGTGCTCGATCGGCTCCGCACGGAGGAGGTCGCCCGACGCAAGGAGCCACTGCTGACGATCGACGCCGCCCAGCGGGAAAGGGGCACGATCACCATGGCCGACCCCGGGTCGCTCGTCGAGGACGACCTCCTGCGACTCGTGCTGATGTGCACCCACCCCGCGCTGGCGCCCGAGGCCGCCAGCGCGTTGTCCCTGCGCCTGGTCCTGGGCGTGCCGACACCCGACATCGCGCGCCTCTTCCTCGTCCCCGAGGCCACGATGGCGGCGCGGATCACCCGCGCCAAGAAGCGGATCGTCGGCGCCGGCATCCCGTTCGGCGTGCCCGACGCGAGCGTGCTGCCCGACCGCCTCGACACCGTCGCGCACACCGCCTACCTCGCGTTCACCGCCGGCTACTCCCCCGGCAGCGGCCCCGACCTGCTCCGCGCCGACCTCGCGGGAGAGGCCGTACGACTCGGACGCACCGTGCTGGGGCTGCGTCCCGACGAGCCGGTGCTCGTCGCGCTGCTGGCGTTGATGCTGCTGCAGCACTCGCGCCGTGACGCGCGGGCGGTCGACGGTCGGCTGGTGCTGCTGGCCGACCAGGACCGGCGACGCTGGCACGACGAGGACATCGACGAGGCGCGGCAGCTGCTCGCCCATCCGTCGCTGCGCGGACCGATCAGCGCCCAGGCGGCGGCGTACACGCTGCAGGCACGGATCGCTGCAGAGCATGCGCTCGCGGCCACCCCGGCCCGGACGCGCTGGGACCGCATCGTCGGGTTGTACGACCTTCTGCTCGAGCTGACCCCCACCCCTGCCGCCCGGCTGGCCCGGGCCGTGGCCGTCGCCGAGGACCGGGGGCCGGCCGCGGGACTGGCCGCGCTGGAGGGCGTCGAGATCCCCGCCAGCCACCGCCCCGCCGCCGTGCGCGCGGAGCTGCTGGCTCGCAGCGGCGACGTCGTCGCGGCGCGGGCTGCCTACGACCAGGCCATCGCGGCGTGCGGCAACGACGTCGAGCGGGCCCACCTGCAGGCCCGCCTCGAGGCGCTGGGCTAGCGGGCTACTCCTTCACCGACTGGTGCTTGGCCAGCACGGTGAGTCCTTCGTCCACGACGAAGCCGCGGGCGCGGTCCTCCTCGTGGTCGACGCCGATGCGTGCACCCGGGGGCACGATCACGCCCTTGTCGAGGATCGCGTTGCGCACGACCGCTCCCTCCCCGACATGGACGCCGTCCATCAGCACCGAGTCGGAGACCTCGGCGCCGTCCTTGACCCACACCGCGGGTGAGAGGACGGACTGGTTCACCGTGCCGCCGGAGACCACGACGCCGGGCGAGAGGATCGAGTTGAACGTCGACACCCCCGCACCGCGGGCGCCCTCGACGAGCTTGGCCGGCGGGTGCGGGCCGTAGCTGGTGTAGATCGGCCAGGCGTTGTTGTAGAGGTTGAAGACCGGCAGCGGCGAGACGAGGTCCTTGTGGGCGTCGTAGTAGGAGCGCATGGTCCCGACGTCGCGCCAGTAGCCGCGGTCGCGGTCGGTGGATCCGGGGACCTCGTTGTCCTTGTAGTCGTAGACGGCGGACTCCGCCTTGTCGACGAACCACGGCACGATGTCGCCGCCCATGTCGTGCTGGGACTGCTCGCGCTCGGCGTCGCGGGAGACGGCGTCGACCAGCGCGTCGGCGGTGAAGACGTAGTTGCCCATGCTCGCCAGCACCTCGTCGGGCGAGTCCGGCAGCCCGATCGGATCGGTCGGCTTCTCGAGGAAGGCCCGGATCTTCTGCGGGTTCGCAGGGTCGACGTCGATCACGCCGAACTGGTCGGCGAGGCTGATCGGCTGGCGGATCGCGGCGACCGTGCAGCCCGCGCCGGACTCGACGTGGTCGGCCACCATCTGCGAGAAGTCCATGCGGTAGACGTGGTCCGCACCGACCACGACCACGATGTCGGGCTGCTCGTCGGTGAGCAGGTTGAGCGACTGGTAGATCGCGTCGGCGCTTCCGAGATACCACCGCTTGCCGACCCGCTGCTGCGCCGGCACCGGGGTGACGTAGTTGCCCAGCAGGTTGGACATCCGCCACGTGGTGGTGACGTGGCGGTCCAGGCTGTGGGACTTGTACTGCGTCAGCACGACGACCTTGAGGTAGCCGGAGTTGACGACGTTGGACAGCGCGAAGTCGATCAACCGGTAGATGCCGCCGAACGGGACCGCCGGTTTGGCGCGGTCGGCTGTCAACGGCATGAGGCGCTTGCCCTCTCCGCCGGCGAGGACGACTGCGAGGACCTTCTTGCGCGGGGGCGTGATGGCCATGCGACGAAACTAGCCGTCCGCCGGGGCGCGGTCGACCATCTCGGCGCGTTAGGTTCGGATCATGCGCATCGACGTCCTCAGCAAGGAGTACCCGCCGGAGATCTACGGCGGCGCCGGAGTCCATGTCGCCGAGCTCGTCCGGGCCCTGCGCTCCCTTCCCGACGTCGAGGCCCGGGTGCGCTGCTTCGGTGCTCCACGCGACGAGCCCGGCACCACCGCGTACGCCGATCCCGCCTCGCTCGCGGCAGCCAACCCGGCGCTCCGCACGCTCGGCGTCGACCTGGCGATGGTGGACGACTGCGCCGGCGCCGACCTCGTCCACTCGCACACCTGGTACGCCAACCTGGCCGGCCACCTCGCCGGGCTGATGCACGGCGTGCCGCACGTGGTCAGCGCCCACTCCCTGGAGCCGATGCGGCCGTGGAAGGCCGAGCAGCTCGGCGGGGGCTATGCCGTCTCCAGCTGGGTCGAGCGCACCGCCTACCTCGGCGCGTCGGGCATCATCGCCGTCAGCTCGGCGATGCGCGACGACGTCCTGCGCAGCTATCCCGACGTCGACCCCGACCGGGTCACCGTGATCCACAACGGCATCGACACCGAGTCGTGGTCCCCTGTCCCGGCGCCCGACCGGGTCCGCGAGCTGGGGGTCGACCCCGACCGCCCGAGCGTGATCTTCGTCGGCCGGATCACACGCCAGAAGGGGCTGCCGCTCTTCCTGCGCGCGGCCGCCCAGCTGCCGCCCGACGTGCAGCTGGTGCTGTGCGCCGGCGCCCCCGACACCCCCGAGATCGAGGCGGAGGTGCGTGGCCTGGTCGAGTCGCTGGCCGCCACCCGCTCCGGCGTCGTGTGGATCGCGGAGATGCTGCCGCGTGCCGACGTGGTCGCGCTGCTGACAGCCGCAACGGTCTTCGCCTGCCCGTCGATCTACGAGCCCCTCGGGATCGTCAACCTCGAGGCGATGGCGTGCGAGACCGCCGTCGTCGCCACGGCCACCGGCGGCATCCCGGAGGTCGTCGTCCACGGCGAGACCGGCTGGCTGGTCCCGATCGAGCAGGCCACCGACGGCACCGGCACACCCCTGCAGCCCGAGCAGTACGTCGCCGACCTCGCCGCGGCCCTCAACGACGCCGTCAGCGACCCCGACCGGGCGCGTACGCGCGGTGCTGCCGGCCGGGTGCGCGCCCAGGAGTCCTTCAGCTGGGACGCGATCGCGGCGCGGACCGTGGAGTTCTACCGCTCGCTGCGGACGTAGGCGCGCGGACACAAGTCGATCCCTGATGCCTCGGCGGCCGTAGCGACGAGACCCGGGTTGACTTCTGTCCGCGCGTCTACGTGCCTGTGGAAGACGCCAGCGCCGTCTGTCCCAGCTGTCAGATGCTGACTCCATGGATGTCGTCACGGCGCTGGAGCGCTCCGGTGGGTTGTCCACCCGGGCTGCTCTCATCGCGGTGACATCCCGGGCCGAAGTGGATCGGGCCCTGCGCGAGGGCGCGGTCGTCCGCGTCGCGCACGGTCGCTACGCCCTGCCGAGCGTCGAGACGGCCGAGTCCGTCGCCCATTCCGTGAACGGACACCTGGCCCTGACCAGCGCGGCCCTCCACCATGGCTGGGAGGTCAAGGCCGTGCCGAAGGTTCCTCACGTGATCGTTCCTCGCCATCGCAACGTCCCTCGGGCCCGGCGCTCGGGCATCGTGATCCACCGTGGCGACCTCCACGTCGACGACCTGTCCGGGATCGCGACGAGTCGCGAGCTCACCCTCCTGCAGTGCCTGCGGAACCTGCCCGACGACGAGGCGCTGGTCATCGCCGACTCGGCGCTTCGCCACGGAGAAGGACCCACGCTGAAGCGCGTGCTGGCGCAGGTGCGCGGCGCCGGCCGGACCAAGGTGCTGCGTATCGGTCAGGCGGCCGACGAGCGTTCCGCCAACGCGTTCGAGTCGGTGATGCGGGCCATCTGCCTCCAGGTGCCGGGGCTGGACGTCGTCCCTCAAGGGGTCATCTCATCTCCCCACTGCTGGGCGCGTCCCGACCTCGTCGACCGCGAACGTCGCCTCGTCGTGGAGTGCGAGTCGTACGAATGGCACGGCAACCGCGCGGGCTTCCTCAAGGACGTCCGCCGTTACACGCTGCTCACCGCCGAGGGATGGACCGTGCTGCGATTCACGTGGGACGACGTGATGCTCCGGCCCGAGGAGGTGCGCGAGGTCCTCAGCCGTGCCCTCGGCGTAGACGCGCGGACAGAAGCGCCCACGGCCTGGCCTATCGCAGCGTGACGGCCCGAGCGTCGGGTGACTTCTGTCCGCGTGTATACGGTCGAGGTCGGAGTCGGACGATCAGCCGAGGACGAGCCCCGGGTAGAGCGGGTGCTTGTCGAGCATCTCGGCCGACTGGCCCTTGACCCGATCGGCGACTCCGTCGCCCAGCTCGTACGACGCCTTGCTGGGGCCGCCGGCCTTGGTGGTGCCGGGCCGGGTGTTGCTCAGCACGTCGACGATCAGCTCGGCGACCGTGTCGAACTCGTCCTTGCCGAAGCCGCGCGTGGTGAGGGCGGGGGTGCCGAGGCGGATGCCGGAGGTGTACCACGCACCGTTGGCGTCGCCGGGCACGGAGTTGCGGTTGGTGACCACGCCCGCGTCGAGGAGCGCGGACTCGGCCTGTCGACCGGTCAGCCCGAAGGACGACACGTCGAGCAGCACGATGTGGTTGTCGGTGCCGCCGGTGACCAGTGTGGCGTCACGGCTGAGGAAGCCCTCGGCCAGCGTCTTGGCGTTGTCGGCGACCTGCTGGGAGTAGGCCTTGAACTGCGACGTGCGGGCCTCGGCGAAGGCCACGGCCTTGGCGGCCATCACGTGCGACAGCGGACCGCCGAGGACCATCGGGCAGCCGCGGTCGACGTCGGCCGCGAACTCCTCCTGGGCCAGCACCATCCCGCCGCGGGGGCCGCGCAGCGACTTGTGGGTCGTGGTCGTGGTGATGTGGGCGTAGGGCACCGGGTCCTCCTCGCCGGTGAACACCTTCCCGGCCACGAGCCCGGCGAAGTGCGCCATGTCGACCATGAGCACCGCACCGACCTCGTCGGCGATCTCGCGCATCTTGGCGAAGTTCACCCGGCGCGGGTAGGCGGAGTAGCCGGCCACCAGCACGAGCGGCTTGAACTCGCGCGCCTTGGCCGCGACCACGTCGTAGTCGAGCAGCCCGGTCTCCGGGTCGGTGCCGTACTGCTGCTGGTGGAACATCTTGCCGCTGATGTTGGGACGGAAGCCGTGGGTGAGGTGGCCGCCGGCGTCCAGCGACATGCCGAGCAGTCGCTGGTTGCCGAACTCGTGGCGCAGCGTCTCCCAGTCGGCCTCGCTCAGCTCGTTGACGTTCTTGGCCTGCATCTTCGCGAGGTACGGCGACTCCACGCGGTTCGCCAGGATCGACCAGAACGCGACCAGGTTGGCGTCGATGCCCGAGTGGGGCTGCACGTAGGCGTAGGGAGCACCGAACAGCTCACGCGCGTGCTCGGCGGCCAGCGACTCCACGGTGTCGACGTTCTGGCAGCCGGCGTAGAAGCGGTGGCCGACGGTGCCCTCGGCGTACTTGTCGCTGAACCACGTGCCCATCGTCAGCAGGACGGCCGGCGAGGCGTAGTTCTCCGAGGCGATCAGCTTGAGCGAACCTCGCTGGTCGGCGAGCTCCTGGCGCGTGGCGTCGGCGATGCGCGGCTCGATCGCGCCGATCACCTCGAGGGCCTGGGTGTACGCGCTGCTGATCAGGGAGTCGGTCATGACCGACAGCCTAGAGCCCGGCGGACAGCCACGGGCCGCAGGCTCGGAAGGGTGAGAGGTGTGTGACCTGGGCCGCACGGATGACTCGTCCACGCCTGGAGGACCGGCAGGTCGTCTCACATTGTGGCGCCCCATCTCACGATACAAGATTTCGCCTTGTGGGATGCGTGTCCAGTCCCTGAGACTTGTTGACATGGTCACCGCTTCCACCCACACGCACCTCGTGGTCCGACGTCATGTCGACCTGATGCGCGTGGGCAGCATGACCTGTTGGCATCGCTGACGCCGCCCTGCACCCCCACCGCGCTCAACGACGCGCGCGGCACCCAGCGAACAGGACTCTCCTGATCATGCCCGACCTGCGTTTCCGGCCCGAGCCGGCCCAGCACACCGAGATCCCGCGCCCCAAGCGCGCCGAGGGTCAGTGGGCGCTCGGCTACACCGAGCCGCTCAACAAGAACGAGCAGTCCAAGAAGGACGACGACCCGCTCCACGTGCGGGACCGCATCCTCTACACCTACTCGCGGCGCGGCTTCGACTCCATCGACCCCGCCGACCTCCGCGGACGCTTCCGCTGGATGGGTCTCTACACCCAGCGCGCTCCCGGGTTCGACGGTGGCAAGACCGCCCAGCTCGAGGAGGAGGAGCTCGACGACCGCTACTTCATGATGCGGGTGCGGACCGACGGCCAGATCCTCGACGGCGCTGCCCTGCGCGCCCTCGGCGCGTGCTCCACCGCGTACGGCCGCAACACCGCAGACATCACCGACCGCAACAACATCCAGTACCACTGGATCGAGATCGAGAGCGTCCCGGCGATCTGGGAGGCGCTCGAGGCCGTCGGTCTGACCACGCTCGAGGCATGCGGCGACAGCCCGCGCCCGTTCCTGGGCTCCCCCGTCGCCGGCATCGCCAAGGACGAGATCATCGACGGCACCGAGGCCCTGCTGGAGATCAAGCGCCTCGCGCTCGACAACCCGGAGTTCTCCAACCTGCCGCGCAAGTTCAAGACCGCGCTGACCGGCCACCCGAGCCACGACGTCGCTCCCGAGGTCAACGACGTGTCGTTCGTCGGCACCGTCCACCCCGAGCACGGTCCGGGTTTCGACCTGTGGGTCGGCGGCGGGCTGTCGACCAACCCGATGCTCGCCCACAAGCTCGGCGTGTGGATCCCGCTCGACGAGGTGGCCCAGGCCTGGGCCGGCGTCGCGGGGATCTTCCGCGACTACGGCTACCGCCGGCTGCGCTCCAAGGCCCGCCTGAAGTTCCTGCTCGCCGACTGGGGCAAGGAGAAGTTCCGCGAGGTCCTGGAGAAGGAGTACCTCGGCCGTTCGCTGGTCGACAACCCCTCCCCCGAGGCGCCGCTCGCCCAGGGCGACCACATCGGCATCCACGAGCAGCAGGACGGCCGCTACTACGTCGGCGCCGCTCCCGTGGTCGGCCGCATCGACGGTACGACGCTCAGCGCGCTCGGTGACCTCGTCGATCGTTACGGCGCGCGCGGCGCCCGCCTCACGGCGTACCAGAAGCTGGTGGTCATCGGCGTCGCTGCCGACGACGCCGAGGCGTTCGCCGACGACCTGGAGAAGATCGGCCTCACCGCGCGGCCCAGCAACTGGCGCCGCGCGACGATGGCGTGCACCGGGATCGAGTTCTGCAAGCTCGCCATCGTCGACACCAAGGAGCGGGCGCGCCTGCTGGTGAGCGAGCTGGAGAAGCGCTTCCCCGACCTCGACTCCCCCATCACCATCAACGTCAACGGCTGCCCCAACGCCTGCGCCCGCACCCAGGTCGCCGACATCGGGCTCAAGGGCCAGCTGGTCCTGGACGAGCGGGGCAACCAGGTCGAGGGCTTCCAGGTGCACCTCGGCGGTGCGCTCGGCCTGACGCCGAGCTTCGGCCGCAAGCTGCGCGCCCACAAGGTCACCAGCGCCGGCCTCGACGACTACATCACCGCGGTCGTCTCGGCGTACCTCGACCGACCGCACCGACGGCGAGACCTTCGCCGGCTGGGTCACCCGGGCCGACGAGGCGCTGCTGCGCGGGGAACCGGCGACCACATGAGTGAGCGCGCCGTGCCCTACCACTGCCCCTACTGCGGGGACGAGAACCTCTTCCCGCAGGAGGGTCACGGGGCGTGGGAGTGCCGGGCCTGCCTGCGCGCCTTCACCGTCAGGATGACCGGAATGATCCGACCGGGAGGTGTGCAGCCATGAGCCTGTCCACCCAGGCCGCCCGCGACTTCAAGGGCACCCACACCGCGGGACGCTCGCCGGAGGAGCTGCGTGAGCTCGTCTCCCATGTCGGCGCCGAGCTCGAGCTTGCCCCCGCCGAGGTGATCATCGAGTGGGCGGTCGCCACCTTCGGCGATCGCTTCGCGATCACCTCCTCGATGGGGGACGCGGTGCTCGCGCACCTGGCCTCCAAGGTCGCCCCCGGCATCGACGTGGTGTTCCTCGACACCGGCTACCACTTCATCGAGACGATCGGCACTCGCGACGCCGTGGAGGCCACCCTGCCCGTCACCCTGCGCACCATCTCGGCCCCCCAGACGGTGGCCGAGCAGGATGCGGAGTACGGCAAGGACCTCTACAAGACCGACCCCGACCTCTGCTGCGCGCTGCGCAAGGTCAAGCCGCTCGCCGACGCGCTCGCGAGCTATGACGCCTGGGCCACCGGACTGCGTCGCGCCGAGACGCACAACCGCGTCATCGCGCCGGTCGTCGGCTGGGACGCCCGCAAGGGCAAGGTCAAGGTGTCCCCGCTGGCCCGGTGGAGCGACGAGCAGGTCGACACCTACATCGCCGACAACCACATCCTCGTGAACCCGCTCGTCCACGACGGCTACCCCAGCATCGGCTGCTGGCCCTGCACCCGGCGGGTGGCGCCCGGCGACGACCCGCGCAGCGGCCGCTGGGCCGGCACCGCCAAGACCGAGTGCGGGATCCACGCATGAACTCACCCCGCGACAACGACGTCGCAACCACCCAGCACCAACGCACCACTACGCACGATCGGAGGCACCGCTGATGGCTGCTCCTGCTCTGGTTGCCCTGGCTCACGGAAGCCGGGACCCTCGTTCGTCCGAGACGATCAAGGCCCTCGTCGCCGAGGTCAAGGGCATGCGCCCCGACCTCCGGGTCGAGACCGCCTTCCTCGAGCTCTCCAAGCCGTCCTTCGACACGGTCGTCGACCGCTTGGTCAAGGCCGGCTTCGACGAGATCGTCGTCGTCCCGCTCCTGCTCACCGAGGCCTACCACGCCAAGGTCGACGTGCCCCGCGCGATCGACGACGCCATGGCGCGTCACCCCGGACTGCGGATCCAGGCCTCGCAGATCCTCGGCATGGAGGCAGCCTTCCTCGAGGTGCTCGACGTCCGACTCCGCGAGGCGCTCAAGGCGGCCCGGGTCCGCGAGCTCGACGCCCTCGTCCTCGCTGCGGCCGGGTCGTCCGACGCCCTGGCCAACCAGGCCGTCGCGCGCATCGCCCGCACCTGGGGTGCCCGTCACAAGCTGCCGGTCACCGCTGCCTACGCGTCCGCCGCTCCGCCGGCGACCGGCGAGGCCGTCCGCGCCTTCCGGGCCGACGGCAAGCGGCACATCGCGGTCGCATCGTTCTTCCTGGCTCCTGGCAAGCTGCCGGACCGGGCCGGTGAGCTCGCCCTCGAAGCCGGCGCGGTGGCCGTGTCCGACCCGCTGGGCGCTCACCCGGAGGTGGCGCGCGCCGTGCTGGCGCGCTACGCCGTGGGTGCGGTGGAGCTCGTCCCGGTCTGACCCTTCAGGCCAGGTGCTTGCTCGCCTCCCGGCGTGACAGTCCGCTCAGCCGATCGGCGTGGGTCCGCAGATAGTCGCGGACCCACGCCGGATCCGTCTTGGCGTGCTCCCGCAGCGCCCAGCCGAGCGCCTTGCGGATGAAGAACTCGTGGCCGTACGTCGTGTCGTCGAGGTTGGCGTCGAGCACCCGCCGCAGCAGGTTGGTGTCGGTCTGCTGCTTGTGCCGGAGCTGGGACAGCATCGCGCTGCGCCGTACCCACATATCCGCGTCGACCGACCAGTCGTCCATCACGCCGGTGACGTCCGACCTGTGCTCCAGGAGCACCTGCCCGACGAGGTGGGCGGAGACCTCGTCGACGACGTCCCACCAGGCACCGGTGCGCAGCAGGTGCTCGAGCAGCGGCAGCAGCCGGGGGTCGACCCACGGGCGGTAGGCCGGGTGGCGCAGCAGGGCGATCGCGGCGTACCACTCCTCCCGGTGCGTCGCCCCGTCCCACAGCTCGCGGACGGCCGCCTCCCAGTCCTCACGCTCGGTGAACCGGTGCTCGGCGAGGAGCGGGCGGAGCACCGCCTTCAGCTGCGGTGAGGTGAGGCCACGGTAGGGCAGGTCGGACTTCATGTACGCCTGCTGCTGGACGGCGCGGTCGGGGTCACCGGCCGCGGCCAGGTCGGCCCTGACTGCCGCGACCAGCATCAGCCGACGAGTCGCTCGCGCAGGTGCTCGAGCTGGCGTGCCGGGTCGTCGGTCATCCCACCGTGGACCGGGCCGGGCTGGAGCACCGTGCTGCGCGGGGCCTTGAGGAAGCCGAAGCGCTGACCCAGTGACTGACGGGCTGCCTCCCCGCCTCGATCGTCACCCCGACAGACCCCGTCGACGAAGGCCAGTGCCTCGCAGACCTGGTCGACGTCGATGCCCGCGTCGAGGGAGCGCAGCCGATCGGCGTCGACGTGCCACACGGCGTCGAGGAAGTCGGCGGCCTGGCAGTGCAGCACGACGCCGACGTTGAGGAACTCCTCACGATCGGGTCGGGGCACGCAGCGCAGCACGACGTACTGGAAGGCCAGCTTCATCCGGCACCGCCCGGCAGCCACGCGTCGCCGGCCAGACGGGCGCTGAGGAAGGAGACGTACGCCGCACGCAGCTCGGCGGGGGTCTCGGCTCCGGGCACGGCCTCGAGCCACTCGTCCGGCACCTGCGAGAGGACCTCGGCGAACACCTCGTCGTCGAGGCCGGCCGCGATCGTCGCCGTGGAGCTCGCGGGCCCGGCCCGCAGCGGACTCGAAGACGTGACCGGCGATGTCCCACGGCTGCGCTGCGAAGCGGGCGGGGTCGCCGGGTCCGGAGCTCCAGCCGTGGTGGAAGTAGAGCGAGGCGCCGTGGTCGATGAGCCACAGGTCGCCGTGCCAGAGCAGGAGGTTGGGGTTGCGCCACGACCGGTCGACGTTGGCGGTGAACGCGTCGAGCCACAGGACCCGGGCACCCTCGTCGTCGACCTCGCCGGCCTGGCCGTCGACCCCGAACGCGCCCGGCAGGAAGTCGATGCCGAGGTTGTGTCCCGGGCTCGCGTTGAGGAGGTCCTGCACCTCCTCGTCGGCCTCGTAGCGTGCGAGCTCGGGGTCGAGGTCGAGGACGACCAGCCGCGGCGTCCGCAGTCCGAGCCGGCGGGCCAGCTCGCTGACGACCACCTCGGCGACCAGCACCCGCGTGCCCTGGCCGGCCCCACGGAACTTGCAGACGTAGGTGCCCAGGTCGTCGCCCTCGACGACTCCGGGCAGGCTCCCGCCCTCCCGCAACGGCGTGACGTAGCGCGTGACGGCGACGATGGACAGGCCGTTGGGGGTCACCGGACCGGGGACTCCTCGGCCAGGCGGGCCTTCTCGGCCTCGACGTCGAAGTCGGCGACCGGCCACGTCAGGTCGAGTCCGCGCAGGGTGTCGAGGAGCAGCTGCCCCACAGCCAGGTTGCGGAACCACTTCTTGTCGGCGGGCACGACGTGCCACGGGGCGACCTCGGTGTGGGTGCGCTCCAGCGCGATCTCGTAGGCCTCGCGGTAGGCCTGCCAGTGAGCGCGCTCGTCGAGGTCGCCGGTGTTGTACTTCCAGTGCTTCTCGGGGTTGTCGAGCCGCTCCTGCAGTCGCGCCTTCTGCTCGTCGGCGCTGAGGTGGAGCATGCACTTGATGATCGTGACGCCGTCGTCGGCGAGCCGAGCCTCGAAGTCGTTGATGGCGCCGTAGCGCCGCTCGATCTCCTCGGGCTCGGCGAAGCCGCGCACCCGGGCGATGAGGACGTCCTCGTAGTGGGAGCGGTCGAAGACACCGATGAAGCCCGCCGGAGGCACAGCCTTCTCGATCCGCCACAGGAAGTCGTGGGCCAGCTCCTCCTCGGTAGGCGCCTTGAAGCTGGTGATGTGGACGCCCTGCGGATCGACGAGGCCGATCGTGCTGCGCAGCACGCCGCCCTTGCCGCTGGTGTCCATGCCCTGGAGCACCAGGAGGATGCGACGCGGCGAACCGACGGTGCGCTCCGCCCAGAGCCGCTCCTGGAGGTCGGCCAGCTCCTCGCCCATGGCCTCGAGCGCAGCCTTGCCGTCGGCCTTCTTCCCGTCGAAGCCCGGTGCAGCGTCGGTCTCGATGGCCGTCAGGTCGACCGGCCCGGACCGGAGGCGCACGGCGGCGTCGATGGAAGAGGTCGTCATGGGGCCATCATGCCCAACCCGCGTCGTACGCCGTGCGAGCACGCCGCGATGTCTCAATGGACAAGTCCGGTCGGGACGGCTTGGTACGCCCGCTGCCCCGCAGCTGCGGCAGATGTGGCCCCCGCCCGGCCTGTCGGAGGGCCAGAACCGCCGCACGGGCGGTTGGATCCGATACCGAGCTCAGTGCTCGGCGGCTGCGTGCTCGTCGTCGCGCTCGCCCAGCGCCTCGCGCACGACTGAGAACGCCAGGCCGCTGGAGTAGCCCTTGCGGGCGAGGAGGCCTGCCAGCCGCCGGGTCGCGGTGGCGCGGTCGACGTTGCGCAGGGTGCGCAGCTTCTTGTCCACCAGTGCCCGGGCAGCTAACCGCTGGTCGTCGTCGTCGATCTGCTCGAGGGCAGACTTCGCCTCGTCGTCGGCGATGCCCTTGCGTCGTAGCTCCTGGGCCAGGGCTCGTGGTGCGAGACCCTTGGTGCGCTGCCGGCTCTCCACCCACGCGTGGGCAAAGGCTGCGTCGTCGATCAGGCCGAGCTCGGTGAAGCGGTCGAGGAGCCGGGTCGCGACGTCCTCGGGGACCTCCTTCGCCACCAGCTTGTCGCTCAGCTCCTTGCGGGAGCGGGCCTGACCGGTCAGCGCGTTGAGCAGGATCGTGCGAGCGACCGACTCGGGGTCGGCCGGTGGGCCGGACGCAGCCGGATCGACCGGCCGTGGAGCCCCGCGCCGACCCTGGCCGCCCTGGCGACCTTGACGGCCCTGGGAACGTCCGCCGCGACCACCCTGACCACCCCGACCACGCGGCGGCGGTTCGGGGTCAGGCGTGGGTGCGGACTCCCCCACCCACGCCTGCACGCCCAGACCGACGTCACCGGCCCAGGACGGAGCCGGGCGGCTCTCAGAAGTCATTGACCCCGATGGGGTCATCGCTCAGATCGTCGGCAGGTGCGTCGACGGTCGGCGTGACACCCAGCTTCTCCAGGATCAGCTTCTCGATCTCGTTGGCGAGGTCGGGGTTGTCCTTGAGGAAGTTGCGCGAGTTCTCCTTGCCCTGTCCGAGCTGGTCGCCCTCGTAGGTGTACCAGGCGCCGGCCTTGCGGATCAGGCCTGCCTCGACGCCGACGTCGATCAGGCCACCCTCGCGGCTGATGCCCTTGCCGTACATGATGTCGAACTCGGCCTGCTTGAACGGGGGCGCGACCTTGTTCTTGACGACCTTGACGCGGGTGCGGTTGCCGACCATGTCGGTGCCGTCCTTGAGCGTCTCGATGCGGCGCACGTCGAGGCGCACCGAGGAGTAGAACTTCAGCGCCTTGCCACCGGTGGTGGTCTCGGGCGAGCCGAACATGACGCCGATCTTCTCGCGCAGCTGGTTGATGAAGATCATCGTGGTCTTGGAGTTGTTGAGCGCACCGGTCATCTTGCGCAGCGCCTGGCTCATCAGTCGTGCCTGGAGGCCGACGTGGCTGTCGCCCATCTCGCCCTCGATCTCGGCGCGGGGCACGAGTGCGGCCACGGAGTCGATGACGATCAGCGACAGGGCGCCGGAGCGGATCAGCATGTCGGCGATCTCGAGCGCCTGCTCGCCGGAGTCGGGCTGGGAGACCAGCAGCGCGTCGGTGTCGACGCCGAGGGCCTTGGCGTAGTCGGGGTCGAGGGCGTGCTCGGCGTCGATGAAGGCGACGATGCCGCCCTGACGCTGGGCGTTGGCCACCGCGTGCAACGCGACCGTCGTCTTTCCCGAGGACTCCGGGCCGTAGATCTCCACGACGCGGCCGCGGGGCAGGCCACCGAGACCGAGCGCAACGTCGAGCGCGATGGAGCCGGTGGGGATCACCTCCAGCGGGGCACGGATCTCGTCGCCCAGTCGCATGACCGAGCCCTTGCCGAACGACTTCTCGATGTTGGCGAGGGCGGCGTCCAGGGCCTTCTCGCGGTCTGCACCAGCCATGTGCTGAGTCCTAGTCTCTCGTCGTGTGTGTCAGGTACGTCTGCGACGCTAGAACGAGCCACCGACAGTCCCTGATCAGGACGGTCGACGCCTGTGGAGAACCTCGGCCTGCGTCGTACCTGTGGACACAATCTAGCCCGAACAGGTGTTCGACGCGCGTTGCTCAGCGGGCGTGTCGCGACACGAGTGCCGCGGCGACCGCCACTCCGCACGCCAGTACCGCGGCGAAGACGGCCAGCACGTCGAAGCCGGCCGCGCCGACGATCGCTCCCGAGAACGCGCCGGCGGCGGCCGCGGTCAGGCCCATCGCCATGTCGGAGGTGCCCTGGACGTCGGTGCGCACCTCGAGGGGGGCCAGGTCGGCGATCGTCGCCGAGGCGGACAGGGTCGCGAACGACCAGCCCAGCCCGAGCAGGAAGAGCCCCGCCGTGATCTGCCACGAGTGGCCCTCGGGCGAGCTGCCGCAGAGCACCAGGCTGACGAGCAGGATGGCCGCGCCCACGCCGAGCATCGGCCCGCGACCGAAGCGGTCGGCCAGGATGCCGACCACCGGCGCGAAGGCGAACATCCCCAGGACGTGGATGGAGATGACGAACCCGATGACCTCCAGCTGCGCTCCCCCGTGCTCCATGTGGAGGGGCGTCATGATCATCACCGCGACCATGACGGCGTGTGCCAGTGCCTGCGCCACGGCGGCAGCGGTGAGCGCCGGACTGGCTCCGAAGGCGGCCATCGCCCTCCCCCACGACGTACCGCTCGGGGGTTCGGGATCCACGTCGGCCAGCGAACGGGCCAGCAGCAGCGGGTCGGGGCGCATCAGCACGAAGACCAGGACCGCCGCCGCCAGCATCACCGGAGCGCCCAGCAGGAACGGTCCGGTCAGCACGGGGAGACCCAGGGCCTCCGCCGCCGCGCCAGCCGGTCCGGCAAGGTTCGGTCCCAGCACCGCGCCGACGGTGGTGGCCCACACGACGGTCGAGAGCGCACGCCCCCGGGTGCTCGGGGTGGCGAGGTCGGTGGCGGCGTAGCGCGCGGCGGCGTTGGCAGCGGTCGTCGCACCGAGGGCCAGGGCGCCGATCATCAGCAGCAGCATCGACCCGACGACTCCCGCGACCACCGCGACCAGCGCCCCGGCCGCACCGAGCAGCAGCCCGGTGACCTGTCCGATGCGTCGACCGCGCCGCGCCATCAGGCGGGCGAGGACGTACGACCACACGCTGGCGCCCAACACCTGCGCGGTCTGGACGAGCCCGGCGAGCGACTCCGAGCCGGAGATCTCTCTCGCGAGCAGCGACGCGGTCGACACACCGACGGTGATCCCGATGGCGCCGACCGCCTGGGCCAGCACCAGCACCCGGACCGTACGTCGCTGGACCGCCGCGGTGTCGATGACGAGGGTGCTCACCGATGACTGTCCGGCAGCTCGAGGTGCCGGCGGACGGCCGCCCACACCTGCTTGGGCGACATCCCCTCGTCGAGGGCCTCGCGCGTGGTCCGACCGTCAAGGTCACGCAGGACCGTCAGCTCGGCCCAGGACCGCGAATAGGCCGTGCCCAGCACCTCGTCGAGCCGCGCCCAGAACTCCGTGTGCCTCACGAGGCCGATTGTCCCCCAGCCAGTGCCAGCACCTCGTCGAGCCCCTCCACCATGCACTCGCGGAGCACCTCGGGGTCGCCGACCGCGTCGTGGTCGATGTTGAGCCCGATGCAGCACGTGCCGTCGTGGGAGACCATCGCGGCCATGACCGCGACGCCGGGCAGCGGTCCGAAGGGGAAGACCCGTTCGACCCGTGCGCCGGCCATGTAGACCGGGTGCGGCACCCCCGGCACGTTGGACGCCGAGAGCTCGGCGGCGCTGCCGACGAGGTCGAAGGCCAGCTGGCCGACGCGGCTCGGCAGCCGGTTGAGCACGGGGGCGACGAGCGAGAGCGTGTCGAGGGCCGGCTCGACGCGCATGGTCAGCACCAAGCCACGCAGCACCGCGATGCGCTCGGCCGGGTCGGCGATGCCCATCGGCGCGGCGAAGTAGGCGCCGGCGAACTTGTTGCCGCCCATCGGGTCGTCGGCCTTGCGCAGGCTGACCGGCATCACCATCGAGAGGTCGTCGAGCCGGACGCCGTGGAGCTCGTGGTAGCGCCGCAGGCCACCGAGGAGCGCGGCGACGTAGGCGTCGTTCAGGGATCCGTGCGCCGACTTCGCGGCGGCCTTCAGCTCGGCCAGCGGGCACTCCAGCACCTCGAAGCGCCAGCTCGTCCCGCGGCGGCCCGCCAGCAGCGGCGACGGCGGTGCGGGCGGGGCCGCGAGAGTCCGGCGTAGGGAGCTTGCGTAGCGGACCGCGTCGGAGACCACGGCACCGCGCCCGGTGAGCGCGCGGGTTCCCAGCACCGCCGACTGCAGGCCCTTCCCGGGCAGCTGGGCGAGCTGCTCGCGGACGACGGCGGTGGTCAGCCCCCAGCGGTCGGTCGGGTACGACGACTCGCGCGGCTCGGCGGTCGGCTTGTCGGCGGTGTGCTCGCGAACGCGGCTCTGGACGAGCGACATCAGCTGGATGCCGCCGAGCCCGTCGGTGAGCGAGTGGTGCAGCTTGAGGAGGTACGCCGCCCGGCCCCCCTCGAGGCCCTCGACCAGGGTGCCCTCCCACAGCGGCCGGCTGCGGTCGAAGGGCGTGAGCGCCTGGGTCTGGGCGAGCTCCAGCAGCTGCGCCATCGTGCCCTCTCCGGGCAGGTGCGTGCGGCGTACGTGGTGCTCGAGGCGGAAGGCCTCGTCGGTCACCCACGCGGGCGGGCCCACGGGCAGCAGCGGGTCGAGGACGCGCTGCCGGCAGCGCGGCACCAGCCGGGTCGCCCACTCGTGCGCGGCCAGGAAGCGGTCCCAGTCGGGCGCCTGGTCGAGGATCATCAGCGAGCAGATCGTCGACGAGAGCCGCGGGTGGCGCTCGGAGCGCCACATCAGTGTCTCGGTCTCGCTCATCCGCTCGTCCGCTCCCCACGAGGCGGCGAGGTCCCACATCTGCTCCTGTCCGGTCATGCGGGCCACCTCTCCAGGGTGTCGACGAACTTCTGGCGCACGTCGGAGACGATGTCGTTGAGTCGCTCGACGGTCCAGTCGGAGGTGTCGATCGGCTCCAGCACGCAGACCTCGACGGTGCCGGGCCGGACCACCAGCGAGTGGGGTGCCAGCAGGGCTCCGGCGTTGCGGAAGACCACCGGCACGATCGGCACCCCCACCTGCATCGCCATGTGGAAGGCCCCCTTCTTGAAGGGCCCGGGCTCGGGCGTGGGCATCCGGGTGCCCTCGGGGAAGATCATGATGGACGTGCCCGACCGCACCCGGTCCCGCAGCGCATCGAGCGCGGCCCGCGACTGGGTGGAGTTGGACCGGTCGATGAAGACCGGGTCGAGCAGCAGGGTGGCGAGCAGCATCCGCGGGTCTCGACGGGCCTCGGCCTTGGCGACGCCAGTGATGTCGCGCCGCAGCAGCGCACCCATGATCACCGGGTCGAGGCTGCTCTGGTGGTTGCCGATGAAGATCGCCGGCCGCTCGAGCAGGTTCTTCTCGCCGGTGACCTCGAGCCTGACGCCGGCGAGGGTGAGGGCGGCATCGCAGCCGGTCGCGATGCCGAGGTTGATCCCCGACCGCTTGTCCCGGCGTACCGCACCGATCACTGCGCCACCCAGGAGCCCGGCGTTGAGTCCGGCGACCGCTCCTGCGGTGGCCACAGCCGCGCGCAGTCCTGCCCGGAGCGGCTCCTGCATGTCCAGGATCGGCCAGCCCTGCAGGTGGGCCGCCTGCCGCAGCGACCGCCCGGGGCCGATCGCATGCGGCCGTCCGGTGCTGGCCAGGAATGCGATGTCCTCGTCACCGTTGGCGTAGCCATAGCTCTGAGGCAGGTAGATGCCACGCTCGCGGGCGAAGTCCCGGACGGCGCGGGCCTTGTGCTCGCCCCACAGGAACGCACCGATCACCCGGCCGGTCAGCACGCCGTCCTCGGTCTCCAGCTCGGTGCAGACGATGTCCTCGATGCCGAGGCTGCGCGCGACGGGTCCGGTCTGGAACCGGGTCGCCGCCGAGGCGAGCACGACGGTGTGTCCCATCCGCTGATGTGCCTTGACGATGGCGCGCGACTGAGGACGGATGGTGCCGGCGATCTTCTGCACGAAGAGGCGCTCGCCCAGCTCCTCCAGCTGCTCCATCGCATGCCCGCGCAGGGCGCTGATGCCCAGGCCGCCGGCGCGAGTGGGGTCGCCGCCGAGGGTGCCGTCCACGGCGGTCAGCACCAGTCGGGCCAGGTCACCGGCGCCGACCTGGCCGGCCGCGGATCTTGTCCTTGAGCACGTAGGTGGCGGTGAACCCGTGGACCAGCGTTCCGTCCAGGTCGAAGAACGCCCCGATGTGCGGGCCCCGCGGGCCCGCCTCGATCTCGGCGATGAGGTCGTCGGGGTTCACGCGCGTCCAGCCTGCTGGAGATCGGCGATCGTCTCGACCCGGGCCGTGGCCTCCGCGATCTCGTCGGCGAAGGCGAAGCGCTTCTCGGCGAGGTCCGGGGTGTCCTGAGTCGAGCAGTCCCCGGTGGGCGGCCAGGCGCAGGGCCGTGCGGAACAGCTCGAGGGTGACCGACTCGTCGCTGGTGATCCGGCCCTGCAGCGCCCACTGTTGCCCCACGGCGATGCACTCGTGGAGGAACGACTCCTCCTCGTAGGCGATGTCGAGGGCGGCGAGTCTGTCGGCCACGATGTGGTAGGCGTCGAGGAAGGGCCGCAGCACCAGGTGGGAGACGTACGGCTGCTCGACGGCGATGCGGGCGCGTATCTCGGCCGCGTCTTCCGACCGGTCGCGGCCGACGGCACCCGCGGCACCGCGCAGCTCAGCGTCGATGTCCGCACCGAACTGGTGGCGACCGGCGAAGAAGAAGTCGAACTTCAACAGCTCCCTCAGCCGCAGCGCCTCGGCCTCCGCAACGGCGGCGAACTCGCCGTCCTCGCTCTCCGCGGCGGCGAGCAGTGCCACCGTGCCGATGGCACGGTCGACGAAGACGTGGATCGCGGTGTTGCGGTAGAACGCCGCCACCAGGTGCTTGCCCGGAGCGATCGACCACACCGTCTCGGTGCCACCGTCGTACGACGTCAGCACACCCGAGCCCACCAGCTCCTGGAGCGTACGGCGCAGGGTCTCGCGCTCGCGCAGGTCGAACGCGCCGGCCACCCGCCAGCCGCGGTCGTCGAGGTAGTCCGCGATCGGGGCGACCGTCTCCTGGACCTGGGCCAGCGACAACGCGCGGTCCTCCCCCAGGATCGCCATGCTGACGATGGCGGTCGCCGTCACCGGAGTCGCGCGGTTGATCCGGTGGCAGCTCTCGAGGGCGATGCGTTCGATGGCGCGCGGGGCCGCTGCGGCGTCCGCACTGAGCTCGGCCATGCGGTCCCCGAGAGAGATCGGCTCACCGAAGTCGACGTACGCCCGCCCCATCCGGTGTCGTTGCTCCCGCGCAAAGCGGTAGAGCCAGCGCAGGTCCTCGGGCTGCTTGCTGGCGCCCTTCGCCTCGGACGTCATCATCGAGACCTCGTGCAGCTGGTCGTAGACGATCGAGACGGGCACGATCATCGCGTCGACGCCCTCGGTCGCCGCGACAGCGTCGGCGACGTAGCGCAGGATCCCGAAGGCCGGCGGGCGCAGCTTTCCGGTGCGGGTGCGGCCTCCCTCGATCGACCACGCCAGGTTGGCCCGCTCGGTCAGCAGCCGGGCGATGTAGCCGCGCAGGGCGAGCCGGTAGACCGGGATGTCGCCGGTGTTGCGCTTGATGAAGATGACGCCCGAGCGACTCGCGATGTGGCCCATCGGGAAGAAGTTGAGGTTCGCGCCGCCGAAGGTGAAGGGCAACGACATCCGGCCGCGCGCGATCACCTCGGGCACGAGGGCACCGTCGAGGTAGGACCGGTGCGAGAAGAGGAACAGCAGGGAGTGCTGGCGGTCGAGCGCGCGCAGGCGCGCGATGGAGTCCTCGTCGACGTACACGTCGTGGGCGCGGGCGAGCCAGTGGCTGAAGCGGCGGAAGGCCCGGCCGGTCCGCTTGCCGTGGGTTGCGGACATCTCGCGCAGGTGCCCGACCGCCTCCTTGCGCACCGACTGCTCGGACCGGCCGAGCTCGACCGTCAGGTCGCTCGAGGTGCGCCCGGAAGGTCTCGTCGTCGACGATCGACTCGACGTCGTGCGGGTCGACCGCCGCCGCGCCGGTCAGCTCGCGCAGGATGGGGACGGGAGC
Organism: uncultured Actinomycetota bacterium; assembly: GCA_963712875.1. Taxonomy (GTDB): domain Bacteria; phylum Actinomycetota; class Actinomycetes; order Propionibacteriales; family Nocardioidaceae; genus Nocardioides. Next base: position 55,339 of record CAVQJS010000015.1, on the reverse strand, counting down.
AGCCAGCCTCTGCCCGCTCCGCAGGATCCGGCCGCCAACCGTCCGCGGTTTGGTGTTCTCCGTCACGCCCGGAGTCTGGTCGGCCCGTCGCCCGGGTCAATCAGGTGTCGCACCCGGGACGTGAGCAACTCGCCCGGCGTCCTGCCCGCCGCGCGGTCCACGACGAGTCGTCCGGCGGCTCGTCTCGACCGGCCGGCGCCGCTGCTCGTTCACCCGCTCCCGTCGTGGAGGTGGTGGATCACGTCGTGCAGGTGGTAGCTGCCGAGCGACTCGACGGTGAACTCGCTGCCGTCGGAGCGCAGCCCGCGGCGGCCCGACGTCGCGTCGGTGACCGTGGCGTAGAGGCCCGCGACGGTGCCGGCGGCCTCGATCAGCTCGACGTCCACGACGGTCGGGTCCTGCGAACCGTAGTCCTGCTCGACCGCCGTCGCGTCCTGGTCCCAGTTGGCGAAGGTGGGCACGTCCTCGGTGAGCATCCGGCGTACGCGATCGGCGAAGACCGCGTGCACGTCGCGGACGTGGCAGGCGTACTCCAGTGGCGACCACACGTCCGCGTCCGGTCGGTCGCCCGCGTCGGTCCGGGCCAGCACGTCCGACCAGCTCATCGCCGTGTCGTGGATCAGACGCGGCAGGTCGGTGAGCGACTGGGCGGACGGCTCGAACCCGCAGTCGGGGCAGGGCGCGGTCGAGGACCCAGGTCCAGTCCTTGGTGTCGGGAGCGATGGCCATGTCCTCATCCAACCAGTCGCCGGACGCAGGTCGCTCGCGCCGAGTCACTGACCGAACGGAACCGTGGTGCACACCAGCCTCGCTCCGGCGACGCCGGTGGTCGCGTTGGTGGGGTCGGCGTGGATCACGACCGAACCAGCGGTGCCTGCCGCGATGAGCCACGGGACGTGCGTCGTCCCGGTGCCATGGCCGTTGTCGTCGGTCGTGAAGTCCAGCCAGACCTCGCGCGCCGCCAACGGGACCGTGGTGTCGGTGCTGTGCTGGTAGTGCCCACCGGACGCCGTCGGAGTGGCCCCGCAGGGTGCCGTGTGCACATGGGCACCGAACGTGCGGTTGGCCGGCAGACCGCGCACCATGAGGCGTACGTCGGTGCCGCCGTCGGCGGCCCAGGAGTGCACCTGGGTCTTGACGTCGGCATAGGCGGTGTCGTGGACCACAGTCGGGCCGCGCCCGTGGTCCACGAGGACGTTGCTGGCGATCGCAATGGCCGGGACTGCTGCGAGTACTCCTGCGCCGACGAGGGTGCCGACGATCGATGTCTTCATGGGTTCGCCTCCAGAACTGGTCCCGGGACGGGACCTCACCTGTTGTGCTCCACCGACCCGTCGGTGGTTCGTCCGGTCCAGACCACTCGAGTCCGGGAAGAGCAATTTCGGGCCATCGCGAACCACTACGCTGGGTCGTCGGCACAAGAAGGTGTGCAAGCGATGGAGACGTACGACGACTGGGCGCAGGCGACCGACGCCGAGCTCGTCGCCGCTGTGCGAGAGCAGGACCGGGGAGCCCTCCACGAGCTCTTCCTGCGCCACGAGCCCTGGCTGGCGGCACGCCTGGCGCACAGATGTGCGGACTCCTCGATCGTCGACGAGGCCATCTCCGACACGTTCCTCGCCATCTGGCGCAACGCCAGCTGGCGTGGTGAGGGTGAGGTGGCCGCCTGGCTCTGGGGCGTCGCGATCCGCTCGCTCCTGCACCGACTGCGGCCGCGCAAGAACGTCTTCGAGCGCCTGGTCACCCTCCGTGGCACCGATGCCGTGTCGGCCGAGGAAGAGGTGCTGGCGCGCGTGCAGTACAGCAACGTGGGCGTCGCCCTCGGCCGTCTCTCGCCCGAGCTCCGCGCCGTCGTCCAGGCCACCGTCCTGGACGGCCTGACCACTCGCGAGGCCGCCGCACTGCTGGGCATCCCGAGCGGGACCGTCAAGAGCCGGATGAGTCGCGCCCGGCTCGAACTGAGGGAGGCACTGCTGTGACCACCTGGCACGCAAGCACCGACGAGCTCCTCGCCTACCGGCGCGGCTCCGACAACTACGTCCTGGCCGCCTCCGTCGAGGCGCACCTGCTCGCCTGCTCCGTGTGTCGTGGGGCGCTCGCGGAGCAGGGCGACATCCGCTCCGACACCCAGCGGCGCTGGGAGGACCTCACCGCCAAGCTCGAGAGCCCGGCCGCCGCGAGGTGGTCCCCGCTGCATCGTTCCGGCGTCGTCCGGCCTGCGGTGTCCACACGACCGCTGCTGATCGCCTGGGGCGCCGCGATCACCCTCCTGCTGGTCCTGCCGCTGCTCCCGCTGCTGGTCGGGGTCGCCGAGGGTAGGACGCTCCTGCTCGCCGTCGCACCCCTGGCCCCGATGATGGCCGTGGTCCTGGCCTACCGGCAGGCCAGCGACCCCGCTGGGGAGCTTGCCCTCGCCACGCCCATGGCCGGATTCCGACTGATCGCGACGCGGGCGGTCGCAGTCGCCCTCACGGCGGCTCCCGTGGCCGTCGTCGTAGCACTCCTGCTCGACCAGCCGTCCTATGTCACCTTCGGCTGGCTCGTTCCGGGCCTGGCCCTCGCGACGCTCGTCCTGGTGGCGCCGACGATCCGGGTCGACCCCGCCCTGACTGCGGCGGTCCTGGGCGCAGGCTGGGCCCTCGCGATCGTCCTTCCGACAGTGTCGCGGCGCGCCACTGCCGACGCGGTGGCCCAGGCCGTCGCCTCATCGGACGCACAGCTGCTGGCCCTCGCCGTCGCGACCCTCGCACTCACCCTCGCCGTCACGCGCCGTGACCGCATCACCTATCGGAGGACCCTGTGACCATCATCGACGCCCGGCCCGAGGCCGGGATCCGCGTTGCCGGCCTGCACAAGTCCTTCGGTGGCGTCCATGCCGTGCGCGACGTCGAGCTCGGCCTGGCGGGCGGCGTGGTCGGCCTGCTGGGGCCGAACGGCGCCGGCAAGTCCACCCTGCTGCGGATGCTGGCCACCGTGCTCTCCCCCGACGAAGGCCGGATCCGGCTCCTCGGTCTCGATCCGCAGGTGCCGGCAGAGCGACTGGAGATTCGTCGCCAGCTGGGGTTCCTGCCGCAGTCGCCCGGACTCTACGGCGGGTTCACCGCACTCGAGATGGTCGACTACGTCGCCATCCTGAAGGAGCAGACCAACTCCGCGGCGCGCCGCCGCGACGTGGTGCGCGTCCTGGAGGCCGTCGGTCTCGCCGACCTGATGCACCGCAAGATCCGCACCCTCTCGGGCGGTATGCACCAACGTGTCGCCCTGGCCGCGGCCCTGCTCGGGACCCCCCAGCTGCTGGTGCTCGACGAGCCGGCCACGGGGCTCGACCCGGAGCAGCGGCTGAAGCTGCGCTGCCTCCTCGCGGACACCGCACAGCGGGGAACGGTCGTGCTCTCCACCCACAACACCAGCGAGGTAGCGGCGCTGTGCCAGCGGGTCGTGGTCATGCGTGCGGGGCGGATCCTCTACGACGGGACGCCCCGGGCCCTGGGGTCGACGGCGGAGGGCCGGGTGTGGGAGGCCGACGTCCCCGATCCCGGGGCCGCCTGGAGCTGGATGACCGCCGAAGGACGGTATCGCCACGTGGGCGATCCACCCGCAGGAGCAGAGCACGTCGTCCCGACACTCGAGGACGGCTACCTCCTGGTGTCCGCGTCGAGGCCCGCACAGTGAACGCCACCGTCTCCACGCTCGTCCAGGCAGCACGGCCGACGTCACGAGCCATGACGTGGCGGCCACTTGCCACCGTGGCGGTTCTCCTCGTGCTCGTCCTGGCGCTGCTCCGTGGCTCCGGGCAGCCGGTCCACACGGTCCTCGCGGTTGCGGCCGCCGCACTGGCGAGCCTCGTGGTCGGGGCACTTCACGACCCGGCCGCCACCCTCCTGGCCACGGTGCCGGTGTCCATCACGCACCGACGCGCTCTCAGGCTGACGCTGGTCCTGCTCCCCGTGCTGACGCTCTGGTGGGCGCTGACCCGGATCGCGGGTCCCTCGTCCGCACAAGACGGACCCGGACCGCTCCTCGCCCTGGCGGCAGCGGGAGTCGCGGTCGCGGTGTGGCTGCCGTCCCAGCGCGGGGTCCTCGTCGGTGTGGGGGTGCCGATGGTGTGGTACGCCCTCGACCAGCTCGTGCCGTGGAACGGCGTCGCGGCGGACATCTCCGGCTGGTGGCGGACCGAGCCCTGGTCCGTCACGGCCTGTGCGGTCCTGGTGCTGGTGGCGGGGCGTCGACGATGACTGCGTTGGCCAGCACGTCGACCATTGCGGTACGACGCCGCGACGTCGATGTCGTCCGCGCCCTCGCGTTCGTCGAGGCCCGGCGGATGATGCGCAACCCCCTCCTCTGGATCGGCGCGGGGCTCTCGCTCTGGGTGCTGTGGTCGGCGGTCCCGAGCCCGGACGAATGGGCCGGCGCGACCTACCAGGAGACGGCGATCGCGATCGTTCCCTTCGCCTTCGCCGTCTCGGTCGTGGTGGCGATCTCCTTCCAGCGCGAGCGTGTCCCGGTCGCCGGCGGGGCCGCGATCGGCGAGACAGAGCGGTCGGTGGCCCGAATCGTGGCGGCGACCCCTCTCGTCGTGCTCGCCAGCGGCATCTCGGCCTTCACGGCATGGCGTCAACGAGACATCGGCGGTCTGACGCTGGGCGTCGAGCCCGGCCGGACTGCGGAGGCGCTCTTCAGTGTCGGCGAGCTCGCACAGCCGGTGGCGCTCACGGTGCTGGCAGTGGGGATCGGGGCGGCCCTCGGTCGTCGTACGCCGACGCTGGTGTCCGCGGTCCCGTTGCTGTTCCTCCTGTGGCTGGCGACGAGCTTCTACTGGCTCCTCGGTGATCGCCGGGTCACTCCCTTCTCGATCGTGCAGGTCCAGCCGGTCAGCCTCTACGCCGGCCCCACGACCGCCGACCCACTGGAGTTCCCCACCCAATGGCTGCTCGAGGCGCCCGGTGAGTTCAGCCAGCAGTGGACGCGGGCCTTCGTCTCCGACGGACTCGCCTGGTGGCACGCCGTGTGGCTGCTCGGTCTCGCCCTCCTCTGGCTCGCTGTCGCGCTGCCGATGCCGGCCCGCCGGTTCCTCATCGTCCTGGGATTGACGCTCGCCGTGCTCGGTGTGGGCGGCCAGTACGTGGTGCTGCCATGAGGGCGATCCACCGTCACCTGGCCGCCGCACTTCTCCTCCCGTCGCTCGCGGCATGTGCGCCCGCGGCGTACGACAACGACGGTGAGACCCTCGTCGGCGGCAGGCTCGCCCCGGCGCCCGCGAAGGCACCCGACCGCGTCCCGGTGGTCATCGACTCCGACCTGGCGCCGGACGACCTCGCAGCGATCGCCTACCTCGTGCGCCACCCCTCCGTCGAGGTGCTGGCGATCACGGTGCCGGAGACCGGCATGGTGACGTGCAGCGGGGGCGTGGGACTCCTCGGCGACTTCTTCGCATCCATCGAGTCGACACCGGTCCCTGTCGCGTGCGGGGCAACGCCGCGGGGCGAGCACAGCCAGCCGTTTCCGCCTACCTGGACCAGCGCCTCGCTCACCTCGGGCGGCGTCGACCGCTCCCACGGTGGGGTGCCCCCGCGGGTGGTGGGCGCCGACGCCGCGACGTACCTGTCCCGGCTCGCCGATCGTGTGGACGGTCTGCACCTCGTGGCCCTGGGGCCGCTGACGGAGGTGGCGGAGATGCAGCGCCGCCACCCCGCGTCGTACGAACGGCTGGTCGGCATCATCTCGATGGCCGGCATCGTCGACACCGAGTCGCACGACACCGACCTCGGAGTCGGCGAGTGGAACGCCGCCGCGGATGCCGACGCCTTCGCCGAGGTGGTGGCCGGCAGCGTGCCGCTGACGATCGTGCCCGACGATCCGGTCCCGGACGGTCGTCCGGCCGGGGTGGCAGCGCCGGTGGTGAGTCGGCTCGGGAACGATCCCGCGTTCTCCCCTCCTGCGCTCTGGGACCTCGCGACCGCCGGCGCGTTCACGACCCCGGCTGCCGTGACCTACGAGTCGGGCACCTGGGAGGTCGACCTCGACGACGACCTCGGGCGGCTGCACCGCACGGGTGACGGTGCCGTCCGGGTGGTGCCGACCTCGACACCGACCTGCTCGACCAGGCGTACGCCGCCGTGTTCGGCACCGACCTCAGGTGAGCAGGAGCGTGTCGAGGCGCCGCCGCACGATCACCAGGCCGACCAGTCCCATCACGAGGAGATAGACGACCGACGCGGCCGACTCCCACGTCACGACCCCGGTGGTGAGCTCGCGGCACAGCACGACCCCGCGGTAGAGCGGCGTGACCTCGATGATCCATCGCAGCACCCCGTCGCCGAACGCCTCGACGGGGAAGAAGGTCGCCGAGAAGAGGAACAGCGGCATCTGGGCCAGGGTGATCTTGTCGAAGTCCTGCCAGCTCTTCATCCACGTCGTGAGCGCCATGCAGACGGCCGAGAAGGCGAAGGCGATCAGCACCGTCGCGGGCAGCGCGAGCAGCGCCCACCAGGAGTCGACCAACCCCATCGCGAGCATGACGAGCAGGAAGGCCGCGGAGTAGACCGAGCCGCGCAGCAGCCCCCACGTGATCTCGCCGCGGGCGATGTCGCCGGTGGACAGCGGGGTCGCGAGCATCTGGTCGTAGAGCTTGTCGTACTTCAGCTTGAAGAAGACGTTGTAGGTCGAGTCGAGCAGAGCACCGTTGAAGGCCGAGGTCGCCAGCATGGCGGGCGCGACGAAGGCGGCGTAGGGAACTTGCTCACCGTGGAAGACGAAGGAGTCGATGAGCTGCCCGACGCCGATGCCGATCGAGAAGAGGTAGAACACCGGCTCGAGGAAGCCGGTGATGAAGAGCTTCCACGCGGAGCGGTAGACGATGAAGTTGCGCAGCACGAGGATGCGCGCCGCAGCGACCGGCGTCGGCGGTGCGGGGATGTCGACGATCAGTGCCACGTCAGACCTCCAGCCGCTTGTCGAGGCCGGTGATGGCCAGCCGCCACCCGACCACGGTGAGGACGACCAGCACGGAGACGTGGATGGCGACGAGCGACCAGTCCACCGTGTCGAGGCAGAACATCCGCGACAGCGAGACGCCGTGCCACAGCGGGGTCAGTCTGGCCAGCCACTCCAGGACCGGACCGAGGTTGCTGATCGGGAAGAAGGCACCGGAGAAGAGCGTCAGGGGCAGCACCCCGAGCCGGAAGAGGACACCGAAGCCCTCCTCGGACTTGAGGCGCACGCTGTAGGCGAAGACGAGCGCCGCGAACGCCGTCCCGACGAGCACCTGCGAGAGCCAGGCGAGGATCGGCCCCCACCACGTCTCGAACACCCCGAACGGCGCCAGCACGAGCATGAAGACCGCGCACGCGGACGCGACGCGGAAGATGACGAAGACCAGGAAGGCGTTGACCAGGTCGCGCACCGCCAGCGGTGTGGCGAGCTGGGCGTAGAAGGTCTTGTGCCACTTGATGGCACCCATCACGGGGTAGGTCGTCTCGCCGACCGCCAGCTGCATCGCGTGGGCCGCCACCAGGCCGGGCACGACGAAGGCGAGGTAGGAGGTGGCGCCCTCGAGCTTGTCGGGGTCGCCGTCGATGAAGCCGCCGAGCAGGACACCCATGGCCACGACGTAGAAGAGCGGGGTGACGAAGCTGCTCACCACTCCCCCGCGCCAGGTGCGCTTGAGGACGGTCAGCCAGTAGTCGTACTGGCGGGTCAGGCCCTCGATGACCGAGAGCTCGTCAGCGGGTCGGGTGCTGGGTCCGGTCGTGGTGGACATCAGTCGGCCAGGCTCCGGCCGGTGAGGCGCAGGAAGACGTCCTCGAGGCTGGACCGGCGCACGAGCGTCGCGACGGGGTGCAGGCCGCGCTCGTGGACCTGGCTGATGACGTGCTCGCCGTCATCGCTGTAGACGAGCAGCCGGTCCGGAAGCACCTCGACGCGCTCGCCGAGGTCGGCGACCTTCTCGGCGAGGGCGTCGTGCTCGCCGACGCCGAACCTGAGCTCGGCGACCTCGCGGGTGGAGTGGGCCTCGATCAGCTCGCGCGGGGAGCCCTCGGCGGCGATCAGACCCTTGTCCATCACGACGAGCCGATCACACAGCTGCTCAGCCTCATCCATGTAGTGCGTGGTGATGACCAGGGTCACGCCGGCCTGCTTGAGCCGGAACAGCTGGTCCCACAGCACGTGGCGGGCCTGGGGGTCGAGTCCGGTGGTCGGCTCGTCGAGCAGCAACAGGTCGGGCCGGTTGATGAGGCTCCGCGCGATCGTCAGGCGGCGCTTCATGCCGCCGGACAGGTCCTCGACCTTCGACTTGGCCTTCTCGGTGATCTGGGCGAACTCCAACAGCTCCTGGGCGCGCTCACGGCAGGTGGCCTTGTCGATGCCGAAGTAGCGGCCGTAGATGTAGAGGTTGTCGAAGACGTTGAGCTCGTTGTCGAGCGTGTCCTCCTGCGGGCAGACGCCGAGCCGACCGCGGATGGCCGGTCCGTCGGTCGCCGGGTCCATCCCCAGGATCCGCAGCTCGCCGGAGGTGACCGGGCTGACCGAGGCGATCATCCGCATCGTGCTCGACTTCCCCGCGCCGTTGGGCCCGAGGAAGCCGAATGCCTCGCCGCGGCGCACTTCGACGTCGATGCCCTTGACCGCCTCGAAGTCACCGAACGACTTGCGGAGTCCCCGCGCTGAGATCATGGAGTCCGTCACGTGGGCCGACACTAGATGAGGGCGGGGACAACTCGGTAACCACTGCTCAGCGGTCGGTGTGCCCTTTGGCCTCAACCACCGCACGCGCGACATCCGCGATCTGGTCCTCGGTCCAGGCACAGCGGACTCCGGGTGCAGGAGCGAGGTACTCGCCCACCTGTTCCGCGCCCCATAAGTGGGCCTCGTGCAGTCCAGCGCAGATCTGTGACATGTAGGCGGCTGAGGGTGCGGCAGGAGTGAGGTCTGCAGGGTCGCCGTGTGTGACGGTGAGAAGGGGAGCACCGGCGTAGACCCCCAGCCGGACGATGGTCTCGTAGTGGCCCGGCCCCATGGTGTGCAAAGACTCGACTTCGGTCAGCTTGCCTTCCAGCTCTCGGGCGAAAACGCCTCCCGAGGGCCGGCGCATCTCCTGGGCCGTCACGTCTGCGAACTGCTCCGCCGAGATGAGGTAGGCGCGGCACGCGACCCGACCGGGTGCGCTCCGGTCGAGGAACGCCATGCCGCCTCCCCAGACGCTCGAGGCACCGGCGAAGACGAGCCCGCCCGACACATGTAGGGAGACGATGCTCGCCGGGTCGCGGGCATCTCGGCAGCCTGCATACTCGCGCAGCCCGCCGGACGGTCGCCCGCCGCGGAGGTAGCACCGGAAGCGGTCGAGAGCGAGGTTCGACGCGTAGGCGACGTACCAGACCGCTTCCATCGCGATCGGTTCAGACACGTAGTGGGAACTCGTCGAGTGCCAACCGCGCCTCGTCCAGCAGGATGCTCTCGGCCTCGCGGTAGCTGCGGCGCGCCTTCTCCGGTGTGTCGCCTACGGAGGTCATGCCGACGCGACCGTGCTCGGTCAGGGAGCTGATCATGTGGAAGACGATGCCCTCCTGGCGTGACTGGTCGAAGTGCAGCCCGTGCCGGGCGACTATGTCGAAGAGATCCGCCGGCGCGAGGCTGCAGAGCGTCGGGGACTCGAGGTGGTCCGTGGCCACCAGGTGCTTCTCGTGACCCCGTGGAGTGGTGAAGAGCGCCGTCGCGGGGTCGTACCGACCGTCTGTCAGGAACTGCAGGGTGAGGAACGGATGGGTGGTGCCGCCCTTGCGCAGGTTGAGCTCGATGGCGTACGGCGTCCACGACCCGTCCGCGTCGCGGACGACGACGAAGTCGACCGCGAACCGGCCGAGCGCGCCCTCCCGGGCGAGCCGCTGCCCGATCCGCTCGGCGTGCCCCGTGATGAGCCGCGCATACGCGGCGGCTGCGGGGAACACGCATCCGAGGTACTTCTGCCCACTGGGCCCGCCGAGCAGCTGGTCGTGGGTAGAGAGCAGCTCGACCTCGCCGGTGGGAAGGACCCGAAGCTGGACGCTCGGGCTCTGCAGCTCCTGTCCGGTGATCCGCTCCTCGACGATCCCGCCGCCCTCCGCGAACTTGGCGACATAGACCTCGAACGGTGTGGACTCGGACTCCAGCTCCATGCGCTGGAGTCGCGTCATCACCTCGGCCCTCTCGTCCGGTGAGCCGGGGGCCGGCAACCCGGTCAGGCTCACGACCGCGTTCCCGGAGCCCGAGACACCCTCGTTGAGCTTGACGATGGCGCTGGTCATGGACGGGCGTTCGCGCCGCATCTCGACCAGGGCACCGGCAATCTCGTCGAGGCTGTGCAGGTTCTCGGCACCCAGGGGGTGCGGGACGCCTACCTCTGCGAAGAGTCGTCGGCAACCGGTCTTCGAGCCGAGCTCGGCCAGGCGTGGGTCGGCTCCATACATCGGGATGCCGATGCTCAGCGCAACGTCGCGCTCGAGCTCGGTGGTGTTGTAGGGGATCATGTGCGAGCGAGCGGGGTTGGGCACCATGTCAGCGATCCGGCGCAGCAACCGGGGCCGCGCCAGCAGCTTCTCGCTCAGCGAGTGTCCTGACGAATCGTTGACGGAGACGAGGGAGAGGCGTGCCCTGGCGTGGCTCGGGATGACGCCGCTGAGGAGGGCTAGGTAGTACTCCACGATCTCGGGCGCAATCGGCATCGAAGTCACGTAGACCATGCGCAGCCGTGGTTGGCGCAGCAGGACGAGCAGGAACAGGAACCGTTCCTCGTACGCCTGCGACAGGCTGCCGCTGGCGGCAACCGCTCGGTCGAGCGAGATCGACGGTACGACGACGACCGACTCGTCGTCGTGGTTGAGCCGCATCGCGTCCCACACACCGGGCATGCGTGACTGCAGCTCGTCGAAGCGTCGGTATCGCTCGTCCTCGGTCAGGTCCGACAGCACGTCGGGGCGCTTGGCGGGCGCGGTCCAGAGATCTCCGGTCATGAGACGGTCCTCGCGCTGTCGAGCCCCTTGACGGTGAAGGCGTGCACGGGGCGACTGAAGCCCTTGACCTGGCGATCGCCGGCGTCCTCACCGACGACGGAGGCTCCAGCAGCGGTGAAGACCCTCTCGGTGGTCAGGATCTGCCAGGACTCGGCGTCTGCGCAGAGTCGTGCGGCGAGGTTCGTGACGCTGCCGATCGCGGCGTAGTCGTGACGACCGTCGAAGCCGATCGTGCCCAACGTGGCGTAGCCCTGCGCGATGCCGATGCCGAACCCCAGGTCGTGACCCTGTCGAACCCAGGACTCCGCCAGCCCCTTCACACGCGTGCGCATGGCGACCGCCATCCGGACTGCCCGCAGTGGCCCGTCCTCGCACCGGACAGGGTCGTTGAAGAACACCATCAGCCCGTCGCCGGTGAAGCGCTCCAAGGTCCCCTCGAACCGGAAGATCAGGTCGCCCAGTGCCTGGTGGTACTCCCGGAGGACGCCCATCACTTCCTCCGGCTCGCTCGACTCGGCAAAGGTCGTGAAGCCACGCAGGTCGCAGAAGACGACCACGATCTCCCGTCGATGGCTCTCCAGGAACGTCTCGTCGCCGGAGTCCACGATGAGCTCGGCGAGCTGCGGTGACAGGAATCTCCTCAGCCGCCCCATGCGCTCCAGCTGGAAGACCTGGGAGTCCACCCTGGACTCCAGATCGCGGTTCCAGTCAGCCAGCTCGGCGGCCTGACGCTGGATGGTGTCCTGGTAGCGCTTGATGCGTGCCAGCGACGCCACCCTGGCGAGGAGCTCGCTCTGGTCGATGGGCTTGGTCAGGAAGTCGTCCGCCCCTGCCTCGAGGGCCTTGATCTTCTGCTCGTCGCCGCTGGCAGTCACCATCACGACCGGCAGGTAGGCCGTCTCAGTCTGTTCGCGAACGCGCCGGCACACCTCGTAGCCGTCCATGCCAGGCATGACGATGTCGAGGAGGACCAGGTCGATCTCGGTGCCGCGGAGCACGGCAAGCGCCTCCTCACCCGAGGCTGCGGTCCTGACGTCGTAGCCGTGGGGGCTCAGGACCGCGTCGAGGAGCCGGATGTTCTGCGGCTGGTCGTCAACCACCAGAACCGTCGCTCGCACTGCGGGTTCGTCGGTCATGTCGCGCTCCCGCGAGTGGTGAGGAAGTCATAGACCTGCTGTTGCAGACCTCGCACACTGATGGGCTTGTGCACGTAGCCGTCGAAGCCTGCGGCGTATGCGCGATCGCGGTCCTCGTCCATGGCGGACGCAGTGACTGCCACGACGGGCACGGCGCTGCCTGCGCCGGTCTCACGGATCTGTCGCAGCGCCTCGGTCCCGTCGATGCCCGGCAGCTGCAGATCCATCAAGATCAGGTCGGGTTGCCGCTGCGCTGCGAGTCGGACACCGTCCTCTCCGCAGGTCGCGACGATCACCTCGTAGCCCGAGTACTGGAGGACGTCCCTGACCAGCTTCAGGTTCTTCGGGTTGTCCTCGACGACGAGGATTCGCTCGCCGCTCACGAGGGCGCCTCGGAAGATCCGGCTTCCGCTGGGCCGGCGAGCACCCCGACAGACGTCAGGGCGCCGCGCAGAGCGTCACGGCTCACTGGCTTGACCAGGTACGCCGCCGCTCCCAACGCTGCTCCACGGGGACGCTCGTCGATGATCGACACCACGACGACGGGGATGTCCCGGGTCGTGGCATCCCCTTGGAGAGCCTCGAGCACCGCCCACCCGTCCATGCCCGGGAGCCGGATGTCCAGGAGGACCACCGCTGGTCTGATCCTGCGCACTGCGTCCAGGCCCGACGGGCCGTCTCTGGCTGGCGTGACCCGGAGTTGATCGCCCGCAAGGTACGCGGTGAGGAGGTCCAAGGACGGTCGGTCGTCCTCGATCACGACGACATCGGCCCGCCCGGTCGCCGTCCCCGACTCGACCACCCAGCCCGCCACGCTCGGTCGGTACGCCGGGAAGGAGAAACCGAACGTGCTGCCGACCCCGACCTCGCTCTCGAGCCACATCGTGCCGCCGAGAAGCTCGACGAGCCGCCGAGACAGAGTCAGACCCAGGCCGGTTCCCTCCTCCCTCGAGGCTCCGCGGCCACCCTGCTGGAAGGACTCGAAGATGCGCTCTCGGTCCTCCGGAGGAACACCTATGCCGGTGTCCATCACCGTGATCGTCACGACCTCCGACGTCGACCTGGTCGCGCGCATCACGACCGAACCCCCCTCACCAGTGAACTTGACCGCGTTGGTCAGCAGGTTGATCACCACCTGCTTCAACCTCAGCTCGTCGGCCTCCACCGCACCGACGTCGTCGGCCTCGACGACGATGTCGATCGCCTTCATGGCGGACCGCTCCCTCAGCATCGAGGCGGCGTGGTCGAGCACGGGTGCCAGCTCGAAGGTCGTGTAGCCGAGGTCCATCTGACCGGCTTCGACCTTGGACAGGTCGAGAATCTCGTTGAGAAGCTCGAGGAGGTGCTTACCCGAACCGTGGATGTCCCGGAGGTACTCCTCCTGGCGTTCATTGATCTCCCCGAACATGCGCTCGAGGAGTACTTCTGAGAACCCCAGCACTGCGTTGAGCGGCGTACGCAGCTCGTGGGACATGCTGGCCAGGAACTCGGACTTGTGCCTGCTGGCGATCTCCAGCTCGGCGCTGCGCTTCTCCAGCTCGCGAAACAACTGGGCGTTGAGCAACGCCAGGGCCGATTGGTTCGCGAACGTCTCCAGCAGCTCCACCGTCTCCTCGGTGAAGGTTCCGGTGCGTTTCCTGCGCACGACCAGGGCGCCGACGATGTGCTCGTCCCTGAGCATCGGGACAGCCAGGACGGACCGCCAGCCTGACTCGAAGAGGATCCGCAGATGGGCGTCGAGGTCGACCTCACTCAGATCCTTGACTGCCAAGGGCCTGCGTTCCTTGGTCGCCCGGCCGACCAGCGTCTCATCGAGCTCGATCCGGATGCTGCGTAGCCGGTCGATGACCGCGGGCTCAGTCCGGTAGGTCGCCCGAACCATGAAGCATCGGTCGTGCTCGTAGTACTCCATGATCGAACCGCCATCGGTCCCGGACAGCTCGACTGCGTGCATGGCTATCGTCGACAGCACGTGTTCGACATCGAGGCTGGATCCCACGGCCTCGCCGACCTCGCGAAGGGCTTCGAGCTCTTCGACCTTCCGCGCGAGCTCGGCTCTGCGGGCCTCGAGCTCCTGCACGAGCCGCACCCCGTTGAGGGCCATCGCCGCCTGGCCAGCGAACGCGGTCACGATGGCCATCTCTCGCTCGTCGAACGGACTGACCTCGTTGCGCCAGACGGACATGCTGCCCACGACCTCGTCGTCGATCATCAGGGGCGCAGCCATGGTCGTACGGAAGTGCGCCACCCGCTGGAGGTCCTTTCGGCCGTAAGCCGGGTCGGCAAGGACATCGGGAATCTGCTGCGTCGTGCGATCGAGCCCCACACGCCCGATCAGCGTGTCGCGGTCCATCGGCATGGGATGCTCAGCGATGTAGGCGGCCGACTCCTTCGACAGCCCTACGGCCTTGATGAGCCTGTAGACCCCGTCTTCCAGCAGGTAGAGGTGGGCAGCCTGGGACTGACACAGGCGCCGGGCACTCTCGACGACCGTGGTGAGGACGGTGTCCGGATCGCCTGCAGACCGGCCGAGGGCGACAAGCACCTCGTTGGCGGCCTCGAACTGGTCGCTCAGAGCCGCATGACTCTGCTGCAGTCGCTCGCGGTCCGCGACCTCCACAGAACCGGTGACCGGCGCCTGCTCGAGCATGAGTGCCTCCTCGCCGCTGAACCCGTTGGCGATGCGTTCTCGAGTCTGCCCAAGATCCTCGAGGGTTGCAATCGTTGAGAGCATCGGGTATACGACACACCCCCGCGAGTGCGGAGACCGGTCCAGTCCACGTCCTCCGGCGGCACGGATGGCGGCACTCCCGCGGCACCCCGATTCTCCGTCGGCATGACGATCCCCCGATGATGTAGCGCGCCCCGCACAGGAGGTCAGGGTCGGACCGGGGCTGATCCCGATGGCGGGCCCGCGTCCGGTGGCGCAGGCTGCAGGCACCAGCCACGCAACCGGAGGTCCACCATGGACGACATCCGCTCCGCCTTCGCCCGCCAGGGCCTCATCCGATCCGGGGAGGCGGGGATCCTGGGCGGCGTCTGTGCCGGGATCGGGCGGCGCTTCGGGCTCACCCCGTGGGTCGCCCGGGCGCTGTTCGTCGTGCTGTTGATGGTCCTGCCGGGCAGCCAGCTGCTCATCTACCCCGTGCTGTGGTTCTTGATGCCGTCCGAAGATCAGTAGGAATGCGGATGCACGTCACCCGCTCGCGGCGCCAGACTCCAGGGCATCACCCTGGGGAGGGACAGATGATGAACCCCGTCTTGCGACGTAGTGCGCACGCCGACCAGCTCGAGGCCGAGGTGCGTGACGCCTGCTGCTGCGAGGAGATCGCCCGGTGCGCCGAGTGCCGGGCCAAGCTCGCCGAGGTCCGGGCCGCCCGTCGCGACGCGCTCCTCCACTCCATCGCCTCCGTGAGGCCGCGCCGCGCACCGCAGTGAGATGCGCAGAAAACTTCTAGGGTCGATGTCGAAGAGCCCGCCACCCGTTCGACGTACGGGCGAGAAGCAGCTCACCGGCAACCACTAGGAGCGATCACGATGCCGCGTTTCATGGGATTCGTCAGGATGGAAGAGAACATCGGCACGCCACCGCAGGCGATGTTCGACGCGATGGACGTCCACATCGGCGAGCGTGCCGCCAGCGGCGTGTTCGTCGACGGCGGCGGGCTCTACGGCACCGAGGACGCCGTGAACTTCGTCGTCCGCCAGGGCGAGGTCAGCCGCGTCGACGGGCCCTACGCGGAGGCCAAGGAAGTGGTCGGCGGTTGGTCGATCCTGGAGTACGCCACCCTCGAGGAGGCCGTGGCCGACATGCAGGTCTTTGCCGAGCTGCACGCGAAGCACTGGCCCGAGGTCACCGTGATCTCGACACTGCGCCAGATCTCCGAGGGCCCTGAGGCGCCGGGCGCCTGAGCCCGACTCACTACGCTGGCCATGTGCCGGCGGAGACCAGTGCTGACGACGCCATCGAGGCCGTCCATGCCGCGTGGCGTGCCGACTCGGCCCGCCTCGTCGGCGCCCTCATGCGGATGACCCGCGACGTGGAGCTCGCCGCGGATCTCGCGCAGGACGCCCTGGTGGCGGCGCTGGAGCAGTGGCCCGCCACCGGTGTTCCGGACAATCCGTCCGCGTGGTTGATGACCACTGCCAAGCGGCGCGGCGTGGACCACTTCCGGCGCGCCGACACCCTCCGGCGCAAGGTCGCGGAGATCGAGAACGCGCGTCGAGGAGAGGAGGCGGAGATGCCCGACCTCGACGGCCAGGTCGACCACATCGAGGACGACGTGCTGCGGCTCATCTTCCTGTCCTGCCACCCGACCCTGACCGCGGAGTCCCGGGCCGCGCTCACCCTGCGGCTGGTGGGCGGGCTCTCCACCGCCGAGATCGCGCGCGGGTTCCTCACGACCGAGTCCACCATGGGTCAGCGCATCTCCCGGGCCAAGAAGACACTGTCGTCGGCCCACGCCGAGTTCGATCTGCCGACGGGACGCGAGCGGACCCAGCGTCTCGACGACGTCATGGCCGTGATCTACCTGATCTTCAACGAGGGCTACACCGCCACCTCCGGCGACGACTGGATGCGTCCCGACCTGGCCGCCGAGGCGACGAGGCTCGCACGCATGCTGGCCGCGCTCGCCCCCGACGAGCCCGAGGCGCTCGGACTGCAGGCGCTGCTCGAGATCCAGGGTTCCCGGACAGCAGCCCGGCTCGACGAGGACGGATCGCCGGTGCTGCTCGAGGCGCAGGACCGCACGCGATGGGACCAGCTGATGGTTCGGCGCGGGCTGGCCGCCCTGCAGCAGGCCGAGGCGCTGGGAGCGCGCGGTACTCCGGTCGGGAAGTACTTCCTGCAGGCCTCGATCGCCGCCGAGCATGCCCGCGCTGCGCGTGCCGAGGACACGGACTGGCGCCGCATCGCCGTGCTGTACGACGTCCTGGCACAGGCTGCGCCCGGACCCGTCGTCGAGGTCAACCGCGCCGTCGCGCACGGACGGGCGTACGGCCCGGACGCGGGACTCGCCGTGCTCGACGCGCTGGACGCGGACGCGCTCGGTGAGTCACCCCTCGCGCCGAGTGTGCGCGGGGACCTGCTCGAACGGGCGGGGCTCCACGCGCGGGCCAGTGAGGCGTTCACTGACGCGGCCACCCGCACCAGGAATGCGGGTGAACGGGCAGTCCTGCATCGTCGTGCTCTGGAGAACCTGGCGCGCGTGCCTGTGCCCGACAACTAATTCGACGTCGGCGGCGTCTCAGCCATGAACGCCACACAGCCAACACTGGTCGAGGTGCGTCATCACGCCCCGACACGAACCAAAGGGCACCCATGTCTTCTCGACGACTCCTCGCGTGCAGCACCCTCGCGATGCTCGTGCCTGCGTCCCTCCTGGTGCACTCGCAGCCGAGCACAGCCTCGGACACTGCCGAGGCACCCGCCCCGAACGTATCCGTGCGGATCACGGCCCATCAGCGGGTGAAGCTGGAGGCGCTGCCGCAGATCGTCCAGCAGGGCGGGCAGGTCGCCAGTCCCGACGCGGCACGGGCAGCCATCACGGCCACCATCCGGCCGGTGCGGGCGGGTCGCCAGGTCCAGCTCCAGGTGCAGCAGGGCGAGACCTGGGAGGCGGTGGGCCTCACCCGGCAGGACGACCGGGGCCGTGCCGAGTTCGCCTCGATCGCCTCCGAGGGCGGACACGCCCTGACCTACCGCGTGAAGGCGATGGCGTCCCACGGCCTCCGGGCCCTGAAGAGCAGTCCCGTGAGCACCGCGCGCTGGCTGGACCCGACGTGGGGCGACGAGTTCTCCGGTTCCCATCTCGATGAGGTGTGGAGCCACCGCGGACGGGACTACGTGGGGTCGAACCGCCGCTCGTGCTCCAAGGGCGACCCGAGCGCGGTCCAGGTCGGTGGGGGTGCCGTACGCCTCAGCGTCATCAAGGACCCCGACGCGACGACCCGCTGCAGGATCCGCGGACGTGACGCGACCTCCGGCAGGTTCGCCTACCGTCTCAACGGCCACATCGGCACGCAGGGCGCGTTCTCCTTCCGGTACGGCATCGCAGCGGCGCGTGTGAAGTTCCATCGGCTGCGCGGCCAGCACGGGGCCTTCTGGCTGCAGCCGGCCGGCGGCCTGTACCCCGGCGCCACCGGCAGCGAGATCGACGTCGTCGAGTACTTCGGCGACAACCATCCCCAGGGCGGCCTGGCCAGCTTCATGCACAGGTACGACGGCAGGCGCAGGGTCACGTCGGGCGGCTGGGTCCCGAACTCCGCGTCCTTCCTCAGGACCAGGCGGGACGGCTGGTCGAAGAACTACCACGTCTTCTCGGTGGAGTGGACGCCGCGCACGCTGGTCTTCCGCATCGACGGCTTGGAGACCGGCCGGATGAGCGGAGGCATCTCCGACGTCCACCAGTTCCCCATCCTGAGCCTGATCGCGGCGGACTACGAGATCCCGAAGATCAAGGAGCGTCGGCTCCCCCAGCACATGTACGTCGACTGGGTCCGTGTGTGGGAGACCGGGACCTGATCCGCTGCACGTCTAGTCTTTGTCGACCCCACCGAGAGGCTGACCCGTGCTGATCAACCCCGGCAGCGACCGACCCCAGGGCCCCTGGGACCCGGACAAGAAATCGAAGTGGATCGACACGACGTACTTCTGGGTCCTGCTGCCGCTTCTCGGCCTGATGGTCGCCTGCGTCGCGCTGGTCTACTTCTTCGGATCCTGACGACGCACTCGTGTTCGGGGCACCGAGCCCAGTGACGCGGGAGGGCAGTTTCTCGAGACGGGAGGCCCGGGTCAGCTGCGCTTACTTACCGCGCCACCGGGGTCCGGGGTAGCGCCACGTAGTGGCTACCTGATCACCAAAGCACGGCGATGGCCCCAACGGCAAGGCCCGCGAGGGCGGATTGGGGGTGCCGCACCTACCTTCCATCCGTGCGCGAGAGGTGCCCGGGCGCCACGCGTCCGGGCACCTCTCGCGTGTGTCGCTCGCAGTTACGGCTTCGGCAGGACGAACGGGACCTGGTCACCGGCCGCGATCGTGATGGTGTCGCCGCGGTGGCGGCTCACCTCACCGTTGGCGTACGTCTCGCCGCTGAAGTTCTCCAGCACTCGGGATTGCTGACCAGCTCGCAACGTTGCGAGCGGCGCGTCGGTCTCGTCGAGCCACCCGATCAGCTGCCGGCCGAGCTGGTAGCGCCAGCCCCGGCTTCTGGGCAGCGAGGTCGGTGGTCTCGCCGATGTCCGTGGCCAGGTCGTAGAGCTCGAAGGAGTGGTCGGTGTACCGGTAGTACAGCTTCCAGCGACCGTCGCGGATGCTGGACGCGGGTCCCTGCACTCCGACGTACCCCGGCAGGTGGTGGAAGTGGTCGCGATCGATCTTCGTGCCGTGGCTGAATGCCGGCTTCAGGTCGATGCCGTCCAGCGGGACGCCGGCCGGCAGCTGCGCCTGCGCGTACGACGCGAGCGTCGTGTAGAGGTCCGTGCTGTTCACGATCGTGTCGTTGGCCCGCCCGCCACCGCGCACCAGGTCCGCGTTCCTGCTCCACACGATCCACGGCACGCGCACGCCACCCTCGTACATCTGTCCCTTGTCGGCACGAAGGGGCCCGTTGAATGCGCCGGAGTTGACCGGGTCCTCCTCCCCGCCGTTGTCCGAGGTGAAGATCACCAGCGTGTTGTCGGCGAGCGGCTTGCCGCCGTTGCGGGGGTCCGGGGTCGCCTCGAGGTAGTCGATGATCCGGGCCACCGACTGGTCCACACCCTCGGTCAGGGCGCCGTACGACGGCTTGGCCGGGTCCTCGCCGGGGGTCTTGGCACGGTACTTGGCCAGCAGGTCCGCGCGCGCCTGGGCGTCGTTGACCGGGAAGTGCGGGGCGTACTCGCTCACCCACGCGAAGAACGGCTCGTCCTTGCTGCGGTCGATGAAGTCGAGCGTCGCATCAGTCTGCGCGTCGGTCACGTGCTTGTCGGTGCCGACGAGGGCATCGAGCTGTGCGTCGCTGACGCCACTGCTGTACGGCGCGATGAACTGGTCGACGTACTCCTGGGTGTAGTCGCCGGCGAACGTGTCCAGGGCCGGTGCGACCGAGTCGTTGAACTGGTCGTTGGTGGCGAAGTAGTAGGTCGCGTGCGAGTTCGGACCGCCTCCCCAGCTCTCGTCGTACCCGTGGCTGGTCACGATCTCGTCGATCGAGCCCGTGACGTGGAACTTTCCTGTGTAGCCGGTGGTGTAGCCGGCGTTCTGGAGGTTCTCGCCGAGCGTCGTGTAGTTCACCGGTACGGCAGTCCTGCCATCCTCGGCGAGTCGTCCCTGCGTCACGCCGCGCAACGGGCTGGTCGCCGACCCCGTGATGGCACCGACGGCGTAGACGTTGTTGGTCGGGCGCGTGGCGTACTGGCCGGTGTGCAGCGCCGTCCGGGTCGGGCTGCACTGGACAGAGGCGTAGGCCTCGGTGAAGACCTGACCCTCTTCGGCGAGCTGGTCGATGCGGGGCGTCTCGTTGTAGTCGTTGCCGTGGCCACCGTTGGTCAGCCCGGTGCTCAGGTCGGCCCAGCCGAGGTCGTCGGCCATGATGAAGACGAGGTTGGGTCGCGGCGTCGTGGTCGACGCCGGCGCAGCGCTTGCGGTGCTCGCCGGTGACGCAGCGAGAACAGGAGCGAGGCTGGCCAACGTGAGGACGGCGGGAGCGGCGATCGCCGTGAAGAGATTACGGGATGGCATCGAGATTCCTTTGCGTGGTGGGTTGTCGAGTCAAATCTATAGTTACAACGTCGACTTACTATAGTATTGACCCACCATGCGGACGCCGATCACTCTCCCAGCCGGAAGACGTCGTTCTAATCCCGATCTGGTTACTGTATTTCGGGCGGATGAGGACAAACTCCGGGTCGGGCGCCCGCTCCTGCCGCTCGTCGAGACGCGCCATGACGCGCGGCCGCATGCCGCTGAGCACGCGTCGTGCTGCACCCAGCCGCTGCCCGCGCACCACGACCACCCCCGGCGCGCTGGTGCCACGTGGCCAGCGGAGCACGCGCGGCCAGGTCCTGATCGCCGATGGCACGTTCTGGATGGGAGACAGCCACGGCGACGGGGACGCTGCGGACGGCGAAGGACCCGCGCACCGGGTCCAGCTCTCGCCCTACTTCATCGACACGAAGGCCGTGACGAATGCCCAGTTCGCCTCCTTCGTGAAGGCCACGGACTACGTCACCGACGCCGAGCGTGACGGCGTGTCTGCGGTGTTCCACCTCGCCGTCGATGCCGCCCCGGCCGACATCCTTCGAGGCGCCGCCGGCGTGCCCTGGTGGTTGGCGGTGCGCGGCGCGGACTGGCGCCACCCGGCCGGCCCGCGCTCGAGCATCGGCGACCTGCAGAACCACCCGGTCGTCCACGTGTCGTGGCGCGACGCCCAGGCCTACTGCCGCTGGGCCGGCAAGCGCCTGCCGACCGAGGCCGAGTGGGAGCATGCCGCGCGCGGTGGCCTCGACCGCGCACGCTATCCCTGGGGCGACGATCTGACCCACGGTGGCCGGTGGCGCTGCAACATCTGGCAGGGCGAGTTCCCTCGACACAACACCCTCGACGACGGCTACCTCACGACCGCGCCGGCGACCGCGTTCCAGCCGAATGGCTATGGCCTGCACAACACGGTCGGCAACGTGTGGGAGTGGTGCCACGACGCGTTCCGCGCGACCGAGTACGCCGACCGGGCGGGTGCGGACCCCGTCGTCGACCCGGTCTCGGCAGAGCCGGCCGAGGGCGACGACTCCCACGTGCGGCGGGTGATGCGGGGCGGGTCGTATCTCTGCCACGACAGCTACTGCAACCGCTACCGCGTCGCTGCCCGCTCCTCCAACACGGCCGAGTCCTCCTCGGGCAACATCGGCTTCCGGTGCGCGAACGACGCGGCCTAGGACCTCGTGGTCCTGACCTCCCCGAGCGACGCTCCGTCATGGCACCCGCGCGCGCCCAGCCGTTCGGGCGGGGCCACTGTCACACCCCGATGACAGACTGACGCCATGACGGCCCTCGACCGCTTCAGCGCGCCCACCCGTGCGTGGTTCGAGGCATCGTTCGCGCGTCCGACCCCCGCCCAGGAGGGTGCGTGGGACGCGATCGCGGCCGGCAGGAACGCGCTCGTCGTCGCTCCCACCGGTAGTGGCAAGACCCTGAGCGCGTTCATGAACGCCATCGACACCTTGCTGACGAGCGAGCCCCGCACGGAGAAGCTGCAGCGCACCCGCGTCCTCTACATCTCCCCGCTGAAGGCGCTGGCGGTCGACGTCGAGCGCAACCTGCGCGCCCCGCTCACCGGCATCCGCCACACGGCCGAACGACTCGAGGTCACGGTGCCGGAGGTGACGGTCGGTCTGCGGTCGGGAGACACCAGTCCGGCCGACCGTCGCAAGCTCGGCACCACTCCCCCCGACATCCTCATCACGACGCCCGAGTCGCTCTTCCTGATGCTCACCAGCCAGGCCCGCGAGACCCTGCGCGGGGTCGAGTCGATCATCATCGACGAGGTCCACGCCGTGGCCGGCACCAAGCGCGGCGCCCACCTCGCGTTGAGCCTCGAGCGCCTCGACGCCCTGCTCGACAAGCCCGCCCAGCGCATCGGGCTCAGCGCCACCGTCCGCCCGCTCGAGGAGGTCGCCCGCTTCCTCGGCGGCGCCCAGCCGGTCGAGATCGTGTCACCCCCCAGCAGCAAGGAGTGGGACCTGCGCGTCGTCGTACCAGTCGAGGACATGACGATGCCCGAGGAGTACGACGAGACCTCGGGCGACCCCGGCCGCTCCAGCAGCATCTGGCCGCACGTCGAGGAGCACGTCGTCGACCTGATCGAGCAGCACCGCTCGACCATCGTCTTCGCCAACTCCCGGCGGCTGGCGGAGCGACTGACCGCGCGGCTCAACGAGATCGCGACGGAGCGGGCGGCGGCACGGGTCGGAAGAGGTCGAGCGTCTCGTGACGAACGAACCCGGAAAGAAGCCCGGGAAACCGCCAGCGCAGATCATGGCTCAGGCGGGACTCAGCAGCGGCGCCGAGGCGACCATCGCCATGGCCCACCACGGCTCGGTCTCCAAGGAGCAGCGGGCGATCATCGAGGACGACCTCAAACGCGGTCGGTTGCCCGCAGTCGTGGCCACCAGCAGCCTCGAGCTCGGCATCGACATGGGTGCGGTCGACCTCGTCATCCAGATCGAGTCCCCGCCCAGCGTGGCCAGCGCGCTGCAGCGGGTCGGGCGAGCGGGGCACCAGGTCGGCGAGGTCAGCCGCGGCGTGCTCTTCCCCAAGCACCGTGGTGACCTCGCGCAGACCGCCGTGACCGTCGCGCGGATGCGCAGCGGGGCGATCGAGAAGCTGTCCGTCCCGGCGAACCCGCTCGACGTGCTTGCCCAACAGATCGTGGCCTCGTTGGCCATGGACGAGTGGGACGCCGACGAGCTCTTCTCCCTCGTCACCCGGGCGGCCTCCTACACCCAGCTCCCGCGGGCGGCGTACGACGCGACCCTCGACCTGCTCAGCGGCCGCTATCCCAGCGAGGAGTTCGCCGAGCTGCGCCCACGCATCGTCTGGGACCGGGTCACCGGCACCCTCAGCGGACGGCCCGGCGCCCAGCGGCTCGCGGTGACGAGCGGCGGCACCATCCCCGACCGCGGCCTCTTCGGCGTCTTCCTCGTCGGCGAGAAGGCCAGCCGGGTGGGCGAGCTCGACGAGGAGATGGTCTACGAGTCCCGTGTCGGCGACATCTTCGCCCTCGGCGCGACCAGCTGGAGGATCGAGGACATCACTCACGACCGGGTGCTCGTCACGCCTGCGCCCGGCATCCCCGGCCGGCTGCCGTTCTGGAAGGGCGACACCCTGGGCCGACCCGCCGAGCTCGGGGAGGCCGTCGGCGCCTTCACCCGCGAGCTGGCCTCGGTGCCCGCCGCCAAGGCCATCGCGCGAGTCCGCGAGCGCGGCCTCGACGCCAATGCCGCAACCAACCTCGTCACCTACATCGGCGAGCAGCGCGAGGCGACCCAGGTGGTGCCCAGCGACACCCAGATCCTCGTCGAGCGCTTCCGCGACGAGCTCGGCGACTGGCGCCTCGTCGTCCACTCCCCCTACGGCGTGCCCGTCCACGCCCCCTGGGCGCTGGCGATCAACGCCCGGCTGCGCGAGCGCTTCGACATCGACGGCCAGGCCGTGGCCTCCGACGACGGCATCGTCATCCGCATCCCCGACACCGACGCCGATCCCCCGACCGGTGAGGTCATCGTCTTCGAGCCCGCCGAGATCGAGCAGCTCGTCACCCAGGAGGTCGGCGGCTCGGCGCTGTTCGCCAGCCGCTTCCGCGAGTGCGCCGCCCGGGCCCTCCTGCTCCCCCGCCGCGACCCCGGCCGCCGCAGCCCCCTGTGGCAGCAACGCCAGCGCAGCGCCCAGCTCCTCGAGGTCGCCTCGCACTACCCGTCCTTCCCGATCGTGCTCGAGGCCGTGCGCGAGTGCCTCCAGGACGTCTACGACCTCCCCTCACTCGTCGGGCTGCTCGGCCGCATCGAGCGACGCGAGGTCACCGTCGTCGACATCGCTACGACGACCCCCAGCCCCTATGCCCGCAGCCTGCTCTTCGGCTACGTCGCCCAGTTCGTCTACGAGGGCGACTCCCCGATCGCCGAGCGTCGGGCCGCCGCCCTCTCGCTCGACCAGGGCCTGCTCGCCGAGCTCCTCGGCCGCGCCGAGCTGCGCGAGCTCCTCGACCCCGAGGTCCTCGCGGAGATCGAGTCCGAGCTGCAGTGGCGCGCTCCCGACAGACGTGCCCGCACCGCGGAGGCAGTCACCGACCTGCTGCGGCTCGTCGGGCCCCTCTCCACCGAGGAGGTCCGCGCGCGTGCGGTCGACGGCGCCGACGTCGAGGAGTGGCTCGCCTCGCTGGCAGACGTACGCCGGGTGGTCGAGGTCCGGATGGCCGGCGAAGACCGCTGGAGCCCGATCGAGGACGTCGGCCGACTCCGCGACGGCCTGGGCGTCCCGGTGCCCGTCGGCACCCCCGAGGCCTTCACCGACGCCCCCGAGGACCCGATCGGCGACCTGATCTCGCGCTACGCCCGCAGCCACGGTCCATTCACGACCGCCGAGGTCGCGGCCCGGCTCGGGCTGGGCGAGGCCGTCGCCCGCCAGACCCTGCACCGGCTGGCCGGTCGTGGACGGGTGCTGGAGGGCGAGTTCCGCCCGTCCGGGAGCGGCAGCGAGTGGTGCGATGCCGAAGTGCTGCGCAAGCTCCGTCGGCGCTCGCTGGCCCGCCTGCGCCAGGAGATCGAGCCCGTCACCCAGGAGACCGTCGCCCGCTTCCTGCCCGCCTGGCAGCGGGTGGGCGGCAAGCTCCGCGGCCTGGACGGCGTCATCTCGGTCGTCGACCAGCTGGCCGGCTGCCCGGTGCCGGCGAGTGCGCTCGAGTCGCTCGTCCTCGCCTCGCGGGTGCGCGACTACGAGCCCGCGATGCTCGACGAGCTCAGCGCCTCCGGCGAGGTCATCTGGGCCGGTCACGCGCCGCTGCCCGGCAGCGACGGCTGGGTCAGCCTGCACCTCGCCGACCAGGCCCACCTCACCCTCCCCGAGATCGAGGACCGCGAGCCCACCGCCCTCCAACAGGCCGTGCTCGACGCACTCGAGCCGGGTGGCGCGTGGTTCTTCCGCCAGCTCTCCGACCGGATCGCCTCGACCAGTGACGCCGAGCTGGCCGCGACCCTCTGGGAGCTGGTGTGGCAGGGGCGCGTCACCAACGACACCCTGTCCCCGCTGCGCGCCCTGGTCCGCAGCGGCAAGGCGACCCACCGCACCCGTCGTACGCCCCCACGCCTGGGCCGGATGCCGGCCCGCACCGGACCGCCGGAGACGGCCGGTCGCTGGGCGATGATCCCCGAGCGCGACCGCGACCCGACCCGTCGTGCCCATGCCCGCGCCGAGCACCTGCTCGAGCGCCACGGCGTGGTCACGAGAGGTGCCGTGATGAGCGAGCGGGTCAGTGGCGGGTTCGCCGGGGTCTACAAGGTGCTCAGCGCCTTCGAGGACTCCGGCCGGTGTCGACGCGGCTACTTCATCGACGGCCTCGGCGCCGCCCAGTTCGGCTCGGCCGGTGCGATCGACCGACTGCGCACCTACAGCGAGCCCGACCTGTCGAAGCCCGATGTCGTCGCGCTCGCGGCGACCGACCCTGCCAACGCCTTCGGTGCCGCACTCCCCTGGCCCGAGCCGAGCGGTGCCACCGAGAGCACCGGCCACCGTCCCGGGAGGAAGGCCGGAGCCCTCGTCGTGCTGGTCGATGGCGCGCTTTGCCTCTACGTCGAGCGCGGGGGACGTACGCTGCTCACGTGGAGCGATGACGAGGAGATCCTCACGCCGGCGGTCACCGCTCTCGCCGAATCAGCGAGACGGGGAGCGCTCGGGCGGCTCACCGTGGAGAAGGCGGACGGCATGGCACTGCTCGGCAGCGGGGACACACCCCTCCGCAACGCGCTCTCGGCAGCGGGATTCGTGGCGACTCCGAAGGGGTTGAGGCTTCGTGCCTGAGGGCGACACCGTCTTCCGGACGGCGGCCGCGCTCGACCGCGCCCTCACCGGACACGTCCTGACGACCACCGACTTCCGCGTGCCCCAGCACGCCACCCTCGACCTCACCGGCGGCGTGGTCGTCCGCACCCTGGCGCGCGGCAAGCACCTGCTGACCCGCATCGACCACGACCAGGCCTGGACGCTCCACACCCACCTGAAGATGGAGGGCTCCTGGGACATCTACGCCGAAGGCGACCGGTGGCGCCGCCCGCCCGAGCAGGCTCGGGTGGTGCTCGGCATCAAGGGTCGCGTGGCCGTGGGCTTCTCCCTCGGCATCGTCGAGGTCGTACGCCGACAGGCCGAGGCCGACCTCACCGCGCACCTGGGTCCCGACCTGCTCGGTCCCGACTGGGACGAGGACGAGGCACTCGCCCGGCTGCGCACGCAGCCCGACCGCCCGATCGCCCAGGCGCTCCTCGACCAGACCAACCTCGCCGGTGTCGGCAACATGTACATGGCCGAGCTCTGCTTCACCAGCGGCGTGCATCCGGCAGCGCCCGTCTCGACGGTCGCCGACCTGCCCCGCCTCGTGCGCCGCGCCCGTCTGATGCTCGAGGCCAACAAGGAGCGTGCCATCCAGTCCACGACCGGCGACCTGCGCCCGCGCGAGCGGATGTGGGTCTACCGGCGGGACAAGTCGCCGTGCCGTCGGTGCCAGACGCCCATCGACGTGGCGATGCTGGGCGACCCGGGTCGCGAACGCGCGATCTACTGGTGCCCGAGCTGCCAGCCGCCCGTGTGAGGCGCCGTCTGCCGCAGTGAACGGCTCAGGCGGCGGAGGCGACCACGTCGCCCGCCGAGCGCACCGGAGCGATGCGGGTGGTGACGATCGCCAGGGCGGCCTCCTCGACCGCAACGGCGTCGGCGACGTCGCGCAACACGTCGGACAGCGGCAGGTCCATGGCCTGGCACAGTGAGGCGAGGAGCTCGGAGGACGCTTCCTTCTGGCCGCGCTCGATCTCGGAGATGTAGCCCAGGCTGATCCGCGCCTCGGCCGAGAGCTCGCGCAGGGTCATGCCTCGCTGCATCCGGGCACCGCGCAGCACGTCGCCGAGCAGTCGTCGGAAGAGCACCATGCGCGAGATCCTCACTTCTAGCGGAGTCGTCAGGGCCAACGCTACCCGAGGCCCGGTTCTTCCCGGTCGAGGATGCCATTGATGGCCGACAACGTCTCACGACACGTCGCCTCCCGGATCTCCGGACGGGCTCCGCCCAGGTGGAGGAGCCGGGCCTGCACACCACCCGGTCCCGCGACCGCGATCCACACCGTGCCGACCGGCTGACCCTCCTGGCCATCCGGACCGGCCACGCCGGTCGTGGCCAGACCCCAGGTCGCGCCCAGTCGGTCCCGCACGCCGACGGCCATCGCCGAGGCACACTCCTCGGAGATCACCCCGTGCCGCTCCACGAGGTCGTGCGGCACCCCGAGGAGCGACTCCTTGACGTGGCTGGCGTAGGCGACGACGCCACCGACGAAGCACCGGGAGGCGCCCGGCACGTCGGTCAGTCGCGCGGCCAGCAGCCCACCCGTCAGCGACTCTGCCGTCGCGACCGACTGGCCGCGGTCGGCGAGCCGATCGAGCAGCCGACCCGCGAGTTCGTCGATCGATTCGTTCTCGCACGTCGGCGACACTAGCCACATGGCACTCCCCATCGAGGACTACGCGCTCATCGGCGACCGCGGCAGCGCGGCCCTGGTCGGCAAGGACGGATCCATCGACTGGCTCTGCCTGCCCCGCTTCGACTCCCCCGCCTGCTTCGCCGCCCTGCTCGGCACCGTGGAGAACGGCCGCTGGCTGCTGGCCCCGGTCGACGAGGACGTGCAGGTCTCCCGTCGCTACGTCGACGACACCGCTCTCCTCGAGACCACCTTCACCACGGCGACCGGCGAGCTCGTCCTGCTCGACGTCATGCCGACCGGCGACGGGCGCGCCGACGTCGTACGACGTCTCACGTGCACGCGCGGCACGGTGCGGGTGCGCCACGACTGGGTCGTGCGCACCGACTACGGCCTCGTCCGGCCATGGGTCACCCGCGAGCGGCTCGGCGACGAGACGGTCGTCGTCGCGGTGGCCGGACCCGACAAGTTCGTGCTGCGTGGTCCCCGGCTGCCGCACGGGAAGGCAGGGCACCACCGCGACGAGTTCGACATGTCAGCGGGCGACGAGATGACGTTCTCCACCACGTGGGTGAGGTCGTGGCGCGACCTGCCCGAGCCCCTCGGCTCCGACGACTGCATCGCGGCCACGCACCAGCGACACGTCGACTGGAGCCTGCGCGCCCCGACCGACGTGCCCCACGCCGACCTCGTACGCCGCAGCCTGCTGACGCTGCGCATGATGACGCACGAGGAGACCGGTGGGATCGTGGCGGCTCCCACCACGTCGCTGCCCGAGGACTTCGGCGGCGAACGCAACTGGGACTACCGCTTCTGCTGGCTGCGCGACGCCGCACTGACCCTCGAGTCGCTGCTGGGCGCGGGCTACGCCGAGGAGGCGGACGAGTGGCGCGGCTGGCTGTTGCGCGCCGTCGCCGGCGACCCGGCCGACCTGCAGATCATGTACACCGTGGACGGCGGGCGTCAGCTGCCCGAGCAGGAGCTGACCCACCTGAAGGGCTACGCCGACAGCCGCCCGGTGCGGATCGGCAACGGCGCGGTGTCGCAGCGGCAGAACGACGTCCTCGGCGAGGTGATGATCGCGCTCGAGCTCGCCCGCGACTCCGGGATCCAGGAGACGCCCAGCTCCTGGGCGCTACAGCGCATCCTCGTCGACGGGCTCGCCGACCACTGGGACGCGCCCGACAACGGGCTGTGGGAGATCCGTGGCCCGCAGCACCACTTCACCCACTCCCGGGTGATGGTGTGGGTCGCCTTCGACCGCGCCGTGAGGGCCGTGGAGGAGCACGGGCTTCGCGGACCGGTCGAGCGCTGGCGCCGACTGCGCGACGTGGTACGTGACGAGATCCTGGACAAGGGCTTCGACGAGGAGCGCAACACCTTCACGCAGCACTACGACACGACCGAGGCCAGCACTACGACACGACCGAGTGGACGCCTCGCTGCTGACCCTCCCGCTGGTGGTTTCCTCCCCGGCGACGACCCCCGCGTCCTCGGCACCATCGACGCGGTCGTGGCCGACCTGATGCGCGACGGTCTGCTGCTGCGCTACCGCACCCAGACCGGCGTGGACGGCCTGGCGGGCGACGAGCACCCGTTCCTTGCGTGCTCCTTCTGGCTGGTGGCCGCCTACGCCGCCGCTGGCCGCCGCAGCGAGGCCGAGGAGCTCATGGACCGGCTCTGCGCGCTGGCCAACGACGTGGGCCTGCTGTCGGAGGAGTACGACACCGTCAACGGCCGGATGGCCGGCAACTTCCCGCAGGCCTTCAGCCACCTCACCCTGGTGCAGGCGGCGCTGGCCCTGCGCTGATCCCCGAGCACGCGAGAGACCCGGTTGTCGACGACAACCGGGCCTCCCCCGTCTAGCTCAGGTGCGGCGGGTCAGTTGGGCTTGACCTTGATCGTGATGACCTGGCTGGTGCCACGGATCTTGCGGTTGCCCTTGTAGGAAACGGTGATCTTCTTCTTGCCCGCCTTGGCGAACTCGTCGAGGCGGATGAACGCCGTGCCCTTCTGGACCTTGGCCTTGTAGGTCTTGCCGTTGACCTTGACCTTGGCCTTGCCCCAAACCTTCGAGATGCCGAGCGCCGTGACCTTCACCTTGATGCGCATGCGCGTCTCGTCGCGGACGATGCGCTCGGGCTTGGTGCGAACCTTGAGCACGCCGTTGGCCTTACGCACCTCGATCGGGACCGAGAAGCTCGTGCCAGTGGTCGTGCGGCCGGTGAGACGTCATCATGCTGCTTGCCGGTCCGGGTCTTGCCCTTGAGCTTCACCGAGACCGCGCTGCCGCCGTTCTCGTCGAACGGTCGTGGCGCCGACGGTGTTGTCGACCGGGGTCGGGTCGAGCGTCTCGTCGCCCAGACCTTGATGTTGAGCCTTGGCGTCCTCGGGTCGTGGCCGGTCATCGCCAGGGACGAGAGGCTGAGGTCGACCTGCTCGCCGATCCGGTAGAAGCGCGGGGCGCGCCGCCGGGCGAGTCGACGCCCACGCGTGCTGCGGTCGACCGTCAGCGGGGCGACCGGCGCCTTGGCGGCCATGTAGTCGACCATCGCCTGCAGGTCGACCTTGCCGGTGTCGCGCTTGCGCGGTGCCGTGTCGAAGGCGCGGAAGTTGTCACCGCCGCTGGCCAGGAACGAGTTGACCGTCACCGAGTACGACGTGGCCGGCCTCGATGGCCTTGCCGTTGAGCCACATGCCCGGTGATCCGGTTGCCCTCGGGCCGGGTGGGGTCGTACGTGAGCGGAAGCCCGCGGAGGTGCCGAGGCGCAGGAACGGGCGGGACGGGACGCACGCCGCTGGTCGTCACGCTGCCACTGCTGCTCGAGCACCGTCTTGATCTGCGCCCCGGTCAGTCTCATGTTGACCAGGGTGTTGGCGAACGGCTGGACGACCGCTGCCTGCTTGTAGGTCAGGTTGGCCGGGTAGCCGCCGGGCGCGCCCACCATGTCCTGCGCGCAGACCGCCCGGGTTCATGAAGGCGATCTGCGCGGCGCCGGCCTCGGGCGCCGCGCGTGGCCCAGCGCTGCACCTCGGCGACGAGGTTGCCGAGCGTGGACTCACCGCCGCGGTTCTCCGTGGTCCCGTCGGCGAGCTTGGCGCGGTTGAACGGACGCCGCGATCTTGCCGAGCTCCACCGCACCGAGGCACGTCGGCCTTCGGCGATCGCAGCGTCGACGATCGCGGTGATGGCCGGGTCCGCCGGGTAGTTCGGCGCGAACGGACCCGGGTCGTCCGGCTTGACCGTCCACAGGTCGAGGATCTGTCTGCGTACTTCGCGGTGACCTGGCCCGTGGTGTCGTCGACCGTGAACTTCAGCTGGTTGAGCTTCGTGCCGTACTGACCCGGCGAGACGACGGGACGCTCGTGACCGCTCGTCCCTCCCACGGACCGGCACGGAGTGGTTGTAGGCCAGGTGCGTGTGGCCGGAGACGATCGCGTTGACGTTCGTGTCGACGCCCGTTGACGATGCGTCCGAAGGCGTTGTCGTGCTGGTCGCGGAGCAGACGACGTGTCAGGCGCACCCTCGTGCACGAGCAGCACGACGACGTCGGCGCCCTCGGTCCTCGAGGGCGTCGCGCTGCGGTTGACCTCGTTGACGATGTTGGTCACCTTGATGTCGGCGATGCCGGCGGGGCTGACGAGCGAGGGCAGGTCCTCGGTGACCGCACCGACGAAGCCGACCCGGACGCCGCCGAAGTCCTGTCCGGTCCAGCGGTGCCGGGAGGCCGCCACGTCGGGGAGGGCGTAGGAGTTGTCGGACTTCTTGCGGACGTTGGCGGCGAGGTACTGCCAGCCGGCACCGCCCTCGGGGTTGGCCGGCGTCTTCGGCGCTCATCACCCGGTTGACCAGGTCGTCGTAGCCCGGGTCGAACTCGTGGTTGCCGGCGGCCGAGACGTCGAGGCCGGCCTCGTTGAGCGCGTCGAGCGTCGGCTTGTCGTGCTGGATGAACGACTCGAAGGTCGAGGCGCCGATCAGGTCGCCGGCGGCGGCGAAGACCGTGTTCGGGTTGGCCGCCTCGCAGCTGCTTGACGGCGCCGGCGAGGAGCGCCGCACCGGCGTCCGGGTCGTGGTTCCTGCGCCGTCCTCGATCGCAGGCGGCCGTGGAAGTCGTTGGTGCCAAGGATCTGGATGGTGACCGGGGCGGCGTGCGCCGGGGCGGCCGTGGCGATGACGGCAAGTGGGGCGGCGACGAGCCCCGTCAGGGTGGTGGCAAGGGCGAGCTCTGCGACCGGTTCGTGATGCTGACACGACGGTGAGCCTTTCGAGGGGGAACGTGTGCGAGTCGGGTCACCCTAACCCGACCTGATGGGGACCGGCCCGACGTACTGCTCCGCCGTTGCACGGGGTCTGCAGACGGCCCGGCCACCCGATCGCGGTGGCCGGGCCGTCGCGGTCAGCTTCGCTCGGTCAGCGTCCGCTTCACCCTGATCGTGACCCGGGTCCGGGCGTCTCCGGTGTTCGCGTCGCCGATGTACGAGACCTTTGCCTTGTACTTGCCCGGCTTCTTGAACGTGCCTTCAGCTTGACCACGGCCTTGCCGTCCTCCAGCGGCCGCGGTAGTCCTTGCCCGCCGACCCGGACCTTGACCTTGCCGGCCGGCGTGAGCCCTCCGCGGTGACGGTGACCACGATCCTGGGCCCTGGTCTTCTTGGCCACGACCTTCTTCGGCTTGACCTTGGCCTTGACCGTCGCGTCCGCCTTGCTCACCACAACCGTCACCGACCCGGTCGACGCCTTGTGGGTGGCGTCGCCCGAGTAGATGAGGTCGGCGCGTGAGCGCCGGCCGGCAGGGACTTCGCGGCGAGGGCAACGGTGCCACGCAGCAGCGCAGCGTGGTCGAGCCAGGATCTACGCACCCTTGGAGATCACGACCTCGGCGACCCGCAGCGCTGCCGGTGGCCGTCGCCGGAGCCGACCTTCACCGATACCGAGCCCGCCGTGCCGTAGTGGATCGGCGCGGCCGTCCCGGTGACCGTGGTGTCGACCGGACCGGGCGCAGCGCGGCCAGGCCGGTCTTGAGCAGGCCCAGGATGACCGGGTCGTGGTCGGAGGACCGGAAGGGACCGCCGCGTGGAAGTCGGTGCCGTGGTAGTTGTACCGGCTGTACTCCAGCGCCAGCGACTCGCCACCGTTGATGTTCCAGATGTCGGTGCCGGTCGACCGCTCAAGAGCCGCGTCGTTGACGAGGATGTGGTCCAGCGAACCGGACAGCCCGGAGAACGAGTAGGAGTACTCGCCGTTGCCGAACTTCTGCTCCACGTTGGTGAAGCCCGGCGTCGTAGAGGATCCGCAGCGGGTCCTCCATGGCGTAGGAGTTGAAATCGCCGCCGAGGACGACCGACTTGACACCGGTCTCCGTCTGCAGCCCGGCCACCCAGTCGCGCAGCGCAGCGGCCTGCAGCTTGCGAGAGCCGTTCGACAGCGCCCTGGCCGTCGTTGATGTCGGCGTCACCGGGGTTCGGCCTGCCGAGCCCTTGGACTTGAAGTGGTTGACGACGAACAGGAACGGGTCGCCACCGGCGTCGGCCTGTGAAGACCTGCCCGAGCGGGCTCGCGAGCGTTGTCGAACGCCTCGCCGGTGTCCTGAGAGGTGCCGAGGGCGCGGACGTTGCCCACGCGGTCGACGCTTGCCGGCTTGTAGATGATGCGCGTTGGTGATCACGTCCATGCCGCTGGCGGGGAGCTCGGTCGAGGACGGGTTGGCCGCCCAGGTGCCGGCGCCGGCGTCGGCGTTGAGGGCCGCCACGAGGCGCGTTGGTGGCCTCGTCCGGGGTCTCGCCGAGCTGCAGCGAGTTCTCGATCTCCATCGAGGCCGACGACGTCGGCGTCGAGGGCGTTGATCGCCGAGACGATCTTGTCTGCTGGCGCGCCAAGTCCTGGGGGTCCCAGGCGCCGCGCTGGTCGCAGCCGCGTTGACGGTGACGCCGTCGCCGTCGCGGTCACGGAACGGGGTGCAGCCGCCGTCACCGAGGTTGTCGTCGTTCGCGTCACCCAGGGTGGTGAAGTAGTTGAGCACGTTGAACGAGGCGAGCTTGACGTCGGCCGTCCCGTTCTCGTTGATGAGCCTCGTCGGGCCGCTGGGCGAAGTTCTGAACGTGCCGGTGGCGGGTTGCCGGGGACGCTCGGTCGCCTGCGGGTGGAACCGCTAGGTCGGGCGCTGGAGCCGACCCTGCGTGAAGACACGGCCGAGGTGAACGTGATCGCCAGGCACCGACGCGGACGGGCTCGCGTGGAGATTAGGCGGTGAGTCCCCGGGAACGGCAGCGGTCGGACGCTGTTCTGCAGGTCGTGGAGTCACGTGCAGGAAGTCTCGACGCCCGTCGTCGAGGACGACGGCGGTGCGCGTCGTTGTACGCTCTTGCGCTCGAGCGGCCGGGCCGGGCGGCTCCACCTCGGTGCGCTGGCCACCAGCGGCTTGGTGCTGTTGGCCAGGCCGATCTCGCCGCAAGGTGGTCGTTGGGCCGTTGCTAGAAGGGGCCGCCGTCATAGACGTCGGTGGAGTCTGCGGCGGTGGGGCGGAATAGCCGCCTACGACCTCCCGGCGTCCGACTCCGTCTCGCCAGCAGGCCGGCCGGGAAGTGGCCGGTCGTCCGGGGTGACGTCTTGGGGGCACGGTGGCGCGGGGAGCGACCTCGACTGACCCGGCTGGCTCGACCTCGACCTGGGTCGGCGCCGGCGAACTCGTCACCGTGCCGGTGACGTCGGACGAGTCGCCCGACGGCCGGCGTACCGGTGGTTGGCCGCACGAAGACGCCGTCCGAGGCGGTGTGGGTCGCGAGGTCGATGTTGGGCGCGCCGGTGCCCGGGGTCTGGATGTAGAACCCGAAGAAGCCACCGGTCGGGTAGGCGGCGGTGACGATGCCCTCGTGGTGACGCGTGGTGCCGACCAGCGGCGAGGCCGCGCCGGTGCCCTGGATCTCAGCGATGGAGATCGGCGCGGCGGGGGTGTTGACGGTCCAGACGAAGGACTTGGTGTCGGTCGCCGCCGACGTTGTCGGTCACGGAGATCCGACCGTCGGGGTGCCCTGCCGTGGTCGGCGTGCCGGTGATCTGGCCGGTGGTCGTGTTGAGCGTGAGCCCGTTCGGCAGGTTCGTAGCGCCGTAGGTGTACGGCGACGTGCCACCGCCGGCGGTCAGGGTCAGCGGACTGATGGGCGTGCCGACCGTGCTGGTCTGCGGACCGGGGTTGGTCAGCGACAGGGCGGAGGTCCCGCCGTCGCGCGCTGATCGCGATGTCGTCGATCCCCACCAGCTCGTCGTTGCCGACGGCGTTGGTCGTCATGACCCGGACGAAGACGCTCGCCTGGTTGTCGACCGCAACCGGCAGGGCGACGTTCCTGGTTGTCGTCTGCGTAGCGGTGCTGACGGTCGTGGCGTCGGCGATGTAGCCGGCGGGGAGGTTGGTGTAGGCCCCGGAGGCACCGACGCGGTACTGGACGGCGATCTGCTGGATCGCGTCGTCGATGGAGACGTCGAGGTCACGCGCAGTGAACGCGAAGGACGCGTTCGTCTTGCCGGTGAGATCAAGTGGAAGGCGACGTACGGGCGCTCGGCCGTGCCACTGCCCTGGATCGCGATGGTGTTGCCGTTGACCTCGCGACGCCACCGGTGGTCGGCGGTCGCTCGTCCGCGTTGGCGAGACGTCATCGGTGTCGCTCGCCACGGTGCTCTCTCCGCGTCAACGTCTGCGGGTCGACGCCGGTGGCGGTAGTGATGTCCTGCCCGAGGTAGCCCTGCACGCCTGTCACACCGGACCAGGTGTCGTTGACGGTGATGAGGCTTGCGTCCGACCAGTCCTGGCCGTAGGGGAAGGACGACGATCTTGGTCGACACGTCAGCGTTCGCCGGCGAGGTGAGGCCGAAGGCGAGCGGGGTACTACCAAGGAGGCGACCGTCAGGCCGACCAGACCGCGGCGACGCCGCGAGGAGAGCGCAGGTGTGCGCATGTGTGCTCCGGGAGTTCGGGTGGATGTGACAGACGCATCTTCACCCGGATCTCCCGACAAAAGCGACGGGCAGGTCAACGATTTCCTGTCAGTGTTGACGAAAGTTCACCCGTGCGATTTGTGGAAACTCTCCACTTCCCACCCTTATGGAACAGTCAGCCGCGCTGGCGTCGCTGCTTCCGCACGTCGCGGAAGAACTCGTACCCCGACCACATCGTCATCAGGACGGCTCCGGCCAGGAGCACCTGGCTGAAGTAGAACAGCGCCTCACCGACGCGGCCGGGCCAGAAGTCGAAGGCTCCTCCGTGGGCGTCACCGTGCGGCAGCGGCATCAGCAAGCCGGCCAGGGCGACGCCTTGCAGCATCGTCTTGATCTTGCCGCTCTGCGCAGCCGGGATGACGACGTCCTTGAGGACCGAGAGCCGCAGCAACGTCACGCTCCACTCGCGGACGAGGACCACGATCGTGACCCACCACCAGATGTCGCCCACGATCGAGAGACCGATGAAGGCCATCCCGGTGATGGCCTTGTCGGCGATCGGGTCGGCGATCTTGCCGAAGTCGGTGATCAGGTTGTGCTTGCGGGCCAGGTCGCCGTCGATCTTGTCGGTGATCATCGCCACGGCGAAGATCCCGAAGGCGATCCAGCGCCACATCACCGAGTCGCCGCCGTCCTGGAGCAGCGCCCACCCGAAGGCCGGCACCATGGCGATGCGCAGCACGGTGAGAATGTTGGCGATGTTCCAGTTGGACACCTGGCTCTGCTCGGTCGTCATCAGAGGCTCGCTTCCGCGATCAGGTCCACACCGTCGGTGGCCTGCACCGTCGCGGTGACGAGGTCGCCGACCTTCGCGTCGGCAGCTCCGGTCAGCGTCGTCGTACCGTCCACCTCGGGGCCCTGGTGGGCGGCGCGTCCCTCGACCTCGCCGTGCTCCACCGACTCCACGAGCACGACCACCTGCTCGCCGATGCGCTCCTCGGCCCGCTGCGCGTTGAGCTCCTCGACCAGGGCCGTGACGTGCTCGGTGCGGGCGCGGATCTCGTCCTCGTCCAGCTTGATGTCATCGACGAAGCCGGCCGCCTCGGTGCCGTCCTCGTCGGAGTAGCCGAAGACGCCGGTCACGTCCATCCGGGCTGCCTCGAGGAAGTCGCACAGGGTCTGCAGGTCTTCGTCGGTCTCACCCGGGAAGCCCACGATCACGTTGGACCGTACGCCGGCCAGCGGGGCCAGCGCGCGGATCCGGTCGAGGAGGCCCAGGAAGCTCTCCGGGTCGCCGAAACGGCGCATCCGGCGCAGCACGGTGGCACTGGCGTGCTGGAACGACAGGTCGAAGTAGGGCACGACGCCCGGGGTCGAGGCGATCGCCTCGATCAGGCCGGGCCGCGTCTCGGCGGGCTGGAGGTAGGACACCCGGACCCGCTCGATCCCGTCGATGCCGCTGAGCTCGGGGAGCATGGTCTCGAGCAGGCGCAGGTCGCCGAGGTCCTTGCCGTAGGACGTGGAGTTCTCGCTGACGAGGAACAGCTCCTTGACGCCCTGCGTGGCCAGCCAACGGGCCTCCCCCACGACGTCGCTGGGGCGGCGGCTGACGAAGGAGCCGCGGAAGCTGGGGATCGCGCAGAACGAGCAGCGGCGGTCGCAGCCGCTCGCCAGCTTGAGGGGGGCCATCGGGCCGGCGTCGAGGCGACGGCGTACGGCTCGCGGACCCGTCGCGGGCGCACCCACGCCGATGTCGGTGAGGTCGGCCTGCTGCACGTCGTGGCCCGGGATGGAGATCGTGGAGGCGTCGCGCTCGACTGGCGAGATCGGGAGCAGGCGACGACGGTCGGACGGCGTGTGGGCCTGGTGGGCCTCCCCCGCCATGATCGAGCGCAACCGCGCCGCGATGTCGGGGTAGTCGTCGAACCCGAGCACCGCGTCGGCCTCGGGCAGCGACTCGGCGAGGTCCTTGCCGTAGCGCTCGGCCAGGCAGCCGACGGCGACGACGGCCTGGGCGCGTCCGCCGTGTCCGGCGGAGGCCTTGAGGTCGGCCGCCTCGAGCAGCGTGTCGACGGAGTCCTTCTTGGCCGCCTCGACGAAGCCACAGGTGTTGACCACGACCGTGTCGGCGTCCTCGGCGTCGGCGACCAGCACGAAGCCGCCCGCCTCGAGCCGCCCGGCGAGCTCCTCGGAGTCGACCTCGTTGCGGGCGCAGCCGAGGGTCACCACGGCGACGTTCAACGGGGTCGGGGGCAGCTCGGTGTCAGTCGTCATCGCTGCACGAGTATGCCGGTTCTGCGGCCCGGAGGCGCCATCCGCGGGCTGTCCCCCGAGATCTCAGTCGACGACGTACGTCCCCTGGCCCGCGACGCCGGGCTCGCCGACGGCCCTCGCCGCACCATCGGCCAGCGCCACGGTGACGGCACCGTCGGTGGACTCCACGCGCACGGGCGGCGAAGCCTTGAACTCGCGCGTCTGGCCGACCGCGAGGTCGCCCTTGAAGACGAACTCGCCGGCACCGTCGCGTACGACGACGCGCGCGCCGCCGGTGGGGGCGGTCACGACGACCGCCACCGGGTCGGCCAGCGGGGCACTGCCGGCGCCCTCGGGTCCGCCGGAGCCGTTGAGCACCGGCGTGGTGCCGCGCATCTCGGGCGGGGTGTCCATCACCAGGCGGGCGATCGACCAGCACAGCACCAGGGCCATCACCACGGCCACGAGGACCGACCAGTTGGGGCCGCCACGGGTGCTGCGGATCGAGCCGTTGGCGCCGGTGGCCAGCTCGGCCTCGAAGACGCGGCGCGGGTTGATGGGGGCGTGGGCGTAGCGCTCGTCGTACGACGCCAGCAGCGGCGTCACGTCGACGCCCAGCACGCGGGCGAGGGTGCGCAGGTGGCCGCGGGCGTAGAAGTCGCCACCGCACGGCTCGAAGTCGTCGACCTCGATGGCCTCGATGACGTGCGGGCGGATGCGGGTGCGCTCGGCGAGCTGGTCCACCGTCAGGCCGAGGCGGGTGCGGGAGGCGGCCAGCTCGGGGCCGATGACCGGGTCCTCTGCGGGCTCGACCTCGAAGTCGTCCAGGACCAGCGGCTCGACGGGCTCACCGGGACGCGCGATGGCACGCACCCGGTCGCCCCACGACTGGGTCTCCTCGACCAGGCTGACCCGGCCGGGCCGGCGCAGCTCGCGCCCGGACTCGTCGTCCTCGACCCGCTCCTCGACGTCGCGACGGACCTCCGAGCGGCGGGCGGAGGTGGACTCGCGCAGCGCGGCCGGAGTGGGACTGGCGACGATGGCGTCCTCGACCGGCTCGTCGATCGGCTCCTCGTCCTCGGCGACGGCCTCGTCCTCGGACCGGGCTCGACGGTCGGCTCGACCACCACGATCTGGCTGGCGTCGCGTGCGACGCGCCCGAGCGCCGCGGTGAGGTCGTCGCCCGCACCCACGACCCGCGTGGAGAGGCCGAGCGGCACGGCGAAGGGCGAGCCGTGGAACAGGCGGGCGAAGGCCACGGCCTGCCTGCCGGCACCGGAGAGCTCGGACTCGATCAGCTCGGCGTTGTGGGGTACGACGACCAGGCGGCCGTCGTGCAGCAGTCCGCGGCGCGGGGTGTGCTCGACGTGGTGGACCGCGGTCCACGGCAGGCCGCGCCAGGCGCGACCCCACCGGATCCGGATGCCCTGCGCGTCGGCCACGAGCAAGCGGCGTGCGTGCGTCGACGAGCGCGACGAGCCAGTAGCCGCCGAGCAGGCCCATCACGACCGCGAAGGCCCAGTCCAGTGGTGCGCCGGTCTGGGTGGCGCGCGCGAAGTAGGCGATCGCGACGGCGGCGGCGGTCAGTCCGACACCGGCCGCGACGCCGGCGTGGCGGCGTACCTCCACGGCGTCGGGGGCGACGTTGAGGACGTCCCCGCTCTCCATGCCGCTGTCGTCGTGCACCTCGGTCTCGTGCAGTGCTGCGGCGCCCATCAGGCTCCCCCTTCCAACGTGGCGATCACGGAGTCGAGCTCATCGGGCTTCACGAGGACGTCGCGGGCCTTGGATCCCTCGCTCGGACCCACCACCCCGCGGCTCTCCATGATGTCCATGAGTCGGCCGGCCTTGGCGAAGCCGACCCGCAGCTTGCGCTGGAGCATCGACGTCGACCCGAACTGGGTGGAGACGACCAGCTCGATGGCCTGCACCACCAGCTCCATGTCGTCGCCGATGTCGTCGTCGACCTCGCGCTTGGACTGCTGCGGCGCCGTCACGTCGTCGATGTAGGTCGGCTCGAGCTGGTCCTTGCAGTGCTTGACCACCTTGGCGATCTCGGCCTCGGTGACCCACGCACCCTGGATACGGGCCGGCTTGCTGGAGCCCATCGGCAGGAAGAGT
Organism: uncultured Actinomycetota bacterium; assembly: GCA_963712875.1. Classification (GTDB taxonomy): domain Bacteria; phylum Actinomycetota; class Actinomycetes; order Propionibacteriales; family Nocardioidaceae; genus Nocardioides. Next base: position 14,702 of record CAVQJS010000015.1, on the reverse strand, counting down.
CCGTCACCCTGGCCGACCAGCTTCTCGGCGCCGGGCTGGTCGAGGATGACCCGGCTGTCGGTGACGCTGGAGGTGGCGAACGCCAGCCGCGACGGCACGTTGGCCTTGATCAGGCCCGTCACCACGTCGACCGAGGGCCGCTGCGTCGCGAGGACCAGGTGGATGCCGGCCGCGCGGGCCAGCTGGGTGATGCGGACGATCGCGTCCTCGACGTCACGCGGGGCGACCATCATCAGGTCGGCGAGCTCGTCGACGATGACGAGCAGGTAGGGGTAGGGCGTGAGCACCCGCTCGCTGCCGGCGGGCACCTCGACCTTGCCGGCGCGGACCGCCTTGTTGAAGTCGTCGAGGTGGCGGAAGCCGAAGTTGGCCAGGTCGTCGTAGCGCATGTCCATCTCGCGCACGACCCACGCCAGCGCCTCGGCGGCCTTCTTGGGGTTGGTGATGATCGGGGTGATCAGGTGCGGCACGCCCTCGTAGGCGTTCAGCTCGACCCGCTTGGGGTCGATCATGATCATCCGCACCTCGTCGGGCGTCGAGCGCATGAGGATCGAGGTGATCATCGAGTTGATGAACGACGACTTTCCCGATCCGGTGGCGCCGGCGACCAGCAGGTGGGGCATCTTGGCCAGGTTGGCGACGACGAAGCCGCCCTCGACGTCCTTGCCGAGCCCGGCCACCATCGGGTGGTGGTCGGAGCGGGCCATGTTGGAGCGCAGCACGTCGCCGAGGGAGACGATCTCCTTGTCGATGTTGGGGATCTCGATGCCGATCGCGGACTTGCCGGGGATCGGGCTGAGGATCCGCACGTCGGCCGACGCCACGGCGTAGGCGATGTTCTTCGAGAGCGCGGTGACCTTCTCGACCTTGACCGCCGGGCCGAGCTCGACCTCGTAGCGGGTGACGGTCGGGCCGCGGGTGTAGCCGGTGACGGCGGCGTCGATGCTGAACTCCTCCATCACCTGCATCAGCCGCTCGACCACCGCGTCGCTGGCCTTGGAGCGGGCCTTGTGCACCGACCCCGGCTTGAGGACCTCGTTGCCCGGCAGTGAGTAGGTGATGTCGCCCGACAGCGCGAGCTGCTCCACGCGCTGCGGGAGCGGGGTGTGCGGCGGCGGCTCGACCGGACCGGTGTCGGCGGCGTCGACGGCGGGCGTGACCTCCGTGGGCGCATCCGCGAACAGGTCGATGCCGAAGTCCTCGCTCGGCTCCGCGACCTTCTTGCCCCGGCGCTTCTTGAGCTCGCGGTCCGACAGCACCGGGCTGTCGTACGCCGGGTCGCCCAGGTCGGGGTCGATGTCGTCCTCGAGCATCGAGCGCCTGCGCGAGCGCATCGGCTTCGTCGTGTCCTCCGGCGCTGCGTCGGGCTCGACGGCCGTCCGGCCCAGCGCCTTGTCGCGGAGCGCGGCCAGGCGGGCGGGGATCTGGTAGACGGGCGTGGCGGAGATGATCAGCACGCCGAAGGCCGACAGCAGCACCAGCAGCGGCACCACGACGTACGACGTCTGCATCAGGTCGAGCAGCAGGCTCGAGGTGACGTAGCCGACCGCACCGCCGGCGGCCTGCAGGTTGGTGGCGTCGCCGAGCTCGGGCTGGGGGTTGCCGTTGGCGATGTGCACGATGCCGAGGAGACCGAGCGAGAAGGCGGTCCAGCCGATGACCTGGCGCCCGACCGGGCCGTTGCGCTCGGGGTCGCGCAGCGTGCGCCACCCGGCGTAGACGAGGAAGAGCGGGACGAGCCAGCCGACCTTGCCGACCGCGCCCGAGGTGACCGAGCGCATGAAGTCCATGACGCCGCCCGGCAGCTGCCACCACACGGCGGCCGCGACGACCAGCGCCAGGCCGATGAGGAACAGGCCGGCGCCGTCACGACGGTGCTCGGGCTCGAGGTCACGCGCGGACCGCCCGATCGAGCGGGCGACCGCGCCCACGGCGTGGGCGATGCCCAGCCAGACGGAGGTCACTCCCCTGCCGAGCGCGCCGAACGTGCGCGAGATCGGGCCCTGGCCGTTGCGGACCGCGCGAGGTGCCGGCCGCGAGGCGGGACGGCGCTTGGACGCACTCGACCGGCTCCGGCCATTCGCGCGGCTGGGACGCTTGCTGGTACTCCGGGATCGGGTGCTCGAGCCCTTGCTCCCGTTGCCACCACGCGAGGTGCTGGAACGGGACGTGCTCGTGCTCCGCGACCCCGGCGGGGAAGACGTACGGGTCGCCATGGTCCGACCCTACGGCCAAGTCACACCAGCCACAGGGATCACAGGGGTGCGTGTCGTGGTGCCGCGCCCAGAGCTCGAGCCCCACCCGGCCCAATCCGGGACTTTCTACCCGTGGAACTGGAGGCCGATGCCCTATCCGCGACCGACGACTTTCCGTAACATTTCCGTCGCTGTGTCGCATCCACGCGCCGGAATAGGGAGACCATGGACGTCCTCGAGATCGCCCGCTGGCAGTTCGGGATCATCACCGTCTACCACTTCCTGTTCGTGCCACTGACGATCGGTCTGAGCGCCGTCATTGCCGGACTGGAGACCGCCTGGGTGCGGACCGGCAAGGAGGACTACCTCCGGCTGACGAAGTTCTTCGGCAAGCTCTTCCTCATCAACTTCGCCATCGGCGTGGTGACCGGCATCGTGCAGGAGTTCCAGTTCGGGATGAACTGGTCGGACTACTCCCGCTTCGTCGGCGACATCTTCGGGGCACCGCTGGCCGTGGAAGGGCTGCTCGCCTTCTTCCTCGAGTCGACCTTCCTCGGCCTCTGGATCTTCGGCTGGGACAAGCTCCCCCGTGGCCTGCACGCCACCACCATGTGGTTGGTCCACCTCGGCACGCTGGCCTCCGCGTGGTTCATCCTGGCCGCCAACTCGTGGATGCAGAACCCGGTCGGCTACCGCTTCAACCCCGACACCAACCGTGCGGAGCTCATCGACTTCTGGGCGGTGATGTTCAACAAGGTCCAGCTGGTGACGTTCCCGCACGTCATCCTCGCGGCCTACATGACCGCCGGGGCGTTCCTGCTCGGCGTCGGTGCCTACCTCTACATGAAGAAGAAGCACGAGGCCGACCGCCCGCTCTACCACCGAGCCATCCGGATCGGCGCCGTCATCACCCTGCTCGCCGGCATCGGCGTCGCGATCACCGGCGACATGCAGGGCAAGGTCATGACCGAGGTCCAGCCGATGAAGATGGCCGCCGCCGAGGGCCTCTACGAGACCAGCGACGGCTGCGCACCGTTCTCCGTCTTCACCATCGGCACACCCGACGGCAAGGAGGAGAAGTTCTCCGTCACCATCCCCTGCCTGCTCTCCTTCCTCGCCACCGGCTCGTTCGACGGCACCGTCGAGGGCATCAACCCGCTGAGTGAGCAGTACGTCGAGGAGTTCGGCCAGGACCCGACCTCGAAGGCCTACACCGAGGGCGACTACACCCCCGTCATCCCCGTCACCTACTGGTCGTTCCGTTTCATGATGGGTCTCGGCTTCTTCGCCGCCGGCGGCGCTGCGCTGATCCTGTGGCTGACCCGCAAGGGCCGCACCCCCGGGGTGGCGTGGCTCGGCACCCTGGGCCTGTCCCTGCCGATCGCCGTGACATTGGCCAGCTCGTGGGGCTGGATCTTCACCGAGATGGGCCGCCAGCCGTGGGTCGTCTTCGGCCTGATGACCACCGAGTCCGGAGTCTCCCCCAGCGTGTCGACCTTCGAGGCGGCCACGTCGCTCATCGTGCTCACCGTGCTGTACGCCGTGCTGGCCGTCGTGGAGCTCAAGCTGCTCGCGACCTACATCGGCAAGGGCGCCGATCCGTTCGAGGAGCCGCCGCGCGTGTCCGTCGGCGGGTCCGACGACGATGCCCCGCTCACCTTCGCCTACTGACGTCCGGAGAGATCATCATGGAACTGACCACCGTCTGGTTCGCCCTCATCGCCGTCCTGTGGATCGGCTACTTCTGCCTCGAGGGATTCGACTTCGGCGTCGGGATGCTGCTCCCGGTCCTCGCGAAGGACGACACCGAGCGTCGCGTCATGATCAACACCGTCGGTCCGGTCTGGGACGGCAACGAGGTGTGGGTGCTCGTGGCGGGCGGCGCGACCTTCGCGGCGTTCCCGGAGTGGTACGCCACGTTGTTCAGCGGGTTCTACCTGCCCCTGCTGCTCATCCTTGTCGGCCTCATCGTCCGCGGCCTGTCCTTCGAGTACCGTCACAAGCGCGACGACGACCGGTGGCGGGGTCGCTGGGACCTGGCGCTCATCATCGGCTCGTTCGTGCCCGCCCTGCTCTGGGGCGTGGCCTTCGCCAACATCGTTGCAGGCGTGCCCATCGATGCCGACAAGGAGTTCACCGGCAACCTCTTCACCCTGCTCAACCCCTTCGGCCTGCTGGGCGGCCTGGTGACGCTGACCCTCTTCGCCACCCACGGCGCGATGTTCGTCGCGCTGAAGACCGACGGCGACATCCGTCACCGGGCGCGCGCCCTGGCGGTCCGCATCGGCGCCGTGGCCGCGCTGCTGGCCGTGGTCTTCCTGGTCTGGACCCAGCTCAAGACCGGCACCACCCTCACCGCCGTGGTCTTCGCCTCGGCCGCGTTGGCGCTGCTCGCCGGACTCGCCGCGGCGTACGTCGGTCGCGAGGGATGGGCGTTCGTGGGCACCTTCGTCACGATCGGGCTCGCGGTGGCGGGGCTCTTCCTCGCGCTCTTCCCCGACGTGATGCCGTCGAGCACGGACCCCGCCTTCTCGCTGACGACGACCAACGCGGCCGCGACGGCCTACACGTTGAAGGTGATGACGTGGGTGGCCGTGATCTTCACCCCGGTCGTGCTGGTCTACCAGGGGTGGACCTACTGGGTCTTCCGCAAGCGCATCGCGGTGCACCACATCCCCACGACCGCACCCGCCCCCAGCGCCACCGCGTCGTGAGGCCGCTGGACCCCACGCTCGTCCACCACCTGCGGCCCGCTCGTCCGGCCCTGGCCGTCGTCGTCGGCTCCGGCGTCCTGGGCGGACTGGCCACCGTGGCCCAGGCGTTCGCCCTCGGCGCCCTGGTGGTGGCCGCGGTCACCCCACCCGACGGTGGCTGGCACGTCGCGGCCGCCTGGCTCGCGGTGCTCGTGCTGCTGCGCTCCGGGTCGGCGTACGTCGGACAGCGCGCGGCCGTCCGGGCGGCCGGTCAGGTCTCCGGAGCCCTCCGCGGTCGGTTGCTCGAGGCCGCCCGCCACACCGCCGACGTGGCCCCCACCCGCCTCGCCGTCCTCGCGACCCGCGGCGTGGCCGGGGTCGAGCCCTACGTCACCCGCTACCTCCCGGCCCTGGTGCCGGCGACGGTGCTGCCGCTCGTCACGCTGGCGGCCATCACCTGGCTGGACCCGCTGTCCGGGCTGGTCGTCGGGCTCACCCTGCCGCTGATCCCCGTGTTCGCCGCGCTCGTCGGCATGACGACCCGCGACCGGGCCCGACGCCAGTGGCGGGCCCTGGAGGCGCTGTCGGGACACTTCCTCGACGTGGTCCGGGGGCTGCCCACGCTGGTCGCGCACCGGCGCGCCGAGGCGCAGGTCGACACCATCCGGTCGGTGACGCACCGCCACCGCCGCGCGACGATCGACACGCTCAAGGTCGCCTTCGCCTCGTCGTCGGTCCTGGAGCTCGTGGCGACCCTGTCCGTCGCGCTGGTGGCCGTGACGGTGGGACTGCGGCTGGCCTCGGGGTCGGTCGACTTCCAGGTGGCCCTCACGGTCCTGCTGCTCGCGCCCGAGGCCTACTGGCCCCTGCGGCGGGTCGGCGCGGAGTTCCATGCCGCCGCCGAGGGCACGGCCGCGCTCGCCGAGGCGGACGAGCTTCTGGCCCGGGCCTCGACCGACCTGCCCGGCAGCACCCACCCCGGCTCCGTCCGGCTCGCGCTGTCGCAGCTCGGGATCGGGTACGAGCCCGGCTCCCCCCTGACCCGGCCCCTCGACCTCGACCTTCCCGAACGGGGCCTCGTCGCCATCGCCGGGACGTCCGGCTGCGGGAAGTCGACCCTGCTCGCCACCCTGCGTGGCGAGCTGCCGCCGATCCTCGGGGACGTCCTCGTCGGAGGGACACCCCTCCGGGACGTCGATCCCGGATGGTGGCGTGCCCAGGTGGCCTGGGCGCCGCAGCGACCCTGGCTCGTGGCCGACACCATCGCGGCCAACGTGCGGATCGGCACCCCGGCCGCGGATGACGACGAGGTGTGGGACGCACTCGACCGGGTCGGGCTGGCCGAGGTCGTGCGGAGCTTGCCGGAAGGCCTGGGCACGCCTCTCGGCGAGGACGGCGCCGGACTGTCGGCCGGACAGCGTGCCCGTGTCGCCCTGGCCCGCGTCGTGCTCGCTGCTCGCCCGGTCGTGCTCCTCGACGAGCCCAGCGCCCACCTCGACGACGAGACCGAACAGGTCCTGCTCGACACCATCGCGACGCTCGCCCGCACCAGCCTGGTGCTGGTGGTGGCCCACCGCCCGGCGGTGCTTGCTGCGGCGGACCGGGTCGTGGACCTGTCAGCGGTCCCAGGCGCCGGGGTGGCGGCACACGACAGCCGAGCAGGGGCGAACGACGTCGTGTGCCGCCACCCTGCGCCCGGGACGGCGCCGGTCACCGTGCCGGTCGCGACCGGAGACGACGAGGCCGGGCCGCGCTGGGGCCTGCGCACGGCGACAGTTCTCGGCGCGCTCTCCACCGCGTCCGGCGTCGCGCTCACCGCGACCGCCGGCTGGCTCATCACCCGTGCCAGCGAGCACCCCCCGGTGCTCTACCTGATGGTCGCCATCGTCGGCGTGCGCCTCTTCGGCCTGGCCCGCCCGGTGCTGCGCCACGCGGAGCGCCTCGTCAGTCACGACGTCGTGCTGCGCGAGCTCGCCGAGCGTCGTGCCCGGGTCTATGCCGACCTCGTCCCGCTCGTCCCCGGCCGGCTCGGGCCGCGCCGCGGCGACCTCCTCACCAGTGTGGTCGACGACGTCGACGCCCTCCTCGAGGACCGCCTCCGGGTGCGACAGCCCGTGGCGACGGCTGCGCTCGTCGGAACCGGCGTCGCACTGGTGACCGGTCTGCTGCACCCCGCCGCCGGGGCCGTCGCGCTGGCGGTCTCCGCCGCCGGGGCGATCGCCTTCGTGCTTGCCCGCCGCGCCGCCACTGCCTCGGAGGAGCTGCTCGTCGCTCGACGCGCCGCGCTCGGCACCAGCGTGGAAGAGGTGGCCCACGGCCTGCGCGAGCTCGAGCAGTGGGGTGCCACCGACCGGGCCTTCGGGGCCGTGCGGTCGGAGTCGGACGCCCTCGCCGGTGCCGTACGCCGCTCGGCGCGCGCCGTCGCCGCCGGGACCGCACTCACCTCCGCGGCAGCCGGGCTCGGTGTGATCGCCGTGGCAGCCTCGGTGAGCCCCGGCTCGGTCTCCCCCGCCGTCCTGGCCCTCCTCCTGCTGGTCCCGCTCGCCCTCGCGGACGTCACCGCCGGGCTCGCCGACGCGGGTGCCCTGTCCGTGCGCGCCCGGGCCGCACGTGAGCGGCTCGACCGGCTCGCCCACACTCCCCCGGCCGTCTCCGACCCGCCGGCGCCACTGCCGGTGCCTGCCACCCACGGTGTCGAGATCGTCGACGTGGGGCTCGGCTGGAGCGACCAGGGACAGCCGGTGCTCACCCTCGAGCACCTCGGGATCCGTCCCGGCGAGCACCTCGGCGTCACCGGCCCGTCCGGCTCGGGGAAGTCGACGCTCGCCGCCACCCTGGTGCGCTTCATCGACCCGCTGACGGGCGAGGTGCTGCTCGGCGGCACGGACCTGCGCAGCCTCGCGCTGGACGACGTACGAGCCGCGGTCGGGCTGGTGGACGACGACCCGCACGTCTTTGCCTCCACCGTTGCCGAGAACGTACGCCTGGCCCGCCCGGAGGCCTCAGACGCGGAGGTGCGCACCGCGCTCGACCGGGCCTGCCTGGGTCCGTGGGTCGACGATCTTCCCGACGGGATCCACACGCACGTGGGGGCAGGCCGGCGCGAGGTGTCCGGCGGCGAGCGGGCGCGGCTCGCCCTGGCCAGGTCGCTGCTGGCCGACCCTCCCGTGCTGGTGCTCGACGAGCCGACCGCCCACCTCGACACCGCCACCGCCCGCACCGTCGCACACGAGATGCTGGGCTCGGCGGCGCGTGCGGGACGCTCGGTCGTCTGGATCACCCACGGCACCGTCGGGCTGGACGACATGGACCGGGTGGTCTCCCTGGGTGCGGTCGACCGCGCCGGCCGGGTCAGCCGGTCGAGTCTTGCGGGGACCGCAGCGGCAGGGTGAACCGGAAGGTGCTCCCCTTCCCCAGCTCGGACGTGAGCTCGAGGGTGCCGCCGTGCGACTCGGCGATGCGCTGCGCGATCGGCAGGCCCAGCCCGGTTCCCGGGATGGACAGGGCGTTGGGGTTGGTGGAGCGGTGGAAGGCCGAGAACACGTTGCCCTGGTCCGCGGCCGAGATCCCGATGCCGGTGTCGGCGACGTCGACACCGACGCGGTCCTCCTCCACCGTCATGGTGACGACCACGGCGCCGTCCTCGGGGGTGTACTTCACGGCGTTGTCGACCATGTTGTCGATGACCCGACCGAGCTCCTCGGGGTCGCCGAAGACGACCACCGGGTTGCTGGGCGGGACGAAGGTCAGCTCGACGCCGGACTGCTTGGCCCGGATCCCGAGCAGGTCCACACTCGCCTCGCACAGCTCGGCCAGGTCGACGGCGCGGCGCACGGTCTCGCGACGTCCCTGCACGCGGGAGTAGTGGAGCAGGTTGGACACCAGGTGGTTGAGCCGGCCGGCGTTGCGGATGATCGCGTCGAGCGAGCCGATGCCCGGGTGCCGCTCCTGGATCAGCTCGGCGTGGCCCAGGATCGCGGTCAGCGGGGTCTTGAGCTCGTGCGAGATGGTGGCAATCAGCTCGCTGCGGTAGCGGGCGAGCTCGCGGAGCTCCTGGACGAGCCGCTGCTCGGTCTCGAGCACCCGCGCCTGGCGCACGATCTGCCCCAGCAGGCGACCGACCTCGCACAGGGCGTCGACCTCACCCGCCGTCGGGCCGCGCCCGGAGTTGGCGAAGGCGAGCACGGCGTAGCCGACGAGCTCATCGTGCGACGTGACCGGGACGACGACGACGCGGTCGGCGCCGAGCCAGGCCATGACCTCCTGGAGCGTCTCGCGACTCTCGGGCAGCTCCCGGGACGAGGGGTCGTCGACACCCAGCTGGATCGGCAGGAGCGAGGCGCCCGGCAGGGTCAGGTCGCGCCGGAGCTCGGGGATGTCCTGGTCGGGCAGCAGCGGTCGGGGCGTGCCGGCCATGTGCTCGACGCCGCGACCCTCGTTGGGGAAGCAGCGCACCCACGCCTGGACGGGGCGCAGGCACTCGGCCACCGCCACGACGGACGTGCCGAGCGCCTCGGACAGGCTCTGCTGGGTGCCGGCGGCGGCCACGGCCTTGAGCATCCGGTCCAGCCGGACCCGCTCGGTCAGTCGCTCGCGCTCGCGGGCGTTGGACAGCGCTCGACGAGGATGGGCAACTTCGCCAGGCCCCGTACGTTGCTCGACCGCATCCGCTCGACCCCCGACTCGTCGATCGTGTAGTCCGGGAACCGGGTCAGGAACTCGTCGAACGCCACGCGCGTCTCGAGCCGGGCCAGCGCCGCACCGAGACAGAAGTGCACGCCGTACCCGAAGCTCACCGTGGTGTCGATCGAGCGGCGAAGGTCGAACAGCTCGGCGTTCTCGTAGACCCGCTCGTCGTGATTCGCCGCGCCGGTCACGAGGATGACGCGCGAGTCGGCCGGGATCGTCGTGTCGTGCATCGTGACGTCGGTGCTGGTCCACCGGCCTTGGAAGTGCGACGGTGCGTCCCACCGCAGCATCTCTTCCACCGCGTTGGGGAGCAGGCTGCGATCGGCGACGAGATCGCGGCGCTGGTCGGGGTACCACGCCAGCGCCACCACGCCGTTGGCGATGAGGCGGGCCACCGTCTCGTGGCCTGCGAACGCGAGCTCGAGGATCCGGGTACGAGAGCTGCTCGTCGGTGAGGAAGAAGCCGTTGCCGTCGTCGTCGGTGATCTCGGACCGGATCAGCAAGCTGATGACGTCGTCGTGCCGAGGTTCTTCCGCCGCTCGACCACCACGTTGTAGAGCAGCATCGCGAGTTCCATCATCGCCGTGGCGGCGTCTTCGCCCACCGTCCCCGTGTCGTCGCGCGTGAACAGCCGGTCGGCGAGGTGGTGCACCTCTTGGCGTTGGTCCTCGGGGATGCCGAGCAGCTCGCCGATCACCGCGAGGGGGAGCTGAATCGAGAAGTTCTCGACGACGTCGAACCCGGGTTCGTCGTGGAACCGGTCGAGCAGCACGCCGCAGTACTCACGCATGTACGGCTCGAGGTCGTTGACGCGACGCGGGGTGAACACCCGGCTCACACCCCGTCGGTGCCAGTCGTGCTCGGGCGGGTCCTTGGTGATGAGGAGCTCTTGGCCCGCTTCGCCGCCTTCGAGGGTGACGCCGTTGCGCGCTGAAGAAGGTGACCGGGTCCTTGTGCGCGGCGAGGACGTCGGCGTAGCGCGACAGCGCGTAGAAGTTGAGCTCCGGGTTGAAGTACACGGGCGCGTCGTCGCGCAGCTGTCGGTACACCGGGTACGGGTTGTGCTGCGTGGCGAACTCGAACGGGTTGTAGACGACGTCGTGTCCATTGCTCGTTCCCGCTCATGGCGTCGCTCCTGCCTGCATCTCGATCGAACGCGGCCTGGATGTGATCGGCGGAGTCGACGATGCCCGCCGCGGGGCGCAGCACGATGTGCTCGCAGCCGATCCCCGGGTAGGCGCCCACGAGCGCGAGCGTGCCGACGATCATGTCGGCGACGTCGGTCGTCTCCATCATCGACGAGTGGTTCATGCCCAGCCGCGCCCAATCGGCGAACAGCTCGCCGACGAGCTCGGGGTCGAAGTGGATGCCGAACTCGGTGGGGATCGTGGGACCAACGGTGATGCACATCCAGCGCACTTCGGGATGCTCGACGCGCCAGCCCCGCAGCGTCTCCTCGAGCGCAGCCTTGCTCGCGGCGTACGGCACCAGACCGGGACGCGGGACGCCCACCGAGTCCGACGAGAGCACGGCGACCACGGCGTCATCGGACAGGTGGGGGAGCGCGGCCCGCACCACCTCGTTCACGCCGACCAGATTCGTCTCGAGGACCTGACGCCCAGGTGTCGGTGTCGGAGTCGCGCAGACGGCGCAGCGGCGAGATCGCGGTCGCGTACACGACGATGTCGATGCCGCCGAGCGCGGCCACCGCCTCCTCGGCCAGCGCGGGCGCAGTCGGCGGGGACCCGTACGTCGGCCGTAACGGCGTGGCCACCGCCGGCCTCGGCGATCGCGGCGTCGAGTTGTTCGGTGCGCCGCGCGGCGAACACCACGGACGCGCCCGCGCGCACCGCGGCCTGCCCAACGGCGCGTCCGATCCCGGCCGACGCGCCAACTACGAGGATGCGCCGGCCGTCGAGGGAGGCCTCGCCCATCAGGCCGTTGCCTTCTCCGCGAGCTCCATGAGGTCGACGCCGGGCGTGCGGTCCGGCGTAACGACCCTTGTCGAGGGACCGGATCGAGACGTCGTGGCCGGGCGACTCGGCTCGCAGCGCCGCGACGGTGCTCTGCTCCTTGGGCCGGGTCGCGAACGGATCGAACGAATACCACCGCATCGCGTTCTCGTACGTCATCTTGTTGAGCTCGTCGTCGGGGACGTCGGCCGCCGCCGCCATCAGCGTCTCGCCCGGCGTCGGCCACGACGAGTCGGAGTGGGGGTAGTCGAGCTCCCAGCAGATGTTGTCGATGCCGATGAAGTTGCGGAGCTGGATGCCGACGGGGTCGACGATGAAGCAGGTGAGGAAGTGCTCGCGGAACACGTCGCTCGGCATCTTGCCCTCGAAGTCCTGACCGGTCCACGCACTGTGCATGTCGTAGGTGCGGTCGATGCGGTCGAGGAAGTAGGGGATCCAGCCGGTCCCGCCCTCGGTCAGCGCGAACTTGATGTCGGGGAACTTCTTGATGACGCGTGACCAGAGGATGTCGGCCGCGGCCTGGCAGATGTTCATCGGCTGCAACGTGATCATCACGTCGACCGGTGCGTTCGGTGCGGTGACCACGAGCTGACCCGACGAGCCGAGGTGCACCGAAATGACGATGTCGTTGTCGACGCACGCGGCCCAGAACGGGTCCCAGTACTCGTCGTGGTAGCTCGGGTAGCCGAGGGCGGCCGGGTTCTCGGTGAACGTGATCGAGTGACAGCCCTTCGCGGCGACTCGCTTCACTTCGGCCACTGCGGCATCGATGTCGTAGAGCACCGGCAACGCCATCGGGATGAAGCGCCCGGGGTACGCGCCGCACCACTCGTCGATGTGCCAGTCGTTGTAGCCCTGGAGCAACGCCAGCGCGAGGTCCTTGTCGGGGTCGGCAGAGAAGAGCCGACCGGAGAATCCGGGGAAGCTCGGGAAGTTCATCGAGGCGAGCACGCCCGCCGCGTTCATGTCCTTGATGCGCTCGTCGACGTCGAAGCAACCCGGGCCGCATCTCGTCGAACGCAGTGGGGTCGACGCCGTACTCCGTCTTCGGGCGTCCGGCGACGGCGTTGAGGCCGACGTTCGGGAGCACCGAGTCGCCGAACACCCACACGTCGCTGCCGTCGTCGGTGCGGATGACCTTGGGCGCCCGGTCCGCGTACTTCGCCGGGAGGTGGCCCTTGAAGAGATCGGGTGGCTCGACGAGGTGGTCGTCCACGCTTACAAGGATCAAGTCGTCGACGTGCATTGGGAACCCCCAAATGTGGTCTGAGAATGCGTGTGAGAACTGGTGCGGGAAACGGTCTGGGCGCCGACGCGCCCACCTCGCGAATCCTAATTCAATCGTTCGAACGCCTGGAGAGGGCCGATTCGGGACCACGGTGTCGCACTCGGCTTGGTGAAAGGGTGAATGACGAATGAATGGCAGTTCAGAAAAATGAATCATCCCTGCTCCTGCGTTACCATGCGCACGTGACCGTACCGCTGGTGGAAACAGCCGCCGTTCTCGGGCGCCGGGAACAGCGCCGTCGGCAGGTGCTCGAAGTCAACCGGGAGCATCTCCTCGACGCGGCCGAAGAGGTGTTCGGCGACAAGGGTTTCCAAGCCGCCACCATCAAGGAGATCGCCGAACGGGCGGAGTTCTCGGTGGGCGCGGTGTACGGGATCGTCACGAGCAAAGAGGATCTCCTCGTCCAGACCTTGAACCGGCGGGCGGTGGAGCTGTTGAGCGCGATGGACGCGCTCGCGGGCTCATCGGCAGGCGGGCTCGGCGCGCTCCGGCAACTCGCCGATCTGCAGATCGAGTTCTTCCGTCTCCACCCGAACTTCGGGCGGCTCTGGCTGCGATGGGGCGGCGGCGCCCGCTGGGGACTCGCGCCGTCGTCGCTCGCGGGAATTGGCGCCGACATCGACCGGGCGATGGCGATGCAGGCGGGGATCATCGAGCGAGGCCAGGCGGCAGGGGAGCTGCGGCAGGGCGATCCCGATGTGCTGGCCCACATCTTCTCGGGGATCATTCAGTCGTATCAGGCCACCGATCCCGCATCGGTCGGCGAAGTGGGCGAGGAACGGCTCGCGCTGGCCAACCTCCACGCGCTTATCGAAGGAGCGTTTGCTCAATGACCACCACGACGGAGACCAGCACGACCGAAACCGCCGCGGCCGAGTTCCCGCAGATCATCAGCGTCGACGCGTCGGCGAGCGCCGGCCGCTCGCGCGGCGCGCCCGAGAGGTGATCGAGAATGCCGGCTAAAACCTGGACCAGCACGGCCATCAGCCGCTCGTAGGGCACCAGCCGGACCTGCCCGGGATGGCGTTCGGCCAGCGCCTGGAAAGAGATGAACTGCTTGGCAAAGGACGGCAGTGCGCTTTCGAACAGGTAGTCGCCCAACGCCACGGCGGCCAGCGGGCGGCCTTTGATCGAGTTGTACGTCGCGCTCCCTTAGATCTGGCTGTAGCGGAAGTACGACACCGCCTGGTCGAGCGGATTGCGATAGACGAGGACGATCGGCCGGCCGCGGCCGCGGCGGGCGGCGCGTTCGAGCGCCGGCACGCGGACCGGCGCGTAGCGGCCGGCCGCAAGCTCGATCGGCGTGTAGCGGTAGTTCATCCCCTCATGGAGGTAGTCGTAGCCCGGTACATGGAAGGGTGTTGAGCCCCACCAATCGACGTCCGACGCGGCGAAGCCGGGACACACGGTGTGGCCGATGAACAGATGATCGTCCGGCAGGGTGCCGCCGACATGGAACAGCGGGCCGCCCCTGAAGTTCTGGAAGTCGAAGGAGGGTCCTGAGGGATCGCCGAAGGTCCGCTGGGTCAGGCGATCATCGATGCGGCCGCCGCGGTCGAGATGGCACAGGAACGAGATTGCATAGCGCAGGAACCAAGTCCCGAGCGAGGGACCGTGGACAGGATCGGCAGGCTGAATACGCTGAACATAGAGCCTAGTACGTTAGGGGAGCCCTGTGTCGTCCCCATGCATTCGTCACTTGAGTGTCAAAGTGAGGCGGATTTTTGTTGATAGTCCTCAAGTGAGTTACGCGGCAGGTATGCAACCGTGCATGAGATCGACTGGTTCGCCGGACAAGTTGCACTCGCTCGCGATAACCTTGCAGGCTTGCTAGAACGCCGATGGATTTTAGTCGCTGGGAGT
>CAVQJS010000014.1:0-166269 GCA_963712875.1 uncultured Actinomycetota bacterium | reverse complement strand
GCACTCCGCGTACACCCCGAACATCGGCTCCCCTGCCTTGTTGGTGGGACGCTCCGCCACGAGCGCCTTCAGCAGCCGAAGATCCTTCACCCCGGTCTCCGGATCGTGGTTGATGACCGCACACCGCGGGATCGGGCCGCCGATCCGCAGTCGCGCCTCACCCACGGCCACCTCGGCGCCGAGCCACGAGTCCTCGACCCACGGCTCGTCGGTCTCCACCACGAGCGTCGCCCGGAATCTCGCAGCCTCGACCAGTCGCCCCATGACGTCGCCCAGCGCGCGAAGAGACGCCGTACCGACGATGGTCACCGGCGAAGCGAAGACGACCGCGCCGCGCGGGGCGGCAGCGAGTCGTACGTCCTGACCCAGCAGGTCGGAGAGCACGCCCGCGTGCGGCTCGTCGAGGAGGGCGAGGTCGACCGAGCGTCCCCAGTAGTCGCAGGTCACCGTCTCGCACGTCGGCGTCGGTTCGGCGGCGACGACCTCACCGGAGGGCATGGCCATCGAGAGCACGCGGGCCTCGACGCGGGATACGACCGACAACAGCGACGGATGCTGCACGGTCCGCAGCACCCGCGCCCGGACGGGGTCGACCACGCAGAAGTCGCGATCCCCGACCGCACCCCGCTCGTCGATCAGCACGCGATCGAGAGAGAGGTGCCGCATCCCCTTGACCGGCGAGAAGCCCGCGCTGTGGACGACGAGCCTGGTCATCACGCAGACGGAGCCAGGCCCAGGCGCGCGAGCACCATCGCCGCGATGCGGTCGACGGGCAGCGCGGGGTCGACGTCCATGCCCTCCTCGTCGGTGGCGAGCGGCTCGAGGGTGTCGAGCTGCGACTCCAGCAGGCTCGGCGGCATGAAGTGCTCCCGCGAGCTCATCCGGTCGAGGATCATGTGCTTGTCGCCGGTCACGTGCACGAAGAACGTGCCCTCGCCGCCGCGGCGCAGGACATCGCGGTAGGCCTTGCGCAGGGCGCTGCAGCTGATGATCGTGGGCTCCCCCTTCGCGTCGCGCTCGGCCGTCCACTCAGCAAGCGTCTCGAGCCAACCCCAGCGGTCGGCGTCGGTGAGCGGGATGCCGTCGCGCATCTTCGCGACGTTGGCCGGCGGGTGGAAGTCATCGCCCTCGGCGAACTCCCACCCCAGCCTCTCCTGCACGGCGCGGGCCGCCGTGGATCTTCCCCGAGCCGGAGACGCCCATGAAGACCAGGTGCAGTGGGGTGGTCATCCGGGGTCCCCGCGGCGTTGTTCGACGGCGGAGCGAAGCGGGGGAGGCGAGGAACGTCGTGGGGTAATCATCCGATCGCCCACACCCCGAGTGCGAGCGCGAAGATCGTCACACCCAGCGTCGTCTCCATCACCGTCCACGTCTTCAGGGTCGTCTTGACGTCCATCCCGAAGAAGCGGCTCACCAGCCAGAAGCCGGAGTCGTTGACGTGCGAGAGCACGGTCGCACCGGCCGCGATGGCGAGAACGAGGGCCACCAGCTGGATCGAGGACGGGTCGGCCTCGGCGACTGCAGCGGAGAGCAGCCCGGCCGTGGTGGTCAGCGCGACGGTCGCGGAGCCCTGCGCCACGCGCAGGATCGTGGCGATCACGAAGGCCGACACGATCAGCGGCAGGCCGATGTCCTCGAGCGAGTCGGAGAGTGCCTCGCCGATGCCGCTGTAGCGCAGCACGCCACCGAACATCCCGCCCGCCCCGGTGATGAGGATGATCGCGCAGATCGGGCCGAGCGAGTCGTTGAGCAGGGCCTCGATCTCCTCGCGCGAGTGGCGGCGGATCGCGAGGGTGTACGTCGCCACCAGCAGCGCGATGAGCAGCGCCACAGGCGTCTGCCCGATGAAGATGATGGCGTCGACCAGGGCACCCTCCTCGGGCACGGTCCCGTTCGCGCGGAGCGTGGTGAGGATCGTGTTGCCGGCGATGAGAACGAGCGGCAGCAACAGGATGGCGAGCACGTGGAGGAACGCCGGCGGGTCCCCCTCGTCGGGCTCGCGGCCCCCGGTGAGCACCGAGTCGTCGATCGGGACGTAGACCTTCCCGAGCCAGTGGATCGTCACCGCGTAGACACCGATCAGCCATGCCACCACGGCCACGACGACGCCGATCAGCACCGTCAGGCCGATGCTGGCGCCGAGCTCGGTGGCGGCGGTGACCGGGCCGGGGTGCGGCGGGACGATCGCGTGCATCGCGGCGAAGGCACCCGCGGAGGGCAGGGCGTACATCAGCACAGAGCCGCCGAAGCGCTTCGCGACGGAGAAGATGATCGGCAGGAAGACCACGAGGCCCGCGTCGAAGAAGATCGGCAGGCCGAAGAGCAGCGACGCGACGCCGAGAGCAAAGGGGGCACGCTTCTCGCCGAAGCGGCTGATGAGCGTGTCGGCCAGCACCTGCGCGCCGCCCGTCACCTCCAGCAACCGGCCGATCATCACGCCGAGGCCGACGAGCAGCGCGACGGTTCCCAGTGTCGCTCCGAAGGCCGTGATGGCCACCAAGGGCACATCGGCCACCGGGACCCCCGCCGCGATCGCGGTGCCGAAGCTGACGAGCACCAGCGCGATGAAGGCGTGCATCTTCAGCACGATGATGAGGAAGAGGAGCACGGCGACGGCGATCGCCGCGATGAGCAACAGGATGCCCGAGCTGTACACGGGGGTCATGGGTTCCACGAGAAAACCTCTCTGGTCGTGTCGTCGCCCCACCCTAGGGCCGCGACGCCATCTCGTCACTCGGTGCGGATCACGTCGGGGCTGGTGGGTTTAGCCGCTGACGAGGCGGACCTCGCCGTGCGCGAAGTCGGCACGCCACTCGTCGATGAGCCAGCCGTCGTCGTTGGGGACCAGGACGTACGTCGCGCGCCGCGTCACCGGCAGCAGGGAGTGCCGGCCCGTGTCGTCACCCTGCTCCTCGAGGACGAGGCCGGTGTCGAGCTGGAAGGTGAGGCTGAGGGCGTCCCCGCCGCGCGCGAGCTCGGCAGTGGCCGGACCGACCTGGGTGCCGAAGACGTACGGCCCGTCGTCCGCGCGTTGGTAGCCAGCCGGCGGGCGGCGTACGTCGTGGAGCGTGAGGCCGTCGATGGGTGACTGGTCGGCGCCGGCGCCCGCACCCTGATCCAGTCGTCCCAGGGCCTGGTGGTGTCCTGGGTGAGGATCCTCTGGAGCCGGTCGACGTCGCGGGCCTTCTGCTCCGGCACCAGCAGGGCGAGGGACGTCCGTGCCTGCTCGTCCGCGAGCTCGGCGAGTGTGCAGTAGGCAGTCATCACCCGGTCGGCACCGAAGGTGTCCGCGGCCGGTCCGTCGAAGGGTTCGGTGCCGGGGACGCAGGGCAGGGGTTCGCTGGTCGGAGTCTCGACGGCGCTCGGTGTCGTCTCGGCAGCCGGATCCTGCCCATCCGCCGAGCAGCCAACGGCGACCAGGACGAGGGCAGCGAGCGCACCGGCTCCCCACTGCCGCGAATTCATGGCAGCAGCCTAGGCAACATGGGAGAAGATCGTCCCGTGGACGACCAGCCCCTCTCGCCCGGCGAACGCCGGCACCAACGCGCGCGAGCTGGAGCGACGGATGGCCGAGCTCGACCGGCTCGACGCCCTCTACGGTCTGGGCGCGGTCCCGATGGGTGCGCCGCCTCGCCGACAGCGGCGGTTCACGGGGACGACCGCGCTGACCGTCGTCGTCACGGGTCTGGTGCTGGCGCTGGTGGTGCTGCTGCACCCCTCGAGCCAGGTCCAGGCCGTACGCCGCGTGATCGGCCTCGGCGCCGAGCGCGGGCTCCCGGCCCCGTCCCTCGACGGCCCCGGCGGCGTCCACGCCTTCGCGATGACCCAGCCCGGGTTGCCGGACCCGGTCGGCTGGGACCCCTGCTCCCCCATCCGCTACCAGGTGAACCCCGCCGGCGCGCCTGCCGGCGGGCAGGCCCTCATCGACAGAGCGATCGAGCGTGCGTCGGCCGCGACGGGCCTGGTCTTCGCGAGCGAGGGATCCACGCGACAGACGCCCGTTCACCAACCCCTTCGTGCCGAGCGGCACGAACCAGCCGGTCGTGATCGCCTGGGCGAACGCGGACGAGCTCTCCGAGCTCTCGGGAGACGTCGCCGGCATCGGCGGCGGTGCAGCCGAGCAGGGAGTCATGGGTCGCCGCTACTACGTCACCGGCGCGATCGCCCTCGACACCGACGCCTTCACCGACGCCTCGATCGAGCAGCGACCCCGGACGATGGAGGCGATCGTGCTCCACGAGATCGGACACGTCGTCGGCCTCGACCACGTGAGCGAGCCGACCGAGCTGATGGCCGAGAGGAACAACGGGCAGGTGGAGCTCGGGCCCGGCGACCGTGAGGGGCTGGCGCGTCTGGGGTCGCTGCCCTGCAGCTGACGGTCCTCCGTCCGAGCGCGCGAACATCAAAATCCGGCGGTCGGCTGGAGCACCCGGAGCGACTCCATGGAGGTCCTCGAGCAGTATCGCCAGGGGGCGGATCCCGACCAGGGCACGAAGCGCCGCGCCGACCGACGTGAACAGCAGTTGTCGGTCGTCGGTCCCCACCGATGCGTCGGCTGCTCCCGACCCGGCCTCGGGGAGCAGCGCGGCCAGGGAGGATGCGACGTACGGCGCGCAGGTGGCGACGGCCGGGCCGAGCCACTCACCTCCATCGGCCTCGTGCACGCTGCGCAGGCAGTCGGCGATCGGCAGCAGCGGCACCTCTGTCGACAGGGGGAGGCAGTGGCCGGCGGCGACGAAGTACGTCAGTGCCCCCGGCCGCCGCCGTCGACCAGCGTCGTCTTGCCCATGCCGGCCTCGCCGGTGACGAGGAGGAGTCCGGTGCCGGTCTCGAGGTGGCGTCGTACGGCGGTGAGCTCGGCCTTGCGGCCGGCGATCCGGGGCGCGCGCGGACTGGGCCGGTCGGCGGGCGTGGAGGCGGCCAGCCACAGGTCGTGGAACTCGGCTGTGTCGCCGTCGAGGGCCTCGACGACGAGCTCGAGGGTGCCCCAGGTCGGGAGGGTCGGGGCGGAGAAGGTCTTGGAGACGGTGGTGTGGGAGACGCCGGTGTCGCGGGCGAGGGCGCGCAGGGACGGCCAGCCGGCGCGGTGGTGGAGGTCGTGGAGGGCGTCGTTGAGCGTCCTGCTCGGCCCCGGGGCCAGCTCGGGTCGGGGAAGTGCACTCATGGGGCCCTCCAACCACCCGCTCCTGCGTCGAGCATCCTCCCGCTCGGGCACGGTGTGCAACCGGGTTCCGGGAAGGTTCGTTGCTCAGCTCGCGGCGGCCGTCCAGAACGTCTCGAGCACGCGGCCGAGTCGGGCCCGCCGAGCTCCACCTGGGTGAGGATGACCGTCACGACGCCGTGCGCGCGGATCGACGTACCCGGCCGTGCCGGTGCCGCCGACCCAGCCGTAGCGACCGACGACGTTCCACGGGGTGCGGACCTCGGTGTCGACGCCGCCGCCGAAGCCCCAGCCCTGGCCGTCGAGGAAGTAGCCACCCATCTCCCGGTGCTTGACGGTGATGTGGTCAGTCATCATCTGCCGCACGGACTCGGGCTTCAGCAGTCCGTCGCCACCCGGCGAGCAGCATCCGGCCGAAGGCGAGCCAGTCGTCGGCCGTGGTGACGAGACCGCCCGCGCCGGACGCGAACGCAGGCTCGGCGGCGAACTGCCCGACGGGCTCGTCGCTGACCTTCAGACCTCCCTGCTCGTCGCGCCCGTAGAACGTGGTGAAGCGGTCGCGCTTGTCGGCCGGCACGTGGAATCCGGTGTCGACCATGCCGAGCGGGTCCAGCAGGCGCTCGGCCATGAGGTCGGCGAGCGACGTCCCGGACGCGCGAGCGAGCAGGACGCCGAGCACGTCGTAGGAGGCGTTGTAGGTCCAGCCGTCCCCCGGCTGGTGCATCAGCGGGACCCCCGCGAGCCGGCGCATCCAGTCGTCCGGTGCGGGGACCTCGCTCATCTCCCTCGATGCCTGGCCCAGCCTCTCCATGAGCAGGGGCACGACCGCGGAATCGAACGTGGCGAAGCCGTGGCCGGCCGTCGACGTGAGGAGGTGCCGGGTGGTGATCGGCCGCGTGCACGGCACCGTGTCGTCGAGCGTGCTGTCGAGCGTCCGCAGCACGCGTGGATCGGCGAGCTCCGGGAGCAGGTCGTCGACGGGGGCGTCGAGGTCGAGGCGCCCGTCCTCGACCAACATCATCGTCAGCGCGGCCGTGAGCGGCTTGGTGATCGAGGCGGCGCGGAAGATCGAGTCGCGCTGCATCGGGCCGGCCGCTAGTGCCCTGGATGCCGAGGCTGTGACGACCTCACGTCGTCGCCGCGCGCGACGAGCGCCACCAGCCCCGGGATCTCCCCGGAGTCGACGTGGGGTCGCAGCGCGGCCTCGAGATCAGCCATGCTCCGACCGTACGCCGAGCGGCGCTACAGCAGTCCCTTGACGTACGCCGCCTGCCCGAGGTGCTGCAGGCAGTCGCCCTGGATGCTGATGAGCCGTACGCCGGCGGTGACGGGCGGGTCCCAGCTCTGGTCGACCTCCCGCTCGAGCTCCTTCTCGTCGACCGTCTCCAGGTAGCGCGCGGTCGCGAGCGTCACCTCGTGGTGGTAGTCGACGAGGATCTGGGCGTCGGCGATCCGGATCGCGTCGACCTGCTCGCTGGTGTGGCCGTAGCCGACGTCGTCGGTGCCGTTGGGCAGCCCGAACCGCTCCTGCCACTCCTCCCAGACCTGCCTTCCGTTGGCGAGGTCCGCGATGTGGTCGTCCTGCACCCGCGCGAGGTGCCACAGCAGCCAGCCGATCGGGTTGCCGGTGCCGCCCGGCCTCTCGTGCAGCGTGCGCTCGTCGAGCCCATCGGCCACGTCGTCGTACAGCTCGGTGATGCGGCCGAAGCCTTCGGTGAGCAGCTCCACGGACGTCCATGACTGCCTCACTCCACCGGCGTCGCGGAGCGGACCTGCGGGGCACTGGACTGCTCGTCCTTCATGCCGTCGATCTCGGCAAGGATCCGCGTGCGCTCCGCGTCGTCCAGGGAGACCTGCGCCTTCCGGAGTCCCTCGTCGAGCTGCTGGGCGATGGTGCTGTCCTCCGCGCTGTACTGGTAGGAGCTCACCTCGTCGACCACTCGCTGGGCTGCCTCCGTCGCTGCCTGCTGAGTCTCGTCAGTCATGAACTCCACGCTAGCGAGGCTGCGGTGAGGCGCCTCCCCTCTTGGGGTGTGGCCCCTGCGGCGGCTGCGGAGAGACCTTGGAGGCATGGCTGTGACGAGCTTCCAGGACCTGCCCCTCGCCGACCGTGACCGCGAGTGGGACGGCGACGCCGCCGAGAAGCGTGTGCGCGAGTGGGCCGGGGCCGAGGACGAGCCGAACGAGAAGTACCGCGATGCCCACGTCTGGTACGACGCGGACAAGAAGGACAACTTCACCGCCTACAAGCTGCTCATCGCCGACGTCATCGACGGCAGGCTCCGCGCCGTCCCCCGCGGCTTCATGGCGGCGGGCAACGTGATGGTCGGCGGGCGCGGCGGGGTCGACCTTCCCTCGAAGGACGTCGATCGCGTGAAGAGCCACCTCGCGAAGTACTACAAGAAGATGGGCGACGAAGCGCCCTGGGAGCGCGACTGACCTCTGGGAGCACCCCACTACCCTCGCTGCATGAGCACTCCTGTCGCGCTGGTCACCGGTGGTTCGTCCGGCATCGGCGAGAGCACCGCCCGCGCCCTGCTCGCCAAGGGCTTCACGGTGTACGCCGTCGCCCGCCGCGTCGACCGGATGGCCGCGCTCGCCGTCGGCGCGGCGTCCACACCTTCGCGATGGACGTCACCGACGACGCCACGATGGTCGCCGGCATCGACCGGATCATCGAGGAGCAGGGCCGGATCGACGTCCTGGTCAACAACGCCGGCTACGGGTCGTACGGCGCGGTCGAGGACGTGCCGATCGACGAGGCACGGCGCCAGTTCGAGGTCAACGTCTTCGGCCTGGCCCGCCTCGTCCAGCTCGTCACGCCGCACATGCGGGCGCAGAGGTCGGGCCGGATCATCAACATCTCCTCGATCGGCGGGAAGTTCTACGAGCCGTTCGGCGCGTGGTACCACGCGACCAAGTTCGCCGTGGAGGGCTTCAGCGACAGCCTGCGGATGGAGCTGCGGCCCTTCGGCATCAAGGTCGTGCTGATCGAGCCCGGCCCGATCCGCACCGAGTGGAACGAGATCGCCCGCGACTCCCTGCTCGAGCGCTCGGGAGCGGGTGCCTACGCCACCTACGCCCGCCAGGCACACGGCGTCATGGAGCGCTTCGACGAGCCCTCTCGCGCCTCGACGCCCGAGGAGGTCGCGGACAAGATCGTGAAGGCCGCGACCGTGAAGCGGCCTGCCGCTCGTTATCCGGTGGGTCGCGGTGCGCGGACGATCACCACGTCGCGCGACCTCCTCCCGGACCGGGTGTTCGACGAGATGGTCAGCCGGACCTACGGGACGCGGTAGGTGCCCACGCCCGCGTTGTCCGAGCTGACCGACCGGGCAGCGGGTCTGCTGGCTCGCCCGGGGCGGGTGGTGCTCGGGATCACCGGGTCGCCCGGTGCCGGCAAGTCGACGCTGACCGATCGGCTGCTCACCTCTCTGCGGGCGGACCTCGGACCCGAGGCGGTCGGCCACCTGCCGATGGACGGCTTCCACCTCGCCGACGTCCAGCTCGACCGGCTCGGACTCCGCGACCGCAAGGGCGCTCCCGACACCTTTGACGTCGACGGCTACGTCGCGACGCTGCAGCGGCTGCACGACGAGCCCGACCGGACCCTCTTCGCCCCCGGCTTCGAACGCGAGCTGGAGCAGCCCCTCGCGGCCGCGATCGCGATCCTGCCCTCGGCCCGGCTGGTCGTCACGGAGGGCAACTACCTCCTGCTGCCGTCCGGCGGCTGGGAGCGGGTGCGCCCGCTGCTGGCCGAGACGTGGTTCGTCGAGGTCGACGACGACGTACGCCGCGCGCGGCTGGTCCGGCGGCACGAGCAGTTCGGGAAGTCGCCGAAGGCCGCTCGGTCGTGGGTGGAGGGCGTCGACGAGCCGAACGCGCGGCTCGTGGGTGCCGCCCGCGACGGCGCGGACCTGGTCGTGGCGCTCGACGACCTCTGAGGGACCTTCGACCCTTCTCTCGGGTCAGATCGCCCCTGCCGCCCGGAGGCCGATGCGACGACGCTCGAGATGGAGCCAGCCCGCTCCCGCCGGCGCAGACCGCGCCGCGCGTCCCCCTGAGGAGCTCGTCATGAAGGCTGCCGTCGTCCCCACCCTCGGATCGCCGCTGGAGATCCGCGACGTCCCCGTCCCCCAGCCCGGCCCTGGTCAGGTCCTCGTGCGGATCGAGACGTGCGGGCTGTGCCACACCGACATCCACGCCGCCCGCGGCGAATGGCCGGTCAAGCCCAAGGACCAGCTCATCCCCGGCCACGAGGGTGTCGGCATCGTCGAGGCCGTCGGCGAGGGCGACCTGCCCGTCGCGGTCGGCCAGCGCGTCGCGCTGCCCTGGCTCGGGCACGCCTGCGGCCACTGCCGCTACTGCGTCGACGGCTGGGAGACCTACTGCACCAGCCCGTCCTACATGGGCTACACGATGGACGGCAGCTACGCGGAGTACGCCGTCGCGTGGGCCAGCCACGTCATCCCCGTCCCCGACGGCGTCGACCCGATGGACGCCGCGCCCCTGACCTGCGCCGGCGTGACGACGTACAAGGCGCTCAAGGTCGCGCACCCACAGCCCGGCGAGACCGCGATGGTCGTCGGCATCGGCGGCCTCGGCCACCTCGGCCTGCAGTACGCCCGCATCTTCGGCACCCGCACCGTCGCCGTCGACGTGCACGACGACAAGCTGCAGCTCGCCAAGGACCTCGGCGCCGACCACGTCGTCGACGCCCGCGGCGACCAAGCGGGCCGAGCTCGAGGCCCTCGGCGGCGTGGACATCGCCCTGGTGACCGTGCCCTCCCCCGCCGCGATGCGCGCCGCGCACGCCGCGCTCAACCCCAACGGACGGCTCGTGATCGTGGGGCTGCCGGCGGACAACCGGCTCGAGCTGCCCGTGTTCGAGACGGTGCTGAAGGGGATCTCGGTGATCGGCTCCCTCGTCGGGACCCGCAACGACCTGGCCACGTGCTTCGACCTGCACGCTCGCGGGCTGACCCGCGTCGTCACCGAGAGCCGCAAGCTCGACGACGTCAACGCGTGCTTCGAGGAGGTCCTGGCCGGCGAGGTCCCGGCGCGGCTGGTGTTCGACATGCGGTGACCGATCACCAGCGGTTGCGGACGTCCTCCGCCCACCCGACCAGACCCTCCAGGTCCACCCACGAGCCCTTGTCGTCTCGCACGCGCCCCGACCAGTGACCGAAGCACTGATGCGTGCGGGAGGAGAAGAGCTTGAGGTCCGTGACCGATTGCTTGAGGTGGAACGGCGTGAACACGAGGTCGACTGTCTCGCCCGTCACCCGCCACGGCGCCAGCCAGTCGTCCGTGTCGTAGTGCCACGCCAGCTCCTCGCTGATCTTGGTGAGGTGCCCGTCGACGAGCAGCGCGTTCTCCGACATGCCGGTGCCGTCGGTCCACCTGCCACCGACCTGGATCCCGAGGACCCGCCCGGCGGTCCGTCCCGACCCGGCACCCCAGTTCCAGTGCATGGAGTAGGGCCACCGGCCGCGACCGTGGTCGAGCACCGCCCACGACTCCTCCGCCGGTACGCCGTACTCCCGGCCATCGACCCACAGCGTGCCCACGGCCGGACGGGCGACGTCCTTGACCGTGTACTGGAAGAGCCGGTCGCTCCACGGCACGACCACGCCGAGGCTCTCGTGGCCGGCGGGCCGGTGTGCGGTGATGTCCACCCTCACCCGCGCCCCCGAGGCACGCAGGCGGGTCCCGTGCTCGATCTCCTCGACATCGATGCGGACCTTCCGGGTGCGCGCACGCGCCGGCCCGTCGCCAAGCGTGCCGGGCAGTGTCGCGCTGCCACCGAGGACGCCGATCGCGTCGTGCGAGACCTCCTCGCCGGTCTGCCGGTCCAACACCCAGATGCCGTGCACCGCGGCGTAGTCGATGTCGGACAGGACGAGCGCGATCACGTGGGTGGGCGTGGTCACGCCCCAGTACTCCCAGCGTTTGTTGCGTCCCCACCCCACGCGGCCGCGCCCGATGCCCTCTGTCGTGATCATCGGGGTCCGGGTCCAGCCGACCGCGTCGGGGTTGAGCCGCCCATGGGGCAGCGTCAGCGAGACGGGCGCGGTGATCTCACGCTCGTGGAGCCTCCTGGGGTGGGTCATCGCGGTTGCTCCTCCGGCTCGGCTTCGGTTCGGCACCCTACTGATGAGCTGCGACAGGCCTGTGGATCAGTCCCAGAGGTCGGCCCGGACCACGTCCGGCTACCGCTCCCCCACCCCGCGAGCGAGCCAGGTCGCTGCCTGGGTGCGGTTCTCCAGGCCGAGCTTGGTGAGGATGCGGCTGACGTGGTTGCGAGCCGTGATGGGCGAGATGAACAGCTCATCCGCGATCTGGCGGTTGGTCAACCCCTGGGACACGAGACCGAGCACCTCGCGCTCGCGTGCCGACAGGACAGCCAACCGCTCGTCGTCGTCCGGGCTCCAGCGGCGGGAGTCCACCTCAGGGACCGGAGCCGGTCGGTGCATCAGGGTCATGGTCAGCCCGACGCCGAGCACCACCGCTCCCAGCACGTCCAGCGCGTCCGCCGCCGCAGGCACCAGGGAGTGACCGCCGGCGGACAGGACGGCGAAGCCGAGCGCTCCGCCCAGCACTCCGACCAGCCCCGCCCGGTCCGCGCTGCGCCACAGTCGTACGGCGATCGCACCCGCGGCGAGCAGGAGCGGCACCTGCAGCACCCAGTCCGCGATCCGGTCCGCCTCGTCGGCCCACGAGGCCGGCAGCACCCCGAGCGGGTTCGTCGTGCCCGTCTCGGCGTCGATGAGGCTCCACACGGCGATCACCGCCACCTGCACAGCCACCACGGTCGCCACGACTGGCCGCCACCGCGGCGACGGCAGGCGCCCGTCGGGCAGCAGCACCAGGACCAGGAACATCAGCGGCACGACGATCGCGCCGGAACGGTCGACCAGCCACGAGGCCCACGCCCCGAGGCTCCCGGACCCGTCCACCTGGACGGCGAGGCCCATCGCGGACAGCACGCACGCGACCGCCATCAACAGCCAGCCGACGGGGTTCCGCGGCTGGCTCGTGGCCGCGAGGGCACCGGGAAGTCCGAGCGCGAGGGCGACGAGGAGCATCTTCCAGAGGGCCCCCTCGGAGCTGGCCGCGATCGTGGCCAGCATCGCGCCCAGCGTGACCGCGACTGCGGCCGCGACGAGGAGCGGGTGGCGGAGGCTCACCCACCCAGTATCAGTCGCTCGTCGATCCGCGTCCGGGGTTCGACCACTCCAGCTGCGGCATCCGCAGCACGGCGACGCCGAGCCACACCAGCGCAACGGCAAGCAGCAGGTGGGGCTCGAGCGGGCCGACGGAGGGCAGCAGGAAGTCCCACACCAGGAACACGATGAGCAGGACCAACGGGACCCTGGGCAGCGACGCGCTGCGCAGACCGGCGAGGGCCAGCAGCAGCACACCGACGAAGGAGCCGACCAGGTGCGGCAGCAGCGCCATGACGATGGTGCCGACGTGGTCGAGGTAGCCCTCGTTGAGCGCGACCGCGGCGTCGGTCCCGATGGCGCCCGGGCCGACCGTGCCGGCGGCGTATCCCAGGGCCACGACGTTGTGGAAGCCCCACATCCCCCAGCACGTGAGCACGACCCCGACCGCCGTCAGGCGCGGTGCCGACCAGCGGGTCACCTGCGCCAGGCCCAGGAGGCCCAGCGGCAGCACGAGCATGCTGAGCAGCAGCGCGGTCTGCTCCGCCGTGTGGACGCCGGCGTGCTGTGCGCCCCAGCGGATCTGGGCGCTGAAGTCCTCGAGGTCGGGCATCAGGAGCTCGCCGACGTACTGGCCGAGGCCGTTGGTCAGGCCCGCCGCGACCAGGCAGACGGCGGTCCCGACACGTGCGGCGCGGGAGAGCGGAGGAGTGAGTGTGCTGGTCTGGTCTGCGGTGAGAGTCATGCCCTGAGCGTCGTCAACCGGGCCCAGTCCGCGCATGGTGCAGATGCACCCATTTCGCGCCGAACGCGCGGTGAGGATGGCCAGGCCAACCTCACCGCGCGTGTACAACCATGCCGGCCGACGGCCGGTGCTCACCCCAGCACGCCGCCGATCGTCAGCACGCCGTCGCGGGTCGTACGTCCGGCGCGCCCGGCGCAACCGCGCGAGGGTCACCTCGTCGTAGGCGTCGACGTACTCCTCGGGCGTGAACGTGAAGTTCGGCAGCCGGTGGCCGCCCACCCACGGCGCCAGGGCCTCGAGGATCGCGGCGGCGTGGTCCTCCACGCCGGGGACCTCCGAGATGCCGACGATGAGCAGCGAGTACGCCGCGGCGCGCGAGGCGAAGGCGCTCGGGTGCTCCCCCGGACGGGCGAACGCCCCGCCCAGCTGGCGCACCTCGACCAGGATCTGCGGTGAGGCCACCCCCGGCCCGTTCAGCGCGAGCAGCGCGTCCACCGCCTCCGCGGGGAAGTCGGTGAGCACGTTGCCCGCCTCGTAGGCCGGGGTCGGGTCGAGCGGGTCGGTGTGGACCGAGTCGATCGCCGTGTAGGGCTTGTCGGCCACGTCGTCCAGGATCACGGGAGCCGCCGCACGCATCGCGGCGAACCAGCGCTCGCCCTCGTCCGCGGCCCCGGTCCACACGTAGCGCACCGAGAGCGTCAGCCGCCCGGCGAGCATCGGCGGCACCCCCTCCATGTCGGGCAGCTGGAACAGCGCGAAGGACGTGGTGCCGGCCTCGGGCAGCTCGTCCGACCAGGTGCGCCAGCGCGTCGATGACGGCGGCGAGCGTCCGAGCCGTCGAACCACAGCGAGCCGCCGTAGAACCTCGGCTGGTGGACCAGGTCGAACTCGATGGCCGTGACGATGCCGAGCATCCCCTTCGCGCCGCGCAGGGCGAAGAAGAGCTCCGGGTGCTCGGTCGGCGTCACCCGCCGGAGCACGCCGTCGCCGGTGACGACCTCGATGGCGCGCACCATGTCGATGGCGAGCCCGTAGGTGCGGGCCATCGGCCCGAGCCCACCGCCGGTGGTGTAGCCGACGATGCCGACGTCGGTGATCGAGCCCGAGAGCGGCGCCAGGCCGTAGGGCGCGGCGGCCTCCACGACCTCGAGCCACTTCACGCCGGCTCCGGCGCGGGCCCAGCCCTCCGGGTGGACGACCACCTCGTCGAGCTCCTTCGTGGTGACGAGCAGATCGGTGGTCAGGTCGGCCATGGGGCCGTGGCCCGTGGCCTGCGGCGTCACGCGGATGCCGTGCCGGGCCGCGAACTGCACGGCGTCGACGACGTCCTGGGCGTCGTGGGCCGCGAGGACGGCCGCGGGCCGGACCGGGATGGCGAGGTTCCACGGCGAGACGAGGGCGTCGTACGCCTTGTCGCCGGGCACCGCGACGGTGCCGATGGTGAGTGCGTCCAGCTCCGCGAACGGGGTGCCGTGCTCGGTGCTGGTCTGTGCGATGGTCATTGTTCCTCCGGTGTGCGTGTCGTCGTTGACCCGACCAAGGTGGACCCGCGGTGCTTGCGGACGAACTTGAGCGCGACTTGAGTCGAGACGCGGAATCAGTCGTCTGCAGCCGCGCGAGGTGCGACAAACAGTCCATCCGGGTCTGCAGACCGACGAATCCGCAGCGAGCCGTTCGTACGACGCCGGCGACCACCCACGCCGGGCGGCGGCCTCGTAGGCCATCGAGAGGTACGACTTGCTCGGAGGCCCAGGGGGCGAGCGAGTCCAGGACCCGCGTGGCGTCCTCGCGCACGGCGCTCCATCCGGTGCCCACGTCGAGCCCGACGCCGAGCACCAGGAAGGAGCCGTCGAGGTGGTCGAGCGCACCACCACGAGGGGCGGGCCGCGCCAGCGCGCCACCCAGCTGTCGCAGCTCGACGAAGAGCAGGTTGCTGCCGGAGCCGGGACCGGCCGTCGCGACCAGGGCCTCGACCGCGTCCGGCGGGAGGCCGTGGACCAGGACGCTGTTGGCGTAGACCGCGGTGGGTTCCTGGGGGTCGAGCTGGAGGTGGGCGATCTCGGCCGCGGGCACCTGGGCGAACGTGTCGATCTCGGGCCCCAGGGCACGCAGCGGGGCGAGGGTGCGGGCACCCGCCTCGGCGTCGCCCTCCACCACCGCGTCGAGCATGACGAGCTGCCGGCCGCGCACGTCGGGGGACAGCCACTCCATGTCGGGCACCTGGAAGATCCGGGCCACGCTCGTCACCGACTCGGGTGCGTCCGCGGTCCACTCGCCCCACGCGGTGAGGACGCGCCGCGCGTGCCGCCAGTCCCAGGCCAGCATCCCGGCGTACGCCGTCCGGATCGGCAGCAGGTCGAACTCGAGAGCCGTGACGACCCCGAAGCCGCCGCTGCCGCCGCGGGCCGCCCACAGCAGGTCCGGGTCCTGGGTCTCGGTGGCGCGCACGAACGTCCCGTCCGCCAGCACCAGCTCGACGGCCGTGATCGCGCTGCACTGCAGGCCGTGCTGGCGGGCGTACCAGCTCACGCCGCCGCCGAGCGACGACCCGATCACGCCCACACCCGGGCTGGACATGTGCATCGCGGCCAGCCCGACCCGGCCGGCCCGGGCGATGACGTCGCCCCAGAGCACGCCGGCCTCGGCGCGCGCCGTACGGCTGGCGGCGTCGACGCGCAGCCCGGTCATCGCCGAGGTGCGCAGCAGGACGGCGTCGCCGAGTCGGCCGGCGAGCGGCGGTGCGCCGTGGCCGGTGCCCTGGGGGGCGACCCTGAGGCCGGACGCCGCGGCGGCCCGCACGATCCGGGCGACCTCCTGCGGGTCGGCCGGGTAGGCGACCGCTGCCGGGTGCTCGTCCACCTGGAGGTTCCAGGGCATCCGCGCCTCGTCGTAGAGGGGATCCCCCGGCAGGTGGACGGCACCGCCGGCCAGCCCGCGCAACGCCTCGGCGTCGGCGGGCGGGAGGCGCGTGGACTCGGGCACCGTCACCACCTCACGATCTGGGCACCCCAGCATGGCCGGGGTGACTTGAGGATGACTTGAGCCGCCGACCCATGCGCTCGTGGAGCAGCGCGCGCTCGCCGGCCGGGATGTCGGCGTGGATCGCGTCGCGCACCAGCGGGTTGACGAACTCGAGCGGCTGCCCGTCGAGGAGGATCTCGCTGCGGGCCAGCACGTCGAGGGCCGCCGCGACGTCCTCCTCCGAGTGCTGCGCCAGGTCGGCCACCGTCACCAGGTCGGCCACCGGCCCGAGCACCGCCACCGCGCGCGCGACCGTGGTGACGGTCGCCGGCATGCGGCGCAGGCGGAGCGTCACGAGCGACGTGATCGCGCGCGACCCCACCGCCCGGACCGTGTCGACGTGGGCCGCGTCGGGCGGAACACCCTGGTCGGCCAGTGCGCGCAGCAGCTGGCGCAGGAGCAGCGGGTTGCCCGAGGTCATCCGGTGGCACGTGGCGACGAACGTGTCGGCGCCGCGACCGAGTCGATCGGTCACCAGGGCGGCCGTGCCCTGCTGGGTGAGCGGCGCGGGGTGCAGCACCGAGACCGACTCGTTGCCGGCGAGCTCGGCCAGCAGGTCGTCGGCCTCGTGCGTCTCACCGGTGCGCATCGCCAGCACGACCAGCACGGGAAGTCCCTCGAGGCGCTTCACCAGGTAGGCGAGGAACTGCAGCGATGCCTCGTCGCTCCACTGGATGTCGTCCACGCACATCACGAACGGGGCGGTCTCGGCGAGGTTCGTCGTGACCTCGCAGAGACCGCGGAGCACGGCGAAGCGCTCGTCCCGGCGTACGACGTCGTCGACCGCCGTGTCGAAGAGCTGCCGGACCACCCCGAAGTCGAAGCCCTGCTCCAGGGCGCTGCTCCGCGCCGACCTCACCGGTACGCCGGCTGCGGCGGCCAGTCGGCGGACCTCGTCGAGCAGGCGGGTCTTGCCGATGCCGGCGGGGCCCTCGATCAGCAGGCAGCCGGGCGTGCCCTCCCCCAGCTCGGCCACCATCGTGCGCAGGACGGCCATCTCGCGCTCGCGGTCCACGAGCCCGTCGGGTGTCCGTGGCCGCGGGACGAGCGCGGTTGCGTCCTCGGGCTGCCGCGGGGGTGGGAGCGTCGAGACCCGGCGACTGGGCGAGCACCTCCGCCTCGAGCGAGCGCAGGGCGGGGCCGGGGTCGACGCCCGAGCTCGTCGGCGAGCACCTCGCGTGCCCGGCGCAGTGCCGCCAGCGCCGCGGCCTGGCGGTGCGCCCGGTAGAGCGCGACGGTGAGGAGGCGCCAGCGTTCCTCGCGGAGCGGGTCTTCCTTGACGAGCGCCTCGAGGTCGCCGATGACGAGCTGGGCCTCACCGAGCTCGAGGCGCGTCGCGAGGAGGCGTTCGCGGGCCACCGCCCGCAGCTCGGTGAGCCGGGCGATCTCCGCCTCCGCCCACGCCTCCCCCGCGTAGTCGGCGTACGCGGGACCTCGCCAGAGCCGGAGGGCGGTCTCCAGGGTGCACACCGCATCCCCTGGCGCCTCGCCCGCCGCCGACTCGACCGCCGCCTCGAAGGTCCACGCGTCAACGGCGTCGGGCGGTAGCCGCAGCACGTAACCCGGACCGGCGCGGGCGATGACGCCGTCGCGCTGCCGGGCCGTCGCGTCGGGCTCGAGCCGGCGACGCAGGTGGCTCACGTAGGCCTGCAGCGCCCCGGAGGCGTTGGCGGGCGGCTGGTCACCCCACACGCAGTCGACCAGCCGCTCGGCCGGGACCACCTGGTCCCGCGGGATGATCAGCCCCGCCAGCACGGCGCGCTGGCGTCGCCCGCCGAGATCCACGACCGCGCCGTCTCGCGTGGCCGTGAACTCGCCGAGCACGTGCAGGTGAAGTTGCGGCTGCCCGTCCACCCCACTTCCTCGCCTCGGCTTCGTCGAGGATACGGCGGGGTCAGGGCTGGCCGCGGCCCCGATTTTGGGCAGGCGGGCTCAGCGCTCAAGTCGGACTCAGGTCAGGGTCAAGCGGTGAGTGACAGGTTCTGGGCCAACATCCCACCACTCGAAAGAGGGAGCACCACCGATGAAACCGCTCACCCGCTCCGCCGCGCTCACCGTTGCAGCGCTCGCCGTAACGGCCGGGGCATCCCCCGCCGTCGCCGCACCGAAGCCCCTCGTGAACCTCCAGGGCGCCGACGTCGGCACGTACGTCGTCGACTCAGCCGGCACCGCGCACCTCAACGGCTCGGTCGCTGGCGAGCCGTTCGACGGTACGTACGTCGCCACGCTGACCGCCGACGACGGGGCACTACCCGCACCCGGATCGTGCGAGCCCGCCACCGGGACGCTCGAAGTGACCTCCCCGAAGCGCACCATCCGTCTCGACGCCGTCGGCGAGGTGTGCGGCGAGTTCCCGGACGCCACCTACGTCGTGACCCACCGGTTCGTCGGCCGCTACGTCGTCACCGACGCCACCGGCCGCAAGCTGCGCGGAACCGACGGCTGGATCTCGCTGATCCTGGCCACGGAGGGGCGGGCGAACGTGGAGGCGTTCGACTCCTGAGTGCCCGGGGGCCGAAGGACCCTGCCACCAGGTCGGGAGCCCGAGTGCGATGCGCTGCGCGGGCTGACGACGTCCGGGTCCACGGCCCGTGCCCGAGCGAGCTCAGGCAAACCGGAAAGCGAGCCGCTCGCCGCGCTCGTAGCGGCGCCGGCAGATCCGCAGCAGCAGGCCGTACCCCGGTGGGGTCGACTCCTCCAGGCGCTCGCGGGCGGCGGCGGGGACCTCGTCCATCACCCACGGGAGGATGAACGGCATGGACCGCAGGGGGTAGCGCTTCTCCACCGCCTTCTCGAAGGCCGCGTTCTCCTCCGTGCTGAGGGTCCGCTGCAGCATGGGCAGGGCGTGCTTCTCCTCGTGGGCCAGGTGTGCCAGGAGGAGCTCGTGAGCGGCGCCGAGCCGGATCTCGAGAGCGTTGCGGTGGTCGGTGCACGGGTGCCGGCTCATCGCGGCGAAGGCGTCGCGGACGTTCGCGAGCGCGGGGTCGATGTCGGCGTGCTCGCCCTCCATGTCGGCCAGCAGCCGGAGGTCGGCCTCGTCACCGGCGGCCTCCGCGTGCCGCTGCAGCAGGGGCCACAGCTCGGCGTCCTCCGCGGAGTGGTGGTGGTGCAGGACGTCGGCCATCGCGTCCCAGCGCCGCTCCAGCGCGATCCACACGTCGTGCTCCGCGACGGGCGTGCTCTCCACGGCGGCGCTGAACCTGGCGAAGTCGCGCCTTAGGGCGTGGTGCATGACGTACATCCCCGTCTGGTCGTGCGGACCTTCGGCGGTGTGCGCCTGCCGGGGCAGGGTCAGCTGCGGGCGGTACGACGTCGTGCTGGTCTCGGTGTGCTTCATGGCGTCTCCTCGGGCTGGTGATGGGAGAACGATCTCCCCCGACTCTTGAGCCGGACTCCAGAGCGACTTGGGTCGCTTGCCGCTACGTTGCTGTGCGTGTGGGTCCGAGTGCTCGGAACGAGCCAGGTGGCGCTGGGCGACGACCCGGCCGCCACCGTGGAGGTCGGTGCCCGCAAGCCGCGCTCGGTCCTGGCCGCGCTGGCCCTCCGGCTCGGCAGCGACGTCCCGCCCGACGCGCTGGTGCGGCTGGTCTGGGGCGAGGGCGCGCCGCGCGGCGCCCACGGCACCCTGCACTCCTACCTCTCCGGCGTACGCCGTGTCCTCGAGCCCGGCCTGGGCCCGCGCGAGAAGCCCCGGGTCCTGCTGACCAGCGACCACGGCTACCGGCTGGCGCTGGGCCGGGAGCACGTCGACGCGCACCGCTTCGCCGACGAGGTCCGCACCCACCACCGGCAGCTGGCACCGCTCGCCGGCCAGCTCACCACCGGGCCGGGCGCCGACTGGCCCACCCGCGCAGAGATCTCGCGGAGCGTCGACCGGGTCGAGGAGCTGCTCGGGCTGTGGACGGGCGAGGCGTACGCCGACCTCCCCGACGAGCCGGAGGTCGTCCTCGAGCGCACGTCGCTCGACCAGCTCCGCATCGACGCCGAGGAAGCCCGGGTCCTCGGCCTGCTGGCCCTCGGCGACCACGCGGTCGTCGTGGCGGCGACCGAGGAGGCGACGGCGAGGTACCCGCTCCGGGAGCGCGTCTGGGCGCTGCACGCGCTCGCCCTGACCCGCTCCGGCCGGCAGGCCGAGGCGCTGGCTGCGTTGCGCCACATCCGGTCCGTCCTGGCCGACGAGCTCGGCCTCGACCCGGGCCAGGAGCTGCGCGACCTCGAGCAGGCCGTGCTCGTGCAGGACCCCGCCCTGCACCAGTGGCTGCGCGCCCCGGTGGCAGCGACGGTGTCCCCAACCCCGACCCCGTCACCGACCGGTACGCCGGCCGAGTGGGCGACCGTCGGCCGGGAGTCCGAGCAGGCCGCGCTGCTCGACGTGCTCGCCCGCGCCGAGTCGGGTACACCCGCGACCGCCCTCCTCGTCGGCGAGCCCGGCATCGGCAAGTCGCGGCTGGTCTCCAAGACCATCGACGCGGCCCGCGACTGCGGCTTCCGGGTGGCGACCGGACGGTGCTCCCAGGACGACGGCGCCCCCAGCCTGTGGCCATGGAGCCAGGCCCTGCGCGAGCTCGCCGACGGCGAGCTCGACAGCCACGTGGAGGAGCTGCTGGCCGGCGCACCGTCCGGGACGGACAAGGGCGCCGAGCGCGAGGCGTTCCGCTCCCGGGAGGCCCTCGCGCACGAGGTCACCTCCCGCTCGTCGTCCCAGCCGGTGCTGCTGGTGCTCGACGACCTGCACTGGGCCGACACCGCGTCGCTCAAGGTGCTGCGGCACCTCGTCTCGAGCGCCGCGCCCGGGCACCGACTGGCGGTGCTCGTCACCCGGCGCCGGCTGCCCGAGCCGACCGGCGACCTGGCCCAGGTGGGTGAGGAGCTGGCGCGTCACCACGTGACCCGGATCGACCTCGCCGGACTGACGCTCGAGGAGGCGCAGAGCCTGGTGGACGCCGTGGCAGGCACCGTCGTACCCGCCGAGGTGGTCGCGGACTGGCACCGACGCTCGGGCGGCAACCCCTACTTCCTCGTCGAGCTCGCCCGGCTCGACGCCCGGGACAGCACCACGCTGCCCGCGACCGTCCGTGACGTCATCGTGCGCCGCCTGCAGGTGCTGCCCGAGCCGACCAGCGAGCTGCTCCTGCTCGCCGCCGTCCTCGGTCGGCGCTTCTCGCTGGACCTGCTGGCGGCGGTGGCCGGCGAGCCCGTCGAGGACGTCGACGACGCCCTGATCCCGGCGCGCGAGGCCGGGCTCGTGGTCGACCCCGAGGCGGGGACCGTGGCCTTCACCCACGCCCTGACCCGCGATGCCGTCGTGACGACGGCCAGCCCGTCACGGCTTGCGCGGCTCCACGCCCAGGTGGCTCACACCCTCGCCGACGACGGCGCCGTCGCCGGGTTGGTCGGCCGTGAGGAGCGAGTCGCCGAGCTCGCCCGGCACTGGCTCGCCGCCGGGCCCAGCCACGTCGGCCGCGCCTGGCGGGCTGCGGCCGACGCGGCCGCGCAGGCCCGGCGTACCTTCTCGTGGGTCGAGGCCGAGCAGCTCGTCGCGGCGGCGATCGACGCGCACCGCCGCGACCCCCTCGGCACGACCGCCGAGCGGATCGACCTGCTGCTCACCCGGGCCGGCGACTGCCGGCCCAACGCGGAGTGGGACCAGGTGCTTCCGTGCGCGATGGAGGCGATCGCGCTGGCCCGGCGCGAGGACGACCTGGACCGGCTCGCGGCGTCGGCAGCGGCCGCCACGGACGGCTCGGTCTGGATGCCGCAGCAGTGGAACGAGGTGCCGGAGGACACCATCGAGGACCTGCGCTGGGCTCTGGCCGAGCTGCCCCACGGGGACTCGACGGAGCGCAGTCGGGTCATGCTCGCGCTGGCCGCGCTGCTCTACTACGACCCGTCGGCCGAGGCCGAGCTCAGGGCACTCGCCGATGAGGGCGTCGCGATGGCCCGCCGGGTCGGCGACCCGGCCCTGCTGGCCTGGTCGACGCTGACCGCCTGGAAGGCGCTCTGGACCCCGGCCCACGCCGACCTCAGGCTCACGCTCGCCCACGAGGGCCTCCAGGCCACCCGGGAGGCAGCGGACCCGGACGCCGAGGTCGTGGCCTCGATCTTGCTGACCGGCAGCCTGCTCGAGCTCGGCGACCGCGCGGCGTACGTCGACGCTGCCGCGGCCACCGCCCGGCTCGCGTCCCGCCGCCGCAACTCCTACGCGCAGGTGGCGCTGGCGTGGATCGACCTCAGCCTCGCCTCGCTCCGGCGCGACGACGCCGCGGTCGAGCGGGTCGCCGCAGAGCTTCACGTCCTGCGGCCGCGGCTCAACCCCGGCAACGAGGCACTCCACCTGATGGGCATCCACCTGATGTCGCACATGTGGGACGAGCGGATCGGCGAGCTGATCGAGCCGATCACGGAGGCCATGGTGATCGCCGACAACGACATGGCCGCGGACGTGCTGGTGCTCGCGACGGCACGCGCGGGAGATCCCGACCGGCTGCGTGCCCAGCTGCTGACCCCGGTGACGCACCAGGTGGACAACTGGGGCAGCGTCACCACCTGGTGCAGCCTTGCGGAGGCCGCCGCGGTCGCTGGCGACGTACCCCTCGCCGAGCAGATGGTCGCCCGCCTGGCTCCGCTCCATGGGCGGATGGCGATCAGCGGCATATCGACCGTGATGGGTCCGGTCGACGGCTACCTGTCGCTGGCCCTCGCCACCGCGGGTAGGCGGCATGAAGCCGTCGAAGCAGCCGGTCGCGCGGCGGCCCAGTGCGACGAGTGGGGCTTCACGGCGTACGCCGACTGGTTGGGCGCGCACCGCGAGCGACTCGGCTTCTGAGGCGGCTCTTGGGTCGCGCACCCAAGCGGCGCCCAAGTGCGCCTGAAGGTGGCGGTCGCAGGGTCATCGGGTCAGCCCGACCCGCACCCGCAGGAGATCACCATGTCGTCGCACCTCTACCACCTCGGCCGCTCGTCCGCCGCCCATCCGTGGCGGGTGATCAGCGCATGGGTCCTGCTCATCGCCACCGCCGCGGCGCTCGCCTCGTCGTTCGGCGCCCCGATGCGCGACGACTGGGACGTGCCGGGCGCCCGCGCCCAGCAGGGCATCGACCTGATGCGCGAGCACGGGGTCGGCGGCTTCGCCAGCGCCCGCGTCGTGGTCCACGACCGCGACGGCGACGCCCTCCCCATCTCCGAGGTCGACGCGCTGACCGAGCGGCTGCGCGGCCTCGAGCACGTCGCCGACGTCGGGCCGGCACGGCTCAGCGGCGACGGCGACACCGCGATCCTCACCGTGCAGTACGCCGAGCCCATCACGCACCCCGACCTGATGGCCAACATCGAACCGCTGGAGGGCGCGATCGCCGAGACGATCGACGCGGGCCTGCAGGTGGAGCTGGGCGGCGAGCTCCCCGAGACCGCCGGCGAACCTATCGGCGGCACGGGCGAGCTGGTCGGGGTGGGCATCGCCCTGCTGATCCTCGTCGTCGCCCTCGGCTCTGCCGTCGGCGCCGGCCTGCCGATCGGCGTCGCGGTCGCCGGCCTCGCCGTGGGCAGCTCGGGCATCGCGCTGCTGGCCGCCACCATGTCGGTCAGCACCTCCGCGCCGATGGTCGCGTCCATGGTGGGGCTGGGCGTGGGGATCGACTACGCGTTGCTCCTGGTCACCCGGCACGTGGAGAACCTCCGCCTCGGCCACGACGCGATCGAGGCCGCCGGCCGTGCGGTCGCGACATCCGGCCGGTCGGTGGTGTTCGCCGCGGTGACCGTGCTGGTCTCGCTGATGGGCCTGCGCCTCGCCGGCCTGTCGACGTACGACTCCTTCGGCCTGGCCACCGCCATCGCCGTCGTGTGCGTCGCCGCGGCCGCGCTCACCCTGGTGCCGGCGCTGTGCCGGCTGGGTGGTCGCAAGCTGCTCCCCCGGGCCGTACGCCGCAACCGTCCGCTGCGCACCCGCGAGCCCCTCACCGCCCGCTGGGCCGCCCGCGTCGGTCGTAAGCCGCTCGCCTGGGCGCTGGTCAGCCTCGGCGTCCTGCTGGTGCTCGCCGCACCCGTGCTCGACCTCCGCACCTGGCCCGGTGACGCGAGCAACCAGCCCGCGGGCAACACCACCCGCCAGGCGTACGACCTCGTCGCCGCCGAGTTCGGGCCCGGCGCGAACGGTCCACTCACCGTGGTGGTGCCCACCTCCGCCGCGGGAGCCGTTGATGAGGCGGTGGCGACGCTGCGCTCGGACGACCGCATCGCCGGCCTCGAACCGGTGGTCACCACTCCGGACGGCGCGCTCTCGATCATCACGGCCGAGCCCACCTTCGGGCCCACCGACGAGCGCACCCCGGACCTGATCGAGGACCTGCGTGCCGCGCTCCCGGCGAGCGCGGAGGTCACCGGCTGGACGCCGTTCTTCTCCGACATCTCCGACATGCTGCAGGAGCGGCTGTGGCTGGTGATCGCGTTCGTGGTCGGCGTGTCCGTGCTGCTGCTCGCGCTGATGTTCAGGTCGGTGCTGGTGCCGCTCAAGGCCGCGGCGATGAACCTGCTCTCGATCAGCGCCGCGTACGGCGTGCTCGTGGCGGTCTTCCAGTGGGGCTGGGGCGCCGAGCTGATGGGGGTCGATCGCGCGATGCCCATCTCGAGCTGGATGCCGATCCTGCAGTTCGCGATCCTGTTCGGCCTGTCGATGGACTACGAGGTGTTCCTGCTCTCCCGGATCCGGGAGGACTACCTGCGCACCGGCGACCCGCGCGGCAGCGTCGTCCGCGGCCTCTCGTCCACTGGCCGGGTGATCACCTCCGCGGCCGCGATCATGGTGGTCGTGTTCCTCGGCTTCGCCACCGAGGGTGACGTCGTCGTCAAGCAGCTCGGGCTCGGGATGGCCGTCGCCATCGTCCTCGACGCCACCCTTGTCCGGATGGTGCTCGTGCCGGCGACGATGTCGCTGCTCGGCCACTGGAACTGGTGGCTTCCGGGGTGGCTGGACCGACTGCTGCCCACGGTGCGGGTCGAGGTGGAGGATGAGCCGATCACCGAGCGTGAGCTGGTCGGGGTGTAGGTGGATCAGCTTGCCGGGCCGGCGCTCCTTGCGGGGCGCCGGCCCGGCCAGTCCGGAGGCGCGCGGCCGATCTAGAGTTCATCGACGCGAGGGAGGCACATGAAGGAGATCGACGTCGTCGGTGCGGTCGTGGTTGCCGATGGCCGTGTGCTGTGCGTCCAGCGAGGCCCGAATGGATCGCTGGCAGACAAATGGGAGTTCCCCGGCGGCAAGGTCGAACTGGGCGAATCACCTCAAGCAGCCCTCGAGCGTGAGATCCGCGAAGAGCTGATGTGTCGCATCAAGGTGGGCGAGGAGATCACAACTACCAGTCACGAGTACGACTTCGGCATCATCAACCTCACGACCTTCTACTGCCAACTCGCTGCAGGTACGCCCCGCCTGGTCGAGCATGCGCAGATGTCATGGCGCTCGCCAGACGAACTAGGTGAGCTGGATTGGGCGCCCGCAGATATCCCGGCGGTTCACCTCGTCCAGTCACAGCTGGTCAATAGCGACGCGGCCCCCTGAGGGCTGGCCACGTCGCGCCAAACGCAGACCAAGTCAAGGTTGACCTGGCAAGCTCCTGATCGTGCCTCTGCCGGATGACCTCGCTACCGGGTTCCACGAGTCCCTCATCACCGACGTGCTGGCAAGCCGTCTTCGGGCTGAGACTCGACGCCAAGTCCTCCGTACCCGCGTAGACGAAGCGGATCAGACTCACGTGCTGGCGCGACACGTCGCCGCGGCGGCGCTGGAGCGACTCAAGGTGATCAAGGATCCGGCAGCTCGCCTCGAGGCCGTCAACGAATGGCTCAGCCACATGGAGAGTCCCAGTGACCCGGTTATCGCGCCGGTTGAGGAGCTCCACGCACTCAAGCCTGAGCCTGGCCCCGGTGTGCCCTCCCGCCTCGTTCACCGACCGAAGACTCCTCTGAATGACGCGGCGCTGCTCACCAACGCACACGGTGAGCCCAGTCTCGCCTCCGAGCTTCGCGCCGAAATTGATTCCGCGGACTCCGTTGACCTTCTGTGCGCCTTCGTCATGTGGCACGGACTCCGCTTGATCGAGAAGGAACTCGAGACAGCACGCGACGCTGGAGTCCCGATCCGAGTCGTCACGACGACCTACATCGGAGGCACTGAGCGTCGAGCGCTCGACCGGCTGGTTCGAGACTTCGGAGCCGAGGTCAAGGTGCAGTACGACGCGGCACGCACGCGGCTGCATGCCAAGGCATGGCTGTTCGGCCGTCAGACCGGATTCGATACGGCCTACGTTGGGTCGTCGAACCTCACGACTTCGGCGCTGCTTGAAGGCGTGGAATGGAACGTTCGCCTCAGCGCAAGCGCCACGCCCAGCCTGCTCGACAAGTTCAAAGCCACGTTCGAGTCCTACTGGAACAGTCCCGAGTTTGAGTCATACGACCCGGATCGCGACAGGGATCGGCTCGACGACGCCCTGCTGGAGGCCAAGGGCATCAAGTCCTCCGACCGCGTGACCATCACGATCGCGGGCCTCGACGTGCGGCCCTACCCCTACCAGCAGGAAATGCTCGACGCGATCACCGTGGAGCGCAAGCTTCACCATCGTCACCGCAATCTGGTCGTGGCGGCGACGGGCACCGGGAAGACGGTCATCGCTGCCTTGGATTACCGCGAACTGGCTCGGGCAGCTGGCTCACAACCGAGCTTGCTGTTCGTCGCGCACCGCAGAGAGATCCTTGAACAGTCGGTTCGTACGTATCGCGAGGTCCTGGGCGACGGCAGCTTCGGTGAGCTCTACGTTGGCGGTCAACGACCCGAGCGATGGAAGCACGTCTTCGCCAGCGTGCAGTCGCTGACGTCGTACGGCGTGGCCAACATTCCCGCGAGACGCTTTCGAGATCGTGGTCATCGATGAGTTCCACCACGCCGAGGCAAAGACCTACCGGCGGATCATCGACCACCTGCACCCCCGAGGAACTGCTCGGACTCACCGCAACGCCGGAGCGGGCCGACGGAACCGATGTGCGAAGCTTCTTCGACGGGCGGACGGCCGCCGAGTTGCGCCTCTGGGACGCACTTGGCGCAGACCTGCTGTGCCCGTTCCACTACTTCGCCGTTGCCGACGGCACGGATCTCCGGTCCATCACCTGGTCACGAGGCAAGTACGACGAGCCGCAGCTGGACGGACGTCTTCACGGGCAACGACGCGCGAGCCCGCATCATCTTGCCGGCCGTGCGCGACAAGATCGCCGACGTCGGGCGAGATGCGTGCCCTCGGCTTCTGTGTCAGCGTCGCCCACGCCGAGTACATGACTCGCGTCTTCAACGACGCCGGCATCCCGGCGCGAGTCGTGACGGGAGGACCCCGCAGCTGAGCGACCGGGCAACCGCTTGCGCCACCTGCGGTCGTCGGAAGTCAACGTGCTGTTCACCGTCGACGTGTTCAACGAGGGCCTCGACATCCCCGATGTCGACACCGTGCTGTTCCTGCGGCCGACTGAGAGCTCGACGATCTTCATGCAGCAGCTCGGGCGCGGCCTTCGGCGCACGCATCGTAAGGCGGTCCTGACCGTCTTGGACTTCGTCGGCTACCACCGCAAGGAGTTCAACTTCTCGCGGAAGTTCGGCGTGCTGACCGGCATCCACGGCAAGCACCTCGAGAAGGCCGTGAAGGAGGACTTCCCCTTCCTGCCGTCCGGTTGTCAGGTGCGGCTCGACAAGCAGACCCAAGAGGCTGGTGCTGGAGAACCTGAAGTCCCAGATCGCCAACCGCTGGGCGCAGATCGTGGCGCAGCTTCGCGTCACCAGGGACGACTCGTTGGAGGCGTTCCTGGAGTCTTCTGGTCTCGAGCTGAGCGACATCCTCCGGCGCGGCAGCCACTCCTGGACGAAGTTGCGACAGGACGCCGGCCTTCGAGACGCTCCCCGGCTCCGAACTCGAGGAGAAGCTCCTCAAGCGAGTGCGAGCCTTCGCCCACGTGGACGACCCCATGCGAGCTGCGGCCTACCGATCACTTCTGGCCGACGATGCACCGCGGTACGCCGCACTGTCGCCGGAGGAGCAGCGGATCGCGCGCATGCTCTACCACTCGTTCTGGTATGACGGAGGCGGCTTCGACGTCGATCGAGGAGGGCTTTGATGCCATGCGCCATGAGCCGGCCGCGCGCGCGGAAGTGGCGAGCGTTGTCGACTTCAGCTTCGAGGCAGCGCGTCACGTGCCTGTTGCTCTCACGGGATCTCTAGCCGACGTCCCGCTCCAGGTCCACGCTCGCTATCAACGTGAAGAGATCC
Source organism: uncultured Actinomycetota bacterium (assembly GCA_963712875.1). GTDB lineage: Bacteria > Actinomycetota > Actinomycetes > Propionibacteriales > Nocardioidaceae > Nocardioides. Next base: position 137,880 of record CAVQJS010000014.1, on the reverse strand, counting down.
TGTCGGCGCTCGACTTCCCGCGACTGCCCAACAGCTTCCGCGAGGGCGTCTTCTACTTTGCCGAGCGCAACGTGGATGCCTTCTTCATCACGCTGAAGAAGTCTGAGGCCGACTACTCGCCCACCACGATGTACGCCGACTACCCGATCTCGCGAGACCTCTTCCACTGGGAGACGCAGTCGACAACCTCGGTCAACTCCCCCACGGGCCGTCGATACCTCGACGGGTCGTCGACCGTGCTGCTCTTTGTCCGCCAAGAGCCCCGGGACGACTTCGGCACGTCGCCGTATCTGTTCCTCGGCCCGGCGACCTACGTGTCTCACACCGGCGATCGGCCGATTGCGATCACTTGGCAGCTCAGAACGCCCATGCCGACGGACTTCTTCAACCATGCATCAGCGGTGGCGCAGTAGGGCAGTTCGCCGCTTGTGCACCAGAGCAGCCACCTAACGCGTCAGTGCGCGGAGACCATGAGGCTGGCGTCGAACAGTCGCCGCTCGCAAGTACGAATTCGGTGACAGTTGGCGCAAACGACGTCGCACTTCGCCGTTTCGGCGATGATTACTTCAACGGGCCATCTGTCGTTGATCAGCGTGGCGATCCCGTGGAGCTTCCTACCTCTGACGTGATCCCAATCGAGCCCGCGGGCCCACTCTCGCCACCCGCAGTCCGCACACCCCAATGCCAGCTTGAGCTGATCGTTGAAGTCCTGAAGTTCGAGTCGGCGACGCCAAGACGCAGGCAATCGATCCGCTGCTCGCCAGCTCGAAGGTCGCTGGTCCCAGGTGTCGCGCCTGTGGCATCGGGCGCACCTAGCCACACACTTGTCGAGCTCCGCGAGGATGCGCTTCTCGGACGCGCACAGCTGCACCATGCGAGAGAGGTTGCCGTGCTTCTCCCGGATCGACGTGATCCGGGTCGATCGCGCGGATGTCGCTGTAGCCACAATCGACGCAGCCGCGGAGCTTCCAGTCATCGACGAGACGGCGCAGCCGTGCTCGCGCCTTCTTGAGATCTTCGGTCCCGACCCGTTCGTACCGGCGCCTACCAGCCTCGCGCACCAACGATCGGTACTTGGGGTTCTGCCAACGCTTCTTGTTCCGAAGCTGGTTGCGCTCCTTCTCTTTCGGCAACTGGCGCTTCTCGGCTTGCGCGTCGCGGCAGATCCCAGACAACCCGCTGTAGCGCCGCGTCTCGCTGTTGAAGGCCGAAGCCGGATGCTCTGCCTCACACCATGGGCACCAGATCGGCGTGCCGGGAGTGATGTCCGCGGCCGGCGGACGGCGGCGGCGCTTGCGCGGTTCCTGGTCGGGCATGCTCACGCATTCGCTTTCCCGACCCCGGTGAACTAGACCCCTCCTTTCTATACGTTGCCACCGACAACGAAGACGGCCCCGACGCCGGTGGCGTCGGGGCCGTTCTCAGAGCAAGGATCAGCTGCAACCGCTGGTGCTCCCGCAGCCCTCGCACACGTAGCACGAGCCGGCCGGGCGCATCTTCGTCCCGCAGGTCATGCAGAGCGGGGAGTCGACGGCGGTGCCGGTGAGCTTCTCGAAGAGCTCGGCGGTGGTCCTGGCCTCGACGGGCGCCGGCTTGATCGACGCCTCGACGATGTCGGCCTCGACGACCTCGGCGACGGGCGCCGGAGCGGCCTCGACGAGCTCGGCTGCGGAGCCGGTCTCCATGAGCGGCTCGTAGGAGCCGGTCTCGAGGTGGCGCTGACGCTCCTCGGCGGAGTAGATGCCCAGGGCCGAGCGCTCCTCGAAGGTGAGGTAGTCCAGGGCCAGGCGGCGCCAGACGTAGTCCATCAGCGACTGCGCCATGCGGACGTCCGGGTCGTCGGTGAGGCCGGCGGGCTCGAAGCGCAGGTTGGTGAACTTCGAGACGTAGGTCTCCAGCGGGACGCCGTACTGCAGGCCGATCGACACCGCGATCGAGAAGGCGTCCATCACGCCGGCCAGGGTCGAGCCCTGCTTGCCGAGCTTGAGGAAGACCTCGCCGAGCTTGCCGTCGTCGTGGGCACCGGAGGTCATGTAGCCCTCGGCACCGCCGACCGTGAACGACGTCGTACGGGAGACGCGCGACTTCGGCAGGCGCTTGCGGACCGGGGCGTAGACGACCTTCTCGACGACCTTGGTCTCGACGCGACGCGGCAGCGGCGTCGGCCGCGTCCTTCTTGGCCTTGCCGCCACCGTCGGCCAGCGGCTGACCGACCTTGGCGTTGTCCCTGTAGATGGCGGTCGCCTTGAGCCCGAGCTTCCAGGACTGCATGTAGACGTCCTCGACCTCCTCGACCGTGGCGCTCTCGGGGAGGTTGACCGTCTTGGAGATCGCGCCGGAGAGGAACGGCTGGGCCGCCGCCATCATCCGCACGTGGCCCATCGGCTTGAGCGAGCGGGCGCCCATCGCGGTGTCGAAGATCTCGTAGTGCTCGAGCTTGAGGCCGGGGGCGTCGATCACGTGACCGTGCTCGCCGATGTAGGCGACGATCGCCTCGACCTGCTCGGGCTGGTAGCCCATCTTCTCCAGCGCCCGCGGGATCGTCTGGTTGACGATCTGCATGGAGCCGCCGCCGACGAGCTTCTTGAACTTCACGAGCGAGAAGTCGGGCTCGATGCCGGTGGTGTCGCAGTCCATCATGAAGCCGATGGTGCCGGTCGGCGCGAGCACCGAGGCCTGCGCGTTGCGGAAGCCGTTCGTCTCACCGAGCGCGACGACGTCGGCCCACGCCTGGGTGGCCAGCTTGTGCACGCGGCTGTCCTCGGTGTGCAGGACGCGGACGACGTCGTTGGCCGCCTGGTGCTTGCGCATCACGCGCTTGTGGGCGTCGGCGTTGCGCTGGTAGCCGGCGTACGGGCCGACGATCCCGGCGAGCTCGGCCGAGCGCTTGTAGGACTGACCGGTCATGAGCGACGTGATCGTCGCGGCCATCGAGCGGCCACCGTCGGAGTCGTAGCCCAGGCCCATCGCCATGAGCAGCGCGCCGAGGTTGGCGTAGCCGATGCCGAGCTGGCGGTAGTCGCGGGTGGTCTTGGCGATCGGCTCGGTCGGGAAGTCGGCGAAGCAGATCGAGATGTCCATCGCGGTGATGATGAACTCGACGGCCTTGGCGAAGAGCGCCCCGTCGAAGGTGTCGTCGTCCTTGAGGAACTTCAGCAGGTTGAGGCTGGCGAGGTTGCACGAGGAGTTGTCGAGCGACATGTATTCCGAGCACGGGTTGGACGCGGTGATGCGGCCGGTCTCCGGGTTGGTGTGCCAGTCGTTGATCGTGTCGTCGTACTGCAGACCCGGGTCGGCGCAGGCCCAGGCGGCCTCGCTGATCTTGGTGAAGAGCTCACGGGCGTCGACGCGCTCGATGACCTCGCCGGTGCCGCGGGCACGCAGGCCGAAGTCGGTGCCGTCCTCGACCGCGCGCATGAACTCGTCCGTCACGCGGACCGAGTTGTTGGCGTTCTGGTACTGCACGGACGTGATGTCCTTGCCGCCGAGGTCCATGTCGAAGCCGGCGTCGCGCAGGGCGCGGATCTTGTTCTCCTCGTTCTTCTTGGTCTCGACGAACTCCTCGATGTCCGGGTGGTCGACGTCGAGGACGACCATCTTGGCCGCACGACGCGTGGCGCCGCCCGACTTGATGGTGCCGGCGGAGGCGTCGGCGCCGCGCATGAAGGAGACGGGACCCGACGCCGTACCGCCGCTGGACAGCAGCTCCTTCGACGAGCGGATGCGGGAGAGGTTGAGGCCGGCACCGGAGCCGCCCTTGAAGATGAAGCCCTCCTCCTTGTACCAGTTGAGGATCGAGTCCATCGAGTCATCCACGGAGAGGATGAAGCACGCGGAGACCTGCTGCGGCGAGGGCGTGCCGACGTTGAACCAGACGGGGCTGTTGAAGGAGAAGTACTGGTTGACCAGCAGCCAGGTGAGCTCGTGCTCGAAGACCTCGGAGTCGGCCTCGGTGGCGAAGTAGCCGTTGTCGGCGCCGGCCTTCGTGTAGGTCTTCACGACCCGGTCGATGAGCTGCTTGAGGCTCCACTCGCGTACGTCGGTGCCGACCGCGCCGCGGAAGTACTTCGTCGTCACGATGGTGGAGGCGTTGACCGACCAGAAGTCGGGGAACTCGACGCCGCGCTGCTCGAAGACGGTCTCGCCGGTCTTCCAGTTCTGCTGGACGACGTCACGACGCTCCCACGTGATCGCGTCGTAGGGGTGGGTGCCCTCGGTGCTGAAGACACGCTCCAGCGTCAGGCCCTTGCCCTTCGTCGAGTCCTTGGCGCCGGTGCTCACCGTCTCGGTCATGCTTGCTCCTCATAGGTGGTGCTGGATGGATGATCACGAGACGTCTCGCGAGGGGTTGGTAAGCCCGGCAGGCAGCTTCCCCACTACCTGCCGGGCCGTATGTGGTCAGCCCGAAGGGGCTGAATCGGTGGCGCGCTCGAGGCGCAGGATCTCGATCTCCTTCTCGAAGTCCTCGGCGGACTCGAAGGCGCGATAGACACTCGCGAACCGGAGATAGGCGACCTCGTCGAGCTCGCGCAGCGGCGCGAGGATGGCGAGGCCGACCTCGTGGGCGGCGAACTCGGCCTGGCCGGAGAGGCGCAGCGCGTCCTCGACGTCCTGGCCGAGGCAGGCGAGCTGGGCGTCGGAGACCGGGCGGCCCTTGCACGCCTTGCGGACGCCGGCGATCGCCTTCTCGCGCTCGAAGGGCTCGGTGGCCCCCGACCGCTTGAGGACGGTCAGCTGCATCTTCTCGACCGTGGTGAAGCGACGGTCGCAGTCCGAGCACGTCCGGCGACGGCGGATCGAGCCGCCCTCGTCGGCGACGCGGCTGTCGAGGACCCGGGTGTCGGTGTGCCGGCAGTAGGGGCAGTGCATCGCGGGTCCTCCTCTCGCATGACTCACCTTGTACAACAGGGTGGCGTCTGTGGATCTTCCTGTGGACAACTAGCCTGAGGCTGTGAGTTGTTCGCTCTGGGCTGTGCACCAGATGTGGATAACTACAGCGGTGTAACTACTAGATGTAGTGGTTACCGTACGTGTCCGGCACTAGGTGCGCAAGCGATCTCCGCACATTGCCGGCACCGATCTGTCGGCTTGGTTAAAACCGCAGGTCAGTGGCCCGGGCCACATTTCCGTGGCGGCGTGTCGTCGGCCCGATCTGGCCGATTCGGGTGCCCCGGTGGGGCTCGATCGGCCACAATGGAGCCTGTGACTTCGGGGAAGAGAGCTGGCTCGCGACGCGGAGCCCGCTCACCCCGCAAGTTCGGCCGCGGGGCCCTGCTCATCTGCGTCGGGATCACGCTCTGCGTGATCGCCTGGGGCTACCTCGTCTATGCCGCGATCGACTTCGGTACGGCGGCGCGCGGGGGCAGCGGCGTCGTCGGCCTGGGCGCTGATGGGGCTGGCGTCGCTCGGGGCGATCGCGTGCTTGTTCGTGGGGTTGCTGCTGGTGTCGCGGTTGCTGGCTGCGCTGAGTGAGTCGTCCGCTTCGGCATCTGCCGACCCTGACGCTCCACCTCCCGGGCCTCGGCCGGTCGGCGGGAAGCGCGCGGCTCGCTGACGCAGATCGTGGAGCCTTGGTGTCACTATTCGGCACCGGACCTCACACGATCTCGCTGCCTCAGCGGATGACGAGCTGGGGCTTGGCCTCGAGGATGTCCAGCCCGACGGATTCACCGGCGACGGTCAGCGTCTCGGGGATCGGCTGCCAGCTGCCGTCGCCGATCCGGAACCTGCCGGCGTACGTCGTGGCGACGCTGGCCGCGACCGTCCCGGTGCTGGCGTAGACGTGGAACACGTCGTGGTCGGGGTACGCGCGACCGGGACTGGTGGTGGTCGTCGTCGTCCCATCACCGAAGTCCCAGCCGTAGCTCGCCGGCGTCGCCTCGATCGTCACGCTGCGTCCGGCCAGCCGGACCTGCTGCAGGGTCGCCGACGAGTTGTCGGTGTAGAAGATCGTCTCGAGGTTGACCAGGGTCTCGCCGCCGGGCGGCTGGACCTTGAGCTCGGATGACGGCCACTGGAGGCGTTTGAACTCGCGGATCGCGAGCTGGGCGATGCTCGCCTCGTCGACCGCTGCATCCGGTACGCACACGTCCCCGACGTCCGCGCCGTCCATGTAGACGTCGTGCCACAGGCCAGGCTGACCACCCTCGACGCACTCGACGAGGTCGGTGCAGATGCCGCCGTTGCCGCACTGCAGGGTGACCACCCAGGTGTGCCCGTCGTCCGAGGCGGAGGACGCCGACGTAGTCGCTGTACGTCCATGCGCAGTCGGCGGCCAGCTCGCAGCCCCACCCGCATGACGCACGTCGAGGATCTGCCGCGAGCCGCGCAGCTGGCGCAAGCACCGCAACAGCAGCGACCGACGAGAGCGCCACAGCCGAGTCGACGCAACGCACGTCATAGACACTCCCGCAAGTGACGTCACGACGCCAATCGCCCGCGATCTTGCCACGAGTCACCCTGAGCGTCGTCTCGCCAGCCGGCAGACGTCTCGCTCGCTCCCCGTCGCCGCGTCAGAGACTCGCGGTCGTGCCGGCACGATCCTCGGTCAGCGTCGAAGCGTCGGTGGCATCCTCCGACCGGCTCGATCTCGACGATCGTCGAGCCCGTCGAACTCGATCGCTGCCGCCGTCGGCGTAGATCGCGCTCGACGCTGATCAGCGAACGCCTGGCACGGCCTGGCAGCTTCGGAGCCATGGCGCCGGTACTCGGCCGTCTCGCCCGTCACCTGCATCTCGTCACCAGCCGCCTGCCACCGCCGGATGAAGTCCTCCGCACTCTCGACCTCAGCCGTCTCCGTCTCCGTCGGACTCGGCGAGGGCTCGGACGACGTCGGCGTGGGGTCCGGCATCTTGGGCTCCGGCTCGTCCTCGGTGCACCCCGCCAGCAGCAGCGGAACGACGAGAGCGAGCGCCAGCGTGCGGCGTACGTCCATCACAACGGCCTTCCCGAGAACTGCAGCGACGCTCAGACGCTACCCACATCCAGCTCGCTTGAACCATCCCCAAACGAGATCTGTGGACAACCCGCAGCCTCGACACACCGCCTGAAATGGCGCCGAGGGGCGGGCCCGCACGGGCCCGCCCCTCGCCTTCCCCTGGTCCACCAGCCGGGGTCGAAGCGGCTGATGGAGGCCCCTCGCGTCAGTCGGTGACGACCGGGACGCGGAGCTTCTGGCCGGCCGAGAGGCCGACGGAGTCGAGCGCGTTGAGCCGCTCGATCTCGGAAATCATGGAGCGGACCTCACCGTCGGTCGCGAGCTCGCTGGCGATGCCCCAGAGGGTGTCGCCGGGCGCAACCTGGACGATCTCGGTCGGAGCCGGCTGTCCGGCCTCGTCGGTGCCGACGGCACCGCCGGCGAGCAGGAAGGCCGCCGCCAGCACGAGCAGCAGCGAGGTCACGAAGACGACCAGCCGACCGCGGCGGGTGAGGCGTACGGCCGAACGCTGACGCGCAGCCGGAACGGTGAAGCTGGGAGAGATGCTGAGGGTGCTCATGTGTGGCCTCCTGGGGAAGATCAGCCGGGTCGGTGTGTTGATCTGTGTCTAACCGGAGCCACCGACACTGGGGTCGGTGTCGATCAGGCGTTCGATCGAACAGGTGTACGACGTTAGAGCAGGTGTTCGAACCTCGTCAAGCACCTGGCCGAACAAATGTTCGACGTGTCGCGCGACACGCAGGTTCGAACAGGTGTTTGATCCACGGGGTCGGGTGGGTCTACGGTGGGCAGACCACCAGCCACCAGGGGTGGCAACTGCTGCGGGAGGATCTGAGATGGCCAAGTCGGACGACAAGAACGTGATCGAGATGCCCGACGGCCCCCCGGACGCAACCGGCCTGACCCCGCGCCAGCAGCGCGTGCTCGCCACGATCAAGGACTCGATCGAGACCAAGGGCTACCCGCCCTCGCATGCGCGAGATCGGCACCGCCGTCGGCCTGACCTCCTCCTCCAGCGTCGCCCACCAGCTGCGCGTCCTGGAGGGGAAGGGCTTCCTCAAGCGCGACCCCAACCGGCCGCGCGCCCTCGAGGTCTTCCTGCCCGAGGTGATGGCCGCCCGCCGCTCGATGTCCAGCGGTGACGAGTCCAGCGTCGACGAGACCGGCATCGGCGACATCGTCCCGGCCGCGGTCAACATCCCGGTCGTCGGCCGGATCGCCGCCGGCGGCCCGATCCTCGCCGAGGAGCAGGTCACCGACGTCTTCCCGCTGCCCAAGCAGCTCGTCGGCGAGGGCACCCTCTTCCTGCTCGAGGTCTCCGGTGACTCGATGGTCGACGCGGCCATCTGCAACGGCGACTACGTCGTGATCCGCCAGGAGCAGACCGCCACCAACGGCCAGATCGTCGCCGCGCTGATCGACGGCGAGGCGACCGTCAAGACGTTCCAGCGCAAGGACGGCCACGTGTGGCTGCTCCCCCACAACGACGCGTACGACCCGATCCCCGGCGACAACGCCACGATCCTCGGTGTCGTGACCGCGGTGCTGCGGAGCCTCTAGGTCTTTCACCACCCGTGAGCCACGATGGCTGACATGAGCAACGTCAACGAGTCGTACGACTACGTCATCGTCGGAGGCGGAGTCGCCGCCGCGAGCGCCGTGAAAGGCATCCGGTCCGAGGACTCCAGCGGCACCATCGCGGTGCTGGGCTCGGAGCCGGACAAGCCGGTCTACCGCCCCGCCCTGTCCAAGGACCTCTGGCTCAAGGACGACGCCACGCTCGAGGGGAACTCGCTCGCCGGCGACCTCGATGGCGACGACGCGGTCGACCTGGTCACCGACACGACCGTGACCGAGATCGACCCCGACGCACATGTCGTACGCCTCGCCGACGGCAGCAGCGTCGGCTACGGCAAGCTGTTGCTGGCCACGGGCGCCGAGCCGCGCCGGCTCGGGATCGACCCCGGACCGCGGGTCGTCTACTACCGCACGGCCGCCGACTACGAGCGGCTGCGCGCGATCGTCGACGCGGACAGCCACGTGGTGGTCGTCGGCGGTGGCTACATCGGCTCCGAGATCGCTTCCGCGCTCGTCCAGAACGACGTGACCGTCACGCTGGTCCTCGACCTCCAGGACGTGCAGGAGCAGATGTTCCCTCGCGCCCTGGCCGCCAGCCTCACCCAGGCCTTCGCCGACCGCGGCGTCACCGTCGTGCACGGCTCGGTCGACAGCGGCGAGGACACCGGCGACGGCGTGAAGATCCGCCTCGACGACGGCACCGAGATCACCGGCGACGCCGTCGTGATCGGCGTCGGCGTGCTGCCGCGCACCGGCCTGCGCCGAGGCCGCGGGGCTCGACGTCGACAACGGCATCACCGTCGACGACCACCTCCGCACGAGCGCCACGGACGTGTACGCCGCGGGCGACGTCGCGTCGTACCCCGACGTCCTCCTCGGTCGCCGCCGCGTCGAGCACGTCGACCACGCCGAGAAGTCCGGCGAGCTGGCCGGCAAGGTGATGGCCGGCGCGGACGAGACCTACGACTACACGCCCTTCTTCTGGTCCGACATCCTCGACGCGGGCTACGAGGCGATCGGCGAGACGAGCAGCAGGCTCGACATGGTCGAGGACTGGAAGGACGGCCAGATCGGCACGGGCGTCGTCTACTACGTGAAGTCCGGACAGGTCCGCGGCGTGCTGCTGTGGAACGTCTGGGACAGCGTCGACCGGGCCCGCGACCTGATCGCGGAGACGGGCAAGCAGCCGGTCTGCCGACCCGGAGTCGCTGCGGGGTCGCATCCCGTTCGGGTGACCCTGTGGCCGGTGTAGCCTCACCGCGATGTCACGCCCCGATGCCGACCTGTCCCCCGAGGTGTTCCGCACCCGCCCGGGGAACCGACGTCGCCTGACCCCCGAGGGCCAGGACGTGCTCGAGCGGCTCGCGACGGTGGGCGAGGAGTCGGGCTGGATCAGCCCGCTGGCCTACAACCTGACCATCAGCCACAGCCACCGCTTCGTGTGGTTCCGCGTCGCCAAGGTCGCCACCCGCACGATCCGGCACCACTTCGAGAGCCACGACGTCACGCTCGACGTGGACCACGCGATGCGGGTGCGCTACCCGCTGGCGGCCTTCGGCGACTACGTCACCTTCGCGTTCGTCCGCGACCCGCTCGACCGGTTCGTCTCGGCCTGGCACGACAAGGTGGTCGACAACAACTACTACGCCTTCGACGAAGCGACCCACGAGCGGATGCAGCGCGTCGAGGAGTTCGCGCTCTGGACGGCCACCCACGACCTCGCGGCCGTCCCCGGCACCGACCAGCACCTCACCCTGCAGAGCCGGATGATCGACCTCAACCGCGTCGACTTCGTGGGCCGGCTGGAGACCTTCGACCGCGACTTCGCCGAGGTGCTGCGAGCTGGTGGGCGCCCCGGCCGTGCCGACGGCCCCGCAGAACCAGACCGCGCCCGGTGGCCGCGACCGCCAGGTGTCCGACGAGCTGCGCGACCTGGTCGCCCGGATGTATCGCCGCGACTACCAGGTGTTCGGCTACAGCGTCCTGAGCTACTTCGCCTGACCCAGCCGCCCCAGCGCCTGGCGTACGAGCGCGGGATCGGTGGTCGACCACATCGGCGGCAGCGACGCCTTGAGGAAGCGGCCGTAGCGCGCGGTCTCGAGCCGCGGGTCGAGCACGGCGACGATGCCGCGGTCGGTGGTCGTCCGGATCAGCCGGCCCGTCCCCTGCGCGAGGAGCAGGGCGGCGTGGGTGGCGGAGACCTCCATGAACCCGTTGCGTCCCTCGGCGTCGGCCGCCTTGGCGCGCGCCGACATCAGCGGGTCGTCGGGGCGGGGGAACGGGATCCGGTCGATGATCACCAGCTGGCAGGTGTCGCCGGGGACGTCGAGGCCCTGCCACAGCGACAGCGTGCCGAACAGGCAGGTGTGGGGGTCCTCGACGAACTGCTTGGCGAGCTCGGGCAGCTGGGCGTCGCCCTGGGCGAGGGTGGTGAGGTGCGGGAGCTTGGCGCGTACGGCCTCGGCCGCGGTCTCGGCGGCGCGGCGTGAGGAGAAGAGGCCGAGCGTGCGTCCGTCGAGGGCGTCGATGAGCTCGCAGATCTCGTCGAGCTGGGCCTGCCCGAGGCCGTCGCGGCCGGGCGGCGGGAGGTGGCGGGCGACGTAGAGGATGGCCTGCTGGCCGTAGTCGAACGGCGAGCCGACGTCGATGCCCTTCCACGGCAGCGCCTCGTCGCTGTCGGGGGTGGCGACGGCCATGCCGACCCGCTCGGCGGGCTTGAGGCCGAGCGAGGTCGCCACCGCAGCGAAGTCGCCGCCGAGCATCAGGGTGGCGCTGGTGAAGACCACGCTCTTGTCGGTGAGGAGCTTGTCGCGCATCGGGCCCCACACCTGCAGCGGCGCGACGTGGAGTCGTGCGGGGATCCGGTCGCGCGCCTCGTTGAGCCAGAGCACGTCGCGGTCGGAGCCGGCGGCCATCCGCTCGGCGTTGACGAAGACCTCCTGCACCATGCCCTTGGCCTGGGTGCGACCGGCGTCGCCGTCCCCGCCGCCACCGCCGGGGGCCTCGCGCGGATAGGCCGAGAGGCAGGCCCGGGCGGCGTCGCGGACCGCGACCAACGCGTCGCCGAGCTGCTGGGGGACGTGGTCGATGCGTCCCGCCGACACCGCCTCGAACGCCTCCGCCAGCTGTCCCGCAGCGTCCTCGAGGTCGCCGGCCGGATCGCCCTCGGCCTCGGCCGTCCACCGCACCGACCGGCGCGCAGCCCGCTCGATGTCGGACGCGGCGAGCTCGTCGGTGGCCGCCTGCGTCACCCGGGCGACGAGCTCGTGGGCCTCGTCGATCACGACCGTGTCGTAGTCGGGGATCATCGGGACGTCCTCGATCGCGTCGATCGCGAGGAGGGAGTGGTTGGTGACGATCAGGTGGCTGCGCTGGGCCTTCTCCTTGGCCAGCTCGGCGAAGCACTCGGTGGCGAAGGGGCACTTGGTGGCGCCGAGGCACTCGCGGTGGTTGACGCTGACCTGGCGCCACTCGCGGTCGGTGTGGCGCGGCGCGTTGTCGCGCTCCCCCGACGCACCCTGCTCGGACTCCTCCTCGGCCCACGACCGCAGCTCGAGCACCTTCTGGGCCATCGACCCGACGGGCACGTCGACCAGCGTGCCCTGGTCGTCGGGGACGCCGGCGCGGATGCGGTGGAGGCACGCGTAGTTGGAGCGGCCCTTGAGCACGGCGTACGACGTGTCGACCCCGCGGACGTCCTTGACCGCCTCGACCAGGCGCGGGAGGTCGCGCTCGACGAGCTGGTGCTGCAGGGCCAGGGTCGCCGTCGCCACGACCACGCGCTTGTCGTGGAGCATCGCGGGGACCAGGTAGCCGAGCGACTTGCCGGTGCCGGTGCCGGCCTGCACGAGCAGGTGGCGCCCCTCGGCCATCGCCTCGGCGACCTCGGTCGCCATCTGCACCTGGCCGTCGCGCTGCTCACCGCCGAGCGCTGCCACCGCGGTGGCCAGCACCTCGGTGACGGGGGCGGTGGCGACGTCGGTTTCAGGCACCCGAGAACCCTACGGGTCGAGCCCGACACCACGACGTACGCCATCCACAACCGCGTGCGGACGGCCGCCCGTCAGCGCTTGCGGCGCTCGATCTGCCGCTCGATGCGGCTCTCGGGCTGGCCGAGGATCTTCGCCAGGATCTTGACGCGGTACTTGTAGGCGACCACGGCGATGACGACGAACAGGAGGATCCAGAGCATGTGGCCAGCGTACGCCGGGCGCGCAAGGACAACCTCAGACGACGGCGCCGGAGTCCTCGGCCTCGCGAACGACCTTCTCCTTCTTGACCCGGCCCATCGGCCACTTCTCCTGGAAGTAGGTCAGCATCGGCGTGGCGGTGAACACCGAGGAGTAGGTACCGACGACGAGACCGACGAGCAGGGCGATCGCGAAGTCCTGGAGCGAGTCACCCCCCAGCACGGCGAGGGCCGCGAGGATGAACATCGAACCCAGTCCGGTGTTGACCGTGCGCGGGATGGTCTCCACGGCCGCCTTGTTGGCGACCGCGTTGAAGTCCTCGTCGGGTCGTGAGCCCCACCAGCGTTCTCGGATGCGGTCGAAGACGACGACGGTGTCGTTGACCGAGAGGCCGACGATCGTCATCACGGCGGCCAGGAAGATGCCGTCGATCGGCTTGTCGAGCCAGGCGAAGAGGCCGACCACGAGCAGCACGTCGTGGAACATCGCGCCCACCGCGGCGACACCGAAGGTCCACTTGAAGCGGATCGCGAGGTAGAGCAGCTGGGCGAGCAGCGCGATCCCGAAGGCGATCAGCGCCCGGTCGCGGAGCTCCTGGCCCAGCGAGGCGCCGATGCGCTGGTCGTCGACCTTGGTGACGTCGCCGCCGACCTCGGCCAGGGCCGCCTCGATGCGCTGCTCCTCCTCGTTGCTGACCTCACCCGTGCGGACGGTGAAGTCGGCCGTGTCGGCGGTCTGCACGACGGCCTCGGGGAAGCCGGCCTCGGCGACGGCCTCACGGGCCTGGTCGACGGTCATGGTCTGGCTCACCGAGTAGTCGAGCTGGCGACCACCGGTGAACTCGACACCCAGGTTGAGGCCCTGGGTGACGATGCCGATGATCGCGACGAGGAGGGCTGCGCCGGAGATGGCGAGCCAGGTGACGCGACGCTTCATCAGGTCGGGCGAGGCCTTGTCGAGCCACGTGCGGACCCGGCCGACGTTGGCGATACCGCTGAGCGTGGGCCGTCGCTCGACGAACGTGTTGGACACCGACAGGTCGCAGAGCACCCGCGCGATGATCAGCGCGGAGATCATGGACGCGATGACACCGATGGACAGGGTGACACCGAAGCCCTTGATCGGCCCCGAGCCGAAGAAGAACAGCAGGGCGGCGGCCAGCAACGTGGTGACGTTGGAGTCGATGATCGCCGACCACGCCTTGTTGAAGCCGACCTGGAGCGCGCGGCGCAGTCCCGCGGAGGGATAGGCGGCGTACTCCTCCCTGGCTCTCTCGAAGACGAGCACGTTGGCGTCGATCGCCATGCCGATGGCGAGCACGAAGCCCGCGAGGCCCGGCAGGGTCAGCGTCGAGCCCAGGCCGACGAGCATGGCGTAGGCCAGCAGGGCGTACGACCCGAGCGCGATCGTGGCCATCAGGCCGACGAAGCGGTAGACGAAGATGATGAAGAGTCCGGTGAGGATCAGGCCGATGATGCCGGCCTTGACCGAGGCGTCGATCGCGGCGGCACCCAGGCTCGGGCCGACCAGGCGGTCGGAGATGGCGGTCAGCTCGAGCGGCAGCGAGCCACCCTCGATGAGGGCGGCCAGGTCCTTGGCCTCGGTGGGCGTGAAGTTGCCGGTGATGTCGGTCGAGCCGCCGCGGATGCCGACGTCGCAGCCGACGGTCTCGTTGACCTCGGGGGAGGAGATGACCTCGCCGTCGAGGACGATCGCGATGCGTCGCTTGGGGTCGCCCGACGGGTTGCACGCGGCCGTGCCGGTGATGTCGGCCCAGGTGCTGCCGCCCTTGCCGTTGAAGTCGATCGCCACGACGTACTCGACGCTCTGGTCGCGTTGGACCGAGCTCGCCCCGGTGATCTCGTCACCGGCGATGACGGTGGGACCGACCTCGAGCGTGTCGCCCTGGTCGGTGGGGAGGACCTGGTTGTCCTTCTTGCCGGGCTCGGCATCGGGCTCGGCCACGCCGACGACCTCGTGGATGGTCAGCTTGGCGGTCTGGCCGATCTTCTCCTCGGCGTCCTGGGCCTCCTCGTCGGAGGTGACGCCGGGCAGCTCGACCAGGATGCGGTCCTCGCCCTGACGCGCCAGCGTCGACTCGGCCACACCGAGCGCGTCGACGCGGCCGCGCAGGACGCGCAGCGTCTTGTCGACGTTCTCGGCCGAGGCCGGCGTCTCCGCGGTGCCCTCGGCCTGGAAGACGAACTGCGCCCCGCCCTCGAGGTCGAGACCGAGCTGGGGCTTGACGTTGACCGCCAGGGCCGCGCACCCGGCCAGCAGGCCGAGCACGAGGAAGAACCTGACGAGAACTCCGCGTGACATGCGCGACATCCTCCACCACAAGACTTTGATCGCCCGAATCCGGGCCCGGAGACGTCAACGTGCGATCCCACTCGAAGGTTCCGCAGCCGCGGTCGACTCGGCCGCTCCTCAGCGGGGAACATCGTCCCCGCCATTTCACGACGAGCTTCCCCGACGCCCGCTTCCCGGCCGACCGGGCGTAGGCGCGCCGAGGTCAGCGGGCGTACGCCGCCAGCTCGCCGGCGAGGTCGGCGTTGGCCCGGCCGACGACGAGGGTGCCGTCGCCGGTGTGCTCCATGGTGCCGATCTCGGCCTCCTGGTGGATCCGGTTGACCAGGTCGCCGCGCTCGTAGGGCAGCAGCACGTCGAACTCGACCTGCGGCCGCGGGAGCTCGGACTCGATCGTCGCGAGCGCCTCGGCGATGCCCTCGCCGGTCTTCGCGCTGACCACCACGCTGTGGGGCTCGCGGGCGCGGAGCCGGCTGATCACCAGCGGGTCGGCGGCGTCGGCCTTGTTGATCACGATGATCTCGGGGACCTTGGTGGCCCCGATCTCGGCGAGCACCACGCGCACCGCGGCGATCTGGCCCTCGGGGTCGGGGTGCGAGCCGTCGACCACGTGCAGCAGCAGGTCGGAGTCGGCGACCTCCTCCAGCGTCGAGCGGAATGCCTCGACCAGGCCGTGCGGGAGGTGGCGGACGAACCCGACGGTGTCGGACATCGTGTAGATGCGACCGTCGCTGGTCGTCGTACGACGCGTGGTGGGGTCGAGCGTCGCGAACAGCGAGTCCTCCACCAGCACGCCCGCGTCGGTCAGCCGGTTGAGGAGGGAGGACTTGCCGGCGTTGGTGTAGCCCGCGATCGCGACGCTGGGGATGTGGTTGCGGCGGCGCGACTGGCGCTTGACGTCGCGGGTGCCGCGCATCTCCTTGAGCTCGCGCCGGAGCTTGCCGATCCTGGTGTTGATCCGGCGGCGGTCGGTCTCGATCTTGGTCTCACCGGGGCCACGGCCACCGATGCCCTCACCGCCGGCAGCACGGCCACCGGCCTGGCGGGACAGGTTGCCACCCCAGCCGCGGAGGCGCTGCTTCATGTACTGCAGCTGGGCCAGCTCGACCTGCGCCTGGCCCTCCTTGCTCTTGGCGTGCTGGGCGAAGATGTCGAGGATCAGCGCGGTCCGGTCGACGACCTTGACCTTGATCCTGTCCTCGAGGTTGCGCAGCTGGCTGGGAGCGAGCTCCCCGTCGCAGATGACGGTGTCGGCGCCGGTGGCCTGCACGATCTCGCGGATCGCGTCGACCTTGCCGCGGCCGATGTAGGTCGCGGGGTCGGGCGACTGGCGGCGCTGGAAGATCGCCTCGAGCACCTCGGAGCCGGCCGTCTCGGCCAGCAGCGCGAGCTCGGCCATCGAGTTCTCCGCGTCGGTGACGCTGCCGTCGGTCCACACGCCGACGAGGACCACACGCTCGAGCCGGAGCTGGCGGTACTCGACCTCGGTGATGTCCTCGAGCTCGGTGCGCAGCCCGTCGACCCGGCGCAGGGCGTGACGCTCGGCCAGCTCCTTGGCCCCGATCGAGAGCTCCTCGGGGTCGTCGTCGTCCCAGCTCGTGTCGTACGACGTGTCGTCGGCGTAGCCGGACTCGAAGTCGTCGTCGCTCGTGTCGAGGCTGTCATCGAGGTGGATCGCGTCGGCGTCGTCCCAGCCGCGGGTGGCATCGAGCGCGTCGCGCAGGGTGAAGTCGGATGCCGTGGAGTCAGGTGCGTTCGTCATATGCACTCAAGAGTAGGTCGGCACGACGAGGTGTGCGAATGACTTTGCCGCGTCAACCACATCTGCCCGTCCCTGCGGGTGGGAGCCGGTCGGCGACGGCGTACGCGTCACGCGCGGTGACGGCCGGCGGGCGTCCTCGCGTCTGCCTCGATCGAGCTCGTGTCGATGAACTCGTCGCAGGCCGCCCGCACGTCGTGCGGGGTGTGCGCGGCGCCGGCCACGACGACCCGGACTCCGGCCGCGTGCAGGCGGTGCACCAGGGGCAGTGAGGAGGTCAGGTCGCCCGCGATCACGACCTCGTCGACCGCCGCGTCGCGGGCGATGTCGACCGCGTCGATGGCCATCGCCACGAGGGCCTGGTCATCGTCGTCGGCGAAGTGGTGGAAGGAGTGCAACCCTTCGCGCGGCATGCTGCCGACCCACTCACCGACGTCCGACCTGTTCCAGTCGGCATAGGCGCGGCACACGCTGACCGTGCTCCGCTCCGCCAGGTGCGCGAACAGCCCGGTGGCGACATCGGCCGAGACTCGGCGCGCGTCGATGAGCAGGGCCACCCGGGCGACCCGCTCGACCTCCCGGCCGGCGTGGCGGCGGGGCAGGGGGCGCGAAACCACCGACGACTCCGTCTCCTCGTCCGCCGGACCATCGACGTCCGGGAGCTCGTCGGCCGGTTCGTCGGGCAGGACCTGGAGGATGCTCTCGCGACGTACGCGGTCCTGCACCTTGCTTCCCGCGGCCATCCAGCGGCGTACGAGCGAGGCCAGCTCAATGTCGCGGATCGAGCCGGTTGCGCGCGCTTCCACCACGAGATGCGGCCCCACTACGGTGGTCATCGTTGCCCCCCCAGGCTGATGCATGCTGATGTTCCCCGCGTCCACCCTCCACCCGCGACCGGGGGTCGCGTCGTCGATTCGACCGAAATCACAGGATTCGGCCTAGACCAGTGGTGTCGTGCGATCCCGGGTGCTCGTTACTTCGGGGGCATCCGGATGCCGCCGTCGACGCGGATCGTCTCGCCGTTCATGTAGTTGTTGGTGAGGCACTCCACGACCATGCTGGCCAGCTCCTCAGCGTGTCCGAGTCGCTTGGGGAAGAGCACGTTCTGGCCCAGGTTGGCCTTGAACTCGTCGGGGTCGGGGAAGGCGTCGTAGATCGGGGTGTCGATCAGGCCGGGCGCGATGGTGTTGAGGCGGATGCCGGCAGCGGAGAGGTCGCGCGCGATCGGCAGCGTCATCCCGACGACGCCGCCCTTGGACGCGGAGTAGGAGGACTGGCCGATCTGGCCGTCGAAGGCGGCGACCGAGGCGAGGTTGACGATCGCCCCGCGCTGGCCGTCGGCGTCCGGCTCGTTGCGACTCATCACGGTCGCGGCCTGGCGGGTCATGTCGAAGGTGCCGATGAGGTTGATCTCGACGACCTTGCGGAAGGCATCGAGGTCGTGGGCGGACTCCAGCATCCCGTCGCGGCCGATGGTGCGCTGGGCCCAGCCGATGCCGGCGGAGTTGACGCAGGCGCGCAGCGGCGCGATCTCGCCGGCGGCCTCGACGGCCGCGGCGACCTGCTCGGTCTTCGTCACGTCGACCGCGGCGAAGAGCCCGCCGATCTCCTCGGCGAGGGCCTCGCCCTGACCGGCGTTGAGATCGGCGATGACGACCTTCGCGCCCTTGGCAGCGAGGGCGCGGGCGACCGCGGCGCCGATGCCGCTCGCGCCGCCGGTGACGATGGCAGAGGATCCGGTGATGTCCATGGGGCGATCCTAGGGACCGGGGTCAGGCGGTCGGCCGCGGCACCCTGGCGGCATCCGACGTACGGGCCCGCCACCTTGGGGCGACGAAGACGTCAGAGGTCGGTCACACCGACGGCGACGATCTCCGCAGGGCCCGTCATCAGCACCCGGTCGTCGGCGGTCCAGACGATGGTGAGGGTGCCGCCGGGTACGTCGACGCGGTAGGGGGTGTCGCGGGGCGCGTCGTCGGCCAGGGAGGCGACCACGGCGACGGCGCAGGCACCGGTGCCGCAGGAGCGGGTCTCCCCCGCACCTCGCTCGTGCACGCGCATCGCGACGTGGTGCTCCCCGCGACGTACGACGAACTCGACGTTGACGCCGTCGGGGAAGACGGCCAGGTCACGGCCGGGCGGCTCGAGGAGGTGTCCGGCCTCGGCGAGGTCGTCGACGAACGCGACGGCGTGCGGGTTGCCCATCGACACGTGGCGGGCCGGCCAGGTGCGCTCCCCCACCGACACGGCGGTCTCGCCGAACACCGCAGGGGAGCCCATGTCGGCGGTGAACTCATCGCCGGACTGCTCGAGCGTCTTCAGCCCCGAGCGGGTCTCGACCTGCATCGGGAAGGCCTCGCCCTCACGCTCGTGGAGGTAGCGCGCGAAGACCCGGATGCCGTTGCCGCACATCTCCCCGACCGAGCCGTCACCGTTGCGATAGTCCATGAACCAGCGACCGTCGTCACGGCGTACGGCGCGCAGCACCCCGTCGGCGCCGATCCCGGCCCGGCGGTCGCACAGGGCTCGTACGCGCTCGGGCGAGAGGTCGCCGTGCACCGAGCCGTCCGCGTCGGGCAGGACCACGAAGTCGTTCTCGGTGCCGTGGCCCTTGAGGTAGGCGTAGCTCACGCCTGAAGTCTCTCAGGTGATCACCGTGGGTCGACCACCTTGGCCGACCCGCCGCCACGGCGGCTGGGCTCGGCGACCGCGGTGAGCCGCTTGCGCGGCCCGAACTCGATCGCCGTCGCGGCGCCGATCTCGGCGGCGCTGGTCAAGGCGTCCCCGGCCGGGACGAGGGTGTGGCCCAGGGCTGTCAGCGCCGGACCGTAGGCGGTGATGAAGGCCGGCTCGGCGGTCACGTTGGCGGTGTTGCGCTGGGTCGCGCGGGGCGCCGCCATGGCCTCCTCGATGCTCATGTCGAGATCGACCCGGTTGACGATCATCTGCAGGACCGTGGTGATGATCGTCGACCCGCCCGGCGTGCCGAGCGCCAGGAACGGCTTGCCGTCCTTGAGCACGATCGTGGGCGACATCGAGCTGCGCGGCCGCTTGCCGGGCTGGATCCGGTTGGGGTCGGTGGCGTTGTAGACCGTGCTGAAGTCGGTCAGCTCGTTGTTGAGCAGGAAGCCGTGGCCGGGCACGACGATGCCGGAGCCGCCCGTCTGCTCGATCGTCAGGGTGTACTCCACGACGTTGCCCCACTGGTCGGCGACGGTGAGGTTGGTGGTGGAGACGTTCTCGGTGTCGGCGTCGGTGTCGCCCTTCGCCGTCGCGGCGCCGCACACGCCGTCGTACGACGTCACGTCACCGGCGGCGACCGGCTTGGTCGCGGCCTTGGCCGGGTTGAGCGAGCAGGCCCGCTCGGCGGCGAACTTGTCGTCGAGCAGCCGCTTGGTCGGCACGTCGACGTAGGCCGGGTCGCCGACGTACTTGCCGCGGTCGGCGAACGCCAGCGCGCTGGCCTCGAGGTAGTGGTGGAGCGCCTGCTCCGCCGTCATCGCGGAGAGGTCGTAGCGCTCGAGGATGTTGAGCGCCTCCCCGACGGTGGTGCCACCGGAGGACGAGGGCGCCATGCCGTAGACGTCGTGCCCGCGGTAGGAGATCTTGGTCGCCCGCTGGGAGCGCACCTTGTAGTCGCGCAGGTCGCGCGGGGTGAGGTAGCCGGGCGGCACGGGCAGCTCGTTGTTCTTCGTCGTCTGCGGGTGGCGCACGACCGCGGACATCAGGCGGGCCAGCCGGCCGCGGTAGAACGCGTTGGTGCCGCGGAGGGCGATGGCGTCGTACGTCGCCGCGAGCTCGCGGTTGCGGAAGATCGACCCGACCTTCGGCGCATCGCCCTTCGGCAGGAACAGCTCGCGGGTGGCCTTGAACGCACGGAAACGTTCCTCGTTGTCCAGCGTCGCCTGGCGGAAGGTCTCGTCGACGACGAAGCCGCGGGTCGCGACCTCGGTGGCCGGAGCGAGGGCTTCGGCGAGCGACCACGTGCCCCAGTTGGCCAGGGCCTTGTCCCACGTCGCCAGCGTGCCGGGGGTGCCGACGCTCACGCCGCTGGTGACCAGCTCGGGCGTGAAGTTGTAGGGCTTGCCGGTGGCCGGGTCGATGAACGCGTCCTGCGGCATCTTGCGCGGCGCGGTCTCGCGGCCGTCGATGGTGCGGACCTTGCCCGACTTCGGCGTTGTAGTAGACGAAGTAGCCCCCGCCGCCGATGCCGGCGCTGTAGGGCTCGGTGACGCCGAGCGTCGCGGCGGCAGCCACGGCGGCGTCGACGGCGTTGCCGCCGCGCTTGAGCACCTTGAGCGCGGTCGCGCTCGCTTCTGGGTCGACGGTGCTGACGGCGCCGCCCTTGCCGACGGCCGTGGCCACCTTTGCGGTGGGCCGGCCCTCCGGGGCGGCCTGTGCGGCCTGTGGTGAGGCGCCGACCGAGGAGACCGGGGTCGCCAGGAGGGCGGCGAGGACGCCGGCCGAGGTGGCGGCGGCTGCGAGGGTGGTGCGCTTGCGCATGGTGGAACCTCCCGAGAGATGAAGTCGCCAGCCTGCCTCCATCCGTCGTCGATGTCCACGCCCTCAGGGATGCGTGTCAGCGCACCACGGTGTAGCGCCCGCACATGAAGTCGCGGTTGCGCGCGATCTCCTCGAGCCGGAGCTCGACGTGGCGCGGCAGGACGGGAGCCCCGCTGCCGAGGGTCACCGGGGCGTACTGCAGCCACACCTCGTCGAGCAGTCCCGCGTCGTGGAACTGTCCGACCAGATCGCCGCCACCGACGACCCAGAGGTCCTTGCCGTCGGCGGCCTCGGTCATGGTGGCGTGCACGCGGCGTACGTCGTCGCGGTCGAAGCGGACGCTGTCAGGCGCTGCGGGGAAGGTGCGGTGGGTCATCACCCAGGTCGGCAACGGACCCCACGGGTCGTCGTCGTGGTCGAGGATCCACTGCCACGTGGTCGCCCCCATGACGCAGGCGCCGAGCCGCTCGCGGAACCCGGGATAGCCCATCGGGCCGTCGGAGTCGATGTCGCGCGAGGTCAGCCAGTCGAGGGAGTGGTCGTCGGTCGCGATGAAGCCGTCGAGGGTGCAGCCGGTGTAGTAGATGGTCGCCATCGACTCATCATGACGCCGACCGCCGACAGTCGACAGGGTGCTGCGCTCAGACCAGCGCCGCGACAGCCCGGGCGGCCCTGTCCACGCGCTCGGGATCGTCGTGGTCGATCCAGAGGATCCGCTCGTCCTTGCGGAACCACCCGTCCTGTCGGCGCGAGAAGCGCCGGGTGCCGGCCTTGGTCTGGTCCATCGCCTCGGCCAGGGTCCGGTCGCCGGCGAGGAAGCCGATGACCTCGCGGTAGCCGATCGCGCGGGGTGCGGTCCTCCCCTGCGCGAGGCCGCGGGTGAGGAGCGCCTCGACCTCGTCGACGAAGCCTCCCGCGAACATCGCGTCCACCCGCTGGCTGATCCGCTCGTCGAGGGTGGGTCGGTCGATGTCGACGCCGATCTGGATCGTCCGCGGGTCGGCGTACTCCAGGACCGGGAGGCTCGCGCTGTAGGGCCGGCCGGTGAGCGCGATGACCTCCAGCGCTCGGACTACGCGGCGCCCGTTGTCGGGGATGATCCGGGCGGCCGCCGCCGGGTCGACCCCGGCCAACCGCTGGTGCAGGGCATGGCTGCCGACGCGCTCGAGCTCGGCCTCGAGCTCGCGGCGCAGCGACTCGTCGGTGCCGGGGAACTCGAAGCGGTCGATGATCGCCCGCGTGTAGAGCGCCGATCCGCCGACGAGGATCGGCACGCTGCCGCGCCGGCGCACCTCGCCGATCGCGTCGCGGGCCCAGACCTGGAACTGGGCGACGGTCGCCGGCTCGGTCACGTCGAGGATGTCGAGCAGGTGGTGGGCGATGCCGCGGCGCTCGGCGGGAGGCAGCTTGGCCGTGCCGATGTCCATGCCGCGATAGACCTGCATGGCGTCGGTGTTGACGATCTCGCCGCCGAGCCGCTCGGCCAGGTCGAGGCTCAGGCCGGTCTTGCCCGACGCGGTGGCGCCGACGAGCGCGACGATCGGTCCGGGCATGGTGACGATTGTTTCAGGGCCGCTAATCTCGATGACGTGCAGTGCCTGCCGCTCGCGCGGGCCCCGATCTCCAGGAGACAGCATGAGCTTCCTCGACAAGGCCAAGGCCCAGCTCTCGAAGGCCGTCGACGACCACGGGGACAAGATCGCCGACGGCATCGACAAGGCCGGCGCCGTGGCCAACGAGAAGACCGGCGGCAAGCACGCCGCGAAGATCGACCAGGCCACCGGCAAGGCTCGCGACGGCCTCGACGCGCTCGACGGCAAGAACGACGACATCGGGCCCGGCCCCGCCGCCCGGTGAGCGACGACCGCTTCGCCGTCGTCCCCGCTTCCTACGTCTACCTCCTGCGCGAGACCGATCAGGGCACCGAGGTGCTGCTGCAGCTGCGCCGGGGCACGCCCTACATGGACGGGCACTGGGCAGCCGCGGCCGCCGGGCACGTCGAGCGGGGCGAGACGGCGTACGACGCAGCGCACCGCGAGGCACTCGAGGAGCTCGGCGTCAGCGACCTGGACCTCGACTTCGCCTTCACCATGCAGCGCACGCAGTTCGCCGACCCGATCGACGAGCGGGTCGACTTCTTCTTCACCGCGCGTGCGTGGAGCGGCGAGCCGCGGATCGTGGAGCCGGAGAAGTGCGCCGAGGTCCGGTGGTGCCTCCTCGACGACCTGCCGTCGCCCGTGGTCCCGCACGAGGCGTACGCCCTGTCCCGGCTCTCCAGCGGCGAGCGCTACCTGACCTTCGGGTGGGTCACACCTTCGGAGGTGTAGCCACCCCGCCGCTCGAGGCGGCACGATCGACTACGACCGACCAGTGAAGGAGGCGGCATGCCTGACACCGACCTCGGCCCGATGCCCGAGTCCACGACCCAGGAACCCGAGCTCGTCCCCGGTGGCGTGGACGCCATCGGCGACGACCGGGTCGAGGGCAACCTCGCCCGCGACCTGAGCCCCGACGACAACCCCGCGGTCGACGACGTGCTGCCCGAGGAGATCGCCGAGGCCGACGACAAGTCGCAGGCGCCCGACGAGGGGTCGGACGCGGACGACGAGGCGTCCGGTGAGAGCAGCGACGAGCCCGACGCCGGCCAGGAGGCCGAGGACGGCTCGGTCGAGCCGCCGGCCTGACCCTCGCCCGAGCCGATCAGCGTGGAGGTCTGGTGCCGACATCCGGCACCGATCCTCCACGGTCATGCCGCGACCTCCATCTCGCACCCCGCTCCGCAGGAACGCCCGCCGGGCCATCCCCGTGCCACGAGGAGTCGAGAGATCTTCGCGGCTGTCGAGCAGCTGCGGTCGAAGACCTGGCCCCACGACAACCTGACCGCCGTGCGTCCGTCGACGGCCCCGTCGAGGTCCCGCTCGAAGTCGCGGTCACGCGCCTCGGCGGTGTCGTGGAAGAGGCGGCCGTCGAGCTCGACGTCGAGGACGCCGTAGGTCGCGTCGCGGTAGACCACGCCCGCCGTCGTGCGGCCGCGCTGCTGGCGATCAGCCGTGGGGAGTCCGTGCGGCACCTCCACCCGCGTGAGGTAGCCATGCTCGAGGACCGAGCAGGCCCCCGCGGCCACGTCGTCGAGGACCGCCGTCAGGAAGTCGCGGCGTGGAGCCCGAGTGCGCAGGTCGAGGGCTGCGCGCATCCGCGTCGCGGTGGTGTGCTGGGACTGTACGGCGCGGGCGACGGCGCCGATCGCCGCGAACTCGCCGCGGGACGCGAGCGCCACGTCGAGCGCTGCCTCGTCGTACCTCATGCGGGGCGGGCCGAGGTTCCACAGCACGCGGTCGTCCAGGCCGAAGGTGCGGACCACCTGGATGCCCGCGGGCGCGACCACCCGCCGCGCGCGGCTGATGACCACGTGGATCGGGCCGTCCTCGGCGGCCCGACGTCCGGGACCGTCCGCCGCCCGCATGGCCGACTCGGCGGCCAGTGCAGCGGGCCAGCAGAACAGGACGGCGGCCCACGCGCGCTGGAGCCAGGTCGCATCGCCGGTGTGGTCGAGGTAGACACCGGGATGGATCACGCTGAGCTCTCGTCGCCGGATGAGCCGCCGGATGTCGTGCGGCTCGAGGTCGAGGGTCCGCAGCTGCGCCCGCGCGACGACGCCCGCCTGGTCGGCGAGGGTGGGTCGGATCCGCTCCATGACGTCCACCCTCAGACCGGGGCGACCCCGGGTGCCACCGCCGGTTGCCGGCCTGTGGACAACCAGAGCGTGGAGGCCTGGTGCCGATAGTCGGCACCGGAACTCCACGATCCTGTCGGTTTCCCCGGGCACCCGGGGAAACCGACACATGGCCAAACGCTCAGCCGCAGGCAGGGGCCGGAGGCAGCGGGGCGGGGACGCCGAGGGTCGGCATGCCGAGCCCGACACCGGTCGGCGCAGCGCGGAGTGGACGTACGCCGCTCCCAGGCGTCGCCGGCACGCGTGCGGCGTACGGACCGGATCGGGCTGTCGGCGACGAGGTGGTGGGGGGCGGCGTAGGTGACCTCGACGGTCACCATGTCGCCAGGGCGCACCGAGTCGTCCTCGACGGCAGAGAAGTCGGCCGCGAAGTGCACCAGCCGGTTGTCGCGGGCCCGCCCGGACAGGCGCTTGGTGGCGAGGTCCTTGCGCCCCTCGCCCTCCGAGACCATCAGCTCGACGGTGCGACCGACCAGGGTCTTGGCCTCGGTCCACGCGATCTCGTCGACCACCTCGACGAGGCGCAGGTAGCGGTCCTTGACCACCTCCGGCCCGACCTGGTCGTCGAGGGTGGCGGCGGGCGTGCCGGGGCGCTTGGAGTACTGGAACGTGAAGGCGGCCGAGAAGCGCGCGGCGCGGACGACGTCGAGGGTGGCCTGGAAGTCCTCCTCGGTCTCGCCGGGGAAGCCGACGATGATGTCGGTCGTGATCGCCGCGTCCGGGATGGCGGCGCGGACCCGCTCGATGATGCCGAGGTACTTCGTGGACCGGTAGGAGCGGCGCATGTCGCGCAGCACCTTGTCGGAGCCGGACTGCAGCGGCATGTGGAGCGACGGCATCACGTTGGGCGTCTCGGCCATCGCCTCGATGACGTCGTCGGTGAACTCGGCCGGGTGCGGCGAGGTGAAGCGCACCCGCTCGAGCCCCTCGATCCCACCGCAGGCGCGCAGCAGCTTGCTGAAGGCCTGGCGGTCGCCGAACTCGACGCCGTAGGCGTTGACGTTCTGCCCGAGCAGGGTGATCTCGGTGACGCCCTCGGCGACCAGCGCCTCGATCTCGGCGAGGATCTCGCCGGGTCGGCGGTCCTTCTCCTTGCCGCGCAGCGCGGGCACGATGCAGAACGTGCAGGTGTTGTTGCAGCCGACCGAGATCGACACCCACGCGGCGTACGCCGACTCGCGCTTGGTCGGCAGCGTCGAGGGGAAGACCGACAGCGACTCGAGGATCTCGACCTGCGCCTCGTCCATCACCCGCGCGCGCTCGAGGAGCACCGGCAGCGAGCCGATGTTGTGGGTGCCGAAGACGACGTCGACCCACGGTGCCTTGGTGGTGATCGTGTCGCGGTCCTTCTGGGCCAGGCAGCCGCCGACGGCGATCTGCATGCCGGGCGTCACCGCCTTCACCGACGCCAGCTGGCCGAGGTTGCCGTAGAGCTTGTTGTCGGCGTTCTCACGCACCGCGCAGGTGTTGAAGACGACCACGTCGGCCGGGGCCGTCGGAGCCGGCCGGGACGTAGCCCGCGTCCTCCAGCAGGCCGCTGAGCCGCTCGGAGTCGTGGACGTTCATCTGGCACCCGTGGGTCCTGACCTCATAGGTGCGCGCTGCGGTGTCGATCATGGCCCGCCCAGCGTACGGCGGCTCGCCGGGGGCGCGGGAATCGCAGCACCTACCCTCGGACCATGCCGCGCCTGCACGCCTACGAGCTGCTCCCGGACGACGCCGGTCGCGACGCCGTGCTCGCCGACTGGCAGGCGCTGCGGGACGCCGGGCTGCGCTCGCAGCTCGACCACAAGGGCATGACCAACACCCCGCACGTCACCGTCGTCACCGCCGAGGTGCTCGGGGCGGAGCAGGACGCCCTGGCCGTACGACACCTCGGGCCGGCGCTGCCCGTGGAGGTGCGGACCTCGGGGATCGCCCTGCTGGGCGGGAGCCGGGTCTCGGTCGTCCGGCTCTTCGACGTGCCGGACGACCTGATGCGCGCGGTGCTGGCCCTGCGCGAGGACGTACCGCACCGTCAGCACCCCGGCTGGCTGCCCCACGTCACGCTCGGCGCGTCGGATCCCCCGTGCCGACGTCGTCGCCGCTCTCGCGGCGCTCGCGTCCGGACCCGGTCACCCTGCGCTTCACCGAGCTGCGCCGCTGGGACCCCGACGCCGGGACCGTACGCACCATCGCCACGACTGGTCCGCTGCGGCACGACTCGGCGAACGACTCCGCGTAGCAGCACCATCGACTCCGCCGCCGGGACACGAGACGGTCACGATCACCCGTCCGAGCCACGTGGTGATAGCCCGAAGGGATCACGTGTGGATAGGTTGCCCCAATGACGACCGCAGAGCACCAGGAGTCACTGTCGGCCGGGCGGGGTGAGCCTCTCGTCGTCCTGTCCGGCGTGCAGAAGCACTTCGGACAGCTGCACGCCCTCAAGGACATCGACCTCACGGTCACCCGCGGCGAGGTCGTCGTGGTGATCGGCCCGTCCGGGTCCGGGAAGTCCACCCTGTGCCGCACGATCAACCGCCTCGAGACCATCGACGAGGGCACGATCACCCTCGACGGCACAGCGCTCCCGCAGGAGGGCAAGGCCCTCGCCGCGCTCCGCGCCGAGGTCGGCATGGTCTTCCAGAGCTTCAACCTCTTCGCGCACATGACGATCCTGGAGAACGTCACCCTCGGGCCGATCAAGGTGCGCGGCATGAAGAAGGACGACGGCCGAGCAGAAGGCGCGCGAGCTCCTCGAGCGTGTCGGCGTCGGCCACCAGGCCGACAAGTACCCCGCCCAGCTCTCCGGCGGCCAGCAGCAGCGGGTGGCCATCGCCCGCGCGCTGGCCATGGAGCCGAAGGTGATGCTCTTCGACGAGCCGACCTCCGCGCTCGACCCGGAGATGATCAAGGAGGTCCTCGACGTCATGGTCGACCTCGCCCAGCAGGGCATGACGATGATCGTCGTCACCCACGAGATGGGCTTCGCCCGCACCGCGGCCGACCGCGTCGTCTTCATGGCTGACGGCGTCATCGTCGAGGAGAACACCCCCGAGGAGTTCTTCACCAACCCCAGCTCGCACCGCGCCCAGGACTTCCTCGGCAAGATCCTCAAGCACTGAGCTCATCCATCATCCATCCATCCACACCACGGGGGCCGGAACATTCGGCTCGGGACAGAAGGAGAACCACATGAAGTTCACCAGGACCAAGGCGGTCATCGCCGTCACTGGGCTGGCCCTGTCGCTGGCCGCCTGCGGCGATGCCGGCGATGACACCGAGGGTGCGGACGTCGAGGTGGCGGAGGACGCCGCCGACGACTTCGAGGACGGCACCCGCATGAAGGAGCTGGCCGAGGCCGGCGCGGTCAAGATCGGCGTGAAGTACGACCAGCCCGGTCTCGGGTTCAAGGACGCCGCCTCCGACATCCCGACCGGCTTCGACGTCGAGATGGCCAAGGTGCTCGCCGCCAGCCTCGGCATCGACCCCAACACCGACGTCGAGTGGGTCGAGACGATCTCCGACAACCGCGAGCCCTTCCTCGAGGACGGCACCGTCGACCTCGTGCTGGCGTCGTACTCCATCACCGACGAGCGCCGCGCGGTCGTCGGCCAGGCCGGCCCCTACCTCGTCACCGGCCAGCAGCTGCTGGTCGCGCGCCGACAGCGACATCGAGTCGGTCGAGGACGTCAAGGGCGAGGAGGTCTGCTCGGTGACGGGCTCCACCTCGCTGGACAACATCGAGGCCGAGGGCGCCAAGCCGGTGGGCTTCGACACCTACTCCGAGTGCGTGGAGAAGGTGCTCGACGGCACCGTCGCGGCGATGTCGACCGACGGCACCATCCTCGCCGGCTACGCCGCGCAGAACGAGGGTGACCTGAAGGTCGTCGGCGACGAGTTCTCCGAGGAGCGCATCGGCGTCGGCTACTCCATCGACCGTCCGGAGATGTGCCAGTGGATCGTGGACACGATCACCGAGGCCTACGACGACGGCACCTACGAGGAGGCCTTCAACTCCACGCTCGGCCCGTCGGGCGTCGAGGTGCCCGAGCTTCCCGAGATGGACGCCTGCGAGTCATAAGCACCCTGCTCCCTGTCCCGGGCCCGGCGGCAACGTCGGGCCCGGGGTCGGGAGTCCCCACCTGAGAGGAGTGGCGTGAACGCCGTCCTGGACAACTTCGACCTGGTGCTGAGGGCCTTCGGCTACACCATCTTCCTCTTCCTGGTGTCCGCCGTGATCTCCCTGCTGCTCGGCACCATGCTCGCGGCCATGCGGGTCGGGCCCGGTCTCGGTGCTGCGCGCGTTCGGCACCGGCTACGTCACCCTCGTCCGCAACACCCCGCTCGTGATGATCTTCCTCTTCTTCCAGCTCGGGGCGGGCAAGCTCTTCGACTGGCTGCGCTTCAGCTGGGTCGACATCCACATCGGCCCCTTCGACTTCACCTCGTTCTTCAGCGCCGCCGTCGCCTCGCTCAGCCTCTACACGGCGGCCTTCATCTGCGAGGCGATCCGGGCCGGCGTCAACGCCGTCCCCCTCGGCCAGGCCGAGGCCGCGCGCGCGATCGGACTCCCCTTCACCGGCGTGATGTCCCAGGTCGTGCTGCCCCTGGCCGTACGCGCCTCGGTGCCGCCGCTGGCCAGCACGCTCATCGCGCTGCTCAAGAACACCTCGATCGCCGGAGTCTTCGGCGTGATCGAGGCCGTCGGCCGGATGAAGGGCTTCACCAACGACTACGCCGACCAGCGCTGGGGGATCTTCCTCGCCTTCGCGCTCGGCTACATCATCCTCGTCGAGGTGGTCTCGGCCGTCGCCACCGTCCTCGAGCGCCGATGGAGGGTCGCCTGACATGAGCGCCGGAGTCCTCTTCGACAGTCCCGGTCCCGCCACCATCGCGCGGCACCGGCATCTACAGCATCATCGCCGGCGTCGCGCTCGTCGCGGGCATCGCGTTCGTGCTCTACCGGCTCCAGGTCACCGGCCAGCTCGAGTACGCCAAGTGGGAGCCCTTCGTCACACCGCGCTACATCCGGGCCATCCTGGTCGACGGCCTGCTGGTCACCCTCAAGATGGCCTTCACCGCCATCATCGGTGCGGTCGTCTTCGGCGTCATCTTCGGCATCGGCAAGCTGTCCGAGCACCTGTGGCTGCGGTGGCCGTGCTGGCTCGTCGTGGAGTTCTTCCGAGCCGTCCCGGTCATCATGCTGATGATCTTCTTCTTCTACGCGATCTTCGGCGGGATGGACCCGCTCAGCAGCCGGACGTACTGGTCCGTCGTGGTCGCCCTCACCCTCTACAACGGCGCCGTGCTCGCCGAGGTCTTCCGCGCCGGCATCAACGCGGTGCCGAGGGGCCAGGCGGAGGCGGCGTACGCCATCGGCATGCGCAAGACGCAGGTCATGACTGTCGTGCTGCTCCCCCAGGCCGTGAAGATCATGATCCCCGCCATCGTCAGCCAGATGGTGGTCGCCCTGAAGGACACCAGCCTGGGCTATGCGGTCGCCGGACTCGGCCTGACCCGGATCGCCAAGCCGATCTACCAGACGTTCTTCAACCACGTCCCGACGATCATCGTCATCACCGCGATGTACGTCGTGGTCAACCTGCTCCTGACCGCATTGGCCATGTGGCTGCAGCGGAAGTTCGTCGGGGAGAAGGAGGTGCTCGAGGTCGGGATGGTCGGCGAGCAGAGCGCCGTGCCTGAGCCGATCGACCGCTTGGGCCGCAACCCGTAGTCGTGCCTAGCGGGGCTTGTCCGACAACCACAACCGGATGACGCCTTCGACGACGACGGTGATGTCCTGGCGTACGACGCGGACGCGCACCTGCGAGTCACCGGCTGGCCGGTGACTCCCGCGAGATGGGTGTTGCAACGCCCGGTTCGCGTCAGACTCGCCCAGGGAGCACCTCATCAGGCGGGCGCCTGCAACACCTCGACCCGGTTGCCGTGCGCGTCGAAGGTGTGGAAGCGGACGTGGCCGGGGAACGAGTCCCGCTGGCTCTCGTCGACCTCGAAGCCGAGACCGCGCAGGCGCGCGGCCACCGAATCGAGGTCGTCCACGACGAAGGCCGGATGCGCCTTGCGGGCCGGGGCGAACGGGTCCTCGACGCCGACGTGGAGCTCGGCCGCGACGGCGCCGTGGTCGTCGTACGACCGGAACCAGCAGCCGCCGCGCGCGACGAGCACGGCTGGCTTGTCGACCTCGCTCATCCCCAGGCCCTCGGCGTAGAAGCGGCGTGCACCGTCCTCGCCGCCTCGAGGACAGGCGACCTGGACGTGGTGGAGGCGCATCAGCCGGCCTTGCGGGCGACGGCGAAGATCCGGCGGAAGGGCATGACGACGCGACCGGACGCGTCGGCGGGATAGGCCTCGCGCAGCAGCGCCCGGAACTCGGCCTCGAAGTCCTGACGCAGCCCGTCGGGCAGCGCCTGCAGCGTGGGTCGGGCGCCGGTGCCGGAGACCCAGTCGAAGACGGGGTCGTCGCCGGTCAGCACGTGGAAGTACGTCGTCTCCCACACGTCGGCCTCGCACCCGAGGTCGAGCAGCACCCGGAGGTAGACGTCCGGTTCGTGGCTCGCCGGCACGGCGACCCCGCGGACGTGGTCGACGTACGCCGTCCGGTCGGCGATGTCGGCGCGGATGGTGTGGCTGGGCTCGCCGAAGTTGCCCGGGACCTGGAAGGCGAACCAGCCGCCGGGGGCGAGCCGGTCGACCAGGCGCGGCAGCTGCTCGAGGTGGTCGGGGAGCCACTGGAGGGTGGCGTTGGAGACGAGGACGTCCACCGGATCGCTCAGCACGGCCGTGGCGGGACGGGCCCAGGCGCGCAGGTCGGCGACCTCCCAGGTCACGCCCGGGACCG
This sequence comes from uncultured Actinomycetota bacterium, assembly GCA_963712875.1. Taxonomy (GTDB): domain Bacteria; phylum Actinomycetota; class Actinomycetes; order Propionibacteriales; family Nocardioidaceae; genus Nocardioides. Next base: position 106,026 of record CAVQJS010000014.1, on the reverse strand, counting down.
CTCGCGCTGCGGCGATCATCTCGGGGCTGCTGTCGACGCCGGTCACGGCCGCTCCGGGCCACCGGTCGGCCAGGAGTGCGGTCAGGTTGCCGGGGCCGCAGCCCAGGTCGACGACGACCCGAGGGGCCTCTGCGGGCACCCGCGCGAGCAGGTCGACGAACGGCCGCCCGCGCTCGTCGGCGTACGCCAGATAGCGGTCGGGGTCCCAGGTGTGGTGTCCCTCGCTCATGCCTGCCTCCTTCCGCCACCGGTGTAGTCCAGTGGCAAGCGGTCGTCAATGAGGTCCCAACGCAGCCGTTCGCCACTGGACTACGAGAGAATCACCCTCGGTGACCAACCATCTCGATGTCAAGATTCTCGACCGATCTGGCAGGATGCAGCCATGCGCGACGAGGTGGACGACCTGGTCGAGGCCTGGGGACGCGAGCGCGGCGACCTGGATCTCGCGCCCGTCGAGGTCTTCTCGCGGATCAGCCGGCTCTCGCGCCACCTCGACCTCGCCCGGCGCGCTGCCTTCACCGCCCACGGCATCGAGTCGTGGGAGTTCGACGTCCTGGCGGCGCTGCGACGCGCGGGTGCACCGTACGAGCTGTCCCCCGGTCGCCTGCTGCGCGAGACCCTCGTGACCAGCGGCACGATGACCAACCGTGTCGACCGGCTCACCGCCCGCAACTTCGTCGAGCGGCTGCCCGACCCGCGTGATCGTCGCGGCGTGCTGGTGCGGCTGACCGTGGAGGGCAAGGCCGCCGTGGACGGCGCCTTCGAGGCCCTGCTCGCGGCCGAGGCCGACCTGCTGGCCGAGCTCCCGGACCGCGACCGCGCCAGGCTGGCCGCGCTGTTGCGGATGCTCCTCGCGCCCTTCAGCTGAGCCGGGGCGCAGACGCGCGGACAGAAGTCGTCCGGATGGGCCCGCCCAACGCTCAGCCGGACCGCCCGCGCGACGTTGTGTCCGCGCGTCTACTCCACGGCCTCCGAGGCCTCCAGCCACTCCATCTCGAGCTCGTCCTTCTCGGCGGCCAGCTCGGACATCCGCCGGCCGAGGTCGGCGAGGCGCTCGTAGTCTCCGAGGTTGTCGGCCATCTCGGCGTCGAGCTTCTCCTCGGTCTCGGCGATCCGCTGGAGCTGCTTCTCCACCCGGGCGAGCACCTTGCGTGCCGCGCGGTCCTCGGCGCTGCCGGGCCTGGCCTTGGCCGGCTCCGTGGGTCTCACGGTCGCGGGCGCGGGGGGCGCGGAGGGCTGCAGGGAGGCGTGGGCGGCTGCCCGGCGCTCGAGGTACTCGTCCACCCCGCGCGGCAGCATCGACACCTGGCCGTCACCCAGGAGCGCCCACACCGAGTCGGTGACCCGCTCGAGGAAGTAGCGGTCGTGGGAGACCACGATCAGGGTGCCGGGCCAGCTGTCGAGGAAGTCCTCGAGCACGTTGAGGGTGTCGATGTCGAGGTCGTTGGTCGGCTCGTCGAGGAGCAGCACGTTGGGCTCGAGCAGCAGCAGCTTGAGCAGCTGGAAGCGCCGCCGCTCGCCGCCGGACAGGTCGCCCAGCCGCGCGGTGAGCCGGTCGCCGGTGAAGCCGAAGCGCTCCAGCATCGACGTCGCGGAGACCTCCTGGCCGTCGAGGGTCTTGGTCACGCGCCGGATCGACTCGACGGTGGGCAGCACGCGGCCCTCGGGGTCGATCTCGTCGAGGGCCTGGGTCAGGTGCTGCATCGCGATCGTCCGACCGTGCTTGACGCGACCGACGTCGGGAGCCAGGGCCCCCGAGATCAGCGCCAGCAGCGACGTCTTGCCGGCGCCGTTGACGCCGACGATGCCGATCCGGTCGCCCGGCCCGATGCGCCACGTGGCGTGCTCGAGCAGCACCTTCTCGCCGCGCTTGAGGTCGACGTCCTCGATGTCGACGACGTCCTTGCCGAGCCGCTGGCTGGCGAAGCGCTGCAGCTCCATCCGGTCGCGCGGGTCCGGGACGTCCTCGATGAGCGCGTTGGCCGCGTCGATGCGGAACTTCGGCTTCGAGGTCCGGGCCGGCGCACCGCGACGCAGCCAGGCCAGCTCCTTGCGGGCGAGGTTCTGCCGGCGGGTCTCCGACGCCGCGGCCTGGCGGGTGCGCTCGGCCTTCGCCAGGACGTACGCCGCGTAGCCGCCCTCGTAGGCATCGACGGCGCCGTCGTGGACCTCCCACGTCGTCTGGCAGACCTCGTCGAGGAACCAGCGGTCGTGGGTGACGACGATGAGCGCGCTCGGGAGGCTGATGAGGTGGGCCGCCAGCCAGGCGACGGCCTCCACGTCGAGATGGTTGGTCGGCTCGTCGAGCACGATCAGGTCGTGGCGCGAGAGCAGCAACGCGGCCAGGGCGCAGCGACGACGCTCGCCACCGGAGAGCCCGACGACGGCGCGGTCGAGCGTGACGCCGGCCAGCAGCTCCTCGACCACCTCGCGCATCGTGGAGTCGGCAGCCCACTCGTGGTCCTGACGACCGCCGAGCACGGCTTCGCGGACGCTGTGGCTGTCGACGAGCTCGTCGCCCTGGTGGAGGTAGCCGATCTCGACCCCGCGGGTGCGCGAGACGCGACCGGCGTCGGGCTCCTCGAGCCCGGTCATCACCTCGAGCAGGGTGGTCTTGCCGTCGCCGTTGCGGCCGACCACACCGACCCGCTCCCCCACGGAGATGCCGAGGGAGACGGTGTCGAGCAGCGGCCGGACGCCGTAGGACTTCGAGACGCGCTCGAGATTGATCAGGTTCGCCATGTCCGGGCGATCCTCTCAGGAAAGCCCTGAGGACCGACCATCGCTGGGCGAGGGTCCGAGGACCACGTGGGCGCCGGCGACCGGACCGTGCGCGACGAGCACGACGTCGTGCCCGGCGCCCAGCAGCCCGGCCTGGACCGCGCGGGCGCCCTCCTGGGAGTCGCACAGGAAGACGCAGGTCGGTCCGGACCCGGAGACCAGGCCCCGCAGCGCACCCTCGGACTCACCGACGTCGATGAGTCCGCCGAGCTCGGGACGCAGGTCGATCGCCGGTGCCTGGAGGTCGTTGTGGAGGGCGCGGGCGAGACGTACGGGTTCCAGGCTGGCCAGGGCCTCCAGCAGCTCGGTCGGTTCGGCGGGCTCCGGTGGCGCCTCGGGGAAGAGCCGGTCGAAGTGGCGGTAGACCTCGGGGGTGGAGAGCCCGACGCCGGAGGGGACGACGACCCACCACCACGTGCCCGGGTCCTCGATCGGCTCCACCAGCTCCCCGCGGCCCCGGCCCCGCGCCGTACCTCCCACGAGGGAGAACGGGACGTCGCTGCCGAGCCGCGCTGCCTGCTCGAGGAGTACGGCGTCGGGCTGGGCGAGCCCGTGCAGCCGGTCGTGCGCCAGCAGCGCTGCCGCCCCGTCCGCCGACCCGCCCGCCATGCCGCCGGCGACGGGGATGTCCTTCTCGATCCGGACGCGGTGCCCCGCTCCGCAGGGCGCCTCGGCCAGCGCGCGCAGGGCGATGTTGGAGCCGTCGGTCGGGACCTCACGGAGGTCGACCTGGGCCGCGCCCCCGACGGAGATCGAGTCCTCCGCCGCCTGCGACACGGTGACGTCGTCGTAGAGCGAGATCGCCTGGTAGACCGTGTCGAGCGGGTGGAAGCCGTCCTCGCGCGGAGCGCCGACGCCCAGGTGGAGGTTGATCTTCGCGGCCGCCCGGACCGTGGTGCTCACGCGGGACCCGGGACTCGGGACGCTTGCTGGGCGGCGAGGCCCTCGGCGATCCTCGCGAAGTCCCCGACGTCGAGCACCTCACCGCGGACGGTCGGGTCGATGCCCGCCGCCTCGAGGGCGGCCGTCGCTGCCTCGGCCGACCCGGCCAGCTCGCGCAGCGCCGGCCGCATCTGCTTGCGGCGGTGGGCGAAGGCGGCGTCCACGACGGCGAAGACCTGCTGGCGGGTGGCGGTGGTCTGCGGCGGGTCGGTCCGGATCCAGGAGACGAGTCCCGAGTCGACGTTGGGTGCCGGCCAGAAGACGTTGCGACCGATCGCGCCGGCCCGGCGTACGTCCGCGAACCACGCCGCCTTGACGCTGGGCACCCCGTAGGTCTTCGACCCGGGAGGCGCGGCGAGCCGGTCGGCGACCTCGGCCTGCACCATCACGAGCCCGCGCTCCAGCGACGGCAGCAGGGTCAGCAGGTGGATCAGCACCGGGACGGAGACGTTGTAGGGCAGGTTGGCGACCAGCGCCGTCGGCGGCGGGCCGGGGACCTCCTCGATCCGCATCGCGTCGGCCAGCACGACCTCGAAGCGGTCGGCGTGGTCCGGTGCGTACGACGCGATGGTGGCGGGCAGCCGGTCGGCGAGGAGCGGGTCGATCTCGATCGCCACCACTCGCCGCGCGACGTCGAGGAGGGCCAGGGTCAGCGAGCCCAGGCCGGGGCCCACCTCGACGACGACGTCGTCGCCGGTCACGCCGGACTCGCGCACGATCCGGCGCACGGTGTTGGCGTCGATGACGAAGTTCTGCCCGCGCTGCTTGGTCGGGCGCAGGTCGAGCTCGGCAGCGAGCTGACGCACCTCGGCCGGCCCGAGGAGTCTCGGGCCGGCCGGAGGAGTGGTCATGCGGCGAAGCCTAGTTGTGCCGCCGAGGTCAGCGGGGCAGGCCCAGCTTGGCCGCGCAGCCCGGCCAGGAGCCGTAGCCGCCGGTGGCGTCCCGCAGGCGGGTGGCGACGGCGATCTGGGTCTCCCGCGAGTTCTGGTGGGGGTAGCCGGTGCCGCCGTAGGCCTGCCAGGTGCCGAGGGAGAACTGGAGGCCGCCGTAGTAGCCGTTGCCGGTGTTGATGGCCCAGTTGCCGCCGGACTCGCACTGGGCGAGGGAGTCCCAGACGGTGCTGCCGCCGGCGAAGTTGGAGGTCGGCGCCTCGGGCTCCTCCTTGGTGCCGACCTTGACGATCGTCGGCAGTGCCTTGACGCGCACGTCGGCGCTGACGACCTTGCGGGCGGCGAGGCGGCCGTTGACGAAGCGGAGGCGGTAGGTCACCTTGCGGACGCCGTCGCGGCCCTCGCGCACGACCGCTTCCTCGCCCTCGAACATGGTGGGGTCCTCGCGCTCGATGACGCCGGCGTCGACGACCTCGCGAGCGACCTTGCGGGTCGCGATGCGGATGTCCTTCACGACGACCTTGGTGCCGTCCGTGATCTCCGTGTCGAGCGCCGGGGACACCACGTCATGCTTGTCGACCTCGAAGTCCATCGACTCCAGCACGTCGGCGACGGTCAGGGCCGTCACCTTGTGCTTCTTCAGGTCCTTGGCGCCGATCTTGATCCGCAGGACCTTCGGCGTGACGACGTTGAGGCTCAGGCCGGTGCGTCCGATCGAGGCGCCGCGGCTCACGGACAGGTCGGCGCCGTCGAAGCGGCGACCGATCTCGCCCAGGGCGCTGGCAACGCTCGTGGAGTTGACCCAGTAGGTGCGGGTCTCGCCGTCGACGGCGAGCTCGAGGGGCCGACCGAACTGGACGGCGATGGCGCTGCCGTCGGCGACCTGCTCGTCGATCGAGGGGGCCACCAGGTCCTTGTCCGTGACCTCGATGCCCTCAGCTGCGAGGACCTCGCCGACGGTGCCACCGATGGCGCTGACCTGCGTCGTACGGCCGTCGAGCGTGAGGGTCACGTCCTTGGTCAGCGCGGCGTAGCCGACCGTCGTACCAGCGACGGCTGCGACCACGAGCGCCACGAGGGCGATCAGGACTGCCTTGGACTTGCTGAGCTGTGCGAGACGGGAGCGCATATTTCCGAACGTCGTGGTTCCCGGGCCTCGGGGCGACAGCACAGCCCACGACCACGGATTCGCAGTGCCACGGGGGGCGTACGAAGTGCGAGCGGGGGACTCGCGGGGCCGGCTCATACCTGACCCCGGGTGCTGCCGAAATCGTTCCCGATCCCGGCCAACAATCACAAGACGATAACGATGACAGACCATGACGCAAACTCCGCGACCCCATTTCTGGACGTAATGCCGGTCACGGCGCGGTCTACCAGGGCCCTCCGAAGGCCGTGTCGGTGTTGTGGTCGATGGCGGCGCAGAGCGCCTCCAGGTCGTCCCCGCGGACCTCGGCCATGGCCCGGACGGTGAGCGGGACGAGGTAGGACGCGTTGGGTCGGCCGCGGTACGGCGTGGGGGTGAGGTAGGGCGCGTCCGTCTCCACGAGCACCCGGTCGAGCGGCGTCACGGCGAGCGCGGTGCGCAGCGGGGCGGCGTTCTTGAAGGTGACCGTGCCGGCGAAGCTGAGGTGCGCCCCGCGGTCGAGGCAGCGTCGCGCGAAGCGGTCGTCGCCGGAGAAGCAGTGCATCACCCAGCGCTCCGGCGCACCCTCCTCGTCGATGATGCGGAGCACGTCGTCGTGGGCGTCGCGGTCGTGGATGACCAGGGTCTTGTCGAGGCGCTTGGCCAGGTCGATGTGGCGGCGGAAGCTCTCCTCCTGCGCAGCCCGTGCCCGCCTCCCCGGTCCTGAAGTGATCGAGACCGGTCTCCCCCACCGCGCGCACCTTGTCGTGGGCGCCGGCGAGCCGCTCGATCTCCGCCAGCGCATCCTCCAGGTCGCCGGTCTCCGCCAGCCGGGGCGCCTCGTTGGGGTGGAGCGCGACGCCCGCGACGAGGGCGTCGTGCTCGGTGGCCGCGGCGACGGCCCACCGCGCGCCGGGCAGGTCGCAGCCGATCTGCACGATCCGGCGTACGCCGACCGCTGCCGCCGCGGCGATCGCGTCCGCGGTCGCCACCCAGTCGCCGTCGGCGATGTCGAGGTGGCAGTGGTTGTCGACCACGGGGTGCGGCAGCGGCTCGGGCGCGGGCGGACGCGCGCGGTCGCGCCGGGCCCCGGAGACCTCCTCGGTGGCGGCGCGGCTGCGGGTCGGCTCGGTCACGGCGTCGACGTTATCGGGGGGCTGCGACCCACGCTCGGGCGGTGAGCCAGACCGCTCCTGCGGCCGGAGAACCGGCCTCACCTCACCGCTCCGGAGGGAGGGGAGGCAGAGCAGGGCTCAGCGGTGGACGACGTCGTAGACCTCGCGCTTGGGGAGCCCGGCCCGCTTGGCGACCTCGGCGATCGCCTCCTTGCGCGTCGACCCCGAGGACTCCAGCGCCGCCACGGCCGCGCGCAGCGAGCCGGGGTCGGTGTCCACGGCCGGCCCGCCGCTGGAGCCCTGGACGACGATCGTGACCTCGCCGCGGATGCCGTCGGCGGCCCAGGTGACCAGGTCGGCGAGCGGGCCGCGGCGCACCTCCTCGTACGTCTTGGTCAGCTCGCGGCACACGGCAGCCGGCCGGTCGCCGCCGAGCGCCTCGGCCATCGCGGCGAGCGCGGACTCGGTGCGGTGCGGCGCCTCGAAGAAGACCATCGTGCGCTCCTCCCCCGCCAGCGCGGCCAGGCGGCGCGAGCGCTCGCCGGCCTTGCGCGGCAGGAAGCCCTCGAAGCAGAAGCGGTCCACCGGCAGGCCGCTGACGGCCAGTGCGGTGAGCACGGCGCTGGGCCCGGGCACCGCAGTGACCCGGACGTCGTGCTCGACGGCCGCCACGACGAGGCGGTAGCCCGGGTCGGAGACGCTCGGCATCCCGGCGTCGGTGACCAGCACGACGCGGTCGCCGGCGAGCAGCGCCTCGAGGAGGACGGGGGTGCGGGCCTGCTCGTTGCCCTCGAAGTAGGACACGACGCGGCCCGACAGCGTGATCCCGAGGTCGGCGCAGAGCCGCTTCAGCCGGCGGGTGTCCTCCGCCGCGACGACGTCGGCGCCGGAGAGCTCGGCGGCCAGCCGCGGCGGAGCGTCGCCGGCCTGCCCGATCGGGGTGCCCGCGAGGACGAGGACGCCAGCCATGGGTCGATCATGGCAGGCGTCCGGCGACCGGTCAGCGACGGACGGTGAAGCGCCAGCTCCGCACGGTGCGGTTGCCGACAGCGTCCCGCGCCACGAGGCGTACGACGTGGCGCCCCGGCGCCAGCTGCTTCCGGGGTGTCCAGCGGACCAGGTCCCGCGCGGCGACGTACGTCACGCCCGTGACCCGGCGCCCGTCGAGGCGCAGCCCGATCGACCCGCGACGCACCCGGGAGTCGCGGTCACGCACCACCGCCCGGATGGTCGGCGTGCGGTCGACGACGGTGCGCCGGGGGCCGATCCGCGAGATCCGGGGGCCCGTGCTGTCCACCGGCGGGGCCACCACGGGCGGGGCGACCACCGCCGGCGGTGTGCCACCCCCCACGACCACCTGGACGCTGTCGCTCACCGACAGGTGCCCGGCGTGGGCGCCCGAGCCGTGCGCGACGGTGACCGTGGCGGTGTAGGTGCCGGGGGCCGCGTAGGTGTGGTCGGGGTCGGCCCCGCTGCCGGTCGTGCCGTCACCGAAGCTCCAGCTGTAGGTCAGGTCGGCCGTGCCCGGCGCCAGGTCCGCGCAGCCGATGCGACGGGCAGGGTTGTCGGGGTCGTGCACGACCACGGCGACCGCGAGGGGCCCGGCGCGCAACGGCTTGGTGACCTCGACGAGCCCGCTGGCACCGGACGCGTCGGCGGTGAAGGACGGCCAGATCTCGTTGGGCTCCGCAAAGGCCTGGGTGGTGTCGAAGCGGAAGTGGGCGCCGCCGTTGGCGTCGGCGCAGGACTTCTCGTGGACGTGGACGGGGTGGGTCCGCCCGGCCCTCGCTCCGGTGACGGTCAGCGAGGTGTAGGTCTGGCCGCGGCGCCGGACCAGGACGGCCGTCCCGGACAGGTCGGCGTCCTGGGCAGTCGCGTCGGCGAAGGGCCGGAGCGTGCCGCTGGTGGTGACCTGCGTCGAGAACGCGACCGCCAGGGGCGCCGTGCCCTGCACCGGGGTGGCCTGTGCATCGATGGCCGGCAGCGTCCCGTCGTCCACCGGGTCCGGGTCCGGAGGCACCGACCCGTTGGTCACAGTGATCGGGAACACTCGGACGAGGCTGCCGCCCTGCCCGTCCGAGACGGTCAGCTCCATGGTGTAGCTGCCGGGGACCGTGTACTCCAGCATCGCGTGGTCCGAGGTGGCGACCGCACCGCCGTCGCCAGGAGTCCACGACACGGTCACCGGGTCATCGTCGGGGTCGCTCGCGTTGGCGGTCGCGTGGACGACCAGGGGTGCCGGGCCGCTGGTCGGGGAGACCTCGGGCGCAGCCGTGGGGTCCTGGTTGGCGCCGGCCTCCGTGACGACCACCGTGCCGGTCATCGTGGTCTCGTGGATGGAGCAGACGTAGGCATAGGTGCCGGGCTCGTCGAAGGTGTGGCGGATCGGTGCGCCGCCGGGGTCGCGATATTCCACGATCGGCGGGTCCCACGCGTCCCCGACCCCGGCCCCTTCCAGGGACCGCAGGTCGTGGCCCATGGTGGCTCGGTCGAACTGCCACTCCACGGTGTCACCCGCGGCGATCGTGACGGTCGAGGTGCCGGTGTCGACCGACTCCCAGATGTTGGTGGTGGAGGTGTCGACCGCGTCGACCACCCACGTACGCGGTGCCGCGGCGGCGGTCGATGTCGGGACGGCGAGGGCGCCGACCACGACCGTCGCCGCGAGGAGCACCGTGGCGAGCACCGCGCGGAGCCAGGTCGCGTGGCGGGTGGCGGACCGGGTGGCGCGGAACATGAAGACCCCTCGATGATCGATTCCAACGGACACGGCTGCTGTTTGTCCGAACGTCGAACAAACCATCGCCGTGTGGCGTACGTCACGTCAAGGGCGTCGCGCCCCTGATGGACACCGGCCTGCGAGCCAGAGGGGCGCGAACCTGCCTCTGGTTAGAGTTCCCGGCGTGATCCCGACCGCCGCCGAGCGCAATCGCCCGCGCTGGAAGTCGGAGGACCCGCTCCTGGGCTGGGTCGGGGCCATCTGCCTCGCGAGCCTGGCCTTCTTCCTGCGTCGCTGGCACCTCTCGACGCCGCACCAGTTCTCCTTCGACGAGACCTACTACGCGAAGGACGCCTGGTCGCTGCTCAACTTCGGCTACGTCCGCGCCTACGTCGAGGACGCCGACAAGACCATCCTCAACGGCGACCTCAGCGGGCTGTGGCAGGACGGTCCGTCGATGATCGTCCACCCCGAGGTCGGCAAGTGGCTGATCGCGGGAGGCATCAAGGTCTTCGGCATGGACCCCGAGGGCTGGCGGATGGCCTCGGCCGTCATCGGCGCCCTCATGGTGCTGCTGATGTGCCGCTTCGTCCGCCGCGTCACCGGCTCCACCATGCTCGGCCTGGTCGGCGGCCTGCTGCTCTCCCTCGACGGCCTCCACCTCGTCCTGTCGCGGACTCGCCCTGCTCGACATCTTCCTGGCGTTCTTCATCCTCTGCGGCGTCCACTGCGTGGTGGCCGACCGGCAGTGGCTGCGCGACCGCCTCGCGGCGGGAGCAGGACGTACGTGGTGGCGTCCCTGGCTGGTCGCCGGCGGGGTCGGCTTCGGACTGGCGATCGGCACCAAGTGGTCGGCGATCTCAGCCCTGGCCGCCTTCGGCGTGCTGGCCTGGCTCTGGAGCGCCGGCGCCCGTCGCGCCTTCGGGCAGCGGCGACCGCTGCTGCGTTCGATCGTCCTCGACGGGGTGCCCGCCTTCGTGGCGCTGGTCGGAGTGGCCTTCGTGGTCTACGTCGCGTCGTGGACCGGTTGGCTGATGAACGCGAAGGTCTACGAGGACGCCTTCAGCGCCACGCAGTACACGACCTACGAGGGTGGCACGCCGTGGGCGACCGCCGCCGAGCCGGACGCCGACGGCCTCGGCGAGGTGACCCAGTCGCTGCGCTCGCTCTGGTACTACCACCAGGACGTCTACACGTTCCACAGCCACTTCCTCAACGACTCCACCCACATCTACGCCTCCAAGCCGTCGACCTGGCTGGTGATGGGCAGGCCGGTGGGTGTGGACGCGCAGACCGACATCCAGCCGGGCTCGCAGGGCTGCGAGGCGCCGACGGGCTCGACGTGCATCCGGCAGGTCCTGCTGCTCGGCAATCCGGTGATCTGGTGGGGCGGCTGCCTGGCGATGATCGCGTCAGTGCTGATGTGGGTGGGCGCGCGCGACTGGCGCCACGGGGTGGCCGTGGTCGGCCTGGCCGCCACCTGGCTGCCGTGGTTCCTCTACGACGACCGGCCGATCTTCGTCTTCTACGCCATCACCTCCCTGCCGTTCGTGGTGCTCTCGATCGTGCTCGCGATGGGCATGCTGCTCGGGCGCTCGGAGGCGCCGAGCCCACGGCGTACGTTCGGGGTGGTCGTCGCCGGCAGCTACACCGTGCTGGCCCTGATCGCCTTCGCGTGGTTCTGGCCGGTGTGGACCGACGTGCTGCTGACGAAGGCGGAGTGGGACGCGCGGATCTGGTTCCAGCGCTGGATCTAGCGCTCGGCTCGCCTCCGTGCACGAGAACAGCATGGTGCGCTGACGCCTGCCTATCCCACCCGCAGGGGCCATGAACTCTGGGGAAAGCGTCAAGTAAGCCCACAGTTTCGCCTCGGGCTGATGCGATCACGCCGCCCGGCCGCGACCATGGAGTAGGCCGCGACGTGCGCGCCGCACTCGGGCCCTGGGGAGGGTGGCAATGGATTCGACGATGATTCACATCTGTCTGGAGACCGCGGAGGCACCGAACCCCGACGTGGAGGTCGAGGAGGGCACCCGCTGGATCTGCCAGTGCGGCGACAACTTCGTCTACCGCGGCGGCTTCAACCGCGGCGGCGGCTACGGCATGGAGTGGTTCCCCGCTCCGCCGATCGCGCCGGTGGTCAGGTGCCCAAGCAGCGCGGATCCTTCGGTTCGCGTCTGTTCAGCTCGCGCAAGGGCTGACCACCCGGACGATTCCCGATCAGGTCCGACGCAGGGCGGCGTACTCCACCGCGACCTGCGCGCCGAGACGAGCGTTGTTGTTCACCAGGGCGATGTTGGCCGTGAGGCTGGCCCCCTCGGTGATCTCCACGATGCGACCGAGCAGGAACGGCGTCGCCTCCTTGCCGTGGATGCCGAGGGCGTCCATCTCGCGCCAGTGCCTGGTCGATGATGACGCCGATCTCGTCGGCCGGGATCTCGTCCTCGACCCGGATCGGGTTGACGATCGCGACTCCCCCGGCGAGGCCCAGACGCCACTTGGCGTCCATGAGGGCGGCCAGCTCGGCCGCGGTGTCGAGCCGCATCGGCGCTGCGTGACCGCTGCTGCGCGAGAAGAACGACGGGAACTCGTCGGTGCCGTGGGCCACGACGGGCACGCCCAGGGTCTCCAGCGTCTCCAGGGTCAGGCCGATGTCGAGGATCGACTTCACGCCGGCCGAGATCACCGCGACGTCGGTCAGGGACAGCTCGGTGAGGTCTGCGCTGGTGTCGAAGGTCTGCGGCGCACCGCGGTGCACTCCCCCGAGCCCGCCGGTGACGAACACCCGGATCCCGGCCAGCGCGGCCAGGCGCATGGTGGCGGCGACGGTGGTGGCGCCGTGGACGCCGCTGCGCGATGACGTACGGCAGGTCGCGCACGCTCACCTTGGTGACGTCGGGGTGGCTGGCGAGCAGCTCGAGGTCGGCCTGCTCCAGGCCGATTCGCGGACGACCGTCGAGGACCGCGATGGTCGCGGGCACCGCGCCGCCCTCCCGGATGATCCGCTCGACCTCGGTCGCCATCTCGACGTTCTGCGGGTAGGGCATGCCGTGGCTGATGATCGTGCTCTCCAGGGCGACGACGGGAGCGCCGTCGACCAGCGCCTGGGCCACTTCGTCGGTCAGCACGAGGTCGGGGTGGGGAGTGGTCATCGGTCTGTCTCCTGGTCGGTCTGGGCGTCGGGTCGGGCCTCGAGTGCGGCATGGAGCAGCCGCGGGGTGAGGTCGGGGCGCACGGTGTGCGGGCTGGCGATGGTGAGGGCGGCTGCGGCATGGCCGAAGCGGGCGGCGTCGCTCGGCCGAGCCGCCCTCGAGCAGCACGTGGCAGAAGGCGGCCAGCATCGCGTCGCCGGCGCCGGTGACGTCGTGGACAGTCGGTCGGCAGCGCGTCGATCTCGAGCACCTCGTCGACGCTGCTGAGCAACGAGCCGCGCGCGCCCAGTCGGATCCAGACCAGCTCGACGCCCCGGTCGTGCAGCGCCCCGGCCGCCGTCCGGACCTGCCGGTCGGTGCGGGTCGGCAGGTCGGTGAGCGCGGCGAGCTCGTCGCGGTTGGGGGTGACGGCGTGCAGCCGGCCGTCGACAGCGTCCTTGAGCCCGGCCGCCTTGGGCACGCTCACCGGCTCGAAGACGGTGCGCACCCCTGAGGACAGGTCGAGTGCGTGGTCGAAGGCCTCGCGCGACAGGTTGCCGTCGAGGACCAGCACCCCGGCAGTCGCGATCACGTCGCGCGCCGCGTGCAGCTGCTCGGGGCCGAGCTCGGCGGTGGCCTCCATGTCGGCGATGGCGACGAGGAGCTCGCCGTCGACGTCGAGCACCGCGGTGTAGGTGCCGGTCGGCTGGCCTGCTCCGCGCCACGTGCTCGATGCGTACGCCGGCGGCAGCGGTGTGCTCGAGCAGGTTGTCGCCCAGCGCGTCGCGGCCCACGATGCTGACCAGGTGCACCCGGTCGCCGAGGCGGGCGAGGTTCTCCGCGATGTTGCGCCCCACCCCGCCCGGCGCCATGGACGCGTGACCCGGGTTGCTGGTCGCCGACGTCGCGCGGCGGGCACTGCGGGCCTTGAGGTCGACGTTGGCGCCGCCGATCACCACGGCGCCCGGGCGCTCGGACAGCACGTAGCCCCGGCCGAGGATGACGCCCTTCTTGCCGAGGTTGGACAGGTGCACGTTGATGGCGGCGCGGGTGGTGCCGAGCGCCTGCGCGAGGGCCGCGGACCCCATCAACGGGTCGCGACGGAGCAGGTCGACGATCTGTTGCTCGCGGTCGGTCAGCACCAGATCAACATAAAGGCGCCTTTATTAGCAACAAGCAAGCGCGCGGACCACTAGACTTCGGACCCGCGTGCGGTTGGGAGGAACCCGTCACGATGACCACCGATCTGCACCCGGTCGACGGTCTGCTGCCGTACGTCCCCCGCTTGCTGCTCGAGTGGGCGCCGACCGGCCCGGACGAGCGGCACCAGCGGATCACGGGCACTCTCGTCTTCGTCGACATCTCCGGCTTCACCCGGCTCACCGAACGGCTCGCCCGCAAGGGCAAGGTGGGGGCGGAGGAGATGAGCGACGTCCTCAGCGCCACCTTCGCCGGCCTGTTGGCGGAGGCCCGCCGACGACGGTGCCGACCTGGTCAAGTGGGGTGGCGACGCGGTGCTGCTGCTCTTCCCGGGGCCGGACCACGCTCAGCGCGGAGCTCGCGCGGCCCACCGGATGCGTGAGGCACTGCGGGTGATCGGTCGGGTGCCCACCAGCTCCGGCCCGGTCGTGCTCCGGATGTCGGTCGGCATCCACAGCGGTGACTTCGACTTCTTCCTCGTGGGCGACCCGGACATCCACCGCGAGCTGCTGATCAGCGGCCCCGCCGCGAGCATCACCGCCGAGACCGAGTCGGCCGCCGCGGCCGGCCAGATCGGCCTCAGCCCCACGACTGCCGCGCTGCTGGACCCCCGCCTCCTGGGTGCGGCCCTCCTCGAGGGCCGGTTGCTGAGGTCCGCGCCGGCAGTCGAGCACGTCCCCGCCGAGGAGCCTGCCCGGCCGACGACTGGCTCCGACCGGCGTGCTGCCTCCCCCGATCCGGGCCCACCTGCTCGGCGGCGCCATCCAGCCGGAGCACCGCCTGATCACGGTGGCCTTCGTGCAGTTCTCCGGCACCGACGCGCTCCTCACCTCGGAGGGGCCGGGCGCCCTCGCCGAGGCGCTCGACGACGTCGTGCGCAACGTCCAGCACGCCTGCGCCGACCACGACATCACCTTCTTCGAGTCCGACATCAACCGCGACGGCGGCAAGATCATGCTCACCGCCGGCGCTCCTCGCAGCGCCGACCACGACGAGGAGCGGATGCTGCGTGTCGCCCGGAAGGTGCTGGACCGTGCCGGGCGCCTCCCGCTGCGCATCGGCATCAACCGCGGACACGTGTTCGCGGGCGACTTCGGGCCGTCGTTCCGGCGTACGTTCTCGGTCAAGGGCGACGCGATCAACCTCGCCGCACGGGTGATGGGCAAGGCCCTTCCCGGACAGGTGCTGGCCACCCCGGAGGTGGTCGCGCGATCGCACACGCTCTTCCGCACCACCGAGCTGCCCGCGTTCCTGGTCAAGGGCAAGTCCCTTCCCGTCCGGGCCGTGGAGGTCGGCCCGCTGCTGGGCACCCGCCAGGGGGCGCGCGCAACGCTGCCGCTGGTCGGACGCGACGAGCGAGATGGCCGCGCTGGCGCGGTCGCTGACCGACGTGCGCGCGGGCCGGGGACGGCTGGTCGACGTCGTGGGTCCCGCCGGGATCGGCAAGTCCCGGCTGGTCTCCGAGCTGCTGTCGGAGGTCGACGACGTCCGGGTGGTGGTCGTCGCCTGCGAGCAGTACGAGTCCGTCGACGCCGTACGCCGTCCTCGGCCGGTTGCTCCGCGACGATCCTCGAGGTGCCCCCTGCTGCCGATGACGCCGTGGTCGCCGACGTCCTGACGGCGCACGTCTCGGCGAACGCCCCGCACCTCGTGCCCTGGCTGCCCCTCATCGGCCTCGCCCTCGACCTCGAGCTGCCGGCGACCCGGGAGACCCGGGACCTCGGTGAGGAGTTCCTCGTGGCCCGGCTCGGGGAGGTGGTGGTCGAGCTCCTGGGCGTCGATGCTCGAGCACCCGACCGTGATCCTCGTCGAGGACGCCCACGCCATGGACGAGTCCTCGGCGACTCGTCCTGAGCGAGCTGGTCGACGAGCTCGCCGGACGACCGTGGCTGCTCGTCGTCACCCGTCGCGACGACGCCGACCGGGTTCGTGCCCGGGAGACGGCTCCGGAGCGCTCTCCGTCCGACCGCGCGCCGCTCGACGCGGCAGGAGGCCTGGCGGTTCGTCCAGGTGGCGCTCGACGAGCATCCCGCTGCCGCGGCAGGCGATGGCGGACCTCGTCGAGCGCGGCGGCGGCAATCCGATGTTCCTCGAGGCGCTGGTCCTCGACGCCGGCCTGACCGGCTCGGTGGTCGACCTGCCCGAGTCGGTCGAGGGCCTGGTCACGAGCCAGATCGACCGGCTCCGACCCGCGGATCGCACCGTGCTGCGCTACGCGGCCGTCCTCGGGACGACGGTCGACGAGGAGGCCGTCGCACGGCTGCTGGCGGACGACGGCGGTGGCTCGACCCGGGAGCGATCGACCGACTGGCGGACTTCCTGGTCCGGGACCGATCGGGCGGGACCAGGTTCCGCAACGCCCTCGTGCGCGACGTGGCCTACGAAGGCCTCCCCTACCGCCATCGGACGGCGCTCCACGCCCGCGTCGGGCAGACGATCGAGGCGAGCGCGTCGGTCCCGGAGGAGCAGTGCGAGCTGCTGTCGCTGCACTTCTTCCACGCCGGCGAGCACGCCAAGGCCTGGCGCTACTCCGTGCTCGCCGGGGAGCGCGCGCTCGCGAAGTACGCCCTGGGCGAGGCGATCGCGTTCTTCGCACGAGCAGCCCGCTCGACGGCGCACCACGAGTGCGGTCGGCCGGCACGAGGTCGCCCGGGTCCACGAGCAGCTCGCCGATGCGCGGTGGCTGGTCGGCCTGCCGCAGGAGGCGGCCGCGGCCTACGCCCTCGCCCGCAAGGAGCCTGCGGGACGACCCCGTGGGACTCGCCCGGATCATCGAGAAGGAGGCGCGGATCGACCAGCGACACCGCAAGCACAGCCAGGCGATGCGTCGCATCTCCCGGGGCCTCCACCAGCTCGACGGGATCGCCGGCGCCGACGGTGAGATGGCCCGCTCGCTGCTCGCCCGACGCTACGCCGACAGCCTCTTCAGCCAGGGCCGGGTCGACGAGGCGTTGCAGTGGGCGGACGTCGCGGCACGTGCCGCGGAGGAGTCCGCGCGACAAGGACACCCTCGCCAAGGCCTACGAGGTGCTCAACTACATCCACGCAGGTTCGGGTCGTGCGGAGCCGTTCCCCTACGGCCTGATGGCCCTGCAGGCCTACGTCGAGCTGGGCAACCTGCGCCACCAGGGCTGGTGCCTCACCAACCTGGCCATGCAGGACTTCTCGGCCGGTCAGTGGGACGAGTCGTTGGCCAAGTTCCGGCGTGCCACCGACCTCTTCCGCCGCATCGGCGACACCGCGGCGGAGGGCAACGCCGCCTACAACGAGGCCGAGATCCTGGTGCGCCAGGGCCGACACTCCGATGCCGGCGGGCTGCTCACCGACGTGCTGCGGATCGCCCGGGCCGTGGAGGACGAGGAGCTGGTGGCGCTCGCCCAGCGGGAGTCGGCCCGCGTGCTGGCCGGCGTCGGACGACGTCGACGGGGCCGTCGCCCTGGCGCGGGACGCACGGGAGCGCTTCGACAGGCTGGGTGAGCCCGCGGAGGTGGTCGCGACCGACCTGGTCCTGGTCGAGATCCTCCAGGGGGCGGGCCGATCGGCCGAAGCCGCCGCGGCACTCGATCTCCTCGACGGATCCGCCGGGCCGGCTGCGACCGTCCACCGTCTCCGCGGGCGGCAGCAGGCAGCCGCCGGCCGTCCCGAGGAGGCACGCGAGCTGTACGCGCGTCGCGCTCGCCGCTGCCGAGGAGGCGGGCGACCGGCTGGAGCAGGGACTCGCGCTGGCCGCCCTCGCTGGCGCTCGCGCCGAGACACCGACGGCACCGTGGGCGCGCCGGGCCGCGAGATCCTTGACTCGATCGGTGTCGTCCGGCCGAGCGGTGAGTGAGGCGGGTTCCGAGCGCTCGAAACCGGCATCACTCACCGCTCAGGACGGCTCGTGGGCGTACGGCGATCGGCGGCCGGGGTGAGACCGAGGTGCTGCGCTCAGCCGATGCCGCCGCGCAGGTCGCGGTCGGTCAGCAGGTAGAGGTGGGTGTCCCCGGAGCCGTCCCGCTTGCTCTGCACGTAGTCGACGCACGGCACGTCCCGGGGCGGCCATGGTGTTCTTGGCCGGACACGGGTCGCGCGGCGACGAGAGCCCCATTGCCCGACAGCGAGTAGTTCACCGTCAACCCCTGGATCGCGCCGGTGCCGCACAGCGACTTGTCGCACTTGACCACGAGGGTGGCGGGCGAGGTCGTCGGAGTACGGCACCGACGGCTGGGCGAACAGCGTCTGCACGACCGCGCCGCCCGGGACCCTTCCGACCCTCGTAGCACGGGGCGTACAGCGCCGGTCGTGTCACAGGCGCCGACCGAGAGCAGCACCTTGGCGCCGGCGCCACGGGGCAGGATCACGATCGCCGCACACGGGCGCCTCCGCGGTGGCGTTCGCGCAGTTCGCACCGCCGCCGATGCCCTGCGCGAAGCCGCTCGACACCGTCGGCGATGCGGGCGTCCTGGGCGACGTCGAACCGCAGGTCCTTCACGGGAACGGCCGTCGGCAGGTAGGACACGCCCGGGGGCCACGGTCTTCGCGAGCTGCTTGGCGACCGGCTTGACGGTGAGCACCACCTGGTTCGCCGAGACGCGCGATGCTGGTCGGGAGGGAGAACGTGGCGTTGCCCTTCGGCACGGTCACCCGCGACGGGCGCGAGCACCACCGTCCCGTTGTTGGAGGTGCCGGTGATCTCGAGGACGGTGTCGCTGTTGAACGGCACCGCCGCACCCGCGCTGTCCTCGAAGCTGACGTCGACGGTGAAGGTCTGGTCGACCTCGACGAAGGTCAGCGGGGCGGCTCCCGTCGGCAGGTCACCGAGCTCGTCGAGGTCCTGGCCGGTGATGCTGTCGATGACGATGGCGACCGGGGCGGTGTTCGCACCCGAGGCCCCCTCGACGACGAGGCCGGACGACACGGCGGCCAGACAGCCGACGAGGGCGAGCACGAGGCGGCGGCGCCGCCCTCCGGAGACATCGATCATGGCGTAGTCCCTCCCAAGGAACCCGAGAGAGTCTTGCCAGACTTGTGGCCCGCCACGTGACACGTCAAGGATCGTCGAACGCTGACTAGACCGCCCGCCACGCGTCCGCCCGGGCTGCGCCACACTGCCCCGAAGTGTCGTCCCGCGAGGGACGTGGGAGGGGGCCGGGTCATGCACGAGGCCAGCGGTGCGCGCGTGCCGGCGTCGCGGGTCCTGGTGGTGGCCGCCTTCGGAGCGTTCCTGGCGTTCCTCGACGCGACCATCGTCAACGTGGCGTTCCCCTCGATCCGTGAGTCGTTCCCCGACTCCTCGATCAGCGGCCTGTCGTGGGTGCTCAACGCCTACAACATCGTCTTCGCCGCGTTCCTCATCGTCTGCGGTCGGTTGACCGACCTGCTGGGCCGGCGTCGCGCGTTCGTCACTGGTGTCGTGGTGTTCACCGTTGCGTCCGCCCTGTGTGCGGCCGCTCCGTCCGTCGAGCTCCTGGTGGCCGCACGCGTCGTCCAGGCACTCGGCGCGGCGCTGCTGGTCCCCGCATCCCTCGCGCTGGTGGTCGAGGCCTTCCCGGAGGAGCGACGCGCCCATGCCATCGGGCTGTGGGGCGCGGCCGCGGCCGTCGCGGCGGGCCTCGGACCGCCGCTGGGAGGGCTGCTGGTCGAGCTCGGGGGATGGCGCTGGGCGTTCTGGGTGAACCTGCCGTTCGGAGTGGCCGCGGTGTGGGTGGCGCGCAGACAGCTGGTCGAGAGCCGGGCGCCCGGGGTGCGCTCGCTGCCCGACCTGCGTGGCGCAGCCTGTTTGGCGGTCGGTCTGGGGGCGCTCAACCTCGGGATCGTCAAGGGCAGCGACTGGGGCTGGGGAAGTGTCGGTGTGCTCGGCGCCTTCGCCGCGGCCGCCCTCTTCCTGGGCCTGTTCGTCCTCAGCTCCCGGGCGCACCCCTCCCCGCTCCTGGATCCGGCGCTGCTGCGCATCCCGTCGTTCGCCGTCGCCTCCGTGGCGACCGTGCTGGCCGGCTTCGGGTTCTACGCCTACCTCCTGACGAACATCCTGTGGCTGCAGTACGTCTGGGACTACAGCGTGCTGCGCGCAGGACTCGCCCTCGTCCCCGGCGCGCTGATCGCCGCGGTGGTGGCCGCCCGGCTCGGCCCCCTGGCGGACCACTACGGCTACCGCTACTTCGTCGTCCCCGGCGCCCTGGTGTGGGCAGGCGCCTACCTGTGGTACCACCAGCAGGTCGGGCTGGAGCCGGCGTTCTGGAGCGAGTGGATGCCCGGACAGGTGCTCAGCGGCATCGGGGTCGGTGCGACCCTGCCCCTGCTGGGGAGCGCGGCTCTGGCGGCGGTGCCGGGCGGCCGGTACGCCACGGCGTCCGCAGTCGTCTCGAGCGCGCGCCAGCTCGGTGGAGTTCTCGGGATCGCCGTCCTGGTGCTGCTGCTGGGTGAGCCGACGCCGGCGACGGCGGTGGCGGTCTTCCACGACGGCTGGATGCTCTCCATCGTCGCGTTCGTCGTGGTGGCCGTCGTAGCCCTACCGCTCGGCAAGCTCCGCGGAATCTCGGCCGACGAGGACGTGGACGACGGTGAGCCCGCGCGGGTCGACCCTCCCGATCGGCCGGCCGAGGGCACGCCGGTTCCAGCCGTCCCCGGGGACTCGACCGACCTGACGGCCGTGCCCATGTTGGCCGGGCTGCCGCAGGCCGCGCGTCGACGGCTGGAGGCTGCGGCCGAGCTGGTCGTCGTGCCGGCCGGCACGTGGCTGATCCGGGAGGGCGATCCCGCCGGTCCGGCGTACGTCGTGAGGCGCGGTCGGCTGACCGTCGGCGTCGGGGGGCGCATGGTGCGCGAGCTCGGGCCCGGTGCGGTGCTCGGGGAGCTGGCCCTGCTCACAGGGGAGCACCGGTCCGCCGACGTCCAGGCCCGCCGTGACACGACGGTCCTCGAGGTGCCCCGCACGGCCTTCGAGGCGATGCTCGCGGAGGACCCGGCCGCGTCCCGACAGGTGTTGACGCAGGTCGCGGAGCGACTGCGCACCGCCGACTTGTCGGCCGCGCAGGCCCGGCCACCACAACCCCAGGTGATCGCCGTCGTCGGTCTGCACCCCGGCAGTGGCGCCGCGGCGGTTGCCGAGGTGCTCGGCAACCGGCTCGCCGTGCACCACCGCGTGATCAGACCAGGCGTCGTCGACCCGGACGGGCTGGACCGGGCGGAAGAGGACGGCGACCGGGTGCTGCTCGTCGCCGACGGCAACGTGTCCGAGGCGGAGCAGGCGTGGCGGGAGTTCTGCCTGAGGCAGGCGGACGCCGTCGTCCTGGTGGCGCAGGCCGATGCGCCGGTCCCGACCGAGGCCGTCACGCCCGCGCCACTCCGCAGCCCCGAGGTCGTGCTCGTCGGGCCCGCTCCCGCTCCGCTCCAGCGTGCGGCGTGGGTCGCCGCGACCGACGCCTGGCAGCTCACCCTGGCCGTGGGCGACCCGGTCCTCGACCTCCGGGGACTCGCCGACCGGCTCGCCGGCCGGGCGCTCGGCCTGGTGCTGGCCGGCGGGGGTGCCCGTGCCTTCGCCCACGTCGGCGTGCTGCTCGAGCTCGCGGACGCCGGCCTGCACGTCGACCGGGTGGCGGGGGCCAGCGTGGGGTCGATCGTCGCGGCCCTGCACGCCTCGGGCATCCGGGGCGACGAGCTCGAGGACGTCTGCTACGCCGAGTTCGTCCGACGCCGGCCGTTCAGCGACTGGCGGCTGCCGATCGCCTCGCTGGCGAAGGGCCGCCGGGTACGCGACGCGCTCGTCCGCCACTTCGGCGACGCCCGGATGGAGGGCCTCCAGCACCAGCTGCACACGGTGAGCACCGACCTCGTCACCCGCACCCGCGAGGTCCACCGCCGGGGCGACCTGGTGGACGCGGTCAACGCGTCGGTCCGACTGCCGGTGCTGTTCGCGCCGATCGCCGACGACGAGGGCCGACTGCTCATCGACGGTGGCATCCTCGACAACCTTCCGGTCGACCTCCTCACCGAGCGCGACGAGGGACCGGTCGTGGCGGTGAACATCTCGATGGGCGGTGCCGGCGGCGGGAACCGCGCACGGACCGGCCGACGGCGCGTCCCCGCCCTCGGGGAGACACTGCTGCGGACCATGATGATCGGCAGTGGTGGCGCCGTCGCCGCGGCCCGGGCCCAGGGCGCCTGGGTGGTGACGCCGCCCACGCTGGGAGTCGGACTGCTGGAGTTCCACCAGCTCGACCGGATGGTGCTGGCGGGGAGGAGCGCGGCGCGGGCCCTGCTCGACCAGTCCGGCGGCGACCTGGGGGCGACGGACCCGGCCGTCTCGGGTGACGAGCCGGTTGCTGCACTTCCGTCCCCACTGATGGGGGCGGCAGCGCCCGGATGAGGCAGCTACCCGGGTCGGCGGGCGATCACGTCGAGCACCATGCCCTCGCGGGCCACCACCACCGGCAGGTCGCCGGCCAGGTCGGGTGCCCATGAGGCGATCTCGTCGAGCGCGTCGTCGCTCCGCGCGGGCGAGTGGTGGAACAGCACGAGCTGCCCTGCACCGGCGGACCGGCCCAGCGCGATCGCGTCCTGCACCGTGGCATGCCCGTAGTCCACGGCGACCGGCCGCTCCCCGTCCAGGAACTGGGCGTCGTGGACGAGCACGTCGACGCCCGCCAGCATCGCCACCAGCTCGCGAGAGATCCCGGCAGCCGGTGCATGGTCGGGCAGGTACGCCAACGAGCCTCGCGCGTCGTCCACCCGCAGGCCGAAGGTGCGTCCGCCCTTGTGCTCGATCTCGACGGCGGTCACCGTGAAGTCCTCGACCTCGTGCCGTCCGTCCGCCATGGCGTGGAAGGTCCACGCGCCGTGCAGCCCCTCCGGGGTGATCGGGAACGCCGGCGGGGCGAGGGACTGTGCCAGCAGGTCACGGCCCGACCTCCCGTCCTGCGCCGGGACGTGCAGGTCGACCCTGGCGTCCGCGCGGTCGCCGGCAGCGAAGAACGGCAGCCCCTGCACGTGGTCCCAGTGGAGATGGCTCAGCACGATGGAACCGTCGAACGGTGCACCGTCCAGCAGGCCGGTGAGCGAGCGGAGACCGGTGCCCGCGTCGAGGACCAGTGTCGGACGATCGGCTTCATCGGCGGTGATCGCGAGGCACGACGTGTGCCCACCGTGGCGGACGAAGTCCGCTCCGGGCGCAGGTAGTGGAACCGCGGACACCCAGCATCTCGACCCTCATGCGCCACTCATACGCCGCACCGTAGCAACGCGGGGCACGGTCTGAGGGTCCTTTGACGCGAGCGCCTCGTCTACCTCACCAGGCCCCGGGAAACCGTGCCGATCCGGCGATCGCCAGCATCCCGACCACGGCGGCGGCGCCGGTGGCGAGCAGCAGGGTCTGACCCGTGCGCCGGTGGCGTGGCACCAGGAGCAGCGCGAGGCCGACGAGCACGACGAGCCCGGGCAGCAACCAGAACGGGAGGACGGCGGCCAGGAGTCCGGTCAGGACGGCGATGGAGCACGCCGCCCGCGGCGACGTGGACGAGGGACACCGGAGTTGCGGCCCGGGGCAGCGAGACGACCGTGACCGGACCACGCTCGGGCAGCTGACCGGGCGCCATCACCCGCAGCAGCAGGGTGACGGTCGCCGGATCGGCGACCACCACGACGTCACGCTGCCGATCGGCGAGGGCGTGGCGGCGTACGAGCTCGTCGAGGCGGTGGCCCCGGTCGACGCCGGGGAACCGCTCGGGTGCCAGCATGACGTCGGGAGTCGCCTCCTGGCCGAGCACCTGGACCACCCGTTTGGCCTCGCCCGTCGGGGCGACGAGCACCGTGACGACCCTCCCCAGCCGCTTCCGCAGGGCCACGACCTCGTCGTCACCGATCTGCGTCCCCACCACGAAGATGCGCTGGAAGTCCGTCACGCTCCGACGTTAGCGGGGGTGACGACGAGAGGGCCGGCGGCCGAGATCGTCGTTGCCAGCACAGCGGTGAGTGACGCCGGTTCTGCGCGCCGAGAAGCGGCCTCGCTCACCGCTCGATCCGGGCACTGCGGCCGGCCGTGGCTGGATCAGGACGCAGCACGGGCCCGGATCGATGATCCGGGCCCGTGCTGTTCGGTGGAGGTGAGGGGACTCGAACCCCTGGCCTTCTCGATGCGAACGAGACGCGCTACCAGCTGCGCCACACCCCCACGCGCCTCATGG
Source organism: uncultured Actinomycetota bacterium (assembly GCA_963712875.1). Classification (GTDB taxonomy): domain Bacteria; phylum Actinomycetota; class Actinomycetes; order Propionibacteriales; family Nocardioidaceae; genus Nocardioides. The sequence goes on along the minus strand of CAVQJS010000014.1, from coordinate 81,965 downwards.
CGCGACGCAAAGATACACGAGCAGCGGGGGCCCGACCGAATCGACCCGGGCAAGCGGTGAGGTGGCTCAGGCGCCGTTGGCGCGACGGGTCTCGTCGACCTCACGCGCCGTCCTGGCGGACTGCTCGGCGGAGCGGGCCAGCGCCGAGTCGTCGTCGTTGTGGCCGCTGGACCACACGCCGGTGGAGTCGAGGTCGATCGTCGCGACCGTACGGCGCTGGGCGGCGGGCTTGGTGACATAGGTCGGCAGCGTGGTGGGCACCATGTCCCACCCACCGACGACGGACTCGGCGATGATCGGGATCTCACCGGTGATGACGGCCGGGACCTCCCCGGCCGGGGACTCCTGCGGCGAGGGGACCTGCGACTCGCGTGGCCTCGGCGGGACCGGGGAGATCTCGCCGGTGAGGTCGGAGTCGCCCTCCTCGATCTCGACCTCGGGCGGCAGGCCGATCTCGATGGCGGACCGGGACGTACGTCCGCGACGCTCGGCCCTGACCGACACCCGGCACGCCACCAACCAGGCGACCAGCAACCCAGCGGGGACGGCGACCCAGGGCCAGACGATGACGGCGGCGGCGGCGAGGCCGATCACGACGGTGTTGGCCAGCGCGATGAGCGCGAGCACGTTGCGGCGGCGCTTCGCGGCACGGCGCGCGGCGGCGCGGGTGACCTGCCTTCCGGCGGGTGCCGTCGGGCGGGCGACCGGCTCTGCCACGGGGACCTCGACCACGAGGTCGACCTGGGCCGGCGTCGCATGCGCCTTGGTCTCCACCGGCGGGCGAAGGACGGCTCGCACGGGTGCGACGACGAGCCGCGCGTTGCGACGGTCGACCGGCTCACGACGAGCCAGCACCCGCATGGTGTGGGAGAACTTGTCGACCGAGCGGCTGCGCTGGACCTCGTCGTGGTGCTTGAGCGCCTTGGGGATCAGGTAGACGGCCCACGCCACGGCAAGGGCCACGAAGATCAGCGCGCTCAGGTCCACGCTCGCAGCGTAGGAGCGGGCGAGCGGACTGGTGCGGATGTGACTGGGTGTGTCGCAGAACTACTCGTGTGACTCGTGGGTCCCGAGCCGCTGCTCGATGCCCCCGGGGCACTCCTCCGACCGTCACCGCGAAGATCCGGTGGTCGCGCCAGGCGCCGTCGATGTGCAGGAACCTCGGGGCGTAGCCCACCTGCTCGAGCTCCAGCTTCTCCACCACCCGCAGCGAGTTGGTGTTCTCCGGCCGCACGCAGATCTCGATGCGGTGCAGGCCCACCGGACCCAGGCAGTGGTCGATCACCATCGCGACCGCGCGCGGCGCCACCCCGCGTCCGGCCACGTCGGCTGCGACCCAGTAGCCGATCGACGCCCACATCGCACTGCCGCGGGCGATGTTGCTGACCGTGACCTGCCCGACGAAGCGACCGTCGACCTCGATGACGAACGGCAGGGACTGCCCTGACCTCGCCTGGCGCAGCATCGACCGCACGACCATCTTGTACGACGTGGGGCGGGGCTGGCCGCCGGGCGGCATCGTCGCGTCCCACGGCCGGAGCCAGTCGTGGTTGCGTGTCCGGACGTCGCTCCAGGCGCTCGCATCGGCCGTGCGCAGCGACCGCACCACCACACCCTCGGACTCGAGGCGGGCCGGCCAGCCGGGGGTGTTCAGTGGTCGCTCCCGACGATCTGCTCGACCGCGTGCCGGAGCACGGGCTCGAGGACCTGCAGTCCGTCCTTCACCCCACCGCGCGACCCGGGCAGGTTGATCACCAGGCAGTCCCCCACGACCCCGGCGAGCCCGCGCGACAGCATCGCGGTCGGCACGCCCTTGGCCACGCCGGCCGCACGGATGGCCTCGGCGATGCCGGGCACCTGGCGGTCGAGGAGCGCGGCGGTCGCCTCGGGCGTACGGTCGGTGGGGGTCAGCCCGGTGCCACCGGTGGTGAGCACGACACGCGCGCCACCGTCGACGGCGGCAGTGATCGCGTCGCGCACCGGATCTCCGTCCGGCACGACGGCGGGGTCGGCGCAGTCGAAGCCCTGGCTGCGCAGCCACTCGACGATGAGGGGGCCGGTCTCGTCGGCGTAGACACCGGCGGCGGCACGGTTCGACGCGACGACGACGGCGGCAGGGAGGCTCATCGCGTCCAGTCCCCTGACTTCCCGCCGCTCTTGCTCTCCACGCGGACGTCGGTGATGACCGCGGCCTTGTCGACGGCCTTGACCATGTCGATGACCGTGAGCGCGGCGACGGACACGGCCGTGAGGGCCTCCATCTCCACCCCGGTGCGGTCGGTCGTGCGCACGGTCGCGGTGATGTCGACGGACTCGTCGGTGACGACGAGGTCGACGGTGACGCCGGAGATCGACAGCGGGTGACACAGCGGGATCAGCGTCGGGGTCTGCTTGGCGCCCATGATCCCGGCGAGGCGGGCCACCGCGAGGGTGTCGCCCTTCGGCACGCCCGCGCCGCGGAGCAGGTCGATGACGGCCGGGCTGAGGAGCACGCGACCGGAGGCGACCGCCGTACGCGACGTGACGTCCTTGCCGGAGACGTCGACCATCCGGGCTGCGCCGGCCTCGTCGACGTGGGTGAGGCGACCAGCTGGTGCGGTCATCAGAACTCCTCGTCGAGCAGTCGGACCTGCACCATCTCGCCGGCCTGGATCGCGGTCACGTCGGCGGGCACCTCGATCAGTGCGTTGGCGGCAGCCAGGTCGCCGATGAGGTGCGAGCCGTGGCCGCCGACGGGCGACACGAAGGCGCCGCCGCGGTCGCTGTCGTGGAGCGCGCGGACCAGCTGGACGCGACCCTCCGGGCGACGAGATCCCGTGGGTGAGACGAGCGCGCCCGGTGGGGCGGGAGTAGGGCAGCTTGCCCATCATCCGCCGGATCGCGGGCAGCACGAACATCTCGAAGGAGACGTAGGAGGAGACCGGGTTGCCGGGCAGGGTGAAGACCGGGGTGTCGTCCTCGCCGATGGTGCCGAAGCCCTGCGGCTTGCCGGGCTGCATGCCGACGCCGCCGAACCACATGGTGCCCTGGTTGGTCAGCGACTCCTTGACCACGTCGAAGTCGCCCTCGCTCACCCCGCCACTGGTCACGACGATGTCGGCGCGGACGAGCTGGTCGTGCAGCGCCTCGGTGAAGGCGTGCGACTCGTCGGGGACGATGCCCACGCGGTAGGCGATCGCGCCGGCGGTGCGGGCGGCCGCGGCGAGGAGGTAGGAGTTGCCGTCGTAGATCGAGTCGTGCCCCAACGAGGTGCCGGGGTCGCGCAGCTCGGAGCCGGTCGAGATGACCACGACCCGCGGACGGGGACGCGTACGCACGGTGGCACGGCCGACGGCGGCGAGGAGGCCGAGGTGGCGCGCGCCCAGGACGGTCCCCTCCTCCAGGAGCATGTCGCCCTCGGAGATGTCGTCTCCCACCGGCCGGATGTGCTGGCCGGCGCCGGCGCCCTGGAAGATCTGCACCTCGGCGACGCCGCGGTCGGTCCACTCGTAGGGGACGACGGCGGTGGCACCGGCCGGCACCGGGGCGCCGGTCATGATCTTGACGGCCGAGCCGGGCGCGATCGAGAGGATCGAGGACTGGCCGGCGCCGATCTCCCCGACGACGGGCAGCCGGACGGGCGCGTCCTTGCTCGCACCGGCCACGTCGTCGGCCAGCACGGCGTAGCCGTCCATGGCCGAGTTGTCGAAGCTGGGCAGCGAGATCGGAGCGACCACGTCCTCGGCGAGCGCCAGGCCCAGTGCCTCCATCAGGGGCTGCGGGAAGGACGGCAGCGGCGAGATCGTGGCCAGGATCCGGTCGATCAGCTCGGAGACCGGAAGCAGGTCAGCCATGCGTGTCCTGCTCGTCCTCGCCCAGCGTCGTACCTGCCGTGACGCGCTTGGCGGCGGTCGAGGCCAGGGCCACGTCACCGACCACCTTGACGCCCGGGCCGAAGGTCCAGTCGCCCTCGACGCTCAGCGAGCTCGCCTCGCGCAGGGACGGCGCCCCCTCGGGGAAGCGCTTGTCGAAGTCGGAGACCCGCTTGTAGAAGTCGTCGTCGAGCGTCACCAGCGGCACGTCGTCGGAGGCCTGGTCGAGCACGAAGTCCTTGCCCAGGTCGTAGACGTCGGAGCGCAGCACGAGCAGGTCGTCGGTCGTCTTGACCGGGACGAACCTGTCGCGGCCGACCTCGATGGTCAGCGCTCCCGCGAAGACCTCGATCGCGGCACCCATCGCGGTCTCGATCTGGATCACCTCGGGCGTCTTCGGGTCACCGGGGTCGAGGTGCTTGACGTTGCGGATGAGCGGCAGGCCGAGGATGCCGCTGCGGGCGTCGAGGGCGTTGACCATGGCCTGCAGGTCGAACCACAGGTTGTTGGTCGAGCAGAACTTGTGCCGGTCGAGGTCGGCCAGCGCCTCCCGGTCGGAGTCGAGGGTCTGCGCCGACTCACGCAGCACGATCCGACCGTCCTCCTTGCGGCGCGCGAAGTGGCCGCCCTTGCGGTCCGACGGCGTGCGGCGCACGGCCTCGATCGCGAACGGCGCCCCGCTCTGCGCGAACCAGCCGGCGACGCGGGCATCGGGGACGGCCCCGAGGTTGTCGGAGTTGGAGACGAAGACGTAGCGGTAGCCCGCCTCGACGAGCTGTGCCAGCAGGCCGCTGCCGCGCAGCGCGGTGTAGATGTCGCCGTGGCCGGGTGGACACCACTCGAGGTCGGGGTCCTTGGGGTAGGCGGCCGGCATCAGGTCGGCGGCGAGCAGCTTGGGCTCCTTGTTCTGCAGGAACTCCAGCGGCAGCCCGTCGACCGCGAGGTCCTCGTAGCGGCCCAGCGCCGCCATCGTGTCGGCCGACGTGCGGAACGAGTTCATGAACAGCACGGGCAGCACCGCGTCGTGCTGGGTGCGGAGGTGGAGCACCTGGCGCGCGATGATGTCGAGGAAGCTCAGCCCGCGGCGTACGCACAGCAGCGACTTGGCGCGGCTCATCCCCATGGACGTGCCGAGGCCGCCGTTGAGCTTGACGACCGCGGTCGCGCGGATCGCCTCGGCGGCGACCTCGTCGGAGACCTCCACGTCGGCCAGCGAGGGCATGTCGAGGGGCTCGATGGAGCTCTCGGCGATCATGCCGGTCTCGCCGTGCTCGAGCAGGCGGTAGTAGTGGGCGAACGTGTCGATCGCGACCTCGTCGACGCCCGCTTCCCTCATCTTCGCCCGCGCGATGTCGAGGCCGTTCGTGCTGCCCTTGCTAGCCATGCTGTCGATCGTAGGCTGATCGGGTGGAGGAGTCAGTGGCCGGGGACAACTCGGCAGCCAAGACCGCCCTGCGCGACCAGGTCCTGGCCGCGCGGCGCCGCCGGCCGCTGGGCGAGAACGCCCGTGCAGCAAGGGATCTGGCCGCCGTGGCCCTCGCGTGGGAGGTCGTACGACGTTCCGCGACCGTCGCTGCCTACGTCTCGGTCGGCAGCGAGCCGGGCACCGGGTTGCTCCTCGACGCACTGCTGGGGGCGGGCAAGCGGGTCATCGTGCCGGTGCTGCGACCGGACAACGACCTGGACTGGGCGGTCTACGCCGGGGCGGCGAGCCTCGCGCCGGCCGCGCGCGGGTTGCTGGAGCCCTCCGGGTCGCGGCTCGGCGTCGACGCGGTCCGGGGTGCCGACGTGGTGCTGGTCCCGGGGCTCGCCGTGAGTGGTGTCGGCGACCGGCTCGGGCGCGGCGGCGGGTCCTACGACCGGGCCCTGGCCCGGGTGGTCGCCGGGACGCCGGTCGCGGTGGTGCTCCACGCCGAGGAGGTCGGGCTGCCCGTGCCGACGGATCCCCACGACGTACGCGTGGGGTTTGCGGTGACGTCGGGTGGGGTGCTGGCTCTGTAGGGACCCCAGGATCACTCCCCCGGCACCAGCATCAGCGTGTCCTCGCCCGCCTCGTCGACCGCCCCGCGGGAGTACGCCCATGGGAGGTACTCGCCCGCGACGTAGAGCTCGGTCTGGTCGGTGTAGTGCGACGAGGCGGGGTGGCCCGAGACGCCGGTCAGGTTGATCCACCGGGAGTCGTCCCAGTCGGCCAGCGACACGACCATGCGCATCGACGGGGCCGCCGTCACCTCGTATCCCTCCACCGCGTCCCACGACGTCGCATCGACGATCGAGGAGCCGCCGCCGACCTTCCAGCCGTCGCGGTTGAAGAGCCGCTCGATCGGCGCGACGCCGGACTCGCCGAGGGTGCTGGAGTGGAGGTTCATCCGGTGGATGTGCCCCCAGGTCCAGCTCGCCGGGTCACGGGCCTGGCGTCGCGTGAGCTCGTCGCGGGCGTCGACCATCGCCTGGCTCAGGATGTCGTCGCGGGTCTCGACCTCCTCGGTGTCGGCGTCGTCCCACCACGGGCCGGCCGGCTCGCGCAGCATCTCGCTGACCACCACGAACCAGCGGTCGCCGCCGTCGGGCCAGTTCCCCTCGCGCAGGTCGTCGTGGAAGGTCAGCTCGAGCAGGTTGCTCCACACGACGTTGAAGTACGCCGCCGGCGCACTGTCGGCGGGCTGGCTGAAGTCCCAGCCACGGAGCAGCCGCTGGGCGTTGCGGTAGTAGCCGGACGGGAGGTCCTCGATGTCGAGGAGGTAGGGCACCAGCGTCTCCGCCATCGGGTTCGCCGAGTCGAGCTGCAGGTCGGTCATCTCCTTCACCGACAGCTCGCCCTCGGTCTCGAGCAGCTCACGGATGCGGGTGGAGCGGTAGCCGTAGTCCCAGTCCTCGGTGAGGAGGTAGGGGTAGTCCTCGTCGATCACCGCCTGGTTGGCGGTGACGATGAAGCCCTCGTCCGGGTCGAACAGGCTCGGAAGTCCGTCGAAGGGGATGTAGTCGCCCGACCAGTCGTTGGCGCTGATCCACCCCTCGACCGGCATCGTGCCGTCGTTGCCCGACGTCCGGATCGGCACCCGGCCCGGAGCCTGGTAGCCGATGTGGCCCTCGCGGTCGGCGTACACCATGTTCTGTGCCGGCACCGTGAAGTCGGCGGCAGCCGCCCGGAACTCGTCCCAGTCGGAAGCCCGGTTGAGCCGGAGGATGGCGTCGGCGGTGGGCGCGGGCTCGAGGGCGGTCCACGCCAGCGCCACGGCGTACCCGGTGCCGCGCACGGCCGGCTCGTCGGTCGGCGCGTTGGCACCGACGGTGGCGAAGTCGGCCGACACGTCGCTGATCAGCGGCCCGTGGGTCGTCTCGCGGACCCGCAGCTCGACGTCGTCCTCGCCGCGGACCTTGATCGTCTCGGTACGCACCGTCATCGGCTCGGACTCGCCGTCGCGGACGTAGCGGTCGTCGCCGTCGGTCTGCTCGAGGAACAGGTCGGTGACGTCGGGGCCGAGGTTGGTGAAGCCCCAGGCGATGTCGGCGTTGTGGCCGATGATCACCCCGGGCACGCCGGAGAAGGTGAAGCCGGAGGTGTCGAGCCCGCAGTCGGCGGTCACCTCGCGGCAGTGCAGCCCCATCTGCATCCAGATGCCGGGCTGGCTCACGCCGAGGTGCGGGTCGTTGGCCAGCAGCGGCTCGCCGGTCGCGCTGTTGTCGCCGGAGACGACCCACGAGTTGCTGCCGATGCCGCGACCGCGCCCGAGCAGCTCGGGCATCGCATCCATCCGCTGCCGGACCTGCTCGAGGGCGTCGACGACGGCGTCCGGGTACGCCGGTCGGCGTGGGTTGCGGGTCGCGTTGCCGGTCGCGTTCTGCTCGAAGACGCCGTCGACGACGCCGCCGCCCTCGACGATCGGCGGGTGGTCCTCGTAGGGATAGCGCGGCCACAGCGCGTCGACCTCGTCCTCGGTGTGGTCGAGGGAGAGCAGCACCCGGTCGACCTCGGCCTCCATGTTGCCGCGCAGGTCCCACGCCATCGCCTTGAGCCAGGCCAGCGAGTCGACCGGCTCCCACTCGGCGGGCGTGTAGTCGAGCCCGGTGAGGCCGAGGATGGCGTACTCGGCGGCGAGCTCGGCGGGGCTGCGCTGGTCGAGGTAGGCGTTGACACCCTCCGCGTAGGCCGCCAGCGCCTCGCGGGTGGCGGGCTCGAGGAGTGCCCACTCCTCCTCCGCGACCTTGCGCCAGCCCATCGTGCGGATGAACCTGTCGGTCTCCAACGTGTCGGCGCCGAAGATCTCCGACAGCCGGCCTGCCGTGACGTGGCGGCGGACGTCCATCTCGAAGAACCGCTCCTGCGCGTGCACGAAGCCCTGCGCGCGCATCAGGTCGTCGTCGGTGTCGGCATAGATCTGGGGGATGCCGTGGCCGTCGCGGACCACCTCGACCTCGGCGCTCAGCCCGGGGAGCGTCAGCTCGCCACCGGTCTGCGGCAGCGGACGTCGTACGGCCCAGGTCGCGACAGCGGCCAGCACGACCAGCAGCAGCACCAGTCCGAGCGCGATCCAGGCCGCCCAGCGCACCCCACGCGGGGCACGCCGGAACAGCTGCCGCAGCGACGTGTCTCGGGCCTCGGGAGGTGCAGGGGGGCTGTCAGGGGAAGGGGTGACCGGCTGCTCGCTCATGGCTTGGTCATTGTGCCGTACGCTTGGCAGTCGAAGGGTTTGAGTGCCAGCGCGTCGCGCCGGCCCAGCCAGTTCGTCCACGTTGGCCCAGCTCGCACCGAGGATCACCGATGCCCACCTATCAGTACGCCTGCACCGAGTGCTCGCACGCCTTCGAGCAGTTCCAGAGCTTCAGCGATGACGCCCTGACGGTCTGCCCCCAGTGCAGCGGAAAGCTGCGCAAGGTCTTCAACGCCGTCGGCGTGGTCTTCAAGGGCTCGGGGTTCTACCGCAACGACAGCCGCCAGACGACGACCTCGTCCGAACCGGCCTCGACGTCCGCGAAGCCCGCCGCCACCTCGGACTCGTCGTCCGCGAAGCCCGCCGCGTCCACCACTGCGTCGTCCTCGTCGTCGTCCTCGTCGTCCTCGTCCGTCGTCGTCGAGCTCCTCCTCCGACTGAGCTCCGACTGGCCCCGGTCGAGGCCTGTGGAGAGGCCGAGCGGGCGCCGGCCACTTCGACCTAGCGTCGGGGCATGCTCGTCCCGGGGATGTCACCTGCGCGGCGCCGGGTGCGCGCCGTACGCCACCGGCTGCTGCAGCGACGCCGACTGATCGCGGCCGTGCTGGCCGGCGCTGCGGCCCTGGCCGGGCTGCGGGCGGTCGCCCCTCCCCCGCCCGACACCGTGGACGTCCTCGTCGCGCGACGAGACCTGCCGGCCGGGGCACGGCTCGAGTCCGGTGACCTCACCCGCGCCGCGTTCCCCGCCTCCGTCGCCCCGGCGGGCCGCACCGACGACGCCGTCGGCCGCGTGCTCGCCGCACCGATCGGTCGCGGCGAGCCGGTGACCGGCGTACGCCTCGTCGGACCCGCGCTCGCCGAGGCGCAGGACGGGCAGACGGTGCTGCCGGTGCGGCTTCCCGACGCCGGCATGGCCGCCCTGCTGCGACCCGGCGACGTGGTCGACCTCTACGCCACCGACCCCGGCACCGGCGAGGCGCGACTGGTCGCGGTCGGCGTCACGGTCCTCGCGACACCGCGCGACGTGCCCGAGGGCCCGGCCGGCGGGTCGGGTGGGGCGCTGGTGGTCGTCGGCGTGTCACCTGCGGTTGCGCTGAGGCTCACCGGGGCGTCGCTGACTCAGTTCCTCACCGTGGCGCTGGGCCGCTAGCCTCGTGGCCAGTCGCAGTCCACCTGGCCTCTCGGGGCCGAGCTAGGAGTCACCATGAGCGGATTCAAGACCTTCATCCTCAAGGGCAACCTCGTCGAGATCGCCGTCGGCCTGATCATGGCGCTGTCCTTCGCGGCCGTCGTCGCGGCGTTCGTCGAGTGGCTCACGAGCCTGCTGCCCGACACCGCCTCCGAGTTCTTCTCGAGCACCGAGCCCTTCGGCGCCTTCCTCAACGCCCTGATCTCGTTCGTGCTCCTGGCCACGGTCGTCTACTTCTTCATCGTCGTCCCCTACACCGAAGGCCAAGGACAAGTTCTTCCCGGCCGCCGAGGAGGGCACCCCCGCCGACATCGCCCTGCTCGAGGAGATCCGCGACGCCATCAAGGCGCGCGGCGGGGCCATCTGACGTACGCCGGTCAGCCGTGGTGCGGCGGCACCTGGTCGCGATACCAGTCGTCGCCCTTGCCGGAGGCGTCCTCGCGCGGGTCCCGATCGTCCTTCGTCTGCTCGGGTACGCCGTCGCCGAAGGCCGCGGCCAACCGCTGCGTCGCTTCCACTCCGGCTCGGGAGTGCCGGTCGGGTCGTCGTCGACGCTCACGCGCAGACCCCGGGGATCTGCTCCTCCGGCTCGGGCTCGGTGGTCGCCGGGGTCTCGCTCGGCGTCTCGGTCGGGGACGCGGAGGCGGTCGGGTCGTCGACGGTGTCGCGGTAGCGGAACCCGTGGAGTCGCTGGGAGTCCCACTCTCGGACGAGGTGGCCGGAGGCTCGGCGGAGATCGAGTCGTCGAGCAGCCGCTTGGGCAGCACCTTGTCCTCGTTGAGGAGGCTCCAGATCTGCTCGGCCTCGGGTGTCCAGAAGACCTTGCCGCTGAACTCCGAGTCGCTCGGGTAGTACTCCGTCGGCAGGGTCACGAACTTGACCTGCTCGAGGCCGATGCTCTGCAGCTGCATCGCGATCTTGCCGAGTCGGGTGATCGATCCCAGCTCCTCATCGGTCTTCAGGGACTTGGTGGCGGCGTCCAGGAAGTTGACCACCCGGTCGAGGCGCGTCAGGGTCCCCGCGGACTTGACCTCGCGCACCAGGGCGGCGATGAAGGTCTGCTGCCGCCTGATGCGGCTGATGTCGTTCTGCTGGATCAGCTCGCCGACGTACCTGGCCCGGACGTAGTCGAGCGCCTGGTCGCCGCTGAGCACGGACGGATCCCCGGCAGGGACGAAGATCTCGTGCGCCGGGTCGTCGATGTCCTCGGGCACGCACACCGGCACCCCGCCCACGGCGTCCACCATGTCGCCGAAGCCGTTGAAGTCGACGACCACGAAGTGGTCGATCAGGATGTCGGTGTTGGTCTCGAACTGCTCGATGGTGCACAGCTCGCCACCCACCGAGTAGGCGGCGTTCCACATCACGTCGGCGTCGGCGTCGGAGTTGGTGCACTCGGGACGGTCGACGATCGAGTCACGCGGGATGGACACGGCGTACGCCCGGCTCCGGTCGGCGGACAGGTGCACGAGGATGGTGGTGTCGGAGCCACCACCGCCTTCACCGTCGATGGCGTTGCCGGCTCCGTCGCGGGTGTCGTCGCCCATCACCAGGATGTTGAGCGGCTCGCCGTTGCCGTCGTAGACCTTCTCCGGCCGCTCGCCCTCGATCTCGTCGAGGGACACGGTCTCGATGTTGCCGTTGAGGTGACGGACGAGGTAGACCATGCCCAGGCCGGTCACGAGAGCGAGCACGACGGCGCTGATGAGGACGACGCGGCCGACGGTGTGCTTCTTGGCGACCTTGCCCTTGCGCTTGGGCGCATCGTCGGGTGCCGAGGGGCGCGCCTCATCTGACACCGACCCACCCCTGACACGACTTTGATGACTGAACGGGCTGAATCTACTCGAACTCGGCAAACTTCCGCGATACGGCGAGCCGGCTGGGGCACCGCGGTTGCCGGGCGGGGGTGGTCCTCGTGGCAGGATGCTCCCGCCATTTGTTTGTGGCCCGCCCCAGTAGCTCAGTGGATAGAGCAGCCGCCTCCTAAGCGAAAGGTCGCCAGTTCGACTCTGGCCTGGGGCACCAACGCCGGTGTATTACTTCGCCTGATGGGTGACGTTCGGGCTTCGGCTGACGGGTTACACATCTTCGGGTGATGGGTGACAGCTACTTCGGTTGATTGGTGACACTCCCTTGATGAGGGAGTTGAGCGTGTCCGAGCAGCGGTATCAGGCCGTGCTGGCGGTGATCAGCGACGGTGAGACGGTCACGGACGTGGCAGCCAGGTTCGGGGTGCACCGCAAGACGGTGCACGGGTGGCTGGCCCGGTACGAGGCCGATGGTCTGGAGGGGCTGGCGGACCGGTCGCACCGGCCGCGGTCGTGTCCGCACCAGATCGGTGCGGAGGTCGAGACGATGGTCGCGACGATGCGGTCCTCGCATCCGTCGTGGGGGCCGCGCCGGCTGGTGTTCGAGCTGGCCAGGGCCGGGGTGGAGCCGGTGCCGTCGGAGTCGGCGGTGTACCGGGCGTTGGTCCGGTTGAACCTGATCGACCCCTCGGGACGCCGGCGTCGTGACCGGAAGTGGAAGCGGTGGGAACGCGGGGCTGCCGATGGAGCTGTGGCAGATGGACGTCGTGGGCGGGTTCGTGCTCGCGGACGGGCGGCGGGCGAAGGCGTTGACCGGGGTCGATGACCACTCCCGGTTCTGCGTCAGCGCGTACCTGATGCTGCGGGAGAGCTCCCCGAACGTGTGTGACGGCCTCGCTGCTGCGCTGCGTGCCTACGGGGTGCCCGGACAGATCCTGACCGACAACGGGAAGGTGTTCACCGGCCGGTTCAACCAGCCGCCGGTCGAGGTGCTGTTCGACCGGATCTGTCGGGAGAACGGGATCGAGCACCTGCACACCCAGCCCCGCTCACCGACCACGACCGGGAAGATCGAGCGGTTCCACCGGGCGCTACGCACCGAGTTCCGCACCGACCGGGTCTTCACCGACCTCGCCACCGCGCAGGCACGAGCTCGACGAGTGGGTCCACGACTACAACCACGACCGGCCCCACCAGGCGCTGGACATGGCCACCCCGGCCTCACGATTTCTCGAGCCTGACCCAGCGCCCGTGACCCAGATCCGAGCGCCCGCCAGCGCTGGGCGACCTGCCGAGGATCGCCCCGACGAAGTTCACGCCCTACGCATGCTGCGCAGCATGCTCCACGGATTCGCGAACCTAGAAGCCGAAGGCGGCTTCCGGTTCGACACCGACGTCGACGACAGCTTCGTGTGGATGGTCAGCCTCATCGACCACGGCCTACGCTCACCACTCGCCACAAGCGACCTCACAACAGCGGGATGACACCGCCACAATGCAATACGAGGGGCGATCCTAGGTGAACGCGCTGCCCCGTCAGCTCACCAGTCGTGCCCACCGGGCGCCACCGTGGACGGCGCACCAGTTGTTCACCTGCCTCCACGAGACTCCGCACGTGTCAACGCCCACCGTGTCTCACCCGCCCTCGCCCGCCAGGCGTCTGTTGCGGGCCGAGGCGGCCCCGCCGGCGCGGACGCTGGTCGACATCTTCGAGGCGACACTCGCCGCGACCCCGGACGCCCGTGCGCTCGACAACGGGGCCGAGCAGCTGACCTACGCGGAGTTCGCGTACGCAGCCCTTGCCCTGGCCGAAGATCTCAACGCCGTTGGGGTGGGACGTGGTGACCGGGTCGGCGTCAGGATCAAGTCCGGCACGCCGGACCTCTACGTCGCCATCATGGGAGTGCTCCTGGCCGGGTCGGCGTACGTCCCGGTGGATGCCGAGGACCCGGACGACCGCGCCCGCCTGGTGTTCGGCGAGGCCGCCGTCGCAGCCGTGGTCGGGAACGAGCTGGCGATCGCCCTGCGCAGGCCCCCCGCGCGCCGCAGGACCGACGGGCCGGCAGGACCGGACGACGACGCGTGGGTGATCTTCACGTCGGGATCCACCGGCACGCCGAAAGGCGTTGCCGTGTCACACCGGTGCGCCGCGGCTTTCGTGGATGCAGAGTCCCGCCTGTTCCTCCTGCGACGATCCGCTGGACGGTCGAGACCGGGTGATGGCTGGCCTGTCGGTCGCCTTCGACGCGTCCTGCGAGGAGATGTGGCTGGCGTGGGCTCACGGTGCGTGTCTGGTCCCGGCTCCGCGCTCGCTCGTGCGAAGCGGGGTGGACGTCGGGCCGTGGCTGCTCGCCAATGCCATCACTGTCGTGTCCACCGTCCCGACGCTGGTGACCTTGTGGCCCACCGAGTCCCTGACGGCGGTGCGACTCCTGATCCTCGGCGGGGAGGCCTGCCCGCCCGAGATCGGCGCCAGGCTGGCCCACGATGGTCGGGAGGTGTGGAACACGTACGGGCCCACGGAGGCGACCGTCGTCTCGTGCGGCGCGCGCCTGGGCCCGGACGGTCCGGTACGCATCGGGCTGCCGCTCGACGGCTGGGACCTCGCCGTCGTGGACGCGGCGGGCCAGCCGGTGCCGCAGGGCACGGTGGGTGAGCTGATCATCGGAGGAGTCGGCCTGGCCCGCTACCTGGATCCTGAGAAGGACGCTGAGAAGTACGCGCCGATGCCGTCGCTCGGCTGGGCGCGCGCGTATCGCAGCGGGGACCTGGTGCGCGATGACGGCCGCGGGCTGCTGTTCGAGGGCCGCGCCGACGACCAGGTCAAGCTCGGCGGCCGCAGGATCGAGCTCGGCGAGGTGGACAGCGCACTTCTCCGGCTCCCCGGGGTACGGGGGGCCGCTGCTGCAGTGCGGAGGACGAAGGCCGGCAACTCCCTGTTGGTCGGCTACGTCCAGGTGGACGCGACCTTCGATGCGGCCGCGGGCCTGGCCCGGCTGCGGGAGTCGCTGCCTGCGGCGCTCGTGCCCCGGGTGGCGACCGTGGAGTCCTTGCCCACCAAGACCTCGGGAAAAGTGGACCGGGACGCCCTCCCGTGGCCGCTTCCGGAGGAGGCGGGTACCTCCGCCAGCCGGAGTGACCTCGCCGGGACCGAGAAGTGGATCGCAGAGCTGTGGATGGAAGTCATCGGGGCCACTGCCGGCTCGGGCGACGACGACTTCTTCGACCTCGGCGGAAGCAGCCTGACCGCCGCCCAGATCGTGTCCCGGCTGCGCAGCCGCCATCCTGAGACCACCGTCGCCGACATCTACGAGCACCCCACCCTGGCGGGCATGGCTGCGGCGCTCGATGCCATGCAGGCGCCCGCGTCACGGACCAACCGCGCCGTGCGTCCGACTCCCACCAAGACTCAGATCGGGCAGCTCGCGTTCACCCTCCCGCTCCGCACCATCACCGGGTTGCGGTGGCTGACGTGGGTCGCGGCCGGCAACAATCTCGCTGTCGAGATCTTGGGCATCACCTATGTCGAGCCGGTGCCATGGATCGTGGTCGTCGTCGGCTGGCTGCTGCTCGTCACGCCAGTGGGCCGGATGGGCACATGCGTCGTGGAGCTCGGTTCCTCCTGCGGGGAGTGCGTCCGGGCAGCCTACCCGCGCGGAGGCCGTATCCACCTCCGAGTCTGGCTTGCCGAACGTCTCGCCGACGAGTGCGGCGCGGTAAACCTCGCCGGGGCGCCGTTCATCCAGTACTACGCCAGGGCCCTGGGTGCCGCCGTGGGCCGGGAGGTCGACTTGCACTCGGTGCCCCCGGTGACCGGGTTCCTGAAGCTGGGAGACGGCTGCTCCGTCGAGCCCGAGGTCGACCTTGCGGGGCACTGGCTGGACGGCGACATCCTGCACATCGGATCCGTCGAGGTCGGCGCCGGCGCCCGGATCGGGACTCGCAGCACCCTGGGACCGGGCGCTCGGGTCGGCCGCGACGTCGAGGTGGCTCCCGGGTCGGCCGTCCACGGCACCGTCCCGGCGGGCGAGTTCTGGTCCGGATCTCCGGCCGAGCGTGTGGCTGACGCGCGTGGGCCTTGGTCCTCCGAGCGCCCGGCGCGAGGTCCCGCGTGGTCGGTGTCGTACGGCGTCACCGGGCTCGGCATCTCGTTCCTGCCGCTCGCGGCCCTCGCCTGCGGCCTGCTGATCCTGCTCCCCGCGGTTGAAAGGGCCTCGGATCTGGTCGACGCGGCCACGGGTGCCCTGGTGCTGCTGCCGGTGGCTGCCGCGGTCTGCCTGCTGGTGCTGGCTGCGCTCGTCCTCGCCGCAGTGCGGATTGCCGGAGCCGGGCTCCGACCCGGGCACCATCCGGTGCACAGTCGACAGGCCCTTCAGGCCTGGACGACCCTGCGCATCCTCGATGAAGCGCGCACGTGGCTCTACCCCCTCTACGCGAGCACCCTCACCCCTTGGTGGCTGCGGCGGCTCGGTGCCCGCGTTGGCGTCAATGTGGAGGCCTCGACGGTCCTGCTGATCCCCGGGCTCACGACCATCAACGATCAGGCGTTCCTGGCCGACGACACGCTGATCGGCAGCTACGAGCTGGGCGGCGGGTGGCTGCGCATCGAGAAGGTCAAGATCGGCAAACGCGCGTTCGTCGGCAACTCAGGGATGGCCGCCGCCGGCCGCAAGGTCCCCAAGAAGGCGTTGGTGGCGGTCCTGTCCGCAGCTCCCCCGTCGTCAGCAGGCCGAGGCCGGCACCTCGTGGCTAGGAAGCCCGCCGACCAGGCTGCGCCGAGCGACCGACGACGTCGACGACAGCCGCACCTATGACCCCGCAACCAGGCTGCGAGTCGCTCGCGCCGTCGTCGAAGTCTGCCGGCTCGTGCCTGTGGTCGTGTCCGGCGGGATAGGACTCGGCCTCGTCGTGGCCCTCGAGGCCCTGCTCAGCAGGACCCACCTCGTGGTCGCCGCTGCCGCCTCCGGCGCACTCCTCATGATCGCCGGGCTGGTCGCGGCCGCCACGACCACGGCGGCCAAGTGGATGCTCGTGGGTCGTCACCGGTCGGGAGACCGCCCGCTGTGGAGTTCGTTCGTCTGGCGAAACGAGCTGGCCGACACGTTCGTGGAGCTGGTGGCCGCCCCGTGGTTCGCACGGCCGGCCACCGGCACGCCAGCCCTCAACATCTGGCTGCGCACCCTCGGTACCACTGTGGGCCGGGGAGTGTGGTGCGAGACCTACTGGCTCCCCGAGGCGGACCTCGTCGAGCTGCGCGACGGAGCAACCGTGAACGCGGGCTGCGTCGTGCAGACCCATCTCTTCCACGACCGGGTCATGAGCATGGACCACGTCGTGCTGCGGAGGGGCTCGACCCTCGGCCCGAACAGCGTCATCCTGCCCGCGGCCACCATCGGTCGGAACGCTACGGTGGGGCCTGTGTCGTTGGTGATGAGGGGCGAGCTGGTGCCCGACAAGACCCGCTGGGTGGGCAACCCGATCGGTCCGTGGCTCGACGACGCGTCGCAGTCGGACGTGTGATGGCCGACGTCGATCCCTACGTCCCCGGACACGGTGACCTCGCCTACGACGTCACGCACTACGACTTGGACCTGAGGTACTCGCTCGAGGGGAACCGACTCGACGGCACCGCGCGTCTGGAGTGCACGATTCGCGAGGCGACCTCCGAGCTGACGCTCGACCTGCACGCCCTGGACGTCTCGAAGGTGACCGTCGACGGAGCCGCGGTGAAGTACCGCGACCGCACCGAGACCCTCAGCGTGCGTCTCGGGGAGACCCTCGCGGCTGGCGAGTCGGTCACCGTCATGGTGCGCTACTCGGGCCACCCCACGCCCGACGAGACGCGTCACCTTGGAGCCGCCGGGTGGGAGGAGCTCGCCGACGGGGTGATCGTCGCCGGGCAACCGCACGGGGCACCCACGTGGTTTCCGTGCAACGACCGGCCCTCCAACAAGGCCAGTACCGCTTCACCATCACGGTCGCGGCCGGATACCACGTCGTCGCGAACGGACAGCTGGTGAGCAGCCGCCGAGGCTCGAGCGCGGTGACGTCGGTCTACGAGCAACCGGAGCCGATGGCCACGTACCTCGCAACCGTTCACATCGGTCGCTACGAGGTTCGCACCGATGACGCCAACGTGCCCATGCACGCCGTGCTACCGCAGCGGTTGCTGGCATCGTACGACGACGCGTTCGGCGAACAGCGGGCCATGATCGACACGTTCTCCCGATTGTTCGGCCCCTACCCGTTCTCGGCCTACACGGTCATCGTGACCGATGACGACCTCGAGATCCCTCTGGAGGCGCAGGGGCTCTCGGCCTTCGGCGCCAACTTCCTGACCTCCGATTGGGACTCGGTCCGGCTCGTGGCGCACGAGTTGTCCCACCAGTGGTTCGGCAACAGCCTGACGATAGGTCGCTGGCAGGACATCTGGCTGCACGAGGGTTTCGCCTGCTACGCCGAGTGGATCTGGTCCGAGGAATCTGGCGGACCGTCGGCCCACGACCGCGCCGAGGAGCATCACAAGAAGCTCAGCGGCCTCGCCCAGGACCTCGTGCTCGCCGACCCGGGCCCGGAGCTCATGTTCGACGACCGTGTCTACAAGCGCGGCGCGTTGACCCTGCACGCCCTGCGCGTCACCGTCGGTGACGACGCGTTCTTCGACATGCTGCGTGGCTGGACCGACAAGCATGCCCACGGCACCGTCAACACGTCGGCGTTCGTCGAGTTCGCGGAGCTGTCGACCGGACAGGACCTGGCCGGGCTCTTCGACCCGTGGCTCAACCGAGCGACCCTCCCGGACCTGCCTCCTGCACGGTGAACTCGCCGGGGCTTCCCACGCCGCTCCCGGCGACGGCGGCGCTCAGGTCGGCGGCCAGCTTCACATCCATCACCCAGTCCGGACGTGGCACCGACGTCGGCCACTCGACGACCACCGGTGACCCGGTCGAGTCGTCCAGGCGCACGCTCGACGGGTCGACGAAGAGGCCCCGGCCGCACGCCTTGAGGAGTGCCTCCTTGCGGACCCACGCCGTGGCCACCTCGTGCGCCATGGTGGCCCGCTCGTCCGGGTGCAGCAGGACGTCCGCCACGTCCGCCGCGTCGAACCGCGCCGTCGCCTCCACGTCCACGCCCACCGAGGCGTAGTCCGCCAGGGCCACCACCGTCGCGCCGGAGGTCCGGGCGACGCTCACGACCGGGCGTCCGCGCCCGTCATGGCCGCCGACCACCGGTCGGCCGTGCTCTGTGCTCGCGCACAGCGGACAGATGCGCAGCGTCCCGGCGTCGCCCGCGTCGGGTCCGAAGTGCCGGTGCAGCAGCGCCCGCAGCATGCGCTCGGCGACGTACACCGCGTCGTCGCGCACCCACGCCATCCACAGCCTGCTCACACCCGAGTGTCCCGCAGCCACCCGGCGGACCGAATGACGCGCGTGGAGGGATGCCATCGACCCACGGCCCGATGAGGGTTGAAGGGCTTCGATGGATTCGAAGTCGGCCGCGTTCTCGCCCGACGCGGCCCTGACCGTCTTGGGCGACGTCGTGACCTCGACGTTGCGCGCAGGTTGGCGGTGAACCGGTCCCTGAGGTTGGTGAGCAGCAGTGGGTCGAGAGCACGGCGCAATTGACGTAGTGCCGAGGGGCGCTCGTCGCGCTGGCCGGCTACCACATCGCGTGGGCGCACGCCTTCCCGAGCGGACTTTGGGATGGTTGCGGATTCGTTCACCTGCGTGTGGTGCACTCGCCGTGTGCCGAGAACGGAGGTTGCAGGTCGCCACGCGCGCGTCAATGCCTCCCTTGACGGGATCACCTTCACCTACTCTGAGCGGCGCGCGCGTCGCTATGGCAGCCCGCGCGTCAGACTGGTCGCCTGGCGTGAGGTTCTTGGTGCGTCGTTGCAGCTGTCCCGCAAGGGGCGGCCTGGGTCCGGGTCGCTGTCGTGGACGAGCCGAGCATCACACGCCACCAGGATGACCCGTTCGCGGTCAAACTTCCGCGCGGTGCCCTCCAGAGCGCGCGTGAGCTGGTGCAGTACGTGAACCATGAGGTCGATGTTCGTCGTCAGTGGCAAGCTCGCAGATGAGCCCGTCCGCTGGCGAGATGCCAGCGCGCGCCCGCAGCGTGTGGGCTGGCCGGGGCAGACTGGCGCATACCTCGCAGCCGTTGAGGCCGCCGACCTGGCGCGCTCGTCGAGGTGGCGGGCCGCGAGTCAGAGGAACCCGGGCCCGCCCAGCGCCACATCAGCGCTTGGACCCCGGGCCGATTCTCGACACGTCGAAGAGCGTGGTGGTGCCTGACACCTCGTTGCCGATCGCCACGAGCGGACGGCCGGTCGGGGACTCCTCGCCGGAGATGAACGTGACTCCCTCGGGGCCGAGGTCGCCGGCGTTCGCCAGGTCGCTCGAACCGCTGACCGTGAAGTTCCGGTTGTTGGTGTACGTGACGAACTGGGGACTGGTCGGCTCCGTCACGTCGTAGACGACAACGCCGCCGACCCGCTCGAGACCGATGAAGGCGTAGGTGCGGCCGCCGACCTTGCCGATCGCGACACCCTCGGGCTCAGGACCCTTGTCGTCGCTGCGGTTGTCGACGGACGAGCTGACGTGGTCGGAGTTGAAGAAGTCTGGAGCCGCGGCGCCGGTGATCCGCTCGAGCTCGTCGCCGCTGGAGGCGACGAGCTCGCCGTCGGCGGTGAAGATCGAGAAGCCGCGACCACCGAAGCCGTAGAGCGTCTCGTAGCAGGTGCCGCTCGCGTCGAGGCCGTCGGCCTTGGTGATCTTGAGGCGGCTCAGGCCGGCGAAGCCGTCACCGGACCTGACCGGCGTCACAGGCGGGCTTGAGGCCGTTCTTGCCCAGATCGCTGACGCGGACCTCCTCCGAGTAGCCGTCCCAGTCGCGGGTGTCGCCCTCGTTGGCGGTGACGAGGTACGTCTGGCCCCTGACCTGGTACGCCGCAACGGCGTCTGGCTGGCGGAACGACTCGAGCCCGGCGAAGGTGCGGATGTTCAGGCCATCGCGGTCGCTGGCGTCGAGCGGCACCTCGGAGCGATCGACCACACCCACCGACCACAGGTCCTTCACAGTCGCCGACTTCAGGTCGACCGCCGCGATGCCGTTCGCCTCCTGCAGCGTCACGTACGCCGTTCGCGACTGCTGGTCGATCGCGACGTACTCGGGTTCGAGGTTCTCCGAGACCGGGTACGTCGGTGTGCCAGTGCCTGCGTCGGCGCGACCGCCGTACACGCGGATGCCGTCCGGCACGGCGGCGCCCTCGAAGGCGTGGAAGTCGGCGGTGCGGACCGCGGACTGCGCAGGGACGGTGAGCGAGCCGGGCAGCGTGACGACCGAGACGGTTCCCTCCGGGTCGACCGCATAGTCCTCGGCCGGCTCACCCTCGTTGGCGACGACCGCGAAGGCGCCGTCGCGGCTGATGGTGACCATGTCGGGCAGGGCGCCAACGCGGACCGCGCCCAGGGCGGCGCCGTCGCCCGCCGCGTCGAAGAACACCAGCCAGCCGTTGTCCGTCTTGTCGTCCGCCTCGACGGCCACGACGCCCAGGCCGTCCTCGCGGACGGCAACGGAGTTGGCCACGGCCCCACCGGGAACGGTCGTGCCGTCCGCGGAGGTGACCCCCGTGGTCTCCAGGTCGAACAGCTTCACGGGGGCGGAGGTGTCGGAGGCGTCGAGCACCTCGACCTTCGCCTGTGCTGCGTTGACGACGAGGAGGCGCTGGGTCGCGGCGTGGTACTCGACGATCTCGGCGGCTGACTCGTCGAACACGCCCGTCTCGTAGGTGCCCACCGGCTCGACCGACAAGGCGGCACCGGGCGCGGAGGCCCGGACCGGATCGGCGACGAGGGCAGCGGTGGCTGCACCCAGCGGCAGGGTGACGCAGACGGTTGCGGTGGTGGCGAGCGTGGCGAGGCGCCACCGGCGTGAAGTGGATGACATGCGTGGTCGAGGCCTTCCGGGAGAGGTGTCACGGACGCTAAGAGGCACCGGTGACGCAGCGGCGTACGGACGATGAACGTCCAGGGGCCCGGTCGCATGACGTGTGCGCGGCGATGCGCGGGGTTGGCGTCAGCGGCCTTGGAGCACGGCGACCACCACGTCAGGGTGGTCGCTGAAGATCCCGTCGACGCCCGCGTCGAGGAAGGCACGGGCCTCGGCCGCGAGGTCACCCGGAGCGTTCGGGTCGGTGCCGACCCGGAAGTTCGTGGCCATGAACTGGTTCTCGCGCCGCAGCGTCCACACGTGGACCAGCAGCCCGGCGGCGTGGGCGTCGCCGACGACCGCGCTCGGGACGGTGGTGGCACCGCCGGTGCGCGGCAGCACCCGGTCCTTGTGCACCCCGATGCCGTCGGCGTAGCTCGCGATCGCGGCGAGACCTGCCGGCGTCACGAGGTCGGCGTAGGTGCGCGGGTCGCCGGCCTCGAGCAGGTCGTACGGGCTGCCGCTCCCGTCGACGAGCTGGGCGAGCGGGACGTCGACCATCGTGTCGAGCTCGCGCAGGTTGGTTGTCTCGAA
Organism: uncultured Actinomycetota bacterium; assembly: GCA_963712875.1. GTDB lineage: Bacteria > Actinomycetota > Actinomycetes > Propionibacteriales > Nocardioidaceae > Nocardioides. The sequence goes on along the minus strand of CAVQJS010000014.1, from coordinate 59,938 downwards.
CGACTGGATGATCACCGGGTCGTCGGCGTCGTCCCAGTGCCGCTTGCGCAGGGCCGCGACCAGCGGCTCCTCCAGCGAGAGGCCGGCGGAGTCGAAGTAGGTGGGGTGCTTGGTCTCGGGGTAGATGCCGACGCCGGCGCGGCGGGCGAGCTTGAGGACCTCGTCGAAGGTGGGGATGCGCTCCTGGCCGTCGTAGGCGGTGTTGTCCGGTCGGACCGCGGGGAGCCGCTCCTCCGCGCGCAGGGTGCGCAGCTCCTTCCAGGTGAAGTCCTCGGTGAACCAGCCGGTGACCGCTCGGCCGTCGATCACCTTGGTGGTGCGGCGGTCGGCGAACTCGGGGTGGTCGGCGACGTCGGTCGTCCCGCCGATCTCGTTCTCGTGACGGGCCACGAGGACGCCGTCGCTGGTCGACACCAGGTCGGGCTCGATGTAGTCGGCACCCTGCGCGATGGCCAGGCGGTAGGCGGCCATCGTGTGCTCGGGGCGATAGCCGGAGGCTCCCCGGTGCCCGATGACGACGGGCTCGACGAGCGACGGCTCCACGGTGACGACAGCGTCGCTGGGGGCGGCGCTCGCCGCACCACCGAGGGGCACCGAGAGGACGGCAGCGGCGAGCGTGGACAGGAGGACGGTCTTCCGAGATGTCATGGTCCCAGCCAAGCCACCGACAGCGGCGGCAGCCCGACCCAGCGGTGAACGGCCGGTGACGTTTCGCCTATCCATCGGCGCCGCGGTGGCCGGCCAGGCAGCACGTCAGGGTGCGGGCGGGTAGTGCCCCGAGGGCAACGGGTGCTGGTGGCCCAGCGCGGCGAGCACGCTGGGAAGCATCGCCTTCGCGGTACGCCGGTAGCCGGCGCCCGAGGGGTGGAACCGGTCGACGGCGAACATGTCGTCGGGCTGGGTCACGAAGAACGGACCCACGACTTCCGCGAGCGAGACCGCGTGCCCGCCCATGCCGGTCACCAGCTCGCGCTGTGCCGCTGCGAGCTGGCGCGAGGAGCGGCTGGCGAGGGTGCGCAGCGGCTGGGGCACGGCGCCCAGCGCACCGAGGTCGGGGCAGGTCCCCACGACGACCTCGGTCCCGACCGCCACGCAGCGGCTCGAGCACCTCGCGCAGGTGGCGTACGGACTCGGCCGGCCGGACCCGGTGGGTGACGTCGTTGCCGCCGACGACGATGACCGCGACGTCGGCGCGGTAGCCCGGGGGAAGCGACGCCAGCTGGGCGCGCACCATCGACGTCTCAGAACCGACGTGCGCGGCGCTGCGCAGCCGCACGGTGCGGCGGGTCTTCTTGGCCAGGAGCCTGGCCAGCTGGGCGCCGAGGGTCTCGTCCGGGCTGCCGGCACCGAGCCCGGCGGCGATCGAGTCGCCGAGCAGGAGCAGCTCGATCGGGTCGCCGTACTTCCTCTTGTAGACCTCCCGCACCACCGGCGCGCTCTGGCCGAGCGGCTTGCCGATGACCCTCCTGGCCGCGCGCGCCTGGAGGTGTACGACGCTGACGAGGGCGGCGGCGAGCAGACCGATGACGGCGGCGAGCGCGGTGCCGCCGCCACCAGCGGTGGTCGGCTCGGCCCTCACGCCGCCAGCACGCGGCTTCCGGGCACTACGACAGCCGGGTAGTGGACGTCGATGAGCTCGTCCACCACCGCACTCCACGTGCGTTCCGCCCACGGCCGCCAGGCCCGCGGTCGCCAGCGTGCGACGCAGCTCCGGGTCGACCACCAGCCGGGCCACGGTCTCGCGCAGCGAGGACGGGTCGGCGGGGTCGTACAGGAGCCCGTTGCTGCCGTGGTCGACGAGGTCCAGCGGACCACCGGCGGCCGGGGCGACGACGGGGACGCCGCTGGCCTGCGCCTCCTGGACGGTCTGGCAGTAGGTCTCCGCCTCGCCGGTGTGGACGAAGACGTCGAGGCTGGCGAAGACGTGGGCGAGGTCCTCGCCGCGCAGCATGCCGGTGAAGGCCGCGTCCGGAAGCTGCCGCTCCAGCGACGCCCGCGACGGCCCGTCCCCCACGACCACCAGCCGGGTGCCGGGCACGGCGGCCACCTCGACCAGCCGGCGGACCTGCTTCTCGGGCGCCAACCGGCCGACGTACCCGACCGCGATCGACCCGGGTTCACGCCGGGTCCACCGGGCGTTGAGCTGCGGCAGGCGGTGCTCGGGGCCGAAGACGTCGAGGGCGACGCCGCGGCGCCACAGGTGCAGGTCGGTGACGCCGAGGCCGACCAGCTGGTCCCAGGACGCCCGGGAGGGAACCAGGGTCCGGTCGGCGCGGCGGTGGATACGCCCGACCCACCGCCCGACTGCTCCTTCGGCTCGTACGCCGTACTGCCGCGCGAAGGCGCCGATGTCGGTCTGGTACACGGCCACCGTCGGGATCCCGAGCCGACGCGCGGCCCGCAGGCCCACGGCCCCCAGTGCGATCGGCGAGGCCAGGTGCACCACGTCGGGACGGAACTCGGCCAGCGTCCGCTCGACGGCCGCATCGGGCATGCCCACGGAGAAGGAGCGGTGGCGCGGCATCGCGAAGGACCGCACGCGCACCACCCGGACGGAGCGGTAGACGGGCAGGCCCGGGACCCGGCGCCACGATCAGCACCTCGTGACCTCGCTGGAGGAGCCGGTCGACGACATGGCGCACGGTGTTGGTCACACCGTTGACCTGGGGGAAGAAGGACTCGGTCACGATCGCAACGCGCATGACTCCACGCTCGCCTCCGGCGGTGAACCCCCGGCGGCGAGCACGAGCGAGTCGGCTGAACCGCCGACGACGCTTCCGCGACAACCTTCTGCGGCCGGCCCCGCGTACCGGTCAACGCTGGCCGACGCCCTCGATCGTGGCCGACGATTCGTGGGAGGCACCCGCTAATGACGTGCTCCACGTGCTGTCCCGGTCTCCCGTACGACTGGTGTTCACCAGGTATGGCCATCGAGTGAACTGTCAGCGAACGATCACCCCCGCAGTCCTGGTTCGCACCAGCGAGGTGGTAGTCCTGTACCGCCGGGACGTTCAGGCCCGACGACCGCAAGAACACTGAAGGGTCTAGAACATGCATTTCATGGCCGACTCGCGACCTGCAGAAGGTGTCCTTCCCGAGCAAGTGAGGGAGTACTTCGACGTCAATGGCGTCTCCTCTGGCGCATGGGAGATGGTGCGGCACCGTGTCGTGACGGACTACGCCTTCAAAGTGGGCGAGCCGCCCGGGGTCGTCCTGTTCGTGAGCGCGGAGTCCGAGCAGATGTCCGAAGCTCGTGGACTCGTTGCCCATCGTGGTGCAGGGACTGCTGACATTCGACCTGGCGCCCATCGGGCCCTTCATGCATCTCTGACCGCCTGCCACCGATGTCGCACGGCTTCAGCCGTCCGCGAATGCTGCACAACCGCGTTGATGACGTCGTCCCGGCGATCAGCGTGTGCGGGTCGGCTGAACGAACCGGGAGGGCACTTGGGCGACACGCGTGACCCGACCGGCGATGCCCTTGGCCCTTACCGCTCTCGCCTCGGTGCCCCCGCGAGGTAGCCGCACTTCAGTCCATGTTCACCGGCACGTCACCTGCCCGGACCACCGCCTTGGTTGTATCGAGGCGCGTCCGGCGTCGCGGCCTCCCGGAAGGTGGCGAGCGAGTGCATCCCATGTCCCTGGTCCCGGCCTTCGGAGGTCCTCGTGCCGCACGACGACGTAGAGAACATCGGCTCGAACCGGTCCACCAACGCCGCACATCGACCAGGTGGTCGCGGCGCGCTACTCCCGGCGCTCCGTGGTCACCGGCGGGACCGCCGCGGCCGCGTTCGCGTTCTTCGCCGGCCCTCAGCTGAGGCCGGCCCGGCCGCCGCGGTGCCCGGCTCCCGAGGGGCGACGGTCCGCGCATCGGCTTCACCCCGGTCGCCGACCAGCACGGCGGACTCGCTCGATCGTCCCTCCCGAGTACACCGCGCAGGTGCTCGATCCCTTGGGGCACTCCGTTGGTGGCCGGGATCGAGTGGGCCAAGGACGCCTCGAACACGTCGGCGGAGCAGGAGCAGCAGGTCGGGTTCAACCATGACGGCATCCACTACTTCCCGCTGTCGAACGGGCGACGGGCAACAGCGAGCGGGGCGTGCTCGTGATGAACCACGAGTACACCGACGCCATCCAGATCTACACCGCTGCCCAGGGCTCGGCGATCACCGCCGACGCAGCCGGCCGGGAGAAGGTGGCCAAGGCGGTCGCCGGTCACGGCGTCACGGTGGTCGAGGTGCGAGAGACGCTGACGGCTCGTGGACCCACGTCGAGGGCTCGACGTACAACCGTCGGATCACCGGGACCACCCCGGTCGCGTTCACCGGTCCCGTCACGCTGGCACACCCGGCGCTGGCCAGCAACAACGCGCCGATGGGCACGCTGAACAACTGCGGCAACGGCCACACACCGTGGGGCACCTACCTGGCGTGCGAGGAGAACTGGAACGGCTACTTCGGCACCGCCGACGGTGCCTGGACGCCGACGCCGGAGCAGGCCCGCTACGGGGTGAGCGCGGCGGGCTTCGCCTACTCGTGGCACGTCGCGGACCCGCGGTTCGACGTCGCCCTGAACCCCAACGAGCTGCACCGCTTCGGCTGGGTCGTCGAGATCGACCCGATGGACCCGCACAGCAAGCCGCTGAAGAGGACGGCGCTGGGGCGGGTCAAGCACGAGAGCGCAGCCGTCACCGAGTCGCGCGGTCGCGTCGTGGTCTACACCGGTGACGACGAGAACCTCGAGTACGTCTACAAGTTCGTCGGCGACAAGCCCTGGCGCCAGCCGCGGGCCCGCGGCAAGAGCCCGCTGGACGAGGGGACCCTGTACGTCGCGAAGTTCGACGAGGACGGCACCGGCACCTGGCTGCCGCTCGTCCACGGCCAGGGCGCGCTCACCGTCGCGAACGGATTCGCGGACCAGGCGGACGTGCTGCTGCGCACCCGCCAGGCGGGCGACGCGGTGGGCGCCACCCCGCTGCACCGACCCGAATGGGTCGCGGTCGACGAGCACACCAAGGACGTCTACCTCACGCTCACCAACGGTTCGGCGTACTCGAAGACGCGACAGGACCCAGCTCGGCCAACCCGGTGGTCAACAGCGAGCGCGACCCCAACCCCTACGGTCACATCCTGCAGGTGGCGCGAGACCGACGGCGACAACACGGCACTGAGCTTCGAGTGGGACATCTTCACCCTGGCCGGCGACCCGGAGTACGACCAGTTGGTCCAAGGACTGACCGGCGACAACATCTTCGGCTCCCCGGACGGAATCTGGGTCGACGACGACGGCCGCGTCTGGATCCAGACCGACATCTCCAACAGCTCCCAGAACCTCGCCACTCGCGGGCTACGACAACATCGGCAACAACCAGATGCTCGTCGCACACCCGGTGACCCGGGAGATCAAGAGGTTCCTCGTCGGTCCACGTGGCTGCGAGGTCACCGGTGTCATCACGACGCCAGACCAGCGGACCATGTTCGTCAACATCCAGCACCCAGGCGAGTCCACCACGTTCTGGAACACCCAGTTCGGCGTACCCACGACCAGCAACCCGCGCACCGTGAGCAACTGGCCCGACTTCGACCCGCAGGGCCGACCCCGATCGGCCACCGTGGTGATCCGCCGCAAGAACGGAGGCGTCATCGGATCGTGACCCTTGGACAGCCGCGCCCAGAGTGCATGGTTCACCGTCAGCCTCGGCGCCGGCGCATCGTTCCCGCGACGTGAAGAGGCCAATTGTCTCGCCGGGTGTCGCACCGTCCCGGACGGTCACCGACGCGCCTTGTCCACCCACTCCTGCATCGATCCGTCGAACGGCCACTCGCCGTTGGTGTACCGCGAAGCGACCGTGGCGATACCCGACCAGGCACCCGTCACCACATCCTTGGGGTAGGCCATCGTGTCTCGCGTGAGCATGGAACTCATCCTCGTCCAGGAGCGCGAGTCCGTCCCCGGTGACCTCGAAGTCCAGGTCGAGGTCGACCCATGTGATCGCGTTCTCCCTGAGCGGCACCTCGAACGGAGCCGATGCGTGAATCTTGTAGCCGTTCAGGAACCGGGTCGCGTCCACGTAACCGCAGAGGACCCACCACTCGCCCGGAACCGCGACCCACAACTCGTGGCGGTCAAGAACGTCGATCGTGCCCCGGCTTGGCCGCTCCCGACGGCTGCCGACGGGAACGACCCAGGCCGAAGCGTCGCCACCCACGGACACCGGATGCGCGATGTCCACCGCCGAGATGGTTCCGTCCCACTTGCGCTTCTCCACCCGTACGGTCGGCGTCCATGTTGCGTCGGGCATGAGGACAGGATGTCGCGCCAAGCGCACCGAACGCCAGAGTGGGACAGATATGCACACTGCGCCTTCGGCGGCCACTACTCGGCATGACACTGCGCGTGCTCAGCGGCTGGCCCATATCACCCCCATGGGCCGGTGAACGCGACAACAGCAGCGGATCGCTGCGTCATCCTCATGCGGGTCGGGGAACGGGGAGGGGCGCGAGTGGCGAGGGTGTGAACGTGCTGTCGCTTCGGGCGAAGACTCCGGGTGTCACGCCGTGGGCACGGCGGAACGCGCGGTTGAATGCCGCCTCGGAGCGGTAGCCGACTCGCTCGGCGACCCGGGCGAGGGGGAGGCGCTCTTCGCGCACCAGCCGGGCTGCGACGTCCATCCGCCAGGTGGTCACGTAGGCCATCGGTGGTTCACCGATCAGGTCGCTGAACCGGGCCGCGAAGGCGGACCGTGACATGCCGGCCTCGCGCGCCAGCGATGTGAGGCTCCACGGCGCGCCCGGGTCGTCGTGGAATGCGGCGAGGGCGTGACCGAGCTGCGGGTCCTTCAGGCCGGCGACCCAGCCGCGGTCAAAGGTTCCGGACTCCAGCCAGTCGCGGACTGCCTGAACGACGAGGATGTCGGCGAGGCGTGCAGTGACGACATCGCTGCCGGGTCGTGGGCTGCGCGACTCGGCGCCGATGACGTCGAAGACAGCATGCACCCAGGTGGCATCTGCTCCTCGGCCGGCGGGAAGCACGGGCGGGAGTCCGCGGACCAGCCGAGCGACGCCGAGCCCGGTGAAGCTCACGGCGCCGCACACGGCTCGGTGACGGGGCCGGGCCCGGGTATCCGGACGCGCTCGTGGCGCTCGCTCAGCTCCTCACGTGGCAGGTCGAACAGCGGGGTGGTGGCGCTGCCGGGCGTGTCGAGGATGAAGTGACCGGTGCCGTGTGGGACGAGCACAACGTCGCCGGAGGCCATGTGGGTCGTCTCCCCGTCCACCTCGAGGACCGGCTCACCGCGGGTCACCAGGTGGAAGACGAGCGTGCCGGGCATCGGCGGCATCTCGATCCCCCAGGGAGCGCGAGCTCGGAGAGCGCGTAGAACACCCCGGTCATCCCGAAGTCGTGCAGGGTCTCGGTGAGCACGTCGCGGTCCACGCTCCAAGTGTGCACCCGGCTGGACGATCAAGCAAGAACTCTGGTTCTTCTGGCATTGAACGTCCAGACTTTGAGCTGCACGCTGGAACCAGCTCGGAACCGGTCCGAGCGTGGACTTCAGGAGGAGCCATGAAGTTTCTGGTGGTAGGTGGAAGCAGGGGAACGGGTGCCGCGGTTGTTGCCGAGCTGGCAGAACGCGGGCACCTGGTGACGGCCTATGCCCGCAGCGCGGGCGGTGAGGGCCAAAGCCCTGAGGACGTTCGGCTACATCGCCGGCGACGTGCTCGATGCGGACGCACTCAGCAAGGCCATGGTCGGCCAGGACGCCGTCGCGGTGACCCTCGGCATCCCGGACAACCCGTTCCGGGTCCGGCTGACCCGCCGTGCCTCGTCGCCGCTGGACATCCGCTCCAACGGCACACGCGCTGTCATCGACGCGATGCGTGAGCACGGCGTCCAGCGGCTGGTCGTGCAGTCGACGTACGGGATCGGGGAGACCTACGCCCAACTCCCGTTCGGCCTGAAACTCTTCTTCACGCTCGCGATCCGGCCGCAGGTCAGGGACCACGAGCGTCAGGAGCAGCTGGTTCGCGAGAGCCGGCTGGACTGGACCATCGTGCGCCCGGTGGTGCTGAACGACGAACCGGTTCGCTTCCCGCCGCACGTCGGGACGGACGACCGGGTCCAGTCCATGAAGGTCTCACGCCGGCAGGTTGCCGAGGTGACGGCCGACGCGCTCGAGGGCGATCAGTTCGCGGACCACGTGCTCAGCGTCTCGGCCGCAGCGCCGTCGTGAACCAGACTCAGCCGCACGACAATCGCCGGTTTCGGCCTGGCCTGGGGCACCCACCCACACCCACCGGCTCGGCCGTCAATGAGCCTGCACCCCGGTCCTCGCCACATCCAGGTGCCGGCGCGCTGCACTGATGGCCAGGCGGGCATGTTCCTTGGCGCCCACCTGCGCGGTGAGCATGGCCTTGGGGATCTCGAGGGCGTACGGGATGCCGCTCGGCAAGGCATCGAGGATGGCGTGCATGTCGATGCCCCCTTCACCAGGAGACAGCCGCTCGAAGCGTGCGGTGTGGATGAGGCCGTCGGTCGTGGTCGGGATGTCGGCCGGCGCATCACAGACGTGCGCGTAGTGGAACCACTCCGGGGGCAGTGACGCGAGCTCCTCGAGGCTGGACCCGGAGCGGGCGAAGTGCAGCAGGTCCACCAGGAGCCCGGCGTTCGGTTGGTCCGCGGCGCGCAGCACCCGCGCTGCTTCCTCGAGCGTGCCCGTCTCGGTCCAGGAAGGAAACTCCAGGTCGATGGTCAGGCCCAGCGGCCGGGCCACCTGACAGAGCTCGCCGAAGCGTTCGACCTTGCGATCGAAGTTTGAGTCGGGCAGCTGAGCGATCACGTGACGAGCCCCGAGATCGGCACCCGCTTCGAGGAATCGCAGGTAGTCGCGGGCCTTGTCGCTGGACGAGAGACGCGCAAGCTCGATGTCGAGCACCTCGATCCCGGTGGCGGCCAGGTGGGTCTTGGTGGCGCGCATCAGTGCCGGGTCGTGGGTCAGCGGGTAGTGCGGCTCCTCCATCGTGACCTTGGTCAAGCGGATCCCCACGTAGCGATAGCCGGCCGCAGCGGCCGCATCCACCAGCTCCGGTGGCGAAAGGCTGAGTGCGGTGAGGTGCGCCAGTGAGTAGTCGTGCCGTTGCCCTGCTGCCTGGTCTCCGACGGCCCCACCCGGGGCGCCTGCCACCGCCCGCAGCCGTGCTCGTCGATGGGCTGCCATGCGCAGTGCCGTGCTGGTCGCCGCGCCGAGCGAGGCGTAGCCGCCGATGCGTTGGACGACCTCGAAGAAGAGCCGGGATCCCAGGATCGCGGTGAAGAAGTGCAGGTACTCGCCGTGCTCGTCCCGGTCGTACAGGATCGAGAGCTCGCGCAGAGCCTCCACGAACTCCTCGGACAGGTCCGTGCTGGCCGCGAGGTCGTCGTAGTAGTTGTCCGACATCGCCAGGATCGGCGCGTTCACCAGGTGGAGCTCTCGGGCGCACGCCACTGCGTCGTCCGTCGAGAAGCTGATGTGTTGCGGGCTCGAGACGGCCGGGGCCCAGTCTCCGCGACGCAGCGGCGCGGTGCTGAGACTGATGCGCAAGTGGCCCTCGGGATCACCCGCGGACCAGGTCCTGACCAGGCCGAAGGGTGCTGTCACGTCGAGGCTTCCCGCAGACTCGAGGCCGAGCACACCCTGGTAGAAGAGCGCCGTCTGGTCGAAGTCTTCGATCGACTCGGTGAGCGAGATGTGGTCGATGCTGGTGAGCGCGCCGGACGTGGCCGGCGGTGCGCCAGTCGGCTCGAAGTCGTCGAGCCAACCGTCCTCCTGGCCTGAGTCGCAGAAGAACACCGCCGTTCCGTCGGGTGCTGCCACGCTCTCCAGGTCTGACTCGTCCGGCCCTCGCAACCGCGGCAGACGGGGGGCGAAGAGGCTGCTTGCTCGGGCAGCAAAGGTCGCGGGATCCGAGGTCTCCACGCCCACGGCACAGACCGATGCCGTAGCGGGATCGATGGCACGGTGGGGTGCTTGGTTCAGCAGCAGACGGATGGTGCCCTGCTCCCAGAGCTGAACCGGCTTCGACCGGTGCTGGGCAGCATGCACGAAACCCAAGACCTCCAGCGCAGGTGTCAGGACGGACTCTGACACGGAGTCCACGGCGATCTCGACGAACGCGTACCCCTCGACGTCGGGCGCTGCCGGAAGCGACACGTTGAAGAGTCGAACCCCGTCCGAGCGCTCCTTCTCCAGGCCAACGGCCTCCGCGAAGGTGTGCATGGCACGCATCGCGCCGGTGGCGGCGTACCGCGGGTCCTCCTGCTGGTGGACGTCGTTGAACACCTCGATGGCCATCGGTCCCGAGTAGCCCCGTGCGACGAGATCGCGTACGAAGCCGGCCACGTCGAGCGCGCCTTGACCCGGGAAGGCGCGGTGGTGGAGGCTCCAGTCCCGGTCTCCCAGATGAAGTCTGGGCGAGTCGGCGAGCTGGACGTGGAAGACCTTGTCCACGTCGACCTGCCCGATGGCTGCGGGATCATTGTGTTGTGACAGCACGTGGAAGCTGTCGAGGCAGAGTCCGAGGTTGTCGTGGTCAGCGCCCTCGACGAGCCCCCACGCCGCGTCGTGCGTGGCGACTCGACCCCAGGGCACGGCCTCATACGCCAGACGGACGCCGCGCTGAGCAGATCGGTCAGCAAGCTCGCGCAGCTGCTGGACGGCGACGTCGTCGTCGTCCAGTCCGTCCACGGACCGGGTCGAGCAGAGGACCAACAGCTGGGCTCCCAGCTCGTTGACGATGTCGAGCGCCCGATCGGCTCGGCGGAGGAGCGCCCGGAACATGGAGTCGGGCAATGCTTCGACGTGCAGCGGCTGCACCACTTCGATCGACATTCCCAGGCGCGCAGCCTCGGCTCGCGCCTGCCGAGGGCTGGAGGCAGACAGAAGGAGGTCGTTCGTCAGCAGCTCGATCGTGGAGAAGCCCGCAGCCGAAGCTGCGTACAGCTTGTCGTCCAGCGAGCCCGACAGGCAGGCAGTGGACAGCGCCAGGCGAGGGCCGCTGGCGGACGTGTCTCCGACGATGGAATGCCGGTGACGGTGACGTGGGGCAATGCGGCTTCCTCCCCGATTGGTCATCGGTGAATGCACGAACTAGTGAGTTACTACCCTAGTCCACTAGATGAGTTCGTGGGACCGCGTGACGGACCGAACTGGCGGGACGACACGTCTCCCTACCTGGGCCAGGGCGTCAGTCGGGCTGCCGGCGAAGCCAGGACACCACCAGGTCGCCGAGCAGCTCCCTGTTGTGCTGGCGTGTGCCCGGCGACTGCATGTCCCGGTCGAAGAGATAGCCGAACGTGTGGTTGTTGGCGATCTGGAAGACGCAGTAGGAGCTGATGACCATGTGGACGTCCAGCGCGTCCACGTCGCCGCGAAGCGTGCCGTCCACGCGACCGCGCTCGAGAATCTCCTCGAGCAACGTGGCTGCGGGGGTGCCAAGGTCGGCCATCCGGCCGATCTTGCGTAGATAGGTGCCGTGGTGGATGTTCTCCACCGCCACGATCCTGATGAAGGCTGGGTGACGGTGATGGTGGTCGAACGTCAGCTGCGCCACCTCGCGGAGCGCCTCGACAGGAGCCAGGTCGCTGCTGCTCAAGGCCCGCTCGGCTTCGCGGATCCCGCGATAGGCCCGCTCCAGCACCGCGACGTACAACTCTTCCTTCGACCCGAAGTAGTAGTAGATCATCCTCTTGGTGATCGACATCCGCGCCGCGATCTCGTCGACACGCGCTCCGGAGTAGCCGGCATCCGCGAAGATCTGCTCGGCGACATCCAGGATCTCTGCCCGTGAGCTTGCTGCATCGCGGGTGCGGCCGACGGGTCTGGGCATGGCCGGAGTGTACTGAGAACGATCCGCCCGACCAGGTCGGGATCTCTTCACCGAACCTATGTACGTACCATATAGTTAACAGATGGGTGGGGCGGTTGAGACCGACCACGTGGCGCTTCCTTGAGCGGCATGGCCTGGGAGGGGAGAGAAGCGAGTGTCGGAGTCCCATCCCTATCTGGTCGGCCTCCTCGGCGCCGGCATCCAGACGTCGCTGACTCCACCGCTGCACATGGCCGAGGCGCGACAGCACGGCCTGACCTACATCTACCGGGTCATCGACACCGGTCAGGACCATCTTGACCGGGATGGTCTGCAACGGGTCCTCGAGGCTGTCAGGCTGCTCGGCTTCGATGGGCTGAACGTGACGTTCCCCTACAAGCAGCGCATCATCTCGGTGCTGGACTCGCTCGGTCCGACAGCCGAGCGTCTGGGTGCCGTCAACACCGTGCTCGTCGATGGTGGCCGACTGGAGGGCCACAACACCGACGTCACCGGGTTCGCCGCCGCGGTGGGGAATCACCTCCCGGACGCCTCGCTGCGCTCGGTGGTCCAGCTCGGAGCGGGTGGCGCTGGCTCCGCGGTGGCTGACGCACTGATGGGGCTCGGGGCGACCGAGCTGCACCTGGTCGAACGCGATGTCGAGCGCGCCGAGACCCTGGCCGCCTCGTTGAAGACGCGTTACGCCGACCGCACCGTCACGGCAGTGCCGGCGTCGGCCGCTGCGGACGTGCTTCGGCATGCCACGGGTGTCGTGAACTGCACACCGACGGGCATGGCCCATCACCCCGGAATGCCCCTCGAACCAGGCGTCCTGAGACAGGACATGTGGGTGGCCGACATCGTCTACCGTCCACTCGAGACGGAGCTCATGCGCGCCGCGGTCGAGCGAGGCTGCCGCGTCCTGCACGGCGGTTTCATGGCGGTCTACCAGGCGGCCCAGACGTTCGAGCTGATCACCGGACGAACGCCCGATCCCGAGCGGATGCTCGCACACCTCGAGCGCCTGACAGCCACGGTCCCCAGGTAGGTCGCGTCGTCCTCAGGCGGCGTCGATCGGGACCCTGGCCCGGCGATGGCTCGACAGGACCACCGCGATACCGGCGAGCATCAGGACCACGCCCGGCAGGATCGCGGGGTGTGGCGGCTGGTCGAGGAAGGTGGCCGCCAGAAGCATCGCGAGGGGCACGGTGACCAGCTGGGCGAGTGACACGAAGCTCGCGCTCACCGAGCGCATCACCAGGTTGAAGAGCGAGTGCCCGATCAGCTGCGCGAACACTGTGAGGGCGGCGAGCTGCAGCCACGCCGATCGCGGATAGCCGGCGAAGGGCTGGTCGGTGAGGACCATCGCCCCTCCCAGTGCGGCCGCGCACGTGCCGTAGCAGAGAGCCGTGTAGAGCGAGGTCCCGATGGTCCGGCGTACGACACCGCCCGCGACGATGTAGGCACCACCCGCTGCTCCCGCCAGCACGGCCAGGGCGTTCCCGGGCAGGGAGTCACGCACGAGGGAGGCATCGGCACCCGTCACGACGACGACCCCGACGAATGCCATGAAGGTCCCGCCCCAGGCGGCGCGCGTCAACCGCTCCCCCAGCACCCCGGCGAACAGCGCCGCCCAGATGCTCTGGCTGCACACCAGCGTGGCGGCCGACGACACGCTCGTGCGATCCAGCGCCGCCGCCATCATGGCGAAGTGGCTTCCCAGCATGATCGCCGCGAACGCAGTCACGGCAAGGATGCGGGGAGAGAGCTTCTGGACGTCGGCACGGTTCTGCCAGAGGGCCAGCGGCACCGCCACCGGCAGCGCCATCGCGTTGCGCCAGAAGGCGATGGCCAGTGCCGGTGCGGCGATGACCGCCATGAGCGGAGGCGCCGAGGAGGCACCGAGCACGGCGATCCCCAGCAAGGCGAGATCTCGTGGGTGTGGTCCTGTGTCCGTCCGGGACACCTACAGGTCCAGGAGGCCGGGGAGCCACAGGGCGAGCTGCGGGATGAACGTGATGAGCAGCAAGGTCACCAGGAGCGGCACCAGGAAGGGAGCGACTCCTCTGAAGACCTCGGCGACAGGTGTCTTCGTCACCGAGCTCAACACGAACAGGACTCCACCGATGGGCGGCGTCATCAGTCCGATCATCAGGTTGAGGACGACGATGACACCGAAGTGCACCGGGTCGACACCCAGCTGCGTGGCCACCGGCAGGAGCACCGGGACGCTGATCACGAGAGCCGACGTCGGCTCGATGATCGCCCCGAGGAACAGCAGGAGGAGGTTGACGATGATGAGGAAGACGATCTTGTTGTCGGTGAAACCCAGGAACGTCTCGGCGATCGCCTGGGGGACCCGCTCCCGCGCCAGGATCCAGCCGAACAGGCTTGATGCGCCGAGGATGACCATGATCGCCGCCGTGGTCGTCGCAGTGTCGGCGAAGACCTTGGGCAGGTCGCGCAGCCTGAGGGACCGGTAGACGACGACGCCGAGGAGCAGCATGTACACCGCGCCCACCGCGGCCGCCTCGGTCGGTGTGAAGTAACCCTGGAGGATGCCCCCGAGGATGATCACGGGAGCGAAGAGGGCTCCGAGACCGCCGAGCGACGTACGCCTCACCTCGCCCCAGCTGAAGGGCTCGCTCGGGATCTCATCGTGCCGTCTGGCCCAGATGTAGACGTAGATCGCCAACGTCACGCAGATGAGCAGGGCCGGCACCACCGAGGCGGCGAACAGCGCGCTCGTCGACACGAGGGCGACCGAGGCGAAGACGACGGCCGGGATGCTCGGGGGCATGATCGGCCCGATCACCGAGGACGCCGCGGTCAGGCCCACGGCGAACCGCTGGCGGGTAGCCCCTCTTCACCATGTGCGGGATCTCGATGGACCCGACGCCGGCCGCGTCCGCCAGGGCAGACCCGTTCATCCAGGAGAAGCCGAGGCTGACGCCGATGTTGACGTAGCCGAGGGCACCGCGGAGTCGCCCGAAGCAGGCCAGCACGAGCGCGAACACCCGCTCGGCGATGCCGGCCCGGGTGGCCAGGAAACCGACGAGGATGAAGAGCGGCACCGCGAGCAGCGGCCAGCTGTTGACCCCTCCGGTGGCGGTCCGCATGGCGAAGCCGACGGACTGGTCGTGCGACCACATGTAGGCGAGGCAGGGCCCGAGGATCGCAAAGGCGATCGGGACCCGCAGGAACATGAGGACGGCGATGGACAGGCCCAGCAGCTCCACGCTCATCGGGAAGTCTCCTTGTCGTGGGGAGTGCGTGCCCCGTCGAGAGCGGCATGCGTCAGCGCGTCGCCCTCCTCGGGCACGGCCTCCTCGGCGATGACCTCGCCTGCGACCCGGATCTGACCCTCGTGGGTCGTCGGGAACACGATCTCGATGACGGCGCGCAGCACGGTGAGTGCCATGCCGATCATCGGGATGAAGTAGATCCACCCCTGCGGGATGCCGGTCGCCGGTGACTTGATCGGCGATCCGGCCGTGAACAGGTCGAGGCCCTCATAGCCGAACATGAGGGCGGTCGCAGCCACGACGATGAGGGAGAACACCTTCACGATGCGCTGTCCCAGCGTCGGGAGGACGTGGTCGACGACGTCCAGCGCGATGTGCTCGTCACGGCCCAGGAGGTATCCGGCGAGCCCGAAGGAGAGCCAGAGCAGGGAGTAGCGAGCGAGCTCACCCGTCCACACCTGGTTGTCCAGGGGAGTGACGCGGGCCAGGACCTGCAGCATCACCAGCACCACCATGGCAAGCACCAGCACGGCACCGAAGGTCAGCTCGACCAGCTCGATGCCACGGAGACCCCGTATCAGCCACCGCGGTCTCCTCAGACCGTAGCGGCGCTCCTCTGTCCTGCTCGCGTTCCAGCACCTTCTCGTTCCTTCCTGATGTCACTCGGATCGGCCTACCAGCGCTCGCATCAGTCGGGTGACCAACCGCCATCCACGTCGATGATCTCGCCCGTGACGTACGACGCGGCCGGCGAGACGAGGAATCCCACGACTGCGGCGACCTCTGCGCTGGTGCCCGGACGACCCAGCGGGAGCTGCGTGATCATGGTGTCCTCGTATCCTCGGGTCGGTCGCGTTGCGCATCCCGGAGTTGATGTAGCCCGGTGCCACCCCGTTGCAGCGGATGCCGCGTACGGCGAGGCTGCGCGCGGCGGACGCCGTGAGGTTGGCGAGCGCCGCCTTGGACGCGCAGTAGTGGGCGCCGGCCGGATGGGTCAGGCCGAAGGAGGTCCCGGGCGGTCCCGCCGCGGCCAGCTTGGCCACGACCGACACGACGTTCACGATCGAGGCGTTGTCGTTGTCGACCAGCGCCGGCCAGGCCTCGCGGAGCGTCAGGAAGGCCGAGCGCACGTTGACGGCGAAGACCCGGTCCCACTCGTCGACGTCGATGTCGGTGATGTGCGGGGCATGACCGCCGCGTTTCGGCGACACTCCCGCGCAGTTGACCAGGACGTGCAGACCGGCACCGGCGGCATCGCCCACCATCGTGCGGACTGCTGCCTCGTCGGTGAGGTCGGCCACCACGTGCGTGACTGCGGCGGAGCTGTCGAAGGTCTCCTCGAGAGGAGCCACGTCCACGGCCACCACGTCGTACCCACGCCCGACCAGGTCGTCCACGATCGCCCCGCCGATCCCACCGCGTCCGCCCGTCACCAGCGCTCGCACGTGCTCTCCTCCCGACGGTGCGGGGCCCGTCGTCGTCCGCGGTGGACGACGCCGGGCCCGGCAGCAGTCAGCTCGCCGCACCCTCGCGGATGGCTTCGTAGAGGGCCAGCTGCTCACCTTCGTAGTTGGACATGAAGAAGTCCTCGGCCTGCGTCTGGAACGTCTCGAGGTCGACGTCCTCGACGACAGTCATCTCGCCCGTGGACTTCCACTCCTCCAGGATCTCCACCTCAGCGTCCTCGACGCACTGGCGGTCACCGTCACGGGTGTCACTGATGGCAGCCTGCAGGGCCTCCTGCTGGTCACCCGACAGGCTCTGCCAGGTGTCCTCGGAGACGATGGCCAGGACCGAACCGACCTGGTGACCCGTCAGGCTCACGTGGCTCTGCACCTCGGGAAGGTTCAGGTCCTTGATCGTCGGGACCGGGTTCTCCTGGCCGTCGATGGTGCCCTGCTGCAGCGCCAGGAAGACCTCCTCGAAGGCGACAGCCGTGGGCTCGGCACCCAGGGCTTCCGCGTTCATCAGGTACTGCGGGCTGTCGGGGAAACGCATCCGAAGGCCCTCGAAGTCGTCCGGGGTGCGGATCGGCTGGTTGGCGGTGAAGTGCCGCATGCCGAAGTACCAGACGTCCAGGACACGAACGCCAGTCTCCTCGAGCATGCGCTCCGCGAGTCCGTCGAACTCCTCACTGTCGACGAACTCGAACAGCTCGTCGGGACCTTCGAACGCGTACGCGGCGTCCAGGGCGCCCACCTCGGGGAACGAGGCCGAGATGGCGGACGCTCCCTGGATGTCGACGTCGATGTCACCGGACGCGACGGAGGCGAACCGCTCCGCATCGGGACCGAGCTGGCTGTTGGAGAAGATCTCGATCTCCACGCCGCTGTCACCCTCGGCGAGGGTGTCGGCGACGACCTGGGCGCCACAGGTGTTGTGGGGGTGCTCGTCGGGGTAGCTGTTGGCGAACGACAGCGTCGTTGCCTCGTCCGAGCCACCGTCACCACCGCCGTCGTCGTCACCGCCTCCACAGGCGGTCAGGATCAACAGGCTCGCGGCTGACATGGCTGCCAGACCGAGCCTCTTCCTGTTGCGTGAGACTGTCATGGACCCTCCTTCTACGGTCCGGCATCGCCGGAGAACTAACTAGAACGTTACTTGTGGGGTGACGCTGCAGAGAAGCGGTTTCAGCCGGTCAGTCGAAGACCCCCCGGTAGATGTCCTTGATGTTCCAGTGGCCGGGCGTGGGCACTGGCTCGTTCACCATCGGGACATCGATGACGGTGGGACGCCGGGACTCGAGGGCGGCCTTCAGCGCCGTGGCCAGACCATCGGCGTCGGTGACGACGTGGCCCTCAGCGCCGCAGGCGCGCCCCAGGGCGGCGAAGTCGGGGCTGTAGGGGCGACCCTCGCGGTCGCGGAACTCGCAGCCGTGGCTGACCCCGTAGCTGGACGCCTGGAGGTCGGCGATGGTGCCGTGGGCGGCGTTGTTCATCACGACGAAGATCACGGGCAGCCCCTGCTCGACCGCGGTCGGGAGGGCGGCGAGCTGCGCGCTCATGCCCCCGTCGCCGACGAGCGCGACGACGGCGCGGTCGGGCCAGGCGGCCTGGACACCGAGGGCGGCAGCCGGCCCGAATCCCATGGTCGACGCGCCGCCCGGCGTGATGAAGCGCCCGGTGTCGCGCATCGGGTAGCGCTGGGCCACGCCGTTCTTGTTCCAGCCGACATCGGTCACCAGCACCGCGTCCTCCGGGAGAGCCTCCCGGACGTCGCGGAGGATGCGCTCGGGACGCAAGGGGTAGTCGGAGCTGGCTCCGCGCTCGAGGGTGTCGGCGAAGAGGTCGGACCGGGTGGTGCCGATCTTCTCGCGCAGCTCTGTCCGCTGGACCGGCGCCACCTCGAGACGGCCGAGCGCGCTCTCGATCGCGGTGAGTGCCAGGCCGACGTCGGCCACCGCGCCGATCGTGACGGGGTAGTTCCGGCCGATCTCGGCGGGGTCCAGGTCGATCTGCACGAGCCGGCTGGGCGGGAACTGCCAGGTGTAGTCGCGTTCCCACGAGCTGGCGTCGGTCTCGGCGAACCTGGTGCCGAGTGCCAGCACGAGGTCGGCCGAGCGGGCGTACTCGTTGGTGAACTCGAGTCCCCAGAACCCCGGCATGCCCAGGAGCAACGGGTGGTCGTCGGACACGACGCCCTTGGCCATCAGCGAGTGGACGAGGGGGATGTCGAGGCGCTCGGCGATGCGCAGCATCGTCTCCTTGGCCTCGGCCTTGCGCACTCCGCCCCCGAAGTAGATGAGAGGACGCTCGGCCTTGACCAGTTCAGCAGCGATGGCGTCGGCCGTCGCAGCCGGGAGATCAGCAGCGGACGTCGTGACCGGCAGGGGGTAGCTCTCCGCGGCCTCGATCGGGAGGGGCCGGGAGAACATGTCCATGGGGACGTTCAGCAGCGTGACTCCCGGACGTCCGGACCCGGCGGTCCAGTACGCCCGCTCGAGGAAGCGCGGCAGGTCCTCGACGCGTGACACGTCCCAGGTCCGCTTGCAGAAGGGCTTGTAGATGGCCGTCTGGTCGGCGTCGGAGTGCAGGTTGACCTCCTGGTGCGGGTGACGCCCTCGGTAGTAGGACGGGATGTCTCCGCTGATGACGACCAGGGGCACCGAGTCGAGGGCGGCGGTCGCGGCACCCGTCACGGCGTTCATCATTCCGGGACCCACGTGCACCACGACGACCGCGGGTCGACCGGTCGCGCGGGCATAGCCGTCCGCCGCGTGCGCCGCGGTCTGCTCGTGACGGAAGATCACGAACTCGATGCTGCTTCGGCCGAGGGCGTCCAGCAGCGCGATGTTGGTGTGCCCGCACAGGCCGAAGACCTTGGTGACGCCCCAGTCCTCCAGCTGGCGGACGACGACCTCCGCTCCGGTGGAGACGCGCTCTGGTGCAGCATTCGTGGTCACGTGCGCCACTTCCTGTCGTGAGTCGGTGTCGGTCATCCGGCGGTCCCCCATACGGACTGGTCCTTCCACAGGAGCGTCTTGACGTAGGTGTAGTCGTCGATCATCCAGCGCGGGGACTCACGACCGATCCCGGAGTCCTTGACCCCGCCGAACGGGACGTGGTCGAGGCGGAAGTTGGACGTGCCGCCGACGACGACGGCCCCCACCTGCAGCTCTCGCCAGGCCTGGAAGATGCGTCGGGCGTCGTGTGTGAAGAGCCCTGCCTGGAGCCCGTAGCGGCTGCGGTTGCACTCGGCGATGACCTCGTCGAAGTCGTCGTACGGCAGGACCACCACCGCGGCACCGAAGACCTCTTCACGCACGATCGTCGCGTCGCGCGGCGGGTCGAGGACCACGGTGGGCTGGACGGTGGCGCCCTCGCGTGACCCTCCTGCGGTCACCGTGGCACCCCCCTGCTCCGCCTCGCGCGCCCACTGCACGACCCGGTCCGCGGCGTGCTCGTCGACCATGCTTCCGACATCGGTCGTCTCGTCGAGCGGATCGCCGATGCGCAGCTCCTTGACCGCGACCACGAGCCTGTCGTTGAAGTCGCCGACCATCGCCCGGGGGACGAAGATCCGCTGCACGGAGATGCAGCTCTGACCCGAGTTGCTGAACCCGGTCCGGGCACACTGCATGGCCGCGTCGGCCAGGTCCGCGTCCTCGCACACGATGGTCGCCGCGTTGCCCCCCAGCTCGAGCACCAGGCGCTTGCCCGCGCCACTGCGCGCGACGGCGTGCCCGGCGGCGGCACTGCCGGTGAAGCTGATGGCCGCGACGACCTCGCTCGCGGTGAGCAGGCCGCCGAGCTCCGGACCTCCGTGCAGCACCTGGACGGCCGCATCGGGGAGACCGGCGTCCCGCAGCATCTGGACGAATGCGGTCGAGCTCGCGGGAGCCTGTGGCGGCGGCTTCACGATGGTGGTGTTGCCGGCGGCGAACGAGGCCGAGAGCTTGTGGGCGAGCAGGTTGACCGGCGCGTTGAACGGCGTGATGGCGACCACGACACCGACGGGGGAACGCATGGTCATCGCGGTCGTTCCCACGCCGCGGGCCCATCCGCCGGTCGGGAGCACCTCGCCGCCGATGCGCCGCGCCTCGGCGGCGCAGATGGCCAGGGTCTCGGCGGCGCGGACGGCCTCGCCGCGACCATCCTTCAACGGCTTGCCCAGCTCGAGGGCCAGCAGCCTGGCCAGCTCGTCGCGGCGCTCCGAGACAACGGCGGCGGCGCGCTCGAGGACGTCGGCACGGGCAGCGGGTGACCATCGCGCGATCTCCGCGGCCGCTGACTCGGCGTACGCCAGCGCCTGCTGGGCGAGCTCGGGGGTGGCCTGGGCGGTGGTGGTGACCACGCATCCATGTGCCGGTCCGACACGGTCGAGGCTCTGTCCGTCGACCCACGCGCCGGCCACCAGGTTGAGCACCCTGGTGGGGGACGATCTGATCCGCTTCCACGCGTTCAACACTTCCTAACCGTCTAGCGGACCGTATGGACCGCTGAGTGGACTTTGGGTAACATACGGGCTCGCCAGCCAGCGTGGCAAGGGCCGGATGTGAAACTCGTCACCGCCAACACCTCGATCTCAGGAGTTCGCATGGTCAACCGCAGGAGCCGCACACACCCTGAGGGGGCCCCGGCCCAGGCACCGACCTCCGGCGAGGGATCGGGAGGCGACGGACGCGGGCGGGGTCCGCAGCGTGCAGCGGGCTCTCGAGATCCTGAACCTGCTCAGCGAAGAGCGACCACAGATCACGATCCGCGACATCGTGGACGACACGGGGCTGGCGAAGACGACCGCCATCCGCCTGACCCAGACGCTGATGCAGGCGGGGCTGCTCTGGGGGACCGAGTCGGGCTTCATGGCCGGCCCGGGCCTGTGGCGCTGGGCGCACCTGGCCCGCAACGCCTGGGAGCTGCCTCCCGAGTTCCGCCGGATGATGACCGACATGGCCCGAGAGCACCAGGAGACGGTCAACCTCTACATCCGCCGGGACATCCACCGACTCTGCATCGCCCAGGCCGAGAGCCCGCGCGCACTGCGGCACGTGGTGAGCGTCGGTGACGAGTTCCCGCTGTGGGCCGGAGCGTCGGCCAAGGTCCTGCTCGTCGACGATGCCGAGGAGCTCCTCGCCCGCATCGTCGCCAGCGCACCACGCGGTCGCGGCAACCTGGCAGCCCTTCGTGAGGGGATCGCGGTGTCGCGCGACGCCGGGTTCGCCGTCTCGCCACGGCGAGCGGGAGTCGGGGGTGTCGGCCGTCGCCGTCCCGGTGCGCGACGACGCGGGCAGGGTGGTGGCGGCACTCAGCATGAGCGGCGCGACCGCCCGGTTCACCGACGAGCGCATCGACGAGTTCGCCTCGGCATTGAGCAGCGCGGCAGTCGCCATGTCCGGACGCGGCCTGGGCACCGCCGTCCGGGGCGCCATCGCATGACGATCCCTGGACTCCCCCCTCACGCCGAGCCACGAGGCGGCCGCGGCGCCACTGTCCGGCGTACGCATCCTCGATCTCACCAACGTCCTCGCGGGACCCTTCTGCAGCTATCAGCTGATGCTGCTCGGCGCGGAGGTCGTCAAGGTCGAGGTCCCCGAGCGCGGCGACCTGGCCCGCCAGCTGGGTCCGGACCCGGACCTGAACGCGCGCCAGCTCGGCGCGTCGTTCCTGGCGCAGAACTCCGGCAAGCGATCCGTCGAGCTCGATCTCAAGGCCCCGACCGACCGGCTGGCCTTCGAGAAGCTGCTGCGGCGAGTCGGACGTGCTGCTGGAGAACTTCCGCCCGGGTGTCATGAGCCGCCTGGGCTACTCGTGGGACGAGGTCCGAGCGCTCACGCCCGGGATCGTCTACTGCTCGATCTCGGGTTTCGGGCAGACCGGCCCGATGAGCCAGCGTCCTGCCTACGACCAGATCGTGCAGGGACTGTCGGGGATGATGAGCATCACCGGCACCGAGCAGACCGTGCCCCAGCGGGTGGGTTTCCCGATCTGCGACACGGTGGGCGGCCTGGTGGCCGCGATGAGCATCAACGCCGCCCTCCTCAAGAAGGAACGCACCGGCGAGGGCACCTACCTGGACGTGTCGATGCTGGAGGCCTCCCTGTCCGCGATGGGGTGGGCCGTGAGCAACTACCTCGTCAGCGGCGTCGAGCCGGGCCCCATGGGTGACCAGAACGCGACCGCGGCGCCGTCCGGCACGTTCCACGCAGCGGACGGCCACCTCAACATCGCGGCCAACCGGCAGGAGCAGTTCGAGACGCTCTGCCAGCTGATCGGTCGTCCGGGCCTGGTGACCGACTCCCGTTTCGCGATGCGCGAGGACCGCAAGGCCAACCGCGACGCCCTCAACAAGGAGATCAACGAGGGCCTTGCGAGCGACACGGCGGCCGCCTGGGAGGAGAAGCTCTCCGCGCACGGCGTCCCGGCGGCCCGGGTGTTCACGGTGGCCCAGGCGGTCGAGCTCGAGCAGCTGCGGCACCGTGAGTTCTTCAGCGAGGTCGAGATGCCGGGAGAGCCGTCCCGGCAGGTGCGTGTCATGGGCTCCGGCGTCCAGGTCGACGGCGGTCTCGCTCAGGCCGAGCCGTCGCGCCCCGCTCCTGGGCGAGCACAACAGCGCCGTACGACCCGACCACGTCAACCACGACGGGAAGCTGAGCTCATGGAGCCTCGAGGACTGGTGGGCGACGTCCATCACGCGGATCGAACCCGGCGTCATCGAGCACTGGGGCACGCCCGTGCAGGACCTGATCGGCAACGTCTCGTTCGCCGAGATGATCTGGCTCATGGTGCGCGGCGAGCGACCGGATCCCCGGCGCAGCCGCCCTCCTCGAGGCCGCCCTCGTCGCGGCGACGGACCACGGCCCGCAGGCGCCGTCGATCGCCATCTCCCGCATGGCCGTCACGTGCGGCGTGGGCATCAACAGTGCGATGGCGAGCGCGGTGAACGTGCTGGGTGACGTGCACGGCGGCGCAGGCGAGCAGTGTGTGGAGATCCTCGACCAGCTCATCGCGGCGACGATCGATGGCGACGACCTCGACGAGGCCGCCACGGTCCTCGTCGGTGACTGGCGGGCGGGCGGGCGACACCTTCCGGGCTTCGGACACCGCTTCCACCCCGTGGACCCCCGTCGCGCACCCCTGCTGGGTCTCGTCGAGCGCGCCGAGGCAGAGGGTCTCGTGGCCGGCGACCACCTACGCGCGGGACTCGCGCTCGAGCGCGCCCTCGCACGCCGGACGATCCCGGCCGGTGCCGATGAACATCGACGGCGCGACCGCGATCATCTACGGCGAGCTCGGCTTCGCCCCGGCGCTCGCGCGCGGGCTGTTCGTCCTCAGCCGCAGCGTGGGCATCCTGGCCCACGCCTGGGAGGAGTCCCAGTCCGGGAGCCGGCTGAAGGGTCCGCTGCCCCCCTCGATGCTTCCGACCTACCGCCCCGCCCCCTGAGTCCCGGCTCGGCCGCGTCGTCCGACGTACTCGCTGGCGCACACCGACGCGGCACACCCTGGCACGCAACAGGCGGCGACGGGGCAACCTTCGCCCCGCCGCCGCCTGCGGCTGTCCCTACTTGACGATCGTCGGCGACGCCGTCGACGTCAGCTGCTTCTGCACCCCCTCGTGGATGAAGTTGGCGACCAGGGTGAGCGGGACCGATGCGCCCTCAGGCACGTTGTTGTCCAGGTCGGCCTTGTCGAACTGCACGATCAGCTTGCCCTGCGCCGAACGCACCTTCGAGGGCTCGATCGGCGAGCCGGAGAGCGGCGTCAGGAGCTGGGCACCGCTGTCGTACTCGTAGCCGGCGGGCAGATCCATCTGGGCCGTCACCGTGCCCTGCACCCCGGTGAAGATCCCGGTGCCTGATCCCAGGTCGATACGAGCCGGGGTGAAGCGGAGCGCCCCCGGCTGGTCCTCCGGCGTGAGATACACCTCGATCTTGCCCGTCGGGCGGGGGTCGGTGCAGTCGTTGAAGAAGTACTCACCGGCCCGGTCGAAGGTGTGCTGGTAGCTCTCCCCCGGCTGCAGCCTGACGTTGAACTCTCCCTCGAAGAACTGCGTGGCACAGTGCTCCTTCGCGTTGGGGAAGTTCGGGAACGTCTCGCTGCCGGGGTTGAGGAACGTCACCTCGGTGCCCACCGGGACCCGGAGGTGGGTGGGCGACATGCCGTTCGTCGCCGTGCTGTCAGCCTCGCCAGCCGTGTCAACGGTGCGACTGCGGCGTGCCAGCAGGACCGTGTTGTTCACGGTCTGGCCCTGGACAGCACTGCCGCTGACCGGCCGTCGGATCGCGAGCGGCTTCGTGTCCGGGCCCTCCTGGCTGCCCGACTCGGTGGTGTAGGTCCCACCGAGCTTGAACGCCCACAGCGAGTCGCCCAGCGTCACGGAGTTGCCGTACGGGTTCGTGCCTCCTGCGGCGAAGACGGCGACGTACTGCTCGCCGTCGACCTCGTAGGTGATGGGCGCGCCAGCGATGCTGCTCCCGGTCTGGAAGCGCCACAGCTCGTCCCCGTCGGTGGCGTCGAGCGCCAGGAAGTTGCCGTCCGCCTGACCCACGAAGAGCAGGTCGCTGGCCGTGGTCAGCGGTCCCTGGCCGTGCGACATGTCGGTGCCGAGGTGGTTCTTCCACTGCACCTCACCGGTCGACGCGTCGTACGCGAGGATGCCACCCGTCTGGTACTGGCCCATCGCGCGCTGACCGTTCGACGGGGCAGGCCGCCAGTGAGCCACCGGGTTCGTGCCGTACGGGAAGTAGACCATGTTGGTGCGGTGGCTGTAGGAGTTGTTGGACCAGTCGCCGCCACCGTTCTGGCTGGTGGTCGACAGGATCGGCAGGTCCCAGTGCGGGTCGTACATGCACCCCTGACGATGTCCGGACCGCTTGGGGTCTCCCTGCGGGTAGGTCAGGAAGGTCTCGTCCGCCTTGACGTAGCTGTCGGGGTTGAAGACGAGGTTGCCGTTCGCGTCGGGCTGGTAGCCGTTGTAGTTGGGCACGGCACGCCACGGGTCACCGGGCACGTTGTCCGGGCTGAGCCGCTCCCACACGACGCACTCGGGCAGCAGGCGCTTCACCGGGAACGGCTGTGTGCCCGGCTGGACCTGACGCGAGTCCGTGATCATCGGCTTCTGGACGACGGGCAGCACCGGCTTGCCGTTCGTCCGGTCGAGGACGAACTGGTGCCCCGACTTGCTGCCGTAGAAGATGACCTTCTGCTCTTCGCCGGCGACCACCACGTCGGCGAGGGTCGGCGGGTGGACGTTGTCCATGTCCCACACGTCGTGCGGGATGGACTGGTAGTGCCACCTGTACTCGCCGGTCTTGAGGTCGACGGCGACCATCGTGCTGGAGAACAGGTTGTCGCCGGGACGACCGGACCCGTCCTGCGACGAGCCGCAGCTGCGGGGGTTGCCGAACGTCATGTAGTAGAGGCCGAGCTCCGGGTCCAACGCACCCTGCATCCAGGGGGTCGCCCCTCCGTCGAGGGCGCAGTCGATGCCGTCCGGTCGCACCGGGCCCCAGGTCGAGGTCGGGTCGACTGTGTTGCCGTTGACGTCGGTGTAGACAGTGCCGCGCTCGGGTACTCCGTAGAAGGTCCACTCCAGGCTGCCGTCGCTCGCGTCGAACGCCGAGACGGAGCCGCGGGGGCCGTTGTTGGTGTGGATGTAGACGAGGCCGTCGTGGTAGCGCGTGGCGGGTCCGGAGTCACGGCCGAGGGTGTCGCCATCCGGGCCGAGCGGCGAAGTGATCCACACCTCCTCGCCGGTGTCCTGATCGAGGGCGACGACCTGGACGTCCTCGCCCGGGGGCGCGTTCGGGTCGTTGTTCTGGTCGTTGCCGGCACGGCCGCCGGACGCCATCGAGAAGACCAGGCCCTCCCCGACGGAGACGCCGCGCCGGTTGCCACCGGACGGCGCCTCGGGCTGCCACTTCCACTTCGCCTCGCCGGTCGCGCCGTCGACGGCGATCACACCGCCCTGGGGAGTGTCGAGATAGATCACGCCGTCGACCACGATGGGATGGGTCTGCTGGCCCGTGTCGTCGGTCGCGGGAGCGACGGCGGAGACGTGCGTCCGCCACGTCGGGCCGAGCTTCTTCAGGTTGCGCTTGTTGATCTGGGTCAGCCCGGAGTAGTTCTGGTTGCCCGGGTTCCCGCCCACGGTCGGCATGTCCGTGCCTGCGGGCTCCACCGCTCCGAGGTCGCCCCCGGCCGACTCGATGGATGCCATCACCGGGCCGCCCAGGGCCGACGCGGCCAGGGTGAGCGCCACGGCGGCACCTCCCCACGCGGCGGTCCGCGCCTTCGTTGGTCGTCTGTGCACTGGCTTCTCCTCGGTTGCTTGCGGGCAGGCACTCGCCTGCCCTGCTGACGCCGCCCGAGATGGGCGCCGACTACCGTTCCAAGGTCCACCTAGCGGCACACCGGAACCGACTAGCGACACGAAGGTAACGAGGGTCACAGCCGGCCGCAAGCCCCATCTCGACGATCGAACCCCTCGAAGCCGGACTTCATGCCCGGCTCGAGCCCTTGTCCTCCACCGTGACCGGCGTTACATTCCTCGCCTTGACAACGGACCAACTGGTCCATCTAGTGGTACTAGGGGAGCAGAATGAAGCGAACATTCATCAGCGTGCCGGCGACGATCGCGGCCGTCGTCGTCGCGGCGGCATCCATCGCCTTCGTGACACCGAGCCTGGCTGGTCCCGGCCAGGGCAAGGCGGACAAGACGCCCGGCGGCCCGATCGCCACGAGCATCTACACCGACGAGATCTCCGACTACGGCGTGTGCCGCGGGGTCGACCCGTCCTGCTACAACGACTGGGGAACCGGCTGGCAGGAGGGCGAGCAGAAGCGGATCCTCATCTGGAGCCGCACCGCCGGCCCGCGTCACGCCCACCTCGGCACCGCGCTCGCGCCGGGGATGAACCCCCCGCTGAACGCGAACAACGTCGCTCAGGCGGGACTCAAGGCGTGGGCGGAGGAGCGGGGCATCCAGGTCGACTACACCGAGGACCTGGCCCAGTTCCGTCCCAACAACTACAACGCCGTCGTCTTCCTCAGCTCCAACCGCGACACCCTCGACGACACCGCGCAGACCTCGCTCAAGCAGTACCTGCGCCAGGGTGGCGGCTTCGTCGGCATCCACAACGCGTTCGGTGCCGAGTACTCCTTCCCCTACTACGAGGGGCTGCTGGGCGGGGCCAACTTCTACAACCACGGCCCCAACCGCGACGGCACCGTCGAGACGGTCAACAACACCGACGTGTCCACGGAGGGACTGCCGGAGGAGTGGGCCTTCAAGGACGAGTGGTACAACCTCATCCCCTTCCCCAGCTTCGTCAACGTGCTGGCCGAGGTCGATGCCGAGACCAGCCTTGAGCCGACCGGAGTGGCGGGTTACGCCGCACACGGTGAGGTGCACCCGGTCAGCTGGTGCCACTACTACGACGGTGGCCGCGCCTGGCTGACCACGCTCGGTCACGACGTCGCCGCCTGGACCGACGCTCCCCTGGCCGGCGACGAGTTCTTCAAGGAGCACGTCATGAACGGACTCGAGAGCACCATGGGCGTCAAGCCGTTCTGCGGCTGACCCATCACCACCAGAAGCATGCCGGCGGAGGGGCACACCCCCTCCGCCGGTTCTGCATCACCGGGACACCCTCCGTCAGCGCGTCTCGAACCCGATCCCGGCCGCCTGCAGCCGGGCGATCAGCGCGTCGCCCATCGCCTGGGCCGGCGTCACCGACCCCGCAGTCGTGGGGTTGTCGTCGAAGACCAGGCACAGCGCGGACTCCGCGAGCATCTTGGCGGTCTCGGTGTAGCCCGGGTCGCCACCCTTCACGCGGGTGCGCACCGTCTGCCCGTCCGTCTCGGCGACGAAGTCCACGGTGAACCACGACGCGTCGCGCTTGGACTCGTCGGGCCTGATCCCTGCGGCACCCTGCCGAGGAGGAAGTCGCGCACCGGCTTGACCTGCGCCGCGACGGTCAGCACCCCGACCGCAGCGGCGCCGGCGGCGGCGTACCGCAGCGTCTTGGTGCCGGCCCAGTGCGAGTAGCGGAACTTCGGGCCGTACGCCGCGAGCGCGGCGCCGCTGCGCGCGACGATGATCGGGTCGATGGTCGGCAACGGGAGCAGCCAGTAGCCCAGCACCGGGTCCCGGTGCGGCCGACCGCCGACCGAGCGCGACGACCGGCCCTCGGGGCGGTCCTCGGCGCGACGGCGGGCGGCGTACGCCTGCTTCATCTGCTTCGCGCGGGAGAACTGGTGGAGCGCGGAGTGGAAGGTGCCGCCGGAGAAGGTGCCGCCGGAGCGGACGACGCCGCGCATCGTGATCGGCTGGTCGTCGGGCAGCTGCTTGACCGTGAAGAAGGCCCCCAGGTCGTGGGGGATGGAGTCGAAGCCGCAGGCGTGGACGATCCGGGCGCCGGTGCGCAGCGCGGTCTGGTGGTGCGACAGCCACATCCGGTCGACGAACTCCGGCTCGCCGGTGAGGTCGACGTAGTCCGTGCCGGCCTCCGCGCAGGCCGCGACGAGGGGCTCGCCGAACTGGAGGTAGGGGCCGATGGTGGAGATGACGACGCGCGCGCGGCGGGCCACGTCCGACAGCGCGGCGACGTCGGCCGCGTCGGCGACGATGACCTCGACGTCGACGTCCAGCCGACGGCGTACGGCCTCGAGCTTGTCGGCGTTGCGACCCGCGATCGCCCAGCGCAGGCCGTCGGGCGCGTGGGCGGCGAGGTAGTCGGCGGTCAGCTCCCCGGTGAAGCCGGTGGCGCCGAAGAGCACGAGGTCGAGGTCGCGGGCGGGATCTGCCATGGGCACATCCTCACAGGTCGCGGAACCGGACGACGACGCGGTGCCGTCCCATGGGCGTGAACATCCGCACCGCCCTCGTGTCCGCCACCACTCTCGCCGTCGTCGCCGGAGCCGGGGTCGGGGTGGGCGTCGCCCTCGCCGGCGACGGCACCGGCCCGACGACTCCGCCCGGCGGCTCCGGCGACCTCGCGCTGGCCAACGCCGACCTCACCGCCACGACCGACTGCGACGCGCTCCTCGACTCCTTCGTCGATCGCGGACTGGACCGGGTCGGGCCCTACGGCTGGGACTTCGGCGGCATCCGGATGTTCGGCTCCGCGTCCGACTCCGCCTCTGGCTTCCGAGATGAGTGCCGGCAGCCCGGTCGCCGAGGCCCGGTCGTCGGTCACGACCAGCCGGTCCACGAGCAACGAGTCGGGCACCAACGTCCAGGAGCTCGGCGTCGACGAGTCCGACGTGGTGAAGGTCGCGGGCAGCCTCCTGCTGCGGTCTGCAGGACGGCACGCTCCGGGCGTACGACGTCTCCGGCGACGAGCCGATCGAGGTGTCGTCGACCCCGATCCCCGACGCGCGGGCCTGGCCCGGGACTCCCGGCGGCGAGCTGCTCTTCGTCGACGGCCGCGCCGTGGTCTTCGGCACCGCCCGCGACGGCGGCTCCTCGACCATCACGACCGTCGACCTCGCCGACCCGACGTCTCCGAGCATCGTCGACACCGTCACCGTCGAGGGCCAGCTCTCCGCGGCCCGCCTGCACGGCGACGTGGTCCGCGCGGTCATCACGACCGGGCTGCCCGAGCTCGACTTCCGCCACCCCACGGGCATGCTCGGCGAGATCAGCGCCCGGCTGCGCAACCGGGCGCTCGTGCGGGAGACGACGCTCGCCGACTGGCTGCCCACGGTCGACGGCGAGCCGATCGTGGAGTGCGCCGACGTCGCCGTCCCGACCGACGGGGAGCTCGAGCTGGGCTCGACGACACGTGGTCGCCTTCGACCCGGCCGACCCCGAGGTCCGGGCGTCCAACGCCGTGGCGACGAGCTCGTCCACGTCGTACTTCTCCACCGACCGCTTCTACCTCGCCGGCGCCGCACCGAGCTTCATGATGTGGGACTGCTTCGACTGCCGGATGGGGCCGACGATGTCGGGCACCACGCCGATCTTCGCGTTCGCGCTCGACGGGCTCGATGCGACGTACGTCGCCTCCGGTGAGGTCGAGGGCACCATCGCCGACCGGTGGTCGATGGACGCGGTCGACGGGTCGTTGCGGGTGGCCGTCGGGG
This sequence comes from uncultured Actinomycetota bacterium, assembly GCA_963712875.1. Taxonomy (GTDB): domain Bacteria; phylum Actinomycetota; class Actinomycetes; order Propionibacteriales; family Nocardioidaceae; genus Nocardioides. Next base: position 29,329 of record CAVQJS010000014.1, on the reverse strand, counting down.
CGAGCAGCGAGACCGGCAACTTCAACTCCGTCATCACCCTGCGCGAGGACGGCGCCGAGCTGGTCGAGGAGGGGCGCGTCGACAAGCTCGGGATCGACGAGCAGATCAAGTCGGTGCGGTGGTTCGACGACCTCGCGATCGTGGTGACCTTCCGGCAGACCGACCCGCTCTACGCCATCGACCTCAGCGACCCGGCCGCCCCCGAGCTGCTGGGCGAGCTGAAGATCCCCGGCTACTCCGAGTACCTCCACCCGCTCGGCGAGCACCGCCTCATCGGCGTCGGCCAGGACGCCTCGATGCGCGGCATGGTCCGCGGCGCGCAGGCCGCGCTCTTCGACGTCACCGACCTGACCGACCCGCGGCAGCTCGACGTGGTCCGCTACCCGAGGAACAGCCAGGCCGGCGCCGCACTCGACCCGCGGCAGTTCACCTGGCTGCCCGAGTCGCGCACCGCCCTCACCGTCGTGTCGGAGGGGTGGGAGGGGACGACCGGCTGGGTCTCGGTCCTCTCGCTCGGCGACGGCACGATGACCAACCGGATGGTCGAGGTGGAGCACGGCAGCGACGTCGCGCTGGTCCGGCTGGTGCCGCTGGCGTCGGGCAAGGTCGTGCTGGTCACCGGCGAGGACGTCCAGTTCTTCGCCCTGTGACTTCGCCGGTCGCGTCGTATTCTCGGAGCATGTGCCGCAACATCCGACCGCTCAACAACTTCGAGCCGCCCGCCACGCGTGACGAGGTCACCGCCGCAGCCTTGCAGTACGTCCGCAAGGTCGCCGGCACGACCAAGCCGTCGCAGGCCAACGAGGCCGCCTTCAACCAGGCCGTCGCCGAGATCGCCCACATCACCCAGCACCTGCTCGACGACCTGGTGACCCAGGCGCCGCCGAAGAACCGCCAGGTCGAGGCCGACAAGGCGCGTGCCCGCGCCCAGCTGCGGTACGGCGCGTGACGCAGGTCGACGTCCGCGACGCGGCCCTCGACCTGCTGGCGGACCGACCTCTGGTCGTGCTCACGGGCGCCGGGCTCTCGACCGACTCCGGCATCCCGGACTACCGCGGCCCCGGCTCCCCCTCGCGCGCCCCGATGACGATCCAGGAGTTCACGGCCGGCCCCGAGGCACAGCGCCGCTACTGGGCACGCAGCCACCTGGGCTGGCAGCGGATGGGTCATGCCGAGCCCAACGAGGGGCACCGTGCCGTGGCCGTCCTGGACCCCGAGCTGCTGATCACCCAGAACGTCGACGGCCTCCACGAGGCCGCGGGCAGCCAGCCGCGTCGTCGCCCTGCACGGCCGAGTGGCCGACGTCATCTGCCTCACCTGCCGTCGTACGTCGTCGCGCGCGGCACTTCAGCAGCAGCTCGACGAGCTCAACCACGGCTGGCTCGAGCGCCATGCCGCCGCGCCGACCCGCCCGGACGGTGACGTCGACCTCGACGACACCGACGACTTCGTGGTGCCGACCTGCGAGTGCGGCGGAGCGCTCAAGCCGCACGTCGTCTTCTTCGGGGAGAACGTGCCCGCCGAGCGGGTCACCCGCTGCTACGACGCGGTCGAGGCGCTCGGCGACGACGGCGCGCTGCTGGTGGCCGGGTCGTCGCTGACCGTCATGAGCGGCCTGCGGTTCGTCAGGCGCGCGGCGTCGCGGGGCACGCCGATCGTGATCGTCAACCGCGGAGAGACCCGCGGCGACGCGCTGGCGTCGTACAAGCTCGAGGTGGGGTGCAGCGAGTTCCTCACGGAGCTTTGCACCCGAGTTTCCCGGTGTGCACCTGATGCATCGGGTGCGAACCGGGAGAGTCCCCGGATATCCGGGGACTCCGCCGCGCCCTGACCCCGACTCAGCGGCGCACGAAGATGTGCTCGGCCGCCTCGTGCACCAGCTCGGCGGTCTCACCGCCGGAGCCGATCAGGATCCCGTCGTCGGTCTTCGCGATCGTGACGGTCCTGCCGGGCAGGGCGCCGACGCGGCGCAGCAGGCCCATCAGCTCCTCGTCCTTCTGCATCTCCTCCGAGATCCGCTTCACGTGGACCAGCGCCTCCGCGGAGGTCGCGGCATCGGAGAGCGGCTCGACGTTGTCCATGAAGTCCTCGCCTCCGCCGTCCTCGCCCAGCTCGTCGAGGCCCGGGATCGGGTTGCCGTACGGCGACTCCGTGGGGTGGTCGAGCAGCTCGAGCAGGCGGCGCTCGACCGTCTCGGACATCACGTGCTCCCAGCGGCAGGCCTCCGCGTGCACCAGCTCCCAGTCGAGCCCGATGACGTCGGTGAGCAGCCTCTCGGCGAGGCGGTGCTTGCGCATCACGCGGGTCGCGAGGAGCTGACCCTCCTCGGTGAGCTCGAGGTGGCGGTCGCCCTCCACGGTGAGCAGCCCGTCGCGCTCCATCCGGGCCACGGTCTGCGAGACCGTCGGGCCGGACTGGTGCAGGCGCTCGGCGATGCGGGCGCGCAACGGGACGATGTCCTCCTCCACGAGCTCGTAGATCGTGCGGAGATACATCTCGGTGGTGTCGATGAGGTCACTCACGGTGGCCATTGTGTCCCACCCGCCCAGCCCGCGGTCGCCCCGACCCGTGGCACAGTGAGACGGGTGACCGAACTGATCGTCCCGCAGCGCTTCTGCGGGCCCCCGGACTCGGGCAACGGCGGCTGGACCGCCGGCGCACTCGCCGCCCTCGACTCGGCCGACTGCCCCGACGACCGGTCCGAGGGCTGGCCGGCGATCGAGGTCTCGCTGCGTCAGCCGCCTCCGCTCGACACCCCGATGACGGTCACCGAGGAGAACGGGACGTTCACCGCCGGCTTCGGCGGGGCGGTGATCGCGACGGCACACCGCGTCCAGCGTGAGCTGGCCGAGGTCGATCCCGTGGACCCGACGACCGCGGCGGCGGCCACCACGTCGTACCCGGGTCACGCCTTCCACCCGTTCCCGACGTGCTTCGCCTGCGGTACGGCGCGCGACGAGGCCGACGGCCTGCGCATCTTCCCGGGCCCGGTCCCCACCGAGGTCCGGCGAACGCGTCGCGGCCCCGTGGACGCCGCACCCGAGCCTGGCCGAGGACTGGCACACCTACGTCGACGACACCCGACGGGTGTCGGTGGCCGTCGACCTGGGCGGCGCTGGACTGCATCGGCGGCTGGGCCGGCGACCTCAGCGAACGCCTCATGGTGCTGGGCCGGATGACTGCGCGCATCGACGCGCTCCCCGTGGTCGGTGAGCCGCACGTCGTGGTGGGCGAGGGTCGCGGCCAGGACGGGCGCAAGACGTTCACCGCCTCGACGCTGTACGACGCCGACGGGCGGGTCGTGGCCACCGCCGAGCACGTCTGGATCGCGGTCGACCCGGCGGCCTTCGGTGGGCAGGCCCCCCAGCGCTGACCGCGCGATCTTGACCCCGCCCCCCGGGGTGTTGAGAGGATGGTTCGCATGTCCGATTTGAACGATGAAAATCGCCCGCGACGACTGGTGGCGCCACGCCGTCGTCTACCAGGTCTACGTCCGCAGCTTCGCCGACAGCGACGGCGACGGCATCGGCGACCTCCCCGGCATCACCTCGCGACTCCCCTACCTCGCCGAGCTGGGTGTCGACGCCCTGTGGATCACGCCGTTCTACACCTCCCCGCAGCACGACCACGGCTACGACGTCGCCGACTACCGCGACGTCGACCCGCTGTTCGGCTCGCTGTCCGACGCCGACGCCCTGGTGACGCGGGCCCACGAGCTGGACCTGCGCGTCGTCGTCGACCTGGTGCCCAACCACACCTCCAACGAGCACGAGTGGTTCAAGGCGGCGCTGGCCGCCGGGCCGGGCAGCCCCGAGCGCGCCCGCTACCTCTTCCGCGACAGCCCCGACGGACCTCCCAACAACTGGAGCTCCGTGTTCGGCGGCCCCGCGTGGACCCAGGTCGAGGACGGTCAGTGGTACCTCCACCTCTTCGACTCCAGCCAGCCCGACCTCGACTGGCGCAACCCCGAGGTGCCGGCGATGTTCGAGGACGTCCTGCGCTTCTGGCTCGACCGCGGGGTCGACGGCTTCCGGGTCGACGTGGCGCACGGCCTCGTCAAGGAGGACTCGCTGCGCGACCAGGTCGTGGCCGAGGGCGAGACCCCCGCGTCCGGTCAGGTCAACACCGACCACTCGATGGTCTCGCGCGAGCTCAAGGACGAGCCGATGTGGGACCAGCCGGAGGTCCACGACGTCTACCGCGCCTGGCACCGCGTTCTCAACGAGGCCGGCGCCGACAAGATGGCCGTAGCCGAGGCCTGGACCCAGACTCCCGAGTCCACCGTCGCTTTCGTCCGTCCCGACGAGCTCGACCAGGCCTTCAACTTCGCCTGGCTGCTCGCCGACTGGTCGGCAGAGGCCTTCGCGAAGGTCATCACCAGCACGCTCGAGGCCGTCGCGCCGGTCGGCGCCTCGCCCACGTGGGTGCTCAGCAACCACGACGTCGTACGCCACGTCACACGCTACGGCGGCGGCGAGCAGGGCCTGGCCCGGGGCCGCGCCGCGACGCTGGCGATGCTCGCGCTGCCGGGCTCGAGCTACCTCTACCAGGGCGAGGAGCTCGGCCTGGAGCAGGTCGACGTCGCCCCGGAGGACCGCCAGGACCCGTCGTACCTGCGCACCGGCGAGGTCGGTCGCGACGGCTGCCGCGTGCCGATCCCGTGGGGTGGCGACGCCGCACCGTACGACTTCGGGCCGAGCTCCACGCAGCCGTGGATCCCGCAGCCGGCCGACTGGTCGTCACTGACCGTGGCGGCGCAGGCCAAGGACGACGACTCGACGCTGGCGTTCTACCGCCGGGCGCTGGCCCTGCGGCGCGACTTCGCGTGGACCGCCGGCGAGGAGGTCGAGATGCTCGACCTGGGCCCGGACGTCCTCGCCTTCCGGCGCGGCCCACTGACCGCCGTGCTCAACTGCGGGTCGGCTCCCGTCGAGCTGCCCGACGGCGAGGTCCTCATCGCCAGCGGTCCGGTGGACGGCTCGCTGCCGGCGGACACCGCGGTCTGGCTGTCCTGATCGTCAGTCGTCGTGGTGGCGACAGCGGCGTAGTTAGGGACGATCTGGTCGGAGATCGGCCATGTATCCGTCCACTTCGTCCCTAACTACCCCCGCCAACCTCGGTCAGTAGTCGGTCAGCGCCGCGTTGTACTCCGCGAGCTGGCCGGCGAAGGCGGAGAGGTCGGCCTCGCTCCAGCTGCTGAGCTTCTCGGCGAAGCGATCGCTGCGTTCGCGGCTGACGTCGGCCAGCCGGGCGATGCCGTCGGCGCTGGCCGCGAGCAGCGCAGCACGCCGGTCCTCGGGGTCGGGCTGGCGCTCGACCAGGCCGAGGTCGACCAGCGACTGCACCTGCCGGCTGACTCCGCCCTTGTCCATGCCGAAGGCGTCGGAGAGGTCGGCGGCGCGCATCGGCCCGGCGCCGGCGAGGTGGGTGAGCAGCAGGTACGTCATCGGGTGGAGGTCGGGGTGCACCTGGTGGGCGCGGTCGCCGATGACGCGCTTGACCCGGCGGATCAGGACGCCGACCTCGGCCTCGATGCGTGCCAGGTCGTCGGACCGGGTCACGGCGCCACTCCGGCAGCGCCCTCGGCAGCCAGCTCGTCCTCGCGCAGGACCGACGTGCGGAGCGGGACCTCCTTGATGAGGAGGACCGCGATCAGCGCGCCGACCGCGAAGGGCAGCGCCACGAGGAAGATGTGGCCGGTTGCGTCACCGAAGGCGCTCTCGAAGATGGCCCGGATCGGCTCCGGCATCGTCGAGACGTCGGGGACGCCACCCTGCGTGTGGCTCACCTCGGACGCGAGCTCGGGGTGGGTGACCAGCAGGGCGCGCAGGCCCTTCTCGACCGCAGCGGCGACCTGGTTGGCCAGGACGGCGCCGAGGCCCGCGATGCCGACCGAGCCACCGAGGGAGCGGAAGAACGCGACGAGCGACGAGCCGGAGCCCATGTCGGCCAGGGCGATCGTGTTCTGCACGGCCAGCACGAGGTTCTGCATGGTGGCGCCGAGGCCGAGGCCGAGGACGGCCATGAAGATGCCGGTCTGCCACAGCGGGGTGGTGGCGCCGATCGTGGACAGGAGCGCGATGCCGGCGATGACGGCGATCATGCCGCCGACCAGCCAGCGCTTCCAGACGCCGGTGCGGGTGATGATGCGACCGCTGAGGATGCTCGAGACGAGCAGTCCGCCGACCATGCAGATCGACATCAGGCCGGCCTCGGTCGGGCTCATGTCCTTGGCGCGCTGGAAGTAGAGGCTGAGGTAGACCGTCGACCCGAACATCGCGACACCGATGAGCACGGACGCGATGGTGGCCAGCGACAGGGTCCGGTCACGGAAGAGACGCAGCGGGATGACCGGGTCGGTGGCGACCTTGGCCTCGACGTAGATCGCGGCGCCGGTGATGGCGATCGAGGCCGCCACCAGGAGACCACTGGTCCACGAGACCCACTCGAAGTTCTGGCCGCCGAGCGACATCCACACGAGCAGGACCGAGACACCGCCGACAAGGAGGAAGGCACCGAGGTAGTCGATGGTCACGTCGCGCTTCACGACGGGCAGGCGCAGCGTCTTCTGGAGCACGACGAAGGCGAGCGCCGCGACCGGCAGCCCGGCGAAGAAGCACCAGCGCCAGCCGACGGTGTCGACGAGCACGCCGCCGATCAGCGGGCCGCTGACCGTGGCCAGGGCGAAGACCGCGCCGATGTAGCCGGAGTAGCGACCACGCTCGCGCGGGGAGACCATCGTGGCGATGACGACCTGGACGAGCGCCGTCAGGCCACCGACACCGAGGCCCTGCACCACGCGGGCGCCGATCAGCACCTCCATCGACGGCGCGAAGCCGGCGATCAGCGAGCCGACCGAGAAGATGACCAGGGCCGTCTGCACGAGGATCTTCTTGTCGAAGAGGTCGGCGAACTTGCCCCAGATCGGCGTCGTCGCGGTCATCGCGAGCATCGTGGCAACGACGACCCAGGTGTAGCCGGTCTGGCTGCCCTCGAGGTCGTCGACGATGGTCGGGAGCGCGTTGCTCACGATGGTGCTGGAGAGCATCGCGACGAACATCGCGAGCAGGAGTCCGCTGAGTGCCTCGAGCACCTGGCGGTGAGTCATCTCGCCGGACTGCTCGGCCGGGACGGTGGGAGCCTGGGTCACTGCGTTCCTTCGATCGTGGTTGCGTAGCGCAATAGTTGTTCTCCACAACTATATTGCGGACCTGTCCCCCCGCCAAGCCCTCGGCGACGAGACGCGCACCACACCGGGGCCGGCGGAGCCGTACTTGCGCCTGAGTCGCTCAGAGACTCACGACGTATCCCGGGCGTGTCGGGGTGGTAGTCCAGTGGTGAACGGCTGCTCCGGGCGGTCTCCAGGAGCCGGTGGCCACTGGACTACCCCTTCGAGCGGCGTACGGCAGCCCCTTGCCGCTGGACTACCCCCGGATACCGGAGCAGGAGACGATCCGCCCGGCCCCGGACATGCAGCGACCCGCAGGCTGCTGCCCCAGTGAAGGGGCCCCGGGGGATGACTCCGGAAGCCTGCGGGTCGGGTGGCTGCGATGGATTCGCCGGCAGCTCGTCGGCGATGCCGGGGGCTGCCTAGCGGGCAGCCACCTCACTCATCCGAAAAGAATTCATTCTCCGGACCACCTCCCTTCTGTGTGCCTCAACCGTACGTGGCACGGCCGGACCGCTCAACGGGGTTTCCCGACCGATCTCACGCCAGTGGGCGAGGACGCATGACCGCCTCACGCGACACGCGTACGCGTCCGACACGCCGCGGGTCACCGCCGAGCAGTCGCAGACGTGGCCCCCGCCAACACCCGGCGGGTCAGGCGAGGGACTCCGCCGGCGCGTCGAACTGCGAGCGGTAGAGCCGGGCGTACGCCCCGCCTGCCTCGAGGAGCTCGTCGTGGGAGCCCTGCTCGACGATCGAGCCGTCCTCCATCACCAGGATCAGGTCGGCGTCGCGGATGGTCGACAACCGGTGGGCGATCACGAAGGACGTGCGGTCCGAGCGCAGCGCGGCCATCGCCTTCTGCAGGAGCAGCTCGGTGCGGGTGTCGACCGACGAGGTCGCCTCGTCGAGGATCAGCAGCGCCGGGTTGCTCAGGAAGGCCCGGGCGATGGTCACCAGCTGGCGCTCACCGGCCGACAGGTTGGAGCCGTCCTCGTCGATGACCGTGTCGTAGCCGTCGGGCAGCGAGTGCACGAAGCGGTCGACGAAGGTCGCCCGCGCCGCCTCGAGGATCTCGTCCTCGCCCGCGTCGGGCCGCCCGTAGGCGATGTTGTCGCGGATGCTGCCGGCGAAGAGCCAGGTGTCCTGGAGGACCATCCCGATCCGCCCGCGCAGCACCCCGCGCGGGATGGAGGCGATGTCGACGCCGTCGATGAGGATGCGGCCCGACTGCGGGTCGTAGAACCGCATCACCAGGTTGACCATCGTCGTCTTGCCGGCACCGGTGGGCCCGACGATCGCGACCGTGTGTCCGGGCTCGGCGACGAGCGAGAGGCCGGAGATCAGCGGGCGCTCCGGGTCGTAGGAGAACGACACGTCCTCGAAGCGCACCTCACCGCGCGCCAGGTCGGCGGCCGCCGGCAGTCCCTTCTCCTCGACGTCCTCCTCGGGCGCGTCGAGCAGCTCGAAGACGCGCTCGGCGGACGCGACGCCGGACTGCAGCAGGTTGAGCATCGAGGCGACCTGGGTGAGCGGCTGGGTGAACTGGCGGGAGTACTGGATGAAGGCCTGGACGTCACCGAGAGACATCGTGCCGCTGGCCACGCGCAGCCCGCCGAGGACGGCGATGACGACGTAGTTGACGTTGCCGACGAACATCATGATCGGCATGATCAGCCCGCTCACGAACTGGGCGCCGTACGACGCCTCGTAGAGCTCCTCGTTCTGCTCGGCGAAGATCCGCTCGGCCTCCGCCTGCCGGCCGAACACCTTGACCAGCGCGTGGCCCGAGAAGGTCTCCTCGATGTGCGCGTTGAGGGTGCCGGTGCGGCGCCACTGCTGGACGAACATGCCCTGCGAACGCTTCATCACCGCCCCCGTGAGCGCGATCGAGATCGGCACCGACACGAGCGCGACCATCGCGAGCACCGGGGAGATGTAGAACATCATCGACAGCACGGCGACGACGGTGAGCACCGAGGTCAGCAGCTGGCTCATCGTCTGCTGGAGCGTGGTGCTGACGTTGTCGATGTCGTTGGTGACGCGGCTGAGCAGCTCGCCGCGCGGCTGCTTGTCGAAGTAGCCCAGGGGGAGTCGGTGGATCTTGTCCTGGACCTCCGAGCGCATGCCGAAGACGGTGCGCTGCACGACGTCGTTGAGGATGTAGCCCGCCAGGAAGGCCAGCAGGGACGACGCGACGTAGATCGCGAGCACGACCATCAGCACCTCGGCGACCGCGTTGAAGTCGATGCCCTGACCGGGCACGACGTCCATCCCGGAGACCATGTCGGCGACGTTGTCCTCGCCCTGCCGGCGCAGCCCCTCGACGGCCTCGGCCTTGCTCATTCCCTCGGGGAGTCGGCCGCCGACGAGCCCGGCGAAGATCAGGTCGGTGGCCCGACCGAGGATCTTCGGGCCGATGGCGCTGGCGATGACGCTGAGCACCGTCAGCGCCACGACGGCGTACGCCCGGTGGCGCTCCGGACGCATCCGGGCGACGAGTCGCCGGGTGGACGGGCCGAACGAGTTGGCCTTCTGGCCGATCATCCCGCCGCCCATCGGGCCACGGCCCGGTCCGCCGGGACCGGTCTGGACGCGCTCGGTCTCCTTCAGCTGGCCGGGGGCTTCCTGGGTCTTCTCGGCGGTCATGCCGGGGTCCCCGCGGCGTTGTTCGGCGGAGGAGCGAAGCGGGGGAGGCGAAGAACGTCGTGGGGTACTCATGCCACCTCCTCCGCGGTGAGCTGGGACTGGACGATCTCCTGGTAGGTCGAGCACGACTCGAGCAGCTCGTCGTGGGTGCCGCGCCCGACCACCGCGCCGTCCTCCATCACCACGATCACGTCGGCCTGGCGGATGGTGGCCACGCGCTGGGCCACGATCACCACCGCCGCGTTGCGGGTGACCGGCTTCAGCGCCGCACGCAGCCGCGCGTCGGTGGTGAGGTCGAGGGCGGAGAAGGAGTCGTCGAAGAGATAGATGTCGGGTTGTCGGATCACCGCCCGGGCGATCGCCATCCGTTGTCGCTGACCCCCGCTGAGGCTCGAGCCGCCCTGGGCGATCGTGGCGTCGAGCTGATCAGGCATCGCCTCGACGAAGTCACGCGCCTGCGCGATCTCCAGCGCGCGCCACATCTCCTCCTCGGTGGCGTCCGGCTTGCCGTAGCGCAGGTTGTCGGCGACCGTCCCGCGGAACAGGAAGGCCTTCTGGGGCACCAGCCCGATCCGCGACCACAGGGTGTCCATGTCGAGGTGTCGTACGTCGACTCCCCCGACCGCCACGGATCCGTCGGTCACGTCGAAGAGCCGCGGCACCAGGTTGACCAGGGTCGACTTGCCGGCACCCGTCGAGCCGATGACGGCGACGGTCTGCCCGGGCTCGGCCCGCAGGCTCACGCCACGCAGCACCGGCTCGTCGGCACCGGGGTAGGCGAAGGTCACCGCGTCGAGCTCGAGGCTGACGCGCTCGGGGAGCTGCGTGACGGGGTCGCTGGGCGGCACGACGGACGAGTCGGTGTCGAGGACCTCGGTGATGCGGTCGGCGCAGACCGCGGCGCGCGGCACCATCATCAGCATGAACATCGCCATCATCACCGACATGACGATCTGCATCAGGTAGGAGATGTAGGCCGTCAGCGCGCCCACCTCCATCTGGCCGCTCTCGACGCGGTGCCCGCCGAACCACATCACGCCGACCGTCGCCACGTTGGCCACGATCATCACGACGGGGAACATGCCGGCCTGCCAGCGCCCGGCCCGGACGGCGACCTCGGTCAGCTCGGCGTTGGCGTCGCGGAAGCGCTCGGTCTCGTGCTCCTCGCGGACGAACGCCCGCACCACGCGTACGCCGGTGATCTGCTCGCGCAGCAACCGGTTCACCTCGTCGATGCGGTCCTGCATCACCCGGAAGCTGGGCACCATCCTGCTCACGATCAGCCCGATCGACAGGCCGAGCACCGGGACCACGGCCACCACCAGCCAGGCGAGCCCGAGGTCCTCGCGGGCGGCCATGATGATGCCGCCGATCATCATGATCGGCGCCGAGACCATCAGGGTGCCGGCCAGCAGCACGAGCATCTGCACCTGCTGGACGTCGTTGGTCTCCCGGGTGATCAGCGACGGCGCACCGAACTGCTGCACCTCCCGGGCCGAGAACGTGCCGACCCGCGCGAAGATCGCGGCGCGCACGTCGCGGCCGAAGCCCATCGCGTTGCGTGCGGAGAACCAGACCGCGATGACCGAGCAGATGATCTGGACGAGCGAGACCACCAGCATCAGGCCGCCGTGGCGGATGATGTAGGCCGTGTCGCCGGTGACGACGCCGTTGTCGATGATGTCGGCGTTGATGCTCGGCAGGAAGAGCCCGGCCATGGTGCCGACGAACTGCAACGCGACGACGATGGCGAGCGGGACGGCGTACGGCCGGAGGTAGGTGCGGACGAGGGAGAGCAGCATCACGAGTCCTTCTGCTTCAGCACGCCGTCGAGCAGCGTCCCGACGATCTGTTCGGGCGTCAGGATGTGCCCGTCGCTGATGTGGGGGTGGGTTCCGGAGAAGGTCAGCATCCGGAGCATGTGCACGAGCTCGACCGGGGTGCAGGTGAGCAGGTCGGCGTCGCCCTCGACCACGGCGACCATGACCTTCTGGGCGCGAAGCCGGCCGTCCTCCATGTGGCGGTGCGACTTCGGCGGACCGACCATCCCCATCGCGCTCATCAGCAGGAAGATGCCGCGGAACCGGTCCTGGAGCCGGGCGCACAGCTCGGTCAGCCGACCACGCAGGTCCTGGTCGAGGTCGATCGACTCCAGGTCGGCGAGGAACGCCTCCATGTCCATCGCCTGCTCCACGGCAGCGGTGACGAGGTCGTCCTTGGAGTCGAAGACCCGGAAGATCGTGCCCTCCGCGATCCCGGCCGCATCGGCGATCTGCTTCGTCGTGACGCTCCGACCGTGCTCGTGGAGCAGGGGGATGGTCGCGTCGACCAAGGCCTGACGTCGGTCCTGGGGAGTCATCGGGCGGGCGCGGGTCACCCGGCCAGCCTAAGTGAGTGAGCACTCACTCACAACCGTTTTCACTAGAGTGCCTCCGTGCGGACCACGAGGGGGATACAGGTCGGTGTGGTCGTGCTCGTCCTCGGCCTGCTCGGTGCCGTCGTGGCCGTCGGCATCTCCAGCGCCCTCGGCATCCGCGTGGAGTCCAAGGACGTGCCGGTCGAACAGCTGCAGGCCGCCGCGCCCCGGGAGTCGGTCGTCCCTCCGCAGATCACCCGCGTCGACGCCCCGAGCGGCGCGCGGATGCAGGCCGCGCTGGACGAGCTCGACGACGCGACCGCCCGCGAGACCGCAGGGGCGGCGACGCTGGTCGTCCGGCACGGCGAGGGCGACCGCGCCGACGACTCCTACCGGCTCACCGGCTCCCCCACCCGGATGCGGATCACCGCCGCCAGCGAGACCGGCGCCGTCCGCGGCGTCTACGACCTCGCCCAGGCGGCGTGGGCCCAGCGACCGCTCACCGAGTCCGTCGGCCAGGAGGTCACGTCACGCCTGCCCTTCCGCATGGTCGACCTCGGTGCGGCCGGCGTGGACCCCGACCCCGACCAGTGGCGCGACGGCACCGACTACTCCCACTACTCCCGCGCCTTCGAGGACGTGCTCCTCCCCGACGCGCCGTACGTCGACGAGGACGCGCTCGTCGACGCGCGTCGCAGCGTCCTCGACTACGCCCACCACGTGCTGGCCCAGGGCTACAACGCCGTCACGGTCCCCGGCTTCCTGGACTACGTCACGTTCGCCGAGGTGCCCGAGGTCTATGCCGACGACCCGGCGTACGTCGCCCGGGCCGAGGCGGTGCGCGACGCCTTCGGCCCGATCTGGCAGGAGCTCGACGACCTCGGGCTCGACGTCTACCTGCGCACCGACATGCTCGTCCTCAGCACGCCGCTCGAGCGCTACCTCGACGACCGGTTCGACCTCGACCCCACCGACCCCGGGCTCTGGGACGTCTACGAGGCGGCGCTCGACGAGATCTACGCCGAGCTGCCGCAGCTCTCGGGGGTCGTGCTGCGCATCGGCGAGGGCGGCTCGATCTACAACACCCCCGGCCTCGACTACTACTCCGAGATCTCGGTGACCACCGCGCCCGCCGTTCGCGCGATGCTCGACGCCTTCACCGACCAGGCCGAGCGCACGGACAAGGACGTGGTCTTCCGGACGTGGAGCGTCGGCGTCGGCGCCGTCGGCGACATGCACACCAACCCGGCGTCGTACGACGAGGTGCTCGCCGGCATCGACTCCCCGCGGCTGGTGGTGTCGACCAAGTACAGCCTCGGCGACTTCTACTCCTGGCTGCCGCTGAACGACACCCTCGAACAGGGCTCGCAGCGGCGCATCGTCGAGCTGCAGAGTCGCCGGGAGTTCGAGTCCTTCGGCTCGGTGCCCAACGACCTCGGCGTCCTCCACCAGCTGGCCCTCCAGCGCTTCGTCGCGGCCAACCCCCACGTGGAGGGCATCTGGACCTGGACGCAGGACGGCGGACCGTGGCGCGCGGGCCCGATGTCGCTGCTGCTCACCACGGGCTTCTGGCAGCTCTACGACCTCAACAACGACGTGGCCGCCAGGCTCGCCCGCGATCCCGACGTCGATCCGGCCGAGGTCACCGCCGACTGGGTACGCCGCTGGCTCTCCACCGAACCCGACACCGTTGCCGCGATCACCGAGGCACTCGCCCTGTCCCGCGAGGCGGTCACCCACGGGCAGTACGTCCCCCAGTTCGCCGAGGTGCGTGCCTTCGCCCTCGGCCTCGAGCCGCCGCCCCAGATGCTGCTCTTCGAGTGGGACATCCTCACCGGCGACAGCGCCGTGCTCGACGTCATCTACGCGATCGCCCGCGACTCCGGGCCCGACGGCGTCACCGCCGCCATCGACGACGGCCAGCACGTGATCGACGTCGCCACCACCATGCGCGACCTCGTCGCCGACACCGACGCGGCGACCTTCCACGACCCGGCCCTGCGCGAACAGCTGGTCGCCTCCCTCGACTACCAGGTCGACCTCCTCGGCGTGCTCGGCGCCTATCGCGAGATGGTCCTGCGCCACGCCACGTGGCTGGACACCGGCGAGGGACGGCACGTCTGGAGCTCGGCCCGGGAGCGCTTCGACGCCGCGGCCGCCGCGCACGAGGCGACGTACGGCGACGACCTGGCGCTGCCCGCCTACAACCTCACCGCCGCGCGGATCGGCGAGCAGCGCGCGGTCCGTGACGAGCCGATGGCGTGGCTCGCGAGGGGTGGGCTCCTGGTGCTGCTCCTGGCCCTCGGCCTGACCCGCACCGGCCGCGCCCTCGTGCGCACCGCCGCCACCCCGTGGCGCGACCCCGGACCGGTCTCACCCTGGCTCGTGGTCGCCCTCCCGGTCGCCGCCCTGCTGTGGAGCCGGCTGGTGCTGACGTGGTTCCTCGCGCCGAGCCACCTGCTGCTGGTCGGGCTCGGCTGGACCGTGCTGGCGGTGGTCGTGGGCGTCGCGACCCGCCGCACCCGCTCGTGGCACGTCGCGACCGCGGTCGGCGGCGCGGTGGTGCTGCGCTCGCTGCTGCTGCTCGCGGTGCTGGCCGTCCGGGGTCCGGGTGGCTACTGGTTCGTCTTCTGGACCGAGCCCGGCCTGCGGTCGGCGTACGTCGTCCTCGCCGTCCTGCTCACCGGCTGGGTGCTGGCCTGCCTGGTCTGGTCGCTCCCGGCGCACGCCGGCCGGCGGCGCGCGGCCGCGGTCGTCGTCGGCACGTGCGGCGCCGTGCTCCTCGCTCTCGGCGGGCTGCTGGCGGCGGTCGGTCTCGAGGACGCGCTCACCGTCTGGAACGACCAGCTCGCGCTCCTGCCCTGGGGCATGGCGCGGATCCTCGGCATCACGACCTTCCTCGGCATCCCCAGCGCGCTGCCGTGGTGGCTGATGGTCGCGGGCGGCGTCACGGTGGTGGCCGCGCTGGCCGTCGGCCTACCCGGTGGGCGACGTCACGGCGCGAGACGTACGACGACCCAGCCGGCGCCGTCGCGGCGGTAGACCAGGCGGTCGTGGAGCCGGCTCGGCCGCCCCTGCCAGAACTCCACGGCCTCGGGCGCGACGACGTAGCCGCCCCAGTGCGGGGGGACCGGGACCTCGACCCCGTCGAAGCGCTGCTCGATCTCCGCGTAGGCCTCTGACAGCGACGCGCGCGAGGCGATCGGCCGGGACTGCGCCGAGGCCCACGCGCCGAGCTGGGCACCGCGGGGCCGGGAGTGGAAGTAGGCCTCGACCGCCTCGGCGTCGAGAGGCGTCGCGCGACCCTCGACCCGGACCTGGCGTTCGATCGGGTGCCAGGGGAAGAGCAGCGCGCAGTGCGAGCTGGCGGCCAGGTCGTCCCCCTTGCGGGAGGCCTGGTTGGTGAAGAAGACGAAGCCCGCTTCGCTCACGCCCTTGAGCAGGACCATGCGGCTCGAGGGCCGACCATCGGCGCCGACCGTGGACAGCACCATGGCGTTGGGCTCGTGCATCTTCGCGGCCACCGCGTCGTCGAGCCAGCGGCGGAACATCGCGATCGGCTCGTCGGTCAGGTCGGGCAGGTCGAGCCCGGCCCGGCTGTACTCCTCGCGCAGTCCCGCGAGGTCGAGGTCCGCGCCGTCCATGCCGCCGACCCTAGCCCCCGGCGTACCGCCCGGTGGCTGCACGCCGGCGGTCGGGTGCACAATGAGCGCGGTTCCGTGACGCCCTCCGGGACCCCCGTCGACGAAGGAATCCCCATGACCGAGATCCAGCACGGCCTCGAAGGTGTCGTCGCATTCGAGACGCAGATCGCCGAGCCCGACAAGGAGGGGTCGGCACTGCGCTATCGCGGTGTCGACATCGAGGACCTCGTCGGGCGTGTCCCCTTCGAGAACGTCTGGGGCCTGCTGGTCGACGGGAAGTACACCCCCGGCCTCCCGCCGGCCGAGCCCTACAACATCGCCATCCACACCGGCGACGTCCGCGCGGACGTGCAGGCCAGCGTGGCCATGCTCGCGCCGATGCTGGGCATGGGCCAGACCTACGACATCACCGACGAGCAGGCCCGCCTCGACCTCTCCCGCGTCGCGGTCATGGTCCTGTCGTACGCCGCCCAGTCGGCGCGCGGCCTCGGCAAGCCGGTCGTCCCGCAGGCCGAGGTCGACCGGGGCAAGACGCTGGCCGAGAAGTTCCTGATCCGCTGGCACGGCGAGGCCAACCCCGAGCACGCCCACGCGATCGACGCCTACTGGTCGAGCGCCGCCGAGCACGGCATGAACGCCTCGACCTTCACCGCCCGCGTCATCACCTCGACCGGCGCCGACGTGGCGGCCGCGTTCTCCGGCGCGATCGGTGCGATGTCCGGTCCCCTCCACGGCGGTGCCCCGTCCCGCGTCCTCGGCATGATCGAGGAGGTCGAGAAGCGCGACGGCGACGCGTCGTCGTACGTCAAGGAGCTGCTCGACAGCGGCGAGCGGCTGATGGGCTTCGGCCACCGCGTCTACCGCGCCGAGGACCCCCGCGCCCGGGTGCTCCGGCGGACGGCCAAGGAGCTCAACGCCCCGCGCTACGAGGTCGCCGAGGCGCTGGAGAAGGCCGCGCTCGCCGAGCTCAGGGAGCGTCGTCCCGACCGCGTCCTGGAGACCAACGTCGAGTTCTGGGCCGCCATCGTCCTCGACTTCGCCGAGGTCCCCTCGCGCATGTTCACCTCGATGTTCACCTGCGCGCGCACCGGCGGCTGGTCGGCGCACATCCTCGAGCAGAAGCTCACCGGGCGACTGATCCGGCCCTCCGCGATCTACGCCGGCCCCGGCACCCGTCCGGCCAGCGAGGTCGACGGCTGGAACACCGACTGGGAGAAGTAGGCCTCTCGCCGCCGGGCGCAGCCCGGCGTACCCTGGCGTAGTTAGGACGTTCTGGTCGCCCGGGTGGCCGTTTCGCCGCCATTTCGTCCCTAACTACCCCGGGCGCAGCAGGCCCACGCCCGCTGCCACCTCAGCCACGGGAGTGACGGGCAGCGCCGGCTGGGCGACGTACCAGGACGTCCGGCCCTTGGCGCCTGTGCGCGTCAGCGAGATGTGCATGTGGTCGCGGTGGCGCAGGGTGGGCGAGCAGGTGCGGCGCGTACGGCACCCCGAGCTGAGGTAGCGCTTCTCGACGAACCCGTCGTAGGAGGCGTACATCCGGTCGTTCCAGATGATGTACATGATGCCCATCCGACGCGCGAGGGCGTGCGGTGCACCGGTGTCGTCGGGGGCGAAGATCTCGTCGAGCAACGCGGCGGCCAGCGCCTGGTCGATCGGGTCGGTGGCGTCGAGCAGCCAGTCGAAGGCGCGCGACTCCTTGTGCTCGCTCGTGCTCGATCCCGTGCACGAGCGACTGATCGTGCCGTAGCCGCCACCGCGGGCGGTGAGTGCGGCCGCCAACAGCAGCACCCCGGTCTTGGGCGTCTGTCGGCAGCGGCGCTGCGGGTCGTAGCCGGCGTAGTCCTCGACCGGCATGAGGTACGGCGCGGAGGAGGTCACGGTGCCCCGCGCGGAGGTCGGCGAGGGGTCTGCGGCGGCCGCGGGCAGCACGCCGAGGCCGAGCGCCAGCGCGCTCGCGACCAGGGCGACGGTGCGTACGAAGGCTCGCATGGCGACGTCCCACCTTCCCCTGTGATCACACGTGGCTCAGTGACCGTAGGTGGCCCCAGGAGGCACCGTCAGGGGAACGTCCGAACATCAACGCTGTAGTTCACAGCATCCGGATCGACGGGTCGATCAGCGCGCGTCGATCGCGCAGGCGGCGGTCCCGCCCGGCAGTCGCGAGCGGTTGGCCGCGACCCAGTGATAGGCGCGTCGCGCGACGGGATCGACCGGACGCGACGTCATCACGCGCCCGACCAGGCGCCACGGCAGCGGGCCGGTGGCGAGGATCGCGGCGAAGGCCCGGTGGCCGTAGTCGACACGGCCGTCCGGGTGGACGTACGGCATCTCGACCAGCGCCCGCTCCGGGTCGACGCCCAGGGCGGGAAGGTCGACCGCCTGCAGCGTCGTGCTGTCGATGTCGACCCCGAGCCGCGGCACCAGGGCGGCGGTCCGCATGCAGAAGCCGCAGTCGCCGTCGTTGAGCATCAGTCCTCGGTCCACGGGCCAAGCCTACGTGCGAAGCAGCGGCTGAGGTCCGAGTAGGAGTAGTAGCCGAACCCCGGGATCGGCTCGTAGCCCGACGAGACGTAGAGCGCGATGGCCTCCGGCTGCATGATGCCGGTCTCCAGCACCATCGCCTCGATCCCGGCCTCCGCGGCGGTCGTCTCGAGGTGGGCCAGCATCCGGCGGGCCAGGCCGCGGCGCTGCGCGGCCGGGACGACGTACATCCTCTTGACCTCGGCGGTGACCTCCGCACCCAGCGCCCGTACCGAGCTGCGGCGCCAGGCGCCGGTCGCGACGGGCACCTCGTCGAGGTAGCCGACGAAGAACTGGCCCAGCGGGTCCTCGAAGTCGGCCGGGTCGATGGGCGACTCGTCCTGGTCGCCGTAGCGACGGACGTACTCCTCCTGGACGGCCGCGATCAGCGCCTGCGCGTCGGGATGGGTGATCGCGACCCGCTCGAAGCGCGTTCTCACGGCTGGTCCCCCGTTCTGAGATGTGTGCCAGCGGATGACAGACTAGGACTCCTCTGACAGCGTCGTCAGGACAGCCCTTCCGCTTTTCACGTGAGGTTCCTCCATGACCGACGCACGGCCCGATCAGACCCTGCAGATCCCCGCCGAGCTCCTCCCGGCCGACGGCCGCTTCGGAGCGGGCCCGTCCAAGATCCAGACGAGCCACCTCGACGCGCTCGCCGCGACCGGCTCGAGCCTGATGGGTACGTCCCACCGACAGGCCCCGGTGAAGAAGACCGTCGGCCGCGTCCGCGAAGGCCTCGCCGCCCTCTTCGACCTGCCCGAGGGCTACGAGGTCGTGCTCGGCAACGGTGGCGCGACCGCCTTCTGGGACGTCGCCTGCTTCGGCCTGATCCGCGAGAAGAGCCAGCACCTGTCCTTCGGTGAGTTCTCCGCCAAGTTCGCCACGTCGGCGAAGAAGGCGCCGTGGCTCGCCGACCCGTCGGTCATCACCAGCGACCCCGGCTCGCGCCCGGAGGCCGTCGCCGAGGACGGCGTCGACGCCTACGCCTGGGCGCACAACGAGACCTCGACCGCCGTGATGGCACCCGTGGTCCGCCCCGCGGGCATCGACGACGACGCGCTCGTGCTCGTCGACGCGACGTCCGGTGCCGGCGGCCTGCCGGTCGACCTCAACGAGGTCGACGCCTACTACTTCGCGCCCCAGAAGAGCTTCGCCTCCGACGGCGGCCTCTGGATCGCCCTCATGTCGCCGCGGGCCCTCGCCCGCGCCGCGGAGCTGGCCGGCGGCGACCGCTACATCCCGCCGTTCTTCGACCTGCCGACCGCGATCGACAACTCCGGCAAGAACCAGACCTACAACACCCCGTCCGTCGCCACGCTCTTCCTGATGGCCGAGCAGCTCGACTGGATGAACTCCCAGGGCGGCCTGGCCGGGATGGTCGAGCGCACGACGGCGTCGTCCGACGCGCTGTACGGCTGGGCCGAGGCCACGTCCTACACGACGCCGTACGTCACCGACCCCGCGCACCGGTCGCTGGTCATCGGCACGATCGACTTCGACGACTCCATCGACGCGGCCAGGATCGCCGCGACGCTGCGGGCCAACGGGGTCGTCGACACCGAGCCCTACCGCAAGCTCGGCCGCAACCAGCTGCGCATCGCGATGTATCCCGCGATCGACCCGAGCGACGTGCAGAAGCTCACCACGTCGATCGACTGGGTCGTCGACCACCTCTGAGGTCCCTCACCCCTCGCGGAGCAGGCGCAGCACGGCCCGCTCCAGGGCGGCCTGCCGCGCGTCGTCGGTGTCGTAGCGACCGCGGACCTTGATGGTCTTGCCGCGCTCGTAGGCCTCCACGACGCGCGGGTCGACGTACGCCGACCGGGCCAGCGCGGGAGTGTTGCCCAGGAACTCCGACACCTCCTTCATCGCCGCCACCTCGGCGCGCTTGCGCGACGCCTTCGTGTCCCCCGGCTCGTCGGTCTCCGCCAGGGAGGCCGCGGCCAGGACGGTGGCGTGCCAGGTGCGGAAGTCCTTGGCCGTCGCCCCGACGCCGGTCAGGGTGCCGATGTAGTCGTTGACCAGGCTCGCGTCGAGGCGGCGCCACTGCCGACCGTCCTTCCACGCCAGCAGCTCCTCGCCGCCGCGGCGACGGCGCATCACGTCGAGCGCCTCGATCACCGCCACGTCGTCGATCTCGATGCTGTGCTCGATCCCCGACTTGCCCACGAAGTCGAAGCGCAGGGCGCCGCCGCGCTTGGTGACGTGCTCCTTGCGCAGCGTGGTCAGCCCGAAGGACCCGTTGGTGTCGGTGTAGACGTCGTTGCCGATCCGGAAGCAACCGAGGTCGAGGAGTCGTACGGCGACGGCACACGCGCGCTCGAGGGCCATGCCCTCGGTGCCGAGCTCGATGAGGATGCGTTCGCGCGCCTTGGAGATCGCCTTGCCGAAGACGATGATCCGCTCGAACTTCGCGGCGTCGCGGCTCGCGCGCCAGTACGGGTGGTAGAGGTACTGCCGCCGGCCGGCGTCGTCGGTGCCGACCGCCTGCAGGTGCCCGTTGGCGTACGGCGTGATCCACACGTCGCGCCAGGCCGGCGGGATGACGAGGTCCCTGCAGCGCTGGACGTCCTCGGCCGACAAGTCGCAGGCCCGCCTCGTCGAGGTAGGTGAAGCCCTTGCCGGCACGACGACGCGTCCAGCCGGGCTGGTCCGGCGACGTGCGCCGCAGGCGAGGCATGCGGTGCAACCTACTGGGCCGTCGGAGCCGGCGCGGACACCCGCAGGGAGGAGACGCACTCGGCCCCGCGGTGCCGAAGCACCGCGGGGCCGAGTGACTGCTGGTCGAGATCTCCGTCAGGAGGTCTTCTCGATCACGCCGAAGGGCTCGAAGTCGTAGGTCGTCGAGTTGATCTGAAGGGCGTCGACTGCACCGGAGAAGGCGTAGTCGCTGCCCTTGGAGATCGCCACCGTGTAGAGGGTGGCGTTGGGCAGCTTGGCCTTGACCTCGTCGAGCGTGCAGTAGGTGCTGTGATCTGGTTGCAGCTGGTGGCATCGCCCAGCGGCCGCCGGTCAGGTACCACTGCTTCTGGTCAGCAGTGATCTTGGTCCAGGCGCCAGCCGGAATCGGGAGCGCCACGTCGTTGAGGGTGCTGTAGCCGCTTCCGTTGGGCGCGATCTCGAACGCGACGCTGGCCAGGTTGCCGGGCGTCTTCGTCGGCTTGTTGTCGCCCGGTTCTCGCCGGTGGTGTACTCCCAGAAGCTCACCGACGAGATGCTCGCGAGGGCCTTGCCCTGGAAGTCGACCTCGTTGCCGAAAGCTGCCTTGTCGGTGTTGGAGCCCGTACGCAGGCCGAGGCTGCCGATGCCCATCGGCGGCTTGACCAGGGTGCCGGTCCAGTTGGCGGTCGGGCCCGAACGGAGGTAGGCGTCGCCGCCACCGTTGACGTTGCGGTCGATGATGCTCCAGTTGGGACCGGCGTAGCGTCGCAGTGCCGTCGGCACCCTGGGCCCTGGCGCCATCCGCGCCCTTGGCTCCGGCCGGGCCAGCGGGGCCCGCGGGCCGGCGGGACCCTGGATGCCGAGCTTGGCGGTCACCTCGGAGCTCAGGTCCTTGAGCTTGAGGGTCTTGTTCTTGACCTTGTTGGTGGTCACGGAGCCCGCGTCGAGGTCCTTGGCCTTGATGGAGTGGTCCTTGATGTCCTTGCCGGTGATCATGGCGCCGGCAACGGCACCCGATCCGGCACCGACGGCGAGGACTGCGGCAGCGGCGAGAACGACGACGCCACGCGAGCGCGCGGCATGGAAAAGTGACATGAAGAGAGATCCCCACTGGTTGGCGGTCGGGCCGAGTGCCCGACTCTGCGTGTCGACGCCGATCGGCTCCCGGCCCATCGAGGCCACCCACGATCCGGCGACGACACCGAACCGTAACCCGGATCCGGCCTCGCGTCAGGCTCTTCTTGACGAAGGCCCTGCACGTTCACCCCTAGGGGTACTCAGTCCCGCTTCTCCAGGACGGCTCGCGCGAACGCCGCCAGCTCGTCGGTGAGCCGGTGCTCCGGCAGCAGGACCGGCTCGGCGTCGTCCAGCTGGAACTCGTAGACGTACATGTCGGGCCTCGGGTCATCACCCTGGGCGGCCGCCGGGTCCGCGCGCCCGAGGAGGTCGCGCACCTGCTCGGGCGACGAGCCCCGGCTCGCCAGGTCGACCTCGCTGGAGGTGGTCAACCCGGCGAAACCGCCCGTACGCCGCACCCGCAGGACGCCGGCGGCGGAGGCGGACGCACCCGGCACGACCCCGACCTGCTCCCACGCATCCCGTACGACGTCGACGTGGGCGCCCGCGACCGCGATCGTCGCGGCCGCGAAGCCGGCGAAGTCGGTGCTCGGCGTCACGTCGCCACCGGTGAGGGCGGCGTACCAGATCTGGCCGGCGCCCTCGGTCGCCGTGCCGCCGATGCCGACAGCTGCGAGCTGGAAGGCGCGGTTGGGGATTCCGGAGTTGAGGTGGACCCCGCCGTTGTCGGACGTGGTGACGACGAAGTCGTCCATGTGGCCGACCTGGGGGTCGGCGCCGATGCCGGGGTCGTCGTAGGCCGTCCCGGGGGCTGCCATGTCGCGCAGCGCCCGCGCCTGGATGGACGGCGTGAAGATGCCTTCGCCGATCAGCCAATCGCCCTCCGCAGCGGTCTGGCCGAGGACCCGCTGCTTGAGGCACGCAGCGAAGACGTCCGCCACCGACTCGTTCAGCGCACCGGACTGGCCGCGGTAGACCAGGTTGGCCGTGTGGTCGATCACACCGTGGCCGAACTCGTGGGCCAGCACGTCCACCGGCTTGGTGAACCGCTCGAACGTCTTGCCGTCCCCGTCACCGAAGACCAGCTGGGTGCCGTCCCAGAACGCGTTGTTGTAGGCACGGCCGTAGTGGACGGTCAAGCTCACCGGTGAGCCCGCCCCGTCGTGGGAGTCGCGGGCGAACTCCTCGGCGAACATCGCCAGGGTGGCCTCGATCCCCACGCTGGCCTCGTCGACGGCCAGGTCACCGGTCGCCGGCTCGCCCGAGCTGCGGGCCGGGGTGCCGGGGAGGGACGTCGTGCCCGCCGCGTCATGCACGGTCCAGTCCTCGCCCGCGACCACCGGCTCGGGGGTCGCGGTACGGACGTCGAGGCCACGCCTCGCACGCAACGCCTGGTCGCGGGCCGCCGCGTCGGCGCCGTCGACGCGTTCGGTCAGCCAGGGTGGGATGAAGGTGCAGTGCGAGTGGGTGTCCCGAGAGTTCATGGAACAGGTCTACCGCCCGGCACCGACACGAGTGAAGGGGTCGGCCCGGACGGCGCTGAGCCGCTCGCCGCGAAATCTGCGTTCCACGCTCAGCGCACTAGACTCGGACGCTGCGACCGTGTCGGTCGCGTCCCGGCCCTGTCGGCCGATCGTCTCCGCCCGGAAGGCCCTTTGCATGCCCACGCTGTCCCGCTCCGACCTGCGCAACGTCGCGATCGTCGCCCACGTCGACCACGGCAAGACCACGCTGGTCGACCAGATGCTGCGCCAGGCCGGTGCCTTCACCGCCCACCAGGCCGAGAGCGTCGCCGACCGCGTCATGGACTCCGGAGACCTCGAGCGCGAGAAGGGCATCACGATCCTCGCGAAGAACACCGCGGTCCACTACGCCGGTCCCGCCGGCGGCGGCCAGCCGATGGTCATCAACATCATCGACACCCCCGGCCACGCTGACTTCGGTGGCGAGGTCGAGCGCGGCCTGTCCATGGTGGACGGCATCGTGCTCCTCGTCGACGCCTCCGAGGGCCCTCTCCCCCAGACCCGCTTCGTGCTGCGCAAGGCGCTCAACGCCGACATGCCGGTGATCCTCGTGGTCAACAAGACCGACCGCAGCGACGCCCGCATCGCCGAGGTCGTCGAGGAGACCTACGAGCTGTTCATGGACCTGCTCGACGAGAGCCACAGCCAGGACGCCCTCGACTTCCCCGTCGTGTACGCGTCGGGCCGCGCCGGCATCGCCAGCCTGGTGGCACCCGACGACGGCTCCATGCCCGAGGGCTCCGACCTCGAGCCGCTCTTCAAGACGATCCTCGAGACCATCCCGGCCCCCGTCTACCACGAGGGCGCGCCGCTGCAGGCCCACGTCACCAACCTCGACGCCTCGCCGTTCCTCGGCCGGCTCGCGCTGGTCCGCGTCCACGAGGGCACCCTCAACAAGGGTGCGACCGTCGCCTGGATGCGTCGCGACGGCTCGGTCAAGAACGTCAAGATCACCGAGCTCCTCGTCACCGAGGGCCTCGAGCGCCAGCCCGGCAAGAGCGCGGGCCCCGGTGACATCGTCGCCGTCGCCGGCATCCCGGAGATCACCATCGGTGAGACCCTGGCCGACGCCGAGAACCCGGTCGCGCTGCCGCTCATCCACGTCGACGAGCCCGCGATCTCGATGACGATCGGCACCAACACCTCGCCGCTCGTCGGCCGCACCAAGGGCGGCAAGGTCACTGCCCGCCTCGTCAAGGACCGCCTCGACCAGGAGCTCGTCGGCAACGTGTCGCTGCGGATCCTCCCGACCGAGCGTCCCGACGCGTGGGAGGTGCAGGGCCGCGGCGAGCTGGCGCTGGCCATCCTCGTCGAGCAGATGCGCCGCGAGGGCTTCGAGCTCACCGTCGGCAAGCCGCAGGTGGTCACCAAGGAGGTCGACGGCAAGCTGCACGAGCCGTTCGAGCGCCTGACCATCGACGCGCCGGAGGAATACCTCGGCACCATCACCGAGCTCCTCGCCTCCCGCAAGGGCCGCATGGAGTCGATGACCAACCACGGCACCGGCTGGGTCCGCATGGAGTTCCTCGTCCCCGCGCGTGGCCTCATCGGCTTCCGCACCGAGTTCCTCACCGACACCCGCGGCACCGGCATCGCGCACGGCATCTCCGAGGGCTACGAGCCCTGGGCCGGCGAGATCCGCTCGCGCACCAACGGCTCGCTCGTCGCCGACCGCAAGGGCGCGGCGACGGCGTACGCCATGACCAACCTGCAGGAGCGCGGGATCATGTTCGTCGAGCCGACGACCGAGGTCTACGAAGGCATGATCATCGGCGAGAACTCCCGCGCCGACGACATGGACGTCGACATCACCAAGGAGAAGCAGCAGACCAACATCCGGTCCGCCACCTCCGACAACTTCGAGAAGCTGATCCCGCCGCGCCACCTCTCGCTCGAGCAGTGCCTGGAGTTCTGCCGCGACGACGAGTGCGTCGAGGTCACGCCCGATGCCGTACGCATCCGCAAGGTCGTGCTCGACGCCAACGCGCGGGCCAAGACCGCCTCGCAGTCGCGCAAGGCCAACAAGTAGGCCTCAGGCTCGCGCCGACCGCAGCGTCGGCGCGAGCACGACGAGCCCCAGCAGGGGCAGCACGGAGAGCAGGAGCAGGGCGGTCGCCATGCCCAGCGGTCCGCTGAGGCCGGCGACCACGGCCGAGCCGATGCTGCCGCCGACGAGGAAGAGCAGGGTCGCCACGCCCAGCGCCACGCCGCGTACATCCTCGTGCACCGCGTCGCCCACCGCTGCGCTCAGTGCCGGCTGGCCGAGCCCGAAGGCGAACGTCACCAGCATGATGCCGACGACGAGGATCGGCGCGCTGACCAGGCCGGCCCCCAGGGCCGCGACCAACAGGGCGACGGAGGCGACGACCCCGGACACGGCGAGCGCTCGGCCCGGCCCGATCCGGATGAGCATCGGCCCCGTGACCCGCGGCACGTCAGAGCGCCACTAATGCACTCGGCACCATAGCCAGCCCGACCTCCCAGGCCTGCCAGCCGTCGGAGAGCAGGACCGCCGGAAGCGCGATGAGCATCGCGAACCACGACGCGGGCACGGCCGAGCCGGCGACCGCGCTGCGAATGACGACGGCGTTGCGGATCACCTCGACTGGAAGGAAGCCGTTGGGGCGGCGACGTACGGAGTGACGGACGGCCGGCACGCCGACCACGAGGAGCACCGCGCCGAGCGAGGCGACGAGCAGCCCGGCCGAGGGTGACTGCACGAGCAGCACCATCCCGGACGCGGTGAGCGCGACGAGCACGGCACCCACGATGTCGAGGCGCGCGCCACTGCCTCCGGTCGAGAGTGCCCGCCGCAGGAAGGGCACGACGAGCACGCCAAGGATCGGCAGCGCCATCACGGCCCGCCACCCGGCCACTGCCTCGACGAGGCCACCGACGAGCGGGCCCAGGCAGCTGACGGCAGCGGCCACGCCGGCGAGGCGGCCGAAGGCGAGGCCGCGCACGCGCGCCGGTGTACCGCGCGGAGAGGATCGCGACGCCGAGCGTAGGTACGGCGGCAGCGCCGGCACCCTGGCAGCATCCGGGCACCCAGCAGCACGGGAAGGTCGGGGCAAGGGCCGCGACCAGCGCGCCGACCGACATCAGCACCAGGCCGGCCAGCAGCGGAGCGCGGACGCCGACCAGGTCGGAGATCCGGCCGTAGAGCGCGGTGGCGACGGCGAGCATCGAGGACGTAGAGGCTGATCGTCCACGCGGCCATGCCCGGTCCGACGCCCGAGGTCGGGTCCGAGCAGAGGCAGCGTGACCGCCGCGCTCGAGGACCCCATCCCGGCGAGGCCGAAGAGCAGGCCCAGCAGGATCGAGACCCGTCGGGAGTCGTCGACGGGCTCGACGTGGAGGCGTGCGTCAGCGCGGGAGGTCATCAGGAATGCTCAACCTCCGCCCG
This sequence comes from uncultured Actinomycetota bacterium, assembly GCA_963712875.1. Classification (GTDB taxonomy): domain Bacteria; phylum Actinomycetota; class Actinomycetes; order Propionibacteriales; family Nocardioidaceae; genus Nocardioides. The sequence goes on along the minus strand of CAVQJS010000014.1, from coordinate 2,319 downwards.
CCGGGTCACATTCCCCAAAGGCGCCACCGGGGTCGCACCTCCGCCCTAGCCTTGCCGCATGACTCAGTCCAACGACCCCGGGGCGGTCGCCTGGTTGTCCGGCGTAAGTGCGCGGGCCGCGGCCCGACGGGAGGCAGCGCTGGCCTCGGACGCCGAGCGCGAGAAGGTCTGTGGCTGCTCAACACCGCCTTCGGCGACGGCAGGCTGACCTCTGTTGAGCTCGACGAGCGGACGACTCGAGCGCTGGCGGCACGTACGCACGGCGACCTGGCGCAGGTGATGCACGGGCTCGGCGCGACGGGGCACCCGGCCCTGTGGGCCACCAACTCGGACGGACCCAGCCGCGTCGGTCACCGGGTCGTCTTCTGGGTCATCGCGTTCTTCACCGCTGCCGTTCGTGTTCTTCGGAAGCATGCTGCTGCTCTTCGGCTCCGACAGCGGTGACCGCATCGCCGGCATCGTGATGCTGGTGCTCTTCGCGCCCGGTCTGGTGGCACTGCACCGATGGGCCTACCCGCGGCACTGCACCTCGGTCGCCGCCGGTAACGTGCGACCCATGACAGCGCGCCGCCACCTGCCGACCGACGAGGCCCGCGACCTGATCGCCCTCGTGCGTGAGATCGCCACCAAGGAGCTCGCTCCCCGATCGGCCGAGGCGGAGGCCACCGAGGTCTTCCCGCGCGACGTCTTCAAGCTGCTCGGCCAGGCCGGACTGCTGTCGCTCCCCTACCCCGAGGAGTTCGGCGGGGGCGACCAGCCCTACGAGGTCTACCTCCAGGTGCTCGAGGAGATCGGCGCCGTCTGGTCGTCGGTCGGGGTCGGCGTCTCGGTGCATGCGCTGTCCTGCTTCGGCCTGGCCCGTTTCGGCACCGACGAGCAGAAGGCCGAGTGGCTGCCCGACATGCTGGGCGGCGACCTGCTCGGGGCCTACTGCCTCTCCGAGGCGCACGCCGGGTCGGACCCGGCGGCGATGCGGACGACCGCCCGGCGCGACGGCGACTCCTACGTCCTCAACGGTGCCAAGGCCTGGACGACGCACGGCGGCCACGCCGACTCTACAAGGTGATGGCCCGGACCTCCGACGACCGCAACGGCATCTCCTGCTTCCTGGTCCCCGCCTCCAGCGAGGGCCTGTCGGCCGACCCGCCGGAGCGCAAGATGGGGCTCACCGGGTCCGCGACCGCGACCATGCGCTTCGACGACGTACGCGTCGACGCCTCCCGTCTGCTGGGCCAGGAGGGCGACGGCCTGCGCATCGCGCTGGCCGGCCTCGACTCCGGTCGCCTCGGCATCGCCGCGGTGGCGGTGGGCCTTGCCCAGGGGGCGCTGGACTCGGCCGTGGCCTATGCCCGGGAGCGGGAGACCTTCGGCAAGAAGATCATCGACCACCAGGGGCTGGCCTTCGTGCTGGCCGACATGGAGGCCTCGATCGTCTCTGCGCGGGCCACGACGCTCCATGCCGCTCGGCTCAGCGATGCCGGCCAGCCCTTCTCGCGAGAGGCCTCGATCGCCAAGCTCGTCGCAACTGACAACGCCATGAAGGTCACCACCGACGCCGTCCAGGTGCTCGGCGGCTACGGCTACACCCGCGACTTCCCCGTCGAGCGCTACATGCGCGAGGCCAAGGTGATGCAGATCTTCGAGGGCACCAACCAGATCCAGCGGATGGTCATCTCCCGGTCGTTGGCGAAGGACAACGCGGGCGCCTTGTCCTGACGGCTGCCTCCCTCACACGTCGGTCACTCGGATCCCCGCGTGCACCTTGTAGCGCCGATTGATCGCGATCAGGTTTGCAGTGAGGGCCTCGACCTGGTGGGCGTTGCGGAGGCGACCGCCGTACAACCCGCGCATGCCGGGCACCATGTCGGCGATGGACTGCACCAGGTCGGTCGCGTCGCGGTCGTCTCCGAGGACCAGGACGTCGGTCTCGATCCGGTCGACCTCAGTGTCCTCGAGCAGGCTCGCGCTGACGTTGTGGAAGGCGCCGACGACGCGGGACCCGGTGAGGATCGCGGCGGCCTGCTGGGTGGCTCGAACCCTCCTCGACCTGGAGGGCGAAGGGGCCCTGCTTGTCGAAGCCGAGCGGGTTGACGCAGTCGACGACGATCTTGCGGCGAGCTCGGTGGTCAACGACGCAGCAGCTCGGCGTGGCCGTCCCACGGCACCACGACGAGTACGACGTCCGCGGCCGCTGCGGCCTCGGCGTTCGACATGCCCCGCACCCGTCCCTGTGACGCCAGCGTCGCGGCCGTCTCGGCGGCACGTTCGGCCGACCGCGAGCCCAGCGCGACGTCGAGGCCCGCTGCGGCGAAGCGGCGA
>CAVQJS010000013.1:0-128311 GCA_963712875.1 uncultured Actinomycetota bacterium | reverse complement strand
GGGCCAGACCGTCGCTGATGACGTGCGGGGCGACGCGCGAGAAGTAGTCGGTCACCATGCCGTCCGACTCGCGCACCAGCATCCCGGCCGCCTCTCCGTCGACGATCCACGAGCCGAGGACGACGCGATTGCCCTCGAAGCTCGGCAGGTCGGTGTAGCCCTGGTAGACCCAGCCCTCCGCGCCGTAGCCGCCCGGCATCACGACGTCCTCGATCAGGTCGCCGAGATGGATGCGGATGTTGTCGCCCTCGCGCCCGTGCAGCGGCTTGGCGACCCAGCGCTCCAGGTCGCGCGGCTCGTCGAAGTACGCCGGCAGCAGCAGGCGGTGGTTCGGGTAGAGCTCCCACAGCACGGGCAGCAGCGCCTTGGTGCTGAGCAGCACCTTCCACGCCGGCTCGATCCACCGGGTCGGCCGCGCCTCGGTCCGGTCGACGACGAAGCGGCCGAACGGCTCGGCGAGCATCTCCTCCCAGGCGTAGAGCTTGAAGGCGTTGCGGATGGGCTCGTCGTGGACGTCGCGGTACTCCCGGGCGTCGGGGTTCCATCCCACCTCGGCCATCGGGTGCGCGAGGGCCAACCACCCTGCCTGGACGGCCGCGTCCATCAGGTAGTGGACGGTCATCTCCATCTCTCCGCCGTCGTAGGAGTCCTCCTCGCCGAGGTCGTAGAGGAAGTGCATCCGGTCGCCGTCGAAGTGTCCGGAGCGACGCAGCGTGCGCCAGCCGGCGATCAGCCGGTCGTGGACCGAGTTCCACTGGTCCATCTCCGGCATGACGTCCTCCATCCAGTTCCACTGGATGATCCCGGTCTCGACGAGGCCGGTGGGGGTGTCGCCGTTGATCTCGAGCATCTTGATCGCACCGTCGGCGCCGTAGGCCAGGTCGAAGCGGGCGTAGAGGGCCGGATCACCGGCCTCGATGGAGCGGCGTACGACCTCGAGCGAGCCCGGCGGCAGGCCGAGCCGCTCGTCGGTCATCGTCGTCGCCATGTGGGAGACGGCAGCCAGGCACATCGCCCACAGCTCTTCGGTGGCGGTCTCGAGGGCCTCCACCTCCTCCATGGTCACCTCGTACCACGCGTCCTCGTTCCAGTACGGCAGCTCCGACCCGTCCGGCAACTTCGTGACGGGGAAGACCAGCCCCTGCTCGACGACGGTCTCGCGCCAGCCCTGGCGGGCGCGTGAACGGTGACGCCACATCAGAGTGGCCTCACGCGATGCTGGCGCACACGATGGCGCCCACCGAGAGCGCGACCGATGCGGCGACGTAGGCCAGCGGCCGCACCGGGCCGGGCTCGGTGATGATCCGGCGCAGGTTGCCGGGCGTGATCGCCTCGACGGCGAAGAACATCACCGTGTTGAGGACGATGCCGAGCGCCCCGAAGGACACCGTCCAGCCGAGCGCCCAGCCGAGCGAGGTCGCCCCATTGGTCCAGATCGCGGTGAACAGCACGGCCCCGTTGGACACGAGCCACGCCGAGGTGACCACCCCTGCTGAGCGCGAGTGGGCGTGCACCGACTCCAGGCCGTTCTCGTCGACCCCGCGCAGGTGGGTGCCGAGGTGCCCGGGTGTGGCCAGGTCGAGGACGTAGTAGGCCGCGACCAGCATCGCGCCACCGACGAGGGCGTAGGCAGCGGCGTGGAGCAGGGCGTCGAGCAGGTCGGTCACGGGTTCTCCTGGGCGGACGGCGTACGAGGTGGGGCGGGCGAGGCTGCGGACATGCAGGTCAGCCGAAGCCGCGCGAGCTGCCGCCGAACCCGCCCCTGGTGGTGCTGGACTTGACGGTCGAGCCCCCGGTCGTGGGCAGGCCGCCGCGTTGCACGGTGCCGTTGAGGGTGCTGCCGCGGAAGGTTCCGCCGGACGTCGTCTGGCCGATGGCTGGGACCACCGCTCGGGCGGCGAGGTAGTACCAGAAGAAGCCGGTGCCGGCCCCGTTGTAGTCGGAGTCGTCGTCGCACTGGTCGTCCTCGACGCGCTCCTGGGTCCCGGGGTCGACGCACACCGCGGCATAGTCAGCGCTGGTGGCGCACCCGGTCAGGTTGGACGCCATGACCGCCGTGATGCCGAGCGCGATGCTCGATGACCGCATGCGACGGCGGACGGACGTGGTCATCGGGCGCCGCGCGGCGCCAGCAGGTCGGCGTACTCCGGGTGCCGTGGTGATGTAGGACGCGATGTACGGGCACAGGGGCCTGACCGCGAGTCCCCGCTCGCGCGCCGAGTCGAGCACCGCTGTGGCCAGCGTCGCGCCATGGCCCTCACCGCCGTGGGCGGGGTCCACCTCGGTGTGCACGAAGGTGATCACGCCGTCGGCAAGGCGGTAGGTGACCAGGCCGAGTCGCTCGTCGTCGTGCCAGAGCTCGAACCGGTGCTCTTCGGTGTTGTCGACCACGCGGGTGTCCATGACCCGACGGTAGTCGCTGGCTCCAGGTCGGGGTGACTTGCCGGTAACGCGCTCGACGGGGGAAGGTCGTGGCATGGCCGCCACCGCATCGTCGTACTCGATCACCATGAGGCTCCACACCGCCCCCGACCACGGGGTGGTCGGCGCGGTCGCGACGGCGATCTCGACCAACGGGGGTGTGGTCACCGCGATCGACGTCACCGAGTCGCGCCACGACCGCCTCGTCGTCGACGTGACCTGCTCCGCGTCGGACTCGGAGCACTCCCAGGACCTCGTCGCGAGCGTGGCCGCGGTCGCGGGCGTGACGGTCCACAAGGTCAGTGACCGGACCTTCCTGCTCCACCTCGGCGGCAAGATCGAGGTCACCTCCAAGGTGCCGCTGCGCACGCGTGACGACCTCTCGATGGCCTACACCCCCGGCGTCGGCCGGGTGTCGATGGCGATCCACGACAACCCCGAGGACGTCCGGAAGCTGACGATCAAGGGCAACTCGGTCGCGGTGGTCACCGACGGCTCGGCGGTCCTCGGGCTCGGCAACATCGGCCCGGGCGCCGCGCTGCCGGTGATGGAGGGCAAGGCCGCGCTGTTCAAGCGGTTCGCCGACATCGACGCCTGGCCCATCTGCCTGGCCACCCAGGACACCGACGAGATCGTCAAGGCCGTCGAGATGATCGCGCCCGGCTTCGGCGGGATCAACCTCGAGGACATCGCGGCACCCCGGTGCTTCGAGATCGAGCGCCGGTTGCGCGAGTCCCTCGACATCCCGGTCTTCCACGACGACCAGCACGGCACCGCGATCGTCGTGCTGGCGGCGCTGACCAATGCGCTGCGGTGCGTGCACAAGGAGCTCGCCGACGTCCGCATCGTGGTGTCGGGCGCGGGTGCTGCCGGCACCGCGATCGTCACCCTGCTCCTGGCCGCGGGCGCCGGCGACGTCGTGGTCGTCGACCGCGAGGGGGCGCTGTCGGCCGATGACGCGTCCCTGTCCGAGGCCCACACCGAGCTCGCCGCGGCCACCAACCCGCGCCGGGCCGCCGGTTCCCTGCAGGAGGTCCTCGCGGGTGCCGACGTCTTCGTCGGCGTCTCCGCTCCGGGCATCCTCGACCCGGAGTGGATCCCGACCATGGCGAGCGACCCCATCGTCTTCGCCCTCGCCAACCCCGACCCGGAGGTCGACCCGGCGGAGGCCGACAAGTACGCCGCCGTGGTGGCCTCGGGCCGCTCGGACTACCCCAACCAGATCAACAACGTGCTCGCCTTCCCCGGCGTCTTCCGGGGCCTGCTCGACGCCGGTGCCGACGAGGTCACCATCGACATGCTGCTGCGCGCAGCGAAGGCGATCGCCGACACGGTCAGCTCAGAGGAGCTGCACCCGGCCTTCATCATCCCGAGCGTCTTCCACCCCGACGTCACCAAGCGCGTCGCGGCCGCGATCAGCCACCGCGACGGCTGAGGATCGGTCCGACACCTTCCGCGGCCACCAGAACGTCTCGCCCAGCGTGAGGGCGAGCGCCGGCACCAGCACCGTGCGTACGACGAGGGTGTCGAGCAGCACGCCGACGCAGATGATCGCGCCGAGCTGGGCGAGCACCACCAGTGGCAGGACACCGAGCACGGCGAAGACCGCCGCGAGCAGGATGCCGGCGCTGGTGATCACCCCACCGGTGGCGGTCAGCGCGCGCAGCATCCCCTTCCGGGTGCCGTGCTCGCGCGCCTCCTCGCGGGCACGGGTGACCAGGAAGATGTTGTAGTCGACGCCGAGCGCCACCAGGAAGAGGAACGCCAGCAGGGGCACCCCGGCGTCCATCGCGGCGAAGTCGAAGACGGTGCGGAAGAGCCACCACGACGTGCCCATGGCGGCGGCGTACGTCGCGACGACGGTGGCGACGAGCAGCAACGGCGCGACGACCGAGCGCAGCAGGATGAACAGCGCGCCGAGCACGAGCAGCAGGATGAGCGGCAGGATCAGCATGCGGTCCTGGGCGGCGTAGTCGCGCTCGTCGATCGCCTCCGCGTCGCCGCCACCGACGTGCGTGTCGGTCATGTCGGCGACGGCGGTGCGGACGTCGGCCACGATCGCGAGGGTGGCGTCGCTGCCGGGCGCGGACTCGGTCACGATGTCGACCTGTGCGACCCCCCCGCCCTCGGCGGTGACCGAGGCGGAGGTCACCCCGTCGATGGTCTCGACCGCGGCCACCACGGCCTGCGGGTCGTCGCGGGTGACCACCTGGATCGGGTCGCTGGTGCCGGCGGGGAACGACTCGCCGAGGCGCTCGGCGGCGGCGATGGCCTCCGGAGTCTCGAGGAACTGGTCGGCCGGGTCGAGGCCGGTGGTGATGAAGAGGGTGCCGCTGGCCAGCACTGCGAGGGCGGTGAGCGTGCCGACGACGAAGGCGCGTGGGCGGGCGGCCACCGCCGAGCCGACGCGGTGCCACAGCGAGGTGTCGGAGTCGACGAGCACCACGTCGCCGACGTGCGGCACGCGCGGCCAGAAGATCCAGCGGCCGAAGATCACCAGGGCGGCGGGCAGGACCACGAGTGCGAAGGTCGCGGCGACGACGATGCCGACGGCGCACGCCAGGCCGAGGCCGCGCGTCGTGGGGAAGGCCGAGAGCAGCAGGGTCAGGAGACCGAGCACGACGGTCACGGAGCTCGAGCAGACCGCCTCGGCGGTGCGGGCGACGGCCCTGGCCATCGCGAGGTGGCGCGAGTCATGGGTCTTGAGCTCGTCGCGGTAGCGGGAGATGAGAAGCAGGGCGTAGTCGGTGCCGGCACCGAACACCAGGACGCTGAGGATGCCGATGGTCGACTCGTCCCAGGCCACGCCGGTGACCTCGAGGACGTTGGTGGCGAGGATCGCGGCGAGGCGGTCGGCGATGCCGACGACGGCGAGCGGCACCAGCCAGAGCACCGGGCTGCGGTAGGTGATGATCAGCAGCAGCGCGACGACGCCGGCCGTCGCCAGCAGCAGTCGCATGTTGGCGCCGTCGAAGACCTGGCCGATGTCGGCCTGGATGCCGGCCGGGCCGGTCACCTGGACCTCGACACCTTCCGGCGTGTCCGCGCGCAGCTCCGTGCGGAGCTCCTCGACCTGGTCGATGTTGTCGGTGTTGGACGTGGACGTCACCGGCACGACCGTGAAGGCTGCGGTCCCGTCCTCCGCGACGACCAGCGGGGGGCCCTGCTGTGCGCCCTCGGGCAGCAGCCCGGTCGCCTGCTCGGTGATGGCGGCCACCTGCTCGTCGTCCAGCTCCGACTCGGCGGTCCACAGCACGATGGCGACCTGAGCCCTCGTCCTCCGGCAGCTCCTCGGCCAGCTGCACGGCGAGCGTGCTGTCCGCTCCCTCGGGGAGGGAGTCGGTGGCGCTGGCCTCGCGCTCGCCCTCGGGCACGAGGAAGATCACGGCCAAGGCCAGCAGGAGCGGGACGAGCGCGACCAGCCACGCCGTACGCCGTCCGGCGATGAAGCGGGCGACTGCGGGTGGATGGTGGTCGTGCACGATTCTCCCTAGGATCAGATCATTACGACAGGTTGATTGCTAACTAACTTAGCGATCTGTCGCTACGATGGCAAATTCGCGCGGGACACGGACGATGCGAGGGCAACAATGGGCCGACCAGCTGGACCGGGCGAGGGCCGTGAGTGGCACGAGACCGAGCTCCCTGCTGGCGCTCCGGCGCCTGTTGACCACCGGCGGCCGCCTCAACCATGTCGTCGCCCGCCGCGCGGGACTGAGCGAGAGCGAGCTGCTCACCCTCGGGCACCTGAGCGGCGAGCAGATCGGTCCGGCCGAGGTCGCGCGACGGCTCGAGGTCTCCACCGCGGCGGCGACCGGCATCGTGGACCGACTGGTCGGCCGCGGACACGTCGAGCGGCGCCCGCACCCCGGCGACCGGCGGCGTACGGAGCTGGTGCTGACCGAGTCCGGCCGCAGCGAGAGCGTGGGTCACCTGATGCCGATGTTCGTGGCCCTGGACCGGCTCGACCGCGGGTTCACCGCGGAGGAGCGGGCCGTGGTCGAGCGCTACCTCCTCGGCGCGAACGCCGCCCTCGAACAGGTGCTGGGCGAGGACGCCTAGCGGCCCGGTCCCGACGGCGCGCTCAGTCGTCCGTGCCGGCCTTGCGCTGCGCGACGAGGGCGGCACCGACGATGCCGGCGCGGTTCTGCAGGGTCGCGGGGACGATCTCGGTGTCGATCTCGATGAGGGGGCCGAAGCGGTCCCACGACTTGCTGACCCCACCGCCGACGACGAACAGGTCGGGGGTGAAGAGGCGCTCGAGGTGGCGGAAGTAGGTCGTCAGGCGCTCGGACCACGCCTCCCACGACAGGCCCTCGCGCTCGCGGGCGCTCGTCGCGGCCCGCGCCTCCGCGACCGTCCCGTCGATCTCGAGGTGGCCCATCTCGGAGTTGGGCACGAGCTGGCCGTCGAAGATCATCGCCGAGCCGATGCCGGTGCCGAGGGTGATGACCATGACCAGGCCGCCGCGGCCCTTGGCTGCGCCGTACTCCACCTCGGCGAGGCCGGCGGCGTCCGCGTCGTTGACGACATGGACCTCGCGGCCCAGGGCCTCGGTGAAGATCGCGTCGGCGTCCTCGTTGATCCACGACTTGTCGATGTTGGCTGCCGACATCACGACGCCGTGCCGCACGATGCCGGGCACGGTGACGCCGACCGGTGACGAGGAGGCCGGGAAGCTGTCCACGATCTGCTGGAACACCCCGGCCACGGCCTGCGGGCTGGCCGGCTTGGGGGTGTCGATGCGGACGCGGTCGTGGGTGAAGTCGCCGACCTCGAGGTCGACGGGCGCGCCCTTGATCCCGGTGCCGCCGAAGTCGATTCCGAAGGGATGGTGCATGGGCGAACCCTAGCGGGATCGGGTTCTGCCGGGAGGCGGGGATCCGCGGGTGGAGAGTCCCCGGACATCCGGCTCTCATGGTGTGCACCCGTGCGGATCCGGCCTGCAAGCTCCTCGGGCGAGGAGAGATCCGCCCAGAGCCGGTCCTCACCGACGGACTTTGGCCGCCCCGCGACGCGGGGCGGCCAAAGTGCGGGTGCTCCGATCAGTCGGTCACGGAACGAATGTGCCCTCCGGACCTGCCGGCTCGGGCAGCGGCACGGACTCGGGGACGGGCTTGCCCGGCACTCCGTTGACGTCCTCGGTCGAGTACGCGTACGTCAGCGCCGCGTAGGCGATGAGGTCGCTGTTGACGTCGAGGGCGTGCAGGTCGACGTTGCCCAGCTTGTCGCACGCGGAGTGGTAGCACGGGTCGAACTGCGCCCCCGCTGTTCCGCCCCAGATGCCGGCCTGCTCCGCGGTCTTGACCGTCTCCGCTCCGGTGAAGAGTCCCCCAGCAGGAATGCCTGCCTGGATGAAGGCCTGGTAGTCGCTGCGACCGGAGAACACGGCATCGTCATAGGGCTGGCCCAGCGAGGTGTAGAGGCTCTCGAACAGGGTCTCGATCGCCTCGGACCCAGCCGGGATCGGCACTCCGGCAGGCGCCGGGAAGGACGTCTCATTGGCGTCGAACGTCATGAAGATGTAGTTGGGCGAGCCGACCATGTCGTAGTTGAGGTAGAGCGCGATGCGGTCCTTCTCGGCCGGTGAGAGGCCGGTGACGTAGTCGGTCGAGCCCAGCCAGGCCGGACTCCTCCGCGCCCCACCAGGCGTAGCGGACGGTGTTGACCGGCTTGACCTTCGCCATCTGCAGCGCGGTCTCCAGCAGGGCGGCCGAGCCGGAGCCGTTGTCGTTGATTCCGGGTCCCGACCCCACGCTGTCGAGGTGTGCCCCGCTCATCACCACGTTGTCGTTGTTGGTGCCGCGCTTCTCCGCGATGACGTTGTAGTCGGTGCGGGTCTGGCTCGGGCGCACCCGGACCTGGGCGGTCGAGCCGGGCGCCGAGAGCGCGACGCCGTCGGCGAAGCTCGCTCCTACGACCGGGATCGTGATGGGCGCCGTGCCGAGTGTGCCGACAATCAGTCCCTCCCGCGTGGGGTCGTTGCCCTGGTTGAAGAGGATCACGGCTTCCGCGCCGGCAGTCTGGGCAGCGAGTGCCTTGACGTCGAACTGGCAGGTGCCACGCTGGACGAGCGCGATGTCGCTGGTCCCGGTGAAGTCGAGCCCGGCGAAGTCGGTGGCCTCGCAGGCGCTCGTGCTGGCGCGAGGAGGCGTGAGGTTGATGTCGACCGGGATGACGTTGCCGGTGATGTCGCCGTCGCCGGAGCCGGTGAAGGTGCCGGTCTCGTACGTCGTCGCGACGGGGGTCAGCTGGCGCAGCAGGGCCGGGAAGACGAACTGGAACTCGAACGGGTCCAGCGTGACGTCGTAGCCCGCCTTCTCGAGCTTGCCCGCGACGTACTCGACGCTCTCGGCGTAGCCCTCGGTGCCGGCCACCCGGCTGCCGGGGTAGAACTCGTCGTCATTGGCGTCGGCGATCTGCTGGAACGCGGTCTGGTGCGCGCGGACGCCTTCGACGGTGACGCACTCCAGCAGCTTCTCGTAGGTGTTGTTGGTGCGCTTGAGGCACGACGGCGGGGCGGCCTCGGCCGGTGCTGAGGCACCCACCCAGGCAAGGGCACCGGCGACGAGCACCAGCGACAGAGGGCGCGCGGCGCGTGAGCCGCGCCGGTGTGAGGACTGAGCAGAGATGGGCATGCGGTGGTCTCCTGACCTGCGGGGGACGTCCGTCCGAGATGTGGCGAACATCACATCTGACGACGTTCGGACCGTCACGTCAAGGGTGGGCCCCATCGTCCAGACCTGCGTCCCCGCTCCAACGGGCCGATGAGGAGCCGATCGATGCGGCCGGCCACCTAGCCTTGCCCCGTGAGCGGCATTGCGTGGGGGACGCCCAGCGGTCGCGGCGTCATCGCGGCCGCCACCCTCGGGTCGGGGCTGACGCTGCTCGACGGCACCGTCGTCAACGTCGCGCTGCGGACGATCGGGGAGGACCTCGACGCCTCCCTCGCCCAGCTCCAGTGGATCTCCAACGGCTACCTGCTCTCGCTGGCCTCGCTCACCCTGCTCGGTGGATCCCTCGGCGACCGCCTCGGCCGCAGGAGGGTCTTCGTCGTCGGCACGGTCTGGTTCGCGGCCGCCTCCGTGCTCTGCGGGCTGGCACCGACCGCGGAGGTGCTGATCGCGGCCCGGGTGCTCCAGGGCGTCGGCGGTGCGCTGCTCACCCCCGGCAGCCTGGCGATGATCCAGAGTGCCTTCCGAGCCAAGGACCGCGGCCGCGCGATCGGCGCCTGGTCCGGGCTGGGCGGGATCGCGACGGCGGTGGGTCCGCTCGTCGGCGGCCTCCTGGTCGACCACGCGTCGTGGCGCTGGATCTTCCTCATCAACCTCCCGCTGGCCGGGCTCACGGCGTGGCTGGCGATCCGCTGGGTTCCGGAGACGCGCGATCCCCACGCACGGGGCCGCTTCGACGTCGGCGGTGCGGTGCTCGCCTCCCTCGCCCTCGCCGGAGTGACCTGGGCGCTGACCGACCCGAGCAGTCCGTGGATGCCGTGGGCGGCCGCCGTCGGAGTCCTGGCCGCGGTGGGCTTCGTCGTGCTCGAGAGTCGCATCCCCGAGCCCATGGTCCGACTGGAGCTCTTCGCCGACCGCACGTTCAGCGCGGCCAACGCGATGACCCTGCTCGTCTACGCAGCCCTCGGCGCCGTCCTCTTCTTCCTCGTCCTCCAGCTCCAGACCGTCGGCGGCTACAACGCCCTCGAGGCCGGCCTGGCGACGCTGCCGATCACGATCTGCATGCTGCTGCTCGCCTCCCGCGGCGGCGCCCTCGGCCAGCGCATCGGACCGCGGATCCCGATGACCGTCGGTCCGATCCTGATGGCCGCCGGCACCGTCCTGCTGCTGGGTGTGGGGCCCGACGTCGTGTGGTGGCGCGACGTGGCCCCGGGCCTGACCGTGTTCGGACTCGGCCTCGCGCTGCTCGTCGCACCGCTGACCGCAACGGTCCTCGCGGCCGCCCCGGACGACAACGCCGGTGTGGCGAGCGGCATCAACAACGCCGTCGCCCGGGCCGGCTCCCTGCTGGCAGTGGCCGCACTCCCGGTGGCCGTCGGCCTGACGGGTGACGACTATCGCGACCCGGCGCAGCTCGACGCGTCGTACGGCATCGCAATGGTGGTGTGCGCCGGGCTGCTGCTCCTGGGCGGTGTCCTCTCGTGGTTCACGATTCCGTCCACGCCCGCCCGCCGGGTGGCGTCGCCTGCCTAGAGTTCGTCCCATGGGCGTACGACGGGGGGCCGGGCTGGCAGCGACCGCTGCGCTGCTCCTCGCGCTCGGCGCGTGCAGCGAGCCGGAGCCGACCGGCCAGCCCGACCCGTCGCCGGTGACCGAGAAGAGCCCGTCGGCGACCTCGACGCCCGCGGTCCCGGTGGCCGATCCCGCGCACGCGGTGGATGCGCCCGGCAGGCGCGACGGCCGGCTGTGGAGCGCCGACATCCTGGTGCAGTGGGACAAGCCGCTCGACGACGCACTGGTCAGGAAGATCTCGCGGCTCAAGGGCGTGGCCCACACCGAGCGCATCGGCCTGGGCCAGGTCAGCCTCGAGAACCGCGTGCTGACGATCGCCGCGGTAGACCCGGGCGCGTACCGCAACTTCACGCGCGCCGAGGTCGCCGACTTCCAGGAGGCCTGGGACCGGGTCGCGGGCGGTGAGCTGGCCATCGACCGAACGGTGGCCAGGCGACTGCAGGACAAGGCCGGGATGATCCGGCTCGGCGTCGAGGAGGATGCGCCCACCCTGCACGTCGGCGCCTACACGCCGCAGGTCCCGACCATCGACATGGTGGTCAACACCGCGTGGGCCGAGGACATCGAGATGGCCGATGACAACGGCCTGCTGATCTCGACCGACTCGATCAGCCCCTCGAGCATCCGCAAGCCGCTCGAGCGTCTGGTCGGCGACGACGTCTCCGTGCAGATGCTCGACATCGCCTCGACACTCGGTCTCGACCCCGACGCCCAGCTCACCGCGCTCCCGACCGGGGGCACCCTCGGCAGCGTGGTGGGCATCTATCGCTACCGCGTCATCGGTGGCGGCCGGATCGCACCGGAGCCGTCCTGGGTGGCGGCCAACATCCGCACGGAGGTGGTCCCCATCCTGGGCTCGGTCACCTGCCACAAGGACCTCTTCCCGCAGCTGCGGGCCGCCCTCCTCGAGGTGCAGTCGCGGGGACTGTCGGCCGAGATCGACCCCGACGGGTACCGCGGCTGCTACTACCCCCGCTTCATCGCCAACACGACCACGCTGTCCAACCACTCCTTCGGCCTCGCGCTCGACCTCAACGTGCCCGGCAACGGGCGGGGGACGGTCGGCGACATCGACCGCGACGTCGTGGCGGTCTTCAAGAAGTGGGGCTTCGGCTGGGGTGGCGACTGGCGCTGGACCGACCCGATGCACTTCGAGCTGCGCGAGGTCAAGCGCGTCGGCTGAGGTAGTCCAGTGACGAGGTGTCGTTCGGCGGGGTAGTCCAGTGACGGACGGTCGTCCAGAGGTCCATCCGAGGACCGCTGGCCACTGGACTACGTAGGCTGCCCGCCATGCGCGCAGCCCAGGTCGTCTCCCTCACCGGTCCGACCGACATCGAGGTCCGCGAGGTCCCCGAGCCGGTCCCCGGCCCGCACGACGTGCTGGTCGAGGTGCACAGCACCGGTGTCTCCTTCCCCGACCTGCTCCTCAGCCGCGGGGAGTACCAGTTCAAGCCCGAGCCGCCCTTCACCCTCGGCGTCGACTTCGCCGGCGTCGTGCTCGACCCGGGGTCGCCGGAGTCGAGCGGCTTCGCTGTCGGCCAGCGTGTCGCCGGCGTCAACCTCCACGGGGGTGCGGCCGAGCAGATCGCCAACCCGGCGATCTTCACCTTCGCGCTGCCCGACTCCCTGTCGTACGACGAGGGCGCAGCGCTGCCGATGAACTACCTCACCGCGCACTTCGCGCTCGCCGAGCGGGGCGACGTCAAGCCCGGTGAGACGGTGCTCGTCCACGGCGCCGCCGGGGGGGTCGGGACCGCGACCATCCAGGTGGCCAAGGGCTTCGGCGCGCGCACGATCGCGGTCGTCAGCACCGAGGAGAAGGCGGCCTTCGCGCGCCGGGCCGGCGCGGACGAGGTCGTCATCGGGCCAGACTTCCGCGACGAGGTCAAGGAGCTCACCCACGGCGCGGGCGTCGACCTCGTCATGGACGTCGTCGGAGGTGAGGCCTTCACCGACTCCCTGCGCTGCCTGGCCGAGCAGGGGCGGGTCCTCGTCGTCGGTTTCGCAGCGGGCGACGGGATCCCCGAGGTCAAGGTCAACCGGTTGCTGCTCAACAACATCGACGTACGCGGAGTGGGCTGGGGCGCCTTCGCGATGGTCAAGCCGGGCTACATGCAGAAGCAGTGGCATGCGCTGGCGCCGATGATCGCGTCGGGCGTCATCAAGCCGCCGATCGGTGCGACCTACGACCTCGCCGACTTCGGGGCGGCACTCGTCGACATGGACGAGCGACGCACCCTGGGCAAGTCGGTCGTCCGCGTGCGCTGAGGTCGTGCCGGACCCGAGGTGTGGGTGCCGCGGGTTAGGGTCGGGCGCGTGACGATCCTTGATGCCGCCCGCGAAGGCATGAACCCCGATATCCGCCCCCAGGACGACCTGTTCGGCCACGTCAACGGACGGTGGCTCGACGAGGCCGAGATCCCGGCGGACAAGTCGAGCTGGGGTGCGTTCATCGCCCTGGCCGACTCCGCCGAGCAGCAGGTGCGCGACATCATCACCGAGCTCGCCGCGCGGCCCGCCGACGGGCTCGACGAGGACGAGCGCAAGATCGGCGCCCTCTTCTCCTCCTTCATGGACACCGACACCATCGAGGCCCGCGGCCTCGAGCCCGTGCAGGACCTCCTCGACCGCGCCCACGCCATCAGCGACCTCGCCGAGCTGGCCGGCTTCCTCGGCGCGCTCGAGCGCATCGGCGGCCCGGGCCTGTTCGGCTCCTACATCACCCCGGACCGCATCGACGCCTCGCGCAACATCGTCTACCTCGCCCAGGGCGGACTCGGCCTGCCCGACGAGTCCTACTACCGCGAGGACAAGTTCGCCGAGATCCGCGAGAAGTACCTCGCCTACCTCGTCACCCTGCTGACCCTCGGCGGGCACGCCGACCCGGAAGGGGCCGCCGCCCGCCTGCTGGCGTACGAGACCCTGCTGGCCAAGGGCCACTGGGAGGCTGCCGCGACCCGTGACGTGCAGAAGACCACCAACCACAAGAGCCTCGCCGAGCTGCAGGAGCTGTGCCCGGCCTTCGACTGGGTCGCCTTCGTCACCGCGCTCGGCGGCACCGAGGAGACGCTGGCCTCGACCATCGTCATGCAGCCCGACTTCTTCGAGCACCTCTCCATGGTGCTCGAGGAGACGCCGATCGAGACCTGGCGCGACATCCTGCACGCCCGGATCATCCGGAGCTCCGCGCCCTACCTCCCCGAGGCCTTCGTCGAGACCAACTTCGACTTCTACGGCCGCACCCTCAACGGCACCCCTGAGCTGCGCGAGCGCTGGAAGCGCGGCGTCGCCTTCGTCGAGGACGCGATCGGCGAGGCCGTCGGTGCGGTCTACGTCTCGCGCCACTTCCCGCCGACCTCCAAGCAGATGATGGACGAGCTGGTCGACAACCTCGTCGCCGCCTACCGCTCCTCGATCGAGCAGCTCGACTGGATGGGCGAGGACACCAAGCAGCAGGCCTTCGACAAGCTCGAGAAGTTCTACCCCAAGATCGGCTACCCCTCGACCTTCCGCGACTACTCCTCGCTCACGGTCACCCCGGACGACCTGATGGCCAACGTGGCCGCCTCGGCCGCCTTCGAGACCGACCGCCAGCTGGAGAAGGTCGGCCAGCCCGTCGACCGCGAGGAGTGGCTGATGCTCCCGCAGACGGTCAACGCCTACTACCACCCCGGCACCAACGAGATCTGCTTCCCGGCGGCCATCCTGCAGCCGCCGTTCTTCAGCCCCGACGCGCTCGAGGCGGAGAACTACGGAGGCATCGGCTCGGTCATCGGCCACGAGCTCGGCCACGGCTTCGACGACCAGGGCGCCCAGTACGACGGCTCGGGCAACCTCCACGACTGGTGGACCGCGGACGACAAGACCGCGTTCGAGGCCAAGTCGAAGGCGCTGATCGAGCAGTACGACGACTTCGAGCCGCGCAACCTGCCGGGGGAGAAGGTCAACGGCAGCCTCACGGTCGGTGAGAACATCGGCGACCTCGGGGGCCTGACCATCGCCCACAAGGCCTACGTCATCAGCAGGGGCGGCGAGGCGTCGATCGACGAGCGTCGCACGCTCTTCCTCAACTGGGCGCACGTGTGGCGCACCAAGCGGCGCACCGAGCAGGAGCTGCAATACCTCACGATCGATCCGCACAGCCCGGCCGAGTTCCGCGCCAACATCGTGCGCAACCTCGACGAGTTCCACGAGGTGTTCGAGACCCGGGCGGGCGACGGCCTGTGGCTCGATCCGGAGGACCGCGTCCGGATCTGGTGAACGCCGAGGTCGGGACCTTCGGCCCGTGGTCTGCAGGCTGATTCCACTCTAGGCTCGTGACATGGTCTGGAAGGACGCCGACATCACTGGCGGGATCGTCGTGGGACACGATGGCTCCCGCGCGGCACGCGCGGTCGTGCGGCAGGCCGCCGAGCTCGCACACCGCCTCGGCGTGACCCTGCACGTGGTGCGGGTCTGGAACATCAGGACCGCACCGCGACCGGACTCGATGGTCGGTGGCTTCGTCCCGCCCTTCGAGGAGTTCGAGCAGGCCGTCATCGCAGACCTGAAGGCCGACTGCGCCGCTGCCGAGCTCCGCGAGGACCTCGACCTCGAGCTCTACGCCCTCCGCGGTCAGTCGGCGGAATGCCTGGTCGCGGCCGCGCGGAAGGCCGAGATGTTGGTCATCGGCGTGCGGGGCGCCGGCGGGTTCGCCGGGCTCCGCTTCGGCTCGACGGCCACCCAGGTGGTGCGGCACTCCCCGGTCCCGGTGCTCGTCGTGCCCAACATCCCGGACTGACCCCCCTGGATGCCCGGCGTGCCGATTGAATGGGTCCGTGACGCTGCCCGGGCATGACCAGTCCAGCTATCGCGTGCGCATGGAGTGGGGGCCGACCGGTGCGGAGTCGGTGCCGGCCGACTACGCCGTGGTCGTCGACGTGCTCTCCTTCACCACCACCCTGAGCGTGGCGTTGGAGCGGGGGATCGAGGTCTTCCCGTTCCGCTGGAAGGACGCGCGCGCCGCCGAGCACGCCGTACGCCATGGCGCCACGCTGGCGGTGGGGCGGTTCGAGGCGCTCTCGCGCGGTGGTGCGCGGCGCGTCTCGCTGTCCCCCGCGAGCCTGGCCGAGGTCGTCGGGGTCGAGCGGCTGGTGCTCCCCTCGCCGAACGGCTCCACCATCGCCTTCGCCCTGGCCGACAGCGGGGCGCAGGTGGTGGGTGCGTGCCTTCGCAACGCGAGCGCGGTGGCGCAGTGGCTGTCCCCGCGGGTGGCCGCCGGCTCCAGCGTGGTCGTCGTACCTGCTGGTGAGCGGTGGCACGACGACAGCCTGCGCCCGGCGGTCGAGGACCTGTGGGGTGCAGGTGCGGTGCTGGCGGGGCTGGTCGAGGCGGCTCGCGACGACGTCAGTCCCGAAGCCGTGATGGCGGTGGCGGCCTTCCGGGCCGCCGACCTGCCCGCCGACCTCGCCCGTTGCGCGAGCGGGCGCGAGCTCGTCGAGGTCGGCTTCCTCGCCGACGTCGACATCGCCGCGCAGCACGACGCGAGCGCGGTCGTGCCGGTGCTGGTGGGCGAGTCCTTCCGACCGGCCGACGACCTCGACCCGCCCACGCCGCAGCTGCGCCGGGTGGGTTCCTGACGCCGCGGGTCTGGCCGAAGGTCGTCGGGCTGCCTAGTGTGATGGCAGTCACACTCGGGTGGCCGGTCGTCATTCTCGGAGGTTCCCCATGATGAAGCGCTCCACGCTGCTCGGCGCGGCCCTTGCGGCACTGCTCAGTCCACTGCTGGCCCAGCCTGCCCAGGCTGCCGCACCCGTCTATGTCGCCCTCGGCGACTCCTACGCCTCGGGCACGGGGACCCGCTCCTACATCAGTGACGGCACCACCTGCCAGCGATCCACCAAGGCCTACCCCAGCCTGATCTCGGCGGCCCACGGCTACGCCCTCAACTTCCGTGCCTGCTCAGGCGCCAAGGTCGCCGACGTCACCAACACCCAGCTCGAGCGCACTGACCGCGGCGACCACCTACGTCACGATCTCCGTCGGCGGCAACGACGCGGGCTTCGCCGACGTGCTGACCACATGCGCCCTGCCCGGTTGGATGAGCAACTGCAACGGCGCGATCAGCACCGCCCAGGCCTACATCAACAACACGTTGCCCACGCAGCTGTCGAACCTCTACGCCGCCATCCGCACCCGAGCGCCGTACGCCAAGGTCGTGGTGGTCGGCTATCCGCGCATCTTCCAGGGCGAGGACTGCAACGCCCTCACCTGGTTCTCCCCCGACGAGGAGTCGCGGCTCAACCAGACGGCCGACCTGCTCAACTCGCGGACGGCGTCCGTCGCTGCCACCCGCGGCTTCACCTTCGCCAACCCGACCACCGCCTTCATCGGCCACGCGGTCTGCGACGACGTGGAATACCTCAACGGTCTCTCCAACCCGATCTCGGAGAGCTACCACCCGAACGTGCTGGGCCACTCGGGTGGCTACACGCCCGTGGTGAGCACCGCGGTCGGCACCCCGCTGGCCGTGACCGCGTCGGTGCAGGCCGCCTCCGATGCGTCGGGTGAGAGCCAGGCTGCGCTGCAGAGCCAGTACGCCGCGGCCGACCGCAGCATCGAGCCGGAGCACTTCGTCCAGCCGGACCTGACGACGCCGGAGGCCCGCCGGGCTGCACGGCGCGCCGGTGTCGACATCGACCGGTTCATCGCCCGCAGCCAGCGCTGAGCGAGAGCCTGTGGAGGGGCGTACGGCGTACTGTCGGAGCCGGTTGGTAGACAGGGCGCATGACCACTGCCGTCACCGATGACGTACGACGCTCCTCCCGCGAGTCCGCCGAGCGCCACCTGAAGGCGCTGGTCGGACGCGACGACGCCGTGCTGCGCGAGGACCAGTGGGCCGCGATCGAGGCGCTGGCCGTCGACCGCCGGCGCGCGCTGGTCGTGCAGCGCACCGGCTGGGGCAAGTCGGCGGTCTACTTCGTGGCCACGCTGCTGCTGAGCGAGCAGGGAGCCGGCCCGACGGTCATCGTCTCCCCGCTGCTGGCGCTCATGCGCAACCAGATCGCCGCCGCCGAGCGCGCCGGCATCCGGGCGGTGACGATCAACTCGACCAACATCGACCAGTGGCAGCCGATCCACGACCAGATCCACGCAGGCTCGGTCGACGTGCTGCTGGTGAGCCCCGAGCGGCTCAACAACCCCGGCTTCCGCGACGAGGTGCTGCCCCGGCTGGCGGCCAGCTGCGGGCTGCTCGTGGTCGACGAGGCGCACTGCATCTCCGACTGGGGACACGACTTCCGCCCCGACTACCGCCGCCTGCGCACGCTCCTGGCCGAGCTGCCGAGTGGCATCCCGGTGCTCGCGACCACGGCCACCGCCAACTCTCGCGTCACCGCCGACGTGGCCGAGCAGCTCGGTGTCCGGGCCGGGGGCGACCCGGCGCTCGCGCCGTCCGATCGAGGTGCTGGTGCAGCGTGGCACGCTCGACCGCGACTCGCTCCGCCTGGGAGTCGTGCGGCTCAAGACGCCCGAGCAGAGGCTGGCCTGGCTGGCCGACCACCTCACGGAGCAGCCCGGTTCGGGCATCGTCTACTGCCTGACCGTGGCAGCGACCCAGGAGGTCGCGTCCTACCTCCGTGATCGCGGGCTGGAGGTCAGGGCCTATTCCGGCCAGACCGAGCCCGGCGAACGCCAGGCCCTGGAGCAGGACCTCGTCGACGGGCGGGTCAAGGCGTTGATCGCGACCAGCGCCCTCGGGATGGGCTTCGACGCCGCGCTCGGCTTCGTGATCAACCTCGGCGCCCCGCAGTCGCCGGTCGCCTACTACCAGCAGGTCGGACGTGCCGGCCGCGGCGCAGGTCTGCCGGAGAGCGGCGCCACCGTGGTCCTGCTGCCGCAGATCGAGGACCGTGACATCTGGGCCTACTTCTCCTCCCTCGGCTTCCCGCGCGAGGAGCAGGTGCGCGAGACGCTGGCGGTGCTGGCCGAGTCGGACCGGCCGCTGTCGACCGCCACCCTGGAGACCCGCGTCGAGCTCGGCCGCAACCGGCTCGAGTCGATGCTCAAGGTGCTCGACGTCGACGGCGCGGCCCGCCGGGTCCAGGGCGGGTGGATCGCCACCGGCGAGCCGTGGCACTACGACGCCGGGCGCTACGCCCGCGTCGCGGAGGCGCGTGAGCTCGAGCAGCAGGCGATGCTGGCCTACCTCGACACCGACCGGTGCCGCATGCGCTACCTCCGCGAGCAGCTCGACGACGCGGACGCGAGCGACTGCGGCCGCTGCGACAACTGCGGCGGCCTCGCGCTCTCGTCAGCGGTGAGCCAGGCCGCCGTGGCCGAGGCGGAGGAGCGGCTGGCCCGCCCCGGAGTCGCCATCGAGCCGCGCCGGATGTGGCCCACGGCGCTGACCAACCTCGGACTCGACCTCAAGGGCAAGATCGCCGAGGGGGCGGAGACCGGACGTGCCGTCGCCCGCCTCACCGACCTCGGCCACGGGCAGGCGCTGCGCGCGCTCTTCCGCGAGGACACCCCCGACGGGCCGGTCCCGCCCGCCCTCGCACAGGCCGTCCTCGAGGTGATGAAGACCTGGTCGCCCGAGTGGACCACCCGCCCCGATGCGATCGTCATGGTCGAGTCCGCGACCCGGCCCAGCCTCACCCGCGACCTCGCCGAGAGCCTGGCGCGCGTCATGCAGATCCCGGTCATCGGCACGTGGGCGGTCGTCGACGACTCCGTGCCGCCCCGCGCCGGACAGGCCAACTCCGCGCAGCGCGTCTCCGCCGTACGCCGTCGCTCCGGGCTTGCGCGCCGACGTGCCGCCGGGTGCCACGGTCCTGCTCGTCGACGACCTCGTCGAGACGGGGTGGAGCGCCACCCTCGCGGCGGTGGCGCTGCGCGAGGCGGGGGCGAGCGGCGTACTGCCCCTGTGGTTGGGCACCCGCTCCTAGCCAGAGAAACGCACTCCCGCCCCCATCAGTGGGGGCGGGAGTGCGCAGATGAGGCAGCTCCCCGGAGTGGGGCGTGCGCGGGTCAGTGACCCATCAGTGCGGCCGGGTCGACCGGGGCCACCTTCTTGCGCGGGAGGAATGCCGCCGGGATGAGGCAGCAGGCGACCAGGATCGTCGCGACCACGAACACCGCGGCGAACGCGTCGGCCAGCGCGACCTGGCCCTCGGCGACAGCCGACATGAACTGCTCGATCGGCAGCCCGATCTGCTCGGCGAGCGCGGCCAGCGCCGAGGAGTCACCCTCGGCGGACCGGGCGGCGAGGTAGAGCTGAGCCGTGTCGCTGGCCTTGATCTGGTTGGTGAGGATCACCGAGAAGAGCGCGGTGCCGATGGAGGCCGCGACCTGCTGGGTGATGTTGAGCAGCGTCGAGCCGCGTGCCACGGTGTGCTCGGTCAGGGTGGCGAGTGCCGCGGTCATGATCGGCATCATCGTGCCGCCCATGCCGAGACCCATGATGAAGAGCGCACCCATGATGTAGGCGTAGGAGGTGTCCACCTCGATCTGGGTGAACATCGCCATCCCGGCGGTGATCGACCGAGACGCCGACGAGCACGACCTTGCCGGGCCCGATCCGGTCGGCCAGGATGCCGGCGATCGGCATGGTGATCATCGCGCCGATGCCCTGCGGGGCCAGCAGCAGACCCGCGCCGAGGGCGTCCTCGCCGCGGACCTGGATGAAGTAGAGCGGGAACAGGAGCGAGGCGCCGAAGAACGCGATCGCGAACAGCATCATCGCCAGCACCGCGACGGTCATGTCCTTGTTCTTGAACAGGCGCAGGTCCACCAGCGGGTGGATGTTGCGACGCGCCAGCGCCCACGGCACGAAGGCGATGATCAGCGTGAGGCCGAGGAGCGCGGGGGCCCAGACGTGAGTGGCGGAGCTGGTGCCGTGCCCGGGGATCGAGCTGATGCCGTAGAGGAACAGGGCCAGACCGGGCGAGAGCAGGAGCATGCCGACCCAGTCGAACGTCTCCGACGGGTGCACCTCGTCCCGGGGCAGCACGATCCAGGCGTAGACGATCGCGGCGATGCCGATCGGCAGGTTGATGAGGAAGATCCAGTGCCACGAGACGGAGTCGATCAGGGCGCCTCCGATGATCGGGCCGAAGATCGGGCCGAGCAGCATCGGGATGCCGAGGACGGCCATCACGCGACCGACGCGCTCCGGACCGGCCGCGCGGGTCAGGATCGTCATGCCGAGCGGCATGAGCATGCCGCCGCCGAGGCCCTGCAGGACGCGGTAGAGGACCAGCATCTCCAGGCTCGTGGCGGTGGCGCAGAGCACCGAACCCGCGGTGAAGAGGGCGACCGCCAGGAGGTAGAGGCGCTTGGTGCCGAAGCGGTCGGCGGCCCAGCCCGTCAACGGGATGACGCTGGCCAGGGCCAGGGTGTAGGCCGTCATGGTCCAGGCGACCTCGGCCGCCGTGGCGTCGAACTCGCGCTGGAAGGTCTCCAGGGCGACCGAGACGACGGTGATGTCGAGGATGGACATGATCGCGCCGAGGACGACCACGCCCGCGATCATCAGGACGTTCTTGTCGAGCTTGTCGGAAGCCTCCGGCAGGATCTCGCCGGGCTGAGTCTGGGTGCTGGTCACCGGCAGAGGCTATTGGTTGCACAAGACAACCACCCAATCTATGTCGCTGTGCTCCGCGACACATCCAGGGCCGACTACCGACCCCCGTCGAGGTCCTCGATCCGCGCCAGGCTCGGACCGCGTCGTTGCTGGAGCTCGCGAGCCCCGGACTCCACGTCGCGCATCACGCGC
This sequence comes from uncultured Actinomycetota bacterium, assembly GCA_963712875.1. GTDB lineage: Bacteria > Actinomycetota > Actinomycetes > Propionibacteriales > Nocardioidaceae > Nocardioides. The sequence goes on along the minus strand of CAVQJS010000013.1, from coordinate 106,888 downwards.
AGGATGTTGCGGCAGGTGAGCCTGGCGAGGTCGTCCTCGGACCAGCCGCGGTCGCCGAGGGCCTCCATCAGCGCGGGGTAGGTCGCGACGTCCTCGAGCCCGCGGGGGAGCACCGCCACCCCGTCGTAGTCGCCGCCGAGCCCGACGTGGTCGATCCCGGCCACCTCACGGACGTGCTCGCAGTGCGCCACCACGTCGGCCAGGTCGGCGAGAGGCTGGGGGTGGGCGATCTCGTACGCATCGGCGAAGGCGCCGAACCGCGTGCCGTCGGCCTCCGCGATCCCCTCCCCGGCGGCGGCCTCGACCATGCCGCGGTGCCAGTCGGCGCAGGCGGTGCTCACGAACTTGGGGACGAAGGTGACCATGCAGATCCCGCCGCCCCGGGCCAGCCGCTCGAGCACGTCGTCGGGGGCGTTGCGCGGGCTGTCGGTGACCGCCCGAGCCGAGCTGTGGCTGAAGATCGCCGGCACCTCGGTCACGGCCAGGGCGTCGCGCATCGTGTCGGCCGAGACGTGGGAGAGGTCGACCATCATGCCGACGCGGTTCATCTCCGCGACCACCTCGCGGCCGAAGGTGGTGAGCCCGCCGGCGACCGGCTGGTCGGTCGCGGAGTCGGCCCACGGGGTGTTCGCGTTGTGGGTCAGCGTCAGGTAGCGGACACCGAGGGCGTGGAGCTGGCGCAGCGCGCCGAGCGAGCAGTTGATCGAGTGACCGCCTTCGGCTCCCATCAGGGACGCCATCCGGCCGCCGGCCCACGCCTGCTCGACCTCGTCGGCGGTGGTCGCCCACGCCAGCTGGTCGGCGTACCGGTCGGTGAGCAGGCGGGCCGCGTCGACCTGCTCGAGCGTGGCGCTGACCGCGTCGTCGCCGGTGAGGCGGGTCGGGACATAGACCGACCAGAACTGCGCACCCATCCCACCGGACCGCATCCTGGGCAGGTCGGTGTGGGTCGGGGTGCCGCCGGCACCGACGTCGAGGCGGTCGAAGTCGTACGCCGTCGCCTCCCGGGCGGCCCACAGCAGGTCGTTGTGGCCGTCGATCACGGGGTGCCGGGCGAGCAGGGAGCGGACGTCCATGGCTCCGACGCTAGCCGGTGGGGCGACCCCGGGAGGGACCGGCGGGGAACGTTCGTGTCGGTGCCACGCGTTAGCGTCCCTGTTGCCCGTCGCGCGAGAGGTGCCTCATGCGCGCACGGAGCGAAGCGAGTCCGCATGAGCTTTGTCCCGGTCACCGGTCCCGCCCGACTGCTGTCGGGCGACCTCCCCCGGGACAGCTCGATCGAGTTCACCGACGACCGGCGCACGATCGTGATGCCGATCCGCGGCGCCCTGCCGGTGCTGGCCAAGGTGCGCGACCAGGCCGACCTCCACCCGTCGGTGGCACTCTTCGCCGGAAGTGCGCTGCTGGGCCTGCAGCTCGTTGCTGCCGGGAGGTTCGCGCCGGACCCCGACGGTCGTCACTGGCAGGTGGCCGGCCTGGACGCGACCGACGAGAGGCGCATCGTCGACCTGGCCCGCGCCCGCGCCTACGACGGCTTCGACGCGGCCACCGCTGAAGGGGCGGTGCGCGCCCTCCTTGACGCGATCGCCGACACGATGCCCCGCACCGCTCCCGGCAGCTCGCGGGGGCTCGCGTCCACCCCGCGACCGGCGCCGACCGCTCCCGACGACTTCAGCGACCACCTCCAGCAGCGCATCGCCCGGCTCCGTTCCCGGGGGCGCGACGACCTGCCGCACCTGGTGACCATCTCCTTCCGCGTCGAGGCCGACGAGGAGGAGCTGGTCGCCGGCGCGCTGCGGCTGATCGTGCAGGTGCACGCCGTCGACAACGCCGCCCACGTCGCCGACGCGGCCACGCTCTGGGCCGAGAGCGGTCCGGGCGCGAGCCACGGCTTCGGCGACCGCGCCCGCACCCATGCCGCGATCGCGCTGCGGGCGGCCGCGGACGCGTGGCCCGTGCTCGACCGCCTGCTCGACCTGCGCGTCCCCGACGAGATCGTGCTCGACTCCGACGAGATCCTCTCGCTGCTCGACGGCGGGGCGTCGGCGCTGGCCGATGCCGGCCATCCGGTGATGTGGCCGAAGTACCTCGACCGCGAGGTCACCCAGCGCGTCGAGCTCGGTCGCCGCAGTGCCACCGATCCGCGCGAGGAGCTGCTGCAGGACGGCCTCTTCGGACCCCAGGCCCTGTTCGGCTTCGAGTGGCAGCTCTCCCTCCACGGCGAGGAGCTCACGGCCGAGGAGATGGACGAGCTGGCCCGCACGACCAGCCCGATCATCCGGTTGCGCGACAACTGGGTCGCGGTCGACTCCGGTGTGATCAAGCGCGCCCGCAAGCGACTGATCCGCTCGGTCACCCCCGTCCAGGCGCTCGCCGCGACCCTGACCGGGGTCGTCGACATCGAGGACGTCCACTACGAAGCGGTCGTCGGAGCCAGCCTGCTCACGATCCGCGACCAGGTGCTGGCCGCGGCCACCGGCGACGCCGTCGACGTGCCCCCTGCCCTGCAGGCCACCCTGCGCGACTACCAGCGCCAGGGACTGACCTGGCTGGCCGAGCTCACGTCGCTGGGACTCGGTGCCTGCCTCGCCGACGACATGGGGCTGGGCAAGACGGTGACGCTGATCGCGCTGCACCTGCACCGCGGTTCGGGCCCGACCCTCGTCGTCTGCCCGGCATCGCTGCTGGGCAACTGGGAGGCGGAGATCCGCAGGTTCGCCCCGGGAGTGCCCGTACGCCGCCACCACGGCAGCGCCCGCGACCTCGCCGGCGTCAGCGACGGCTTCGTGCTCACGACCTACGGCACGATGCGCAACGACGCCGAGCTGCTGGCGAGCCGTCACGTGGGACCTCGTCGTCGCCGACGAGGCCCAGCACATCAAGAACTCCCGTGCCGCCGCCGCCCGTGCGCTGCGGACCATCCCCAGCCGGGCACGCGTGGCGCTCACCGGCACACCCGTCGAGAACGACCTCACCGAGCTCTGGTCCATCCTCGACTGGGCCGTCCCGGGCCTGCTCGGCAGCCGCAACGCCTTCCGCAAGGTGTGGGCCGGCCCGATCGAGTCGGGCCTCGAGCCGACCAAGGCTCGCCAGTTCGCCGACCTGATCGGCCCCTTCCTGCTGCGCCGCCGCAAGTCCGACCCCGGCATCGCTCCCGAGCTGCCGCCCAAGACCGAGACCGACCACCTCCTCGGCCTCACCCGCGAGCAGGTCGTCCTCTACGAGACCTACGTCCGCGACTGCATGCGCCGCATCGAGGAGGCCGACGAGGAGACCCGTCGCGGGCTGGTGCTCAAGCTCCTCACCGGTCTCAAGCAGATCTGCAACCACCCCGCCCACTTCCTCAAGCAGGCCAACCCCAAGCTGCGCGGACGCTCGGAGAAGCTCGAGCTCCTCGACGAGATCGTCGGGACGGTGCTGGCCGAGGACGGGGCGGTGCTGGTCTTCACCCAGTACGTCGCGATGGCCAACCTCCTCGAGCGACACCTCGCCGCCACCGGCGTACCCCACCAGTTCCTCCACGGCGGCACGCCCGTCCGGCAGCGCGACGCGATGGTCGCGCGGTTCCAGTCCGGCGAGGTCCCGGTCTTCCTGCTCTCCCTCAAGGCCGGCGGCACGGGACTCAACCTGACGGGCGCCGACCACGTCATCCACGTCGACCGCTGGTGGAACCCCGCCGTCGAGGACCAGGCCACCGACCGCGCCTACCGCATCGGCCAGACCCGGCCCGTGCAGGTGCACCGCTTCGTCACCCAGGGCACGATCGAGGAGAAGATCGCCGAGCTGCTGGCCCGCAAGCGCTCCCTGGCCGACTCGGTGCTCGGCCGGGGCGAGGCCGCGCTCACCGAGCTCTCCAACGACGAGCTGCGCGACCTCGTGGAGCTGCGGCCTTCCCCCGGGCTGCGCCCGATGAGCGCCGTCACCCACCCCCGGCTGGCCCCGCGCCGCGGCACCGCCGGCGCCACCTGGTGGAGCAAGGCCGTGCTGCGCGCCGTCGAGGAGGCCGCCTTCAGCGCCGCCGACCTCAAGGCCGGCCGTGCGCTGGCGCGCAACGGCGCCGTCGGAGGCATCGGCGTGGACGCGGGATCGGCGGTCGCTGCGGTCACCGAGGGTCACGACGCCTACACCGTCGAGGTCACCGTGCCGGTCCTCGACGAGGCCGCCGCCGCCACCTTCGTCGAGGTCGTCGGGGCGTCGTCGGGCCGCATCGGGGCGCTCCTGTCGGGGCAGCTGCCCCACCAGTTCGTCGAGGCCGTCGAGGAGGCCGGCGTCGAGCTGTTGCCGTACGGCGGGGAGCTGGGCTCGGCCTGCACCTGCGAGGCCTGGCTCGACCCGTGCCCGCACGCGCTGGCGGTGCTGACCCAGCTCGCCTGGCTGATCCAGGTGGACCCGTTCGTGCTGACGCACCTGCGCGGGCTGCCGCGCGACCGGGTGCTGCGCGACCTCCACCAGCTCACGGTGCCCCGGGAGTCGGGCCCGGCACCGCGCCCCGCGGGGGCCGACCCGGAGAGCGAGTGGGACGACGCTCCCGACGACCTCGCGGTCGCCCAGGACGCGGCCGAGCGCGCGATGCGCGCGGTCGACCTGGTGATGCGCGGAGAGGTCCCCGACGACTTCTGACGTCTCGTCCCGACCGACTCCGGTGGGTCAGCGGGCCTCGGTGGTGGCCACCGGGCGCAGGCCGAGCTCCTCGTCGAGGCGCAGCAGCCCCGGACCGTCGTCGTCGATCATCTGGACGCGACCGATGATCTCCTTGACGGTGGCCTCCTCCTCGACCTGCTCCTCGAGGAACCAGTTGAGGAGGGGACGCGAGTCGAGGTCGCCCTCGGACTCGGCGAGGCGGTAGAGGTTGCGGATCGACTCCGAGACCTTCTGCTCGTGGGCGAGCGCCGCCTCGAACGCGTGCAGCACGGACTCGACGCCGGCCTGGGGCGCGTGGCAGGCGCCGATGGCCGGGTGGTTGTCGCGGTCGGCGACGTGGTCGATGAACTTGTTGGCGTGGACGATCTCCTCGTCGGCCTGGTGGCGCAGCCAGGCCGACATGCCGGGCAGGTCCATCAGCTCGAGCTCGATGGCCAGCTGGCGGTAGACCAGCGAGGCCTGGAACTCCAGGGTGATCTGTGCGTTGAACGCCGTCTCGAGCGCAGGACTCAGCTTCATGCGCGAAGCCTAGCGACCGGCGACTCAGCGCAGCGAGAGGGCGCCCAGGGCCATGGTGCGCAACAGGTCGTGCATCTCGTCGTCGGGGAGCAGGCCGCTGTGGGGCGTGGAGTTGATGAGGCCGAACACGACGTGCGCAGCCGCCCGGGCGGTCTCGGGGCTCATGGTCCGGTCGAGACGACGCAGCTGGATCGCCCAGGCGTCGACGTAGGCGCGCTGCAGCGAGCGGACCTGCTCGCGGGCGTCCTCGGGGAGCGAGGACCAGTCGCGGTCCTGGACCACGATGAGCGCCCGGTGGGCGAGGGCGAACTCGATGTGCCACTCCACCAGTGCGTCCACGGCCTCGCGGGCCGTCTCCGCACGGGCGGCACGGGCGCGTCCCTCGTGGAGCAGGGTCTCGCTGATGGAGATCAGCATCTCCGCCAGCATGGCGTCCTTGGAGGAGAAGTGCTTGTAGAGCGCGGGGCCGGTGATGCCGCACGCGGCACCCAGCTCGACGACGGAGACCCCGTGGAAGCCGCGGGCCGCGAAGAGCTCGGCGGCGATGTCGAGGATCTGCTGTCGCCGGGCGGTCACGTGGTCGAGGTTAGTGGTTGCTAACCGCTGCTCGGGACTTCTACGCGCGGGTGGGACGAAGGCGTGCTCGAACGCCTCGCTCGCTGCAAGCGGAATCACTGGTCGACGACCTTTCGTACAGCAGTGGGCCGCACCCCTGTCGCGGCCCACCATCCCCACGACGTACCCCACGTACGTCTCCTCGAGTGTCCTCGATCCGGGGCCCGGTGACCAGAGCTGCCAGCACAACACTTGGTCAAGATGTGGGGGCCGCCGCCCGTCCTGGCCACTGGACGCACCAGGTTAACGATCGCTAACCTGAGGAGGTGGCCGATCCGAGCTCTCCCCCAGTCCCCGTCGCTGCCCCCGGCATGCGCGACCTCGTCGACGACCTGCGCGCCCGGCTGGCCCGGGCCCGGCAGGGCGGATCGGAGACCGCCCGCGCCAAGCACACCGGTCGCGGCAAGCTCCTGGTGCGCGACCGGGTGGACCGCTTGCTCGACCCCGGCAGCCCGTTCCTCGAGCTGAGCCCGCTCGCCGCCTTCGGCATGTACGCCGGCCAGGGGGGCGACGACTACGCCGTGCCGTCCGCCGGCGTCATCACCGGCATCGGCCGGGTCGCCGGCCGCGAGTGCGTGATCGTCGCCAACGACGCGACGGTCAAGGGCGGCACCTACTACCCGATGACGGTCAAGAAGCACCTGCGCGCACAGACGATCGCCGCCGAGAACCACCTGCCGTGCATCTACCTCGTCGACTCCGGTGGCGCGTTCCTCCCGATGCAGGACGAGGTGTTCCCCGACCGCGAGCACTTCGGCCGCATCTTCTTCAACCAGGCCAACCTGTCGGCGCAGGGGATCCCGCAGATCGCCAGTGTGATGGGCTCCTGCACCGCCGGCGGCGCCTACGTCCCCGCCATGTCGGACGAGACGGTCATCGTGCGCGACCAGGGCACGATCTTCCTGGGCGGCCCGCCGCTGGTGAAGGCGGCGACCGGCGAGGTCGTCACGGCCGAGGACCTCGGCGGCGGCGACGTCCACGCCCGCACGTCGGGAGTGGTCGACCACCTCGCCGAGGACGATGCCCACGCCCTCGCGATCGTGCGGAGCGTGGTCGAGACCCTGCCTCGGGTCCAGCACCACCTCGACCACCACGGGGAGGTCGAGGAGCCGCACGAGCCGGCCGACTCGATCTACGACGTCGTGCCCACCGACACCCGCACGCCGTACGACGTGCGCGAGGTGATCCGCCGCGTCGTCGACGGGAGCCGGTTCCATGAGTTCAAGAAGCTCTACGGCGACACCCTCGTCTGCGGCTTCGCGCGGATCAACGGCTACGAGGTCGGCATCGTCGCCAACAACGGCATCCTCTTCAGCGAGTCGGCCCTCAAGGGCGCGCACTTCATCCAGCTGTGCAACCAGCGCACGATCCCGCTGGTCTTCCTGCAGAACATCACCGGGTTCATGGTCGGGCGGGAGTACGAGAACAAGGGCATCGCGCGCGACGGGGCCAAGCTCGTCACCGCCGTGGCCTGCAGCGTGGTGCCGAAGTTCACCGTCGTCATCGGCGGCTCGTTCGGCGCCGGCAACTACGGCATGTGCGGCCGGGCCTACGACCCGCGCTTCCTCTGGATGTGGCCCAACGCGCGCATCTCCGTGATGGGTGGCGAGCAGGCGGCCGGCGTGCTGGCGACCGTGCGACGCGACGGCTTCGAGGCCCGGGGCGAGGAGTGGTCGGCCGAGGACGAGGAATCCTTCAAGGCGCCGATCCGCGACCAGTACGAGACCCAGGGCTCGCCCTACTACGCCACCGCGCGGCTGTGGGACGACGGGATCATCGATCCCGCCGACACCCGCCGCGTGCTGGGGATGGCACTGGCGGCGACCTCGCACGTGCCGGTCCCCGACCCCTCCTACGGCATCTTCCGCATGTGATGGACGCGCGTGAGCAAGGAGCACAGATGAACACCCTCTTGGTCGCCAACCGCGGCGAGATCGCGCTGCGCGTGATGCGTACGGCGTCCCGCCTGGGCTGGCGCACCGTGGCGATCCACACCGACCTCGACGTCGACGCGCTGCACGTGCGGCAGGCCGACCGCGCGCTGCGGGTCGGGTCCTACCTCGACGTCGACGCCGTCGTGGCCGCTGCGGTCGCAGGCCGGGGCCGGCTTCGTCCACCCCGGCTACGGCTTCCTCTCCGAGCGCTCGCCCTTCGCCCGCGCCCTGGCCGACGCCGGCATCGCCCTCGTCGGCCCGAGCGCCGACGTGATGGACGCGATGGGCCGCAAGGACGCGGCCCGCGAGATCGCGGTGGCCGCCGGCGTGCCGGTGGTGCCGTCGTACGACCTCGACGCAGACCCCGGCTCCTTCGCCTATCCCGTCCTGGTCAAGGCCGCAGCGGGTGGCGGCGGCAAGGGCATGCGCGTGGTGCGAACGGCCGCCGAGCTGCCCGAGGCCAAGGCTGCCGCGGCCCGCGAGGCCGCGAGCGCCTTCGGTGACGACACCCTGCTGATCGAGAAGTACGTCGAGTCCGGGCGCCACATCGAGGTGCAGGTGCTGGGCGACACCCACGGTCGGGTGCTGCACTTCTTCGAGCGCGACTGCTCGACGCAGCGCCGCCACCAGAAGGTGCTGGAGGAGGCCCCGGCGCCGACGATCAGTGAGGCGCAGCGCGCCGCCATCACGTCCTCGGCCGTGGCGCTGGCCCAGCAGGTGGGCTACACCAACGCCGGCACCGTCGAGTTCCTGCTCGACAACGACAGCGGCGAGTTCTACTTCCTCGAGATGAACACCCGCCTCCAGGTCGAGCACCCGGTCACCGAGGAGGTGACGCGGGTGGACGGTGAGCGGGTCGACCTCGTCGAGCTCCAGCTCCTCGTCGCGACCGGGGATGCGCTGCCCTTCGCCCAGGACGCGATCGCGCTCGAGGGCCACGCCATCGAGGCGCGCGTCTATGCCGAGGACTCCTTCAACGGCTTCCTGCCCCAGGCCGGTCGTACGTCGCTGGTCAGGTGGGGAGCCGGGACGCACGTCCGCGTCGACCACGCGCTCGAGCCCGAGCAGGAGGTCAGCACGTCCTACGACCCGATGCTCGGCAAGGTCATCGCGTGGGGCACCGACCGCGAGGCCGCCCGTCTCGCCCTGGTCGACGCCCTCGATCGCACGGCGATCCTCGGCCTGACCACCAACACCGGCTTCCTGCGCACCCTGGCCGCGTCGGAGGAGTTCCGGGACGCGACGATCGACACCGCCTGGCTGGACCGCAACGAGGTGCCGGCGCCCGACGGCGAGCTGGCGCGCGTCTTCGGGGCCTGGACCGAGGTGCTGATCGACACGTTGGGCACGTCGGGTCCGTGGCGGGCCGACGGGTGGCGGATGGGCGCCGACCCCGCCCCCGACACGGTGGTCCTCGGCGACGAGCTGGTGGTCGTGGACCGGCACCGCGGTCGCGTCGGCAGCCACGACGTACGCATGGTGTCGGCCGCCGACCACACGGTCCACCTGGTCGTCGACGGGCAGCCCGAGCAGGCGGTGCTCAACGTGCAGCGCGGCTTCGTCGACGTCTCCCACCGCGGCCAGCGGTGGCTCTGGGAACGCCCGGACCCCTTCGCCGACCACGGGCCCCTCGCCGGCGACGGCACCCTCCTCGCGCCGATGCCCGGCACCGTCCTGGCGGTCAACGTCAGCGAGGGACAGGACGTGGCCGAGGGTGAGACGCTGGGAGTGATGGAGGCGATGAAGATGGAGCTCGCGCTCAAGGCGCCGTTCGCCGGCACCGTGACCACCGTCGGCGCAGCGGTCGGCGACCTCGTCAAGCTCGGCGCGGTGGTCTTCGTCGTGGAGGCCGGTCATGAGTGACTCGCTGCCGATGGTCGTGCCCGCCGTCGGTCTCCCGACCGCCGTCACGATCTACGAGGTCGGTCCGCGCGACGGCCTGCAGAACGAGTCGGCGATCGTCCCGGTCGAGGTCAAGGCCGAGTTCGTACGCCGCCTGGTGGCGGCCGGCCTGCCGATCGTCGAGGCCACCAGCTTCGTCCACCCGACGTGGGTGCCCCAGCTCGCCGACGCCGCCGAGCTGATGGCCGAGCTGGGCGAGCAGGGTCGACACCTGCCGGTCCTGGTCCCCAACGAGCGCGGCCTCGACCGCGCCCTCGAGCTGGGCCTCGAGCACATCGCGATCTTCGGCAGCGCCACCGAGACGTTCGCGACCAAGAACCTCAACCGCACCTTCGACGAGCAGTTCGCGATGTTCGAGCCGACGGTCACCCGGGCGCGGGCGGCCGGGATGGACGTACGCGCCTATGTCTCCATGTGCTTCGGCGACCCGTGGGAGGGGGCGGTCCCGATCGACCAGGTCGTCACCGCCGGCACCCGCCTCCTCGACCTGGGTGCCAGCCAGCTGAGCCTCGGCGACACCATCGGCGTCGCGACGGCCGCCCACGTGAAGGCGTTGATCGCGGCCTTCGGCGAGGCCGGCGTCGCCACCGACCGCCTGGCCATGCACTTCCACGACACCTACGGCCAGGCGCTGGCCAACACCTTCTCGGCCCTGCAGGAGGGCATCACCACCTTCGACGCGAGCGCGGGCGGCCTGGGCGGGTGCCCCTACGCGAAGAGCGCCACCGGCAACCTCGCGACCGAGGACCTGGTGTGGATGCTCACCGGCCTCGGCATCGACCACGGGGTCGACCTCGACGCCGTCGTGGCCACCAGCGTCTGGATGGCCGAGCGGCTCGGTCGGCCCAGCCCGAGCGCCGTCGTGCGGGCGCGTGCCGGTGACGTAGTCCAGTGACGAACGGCTGCGGATCCGGCTCGCGGACGACCGCATGCCACTGGACTACCCCGACTCGGGCACAATCCACCTCATGAGCCGCGTCGTCCACCTGCACATCGGCGCCCCCAAGACCGGGACGACCTACCTGCAGGACCGCCTGGTGCTCAACGCCTCGGCCCTCGCCCGGCACGGCGTGACCATCCCCGGACCGCGGGTCGGACGGGCGGACACCTTCCACTTCCGTGCCGCCCTCGACCTCCTCGACCAGGACTGGGGCGGGGCGTCCGGCCACGCCCACGGGGCCTGGGACGCGATGGTCAAGAAGGTGGGTCGCGCCGACGGCAACGTGGTGGTCAGCCACGAGATCCTGGCCGGGGCGAAGCCCGACAAGATCGCCAAGGCCATGAACGACCTCGCCGGCAGCGAGGTCCACATCGTCTACTCAGCCCGCGACCTCGGCCGCCAGCTCCCGGCCGCCTGGCAGGAGTCGATCAAGCAGGGTCGCAAGTGGCCGTTCAAGCGCTTCCTCACCAAGGTCGAGCGTGGCCAGACCTGGTTCTTCAACGCCATGGACCTGCCGCGGGTGCTGTCCCAGTGGGGCGCCAAGCTGCCGCCCGAGCGCGTCCACGTCGTCACCGTCCCCCACGACCGCGGACCCAACGGCGACGAGCTGTGGCTGCGCTTCTGCCAGGCCTTCGGCATCGACCCGTCCTGGGCGCCGCTCGACTCCGAGCGTGACAACCGCTCCCTCGGCATCGCCGAGACCGCCCTCCTGCGCAAGCTCAACCGGCGCCTCGAGCTCGGGGTGTGGCGCGAGCCGGCCTACGACAACCTCATCCGCGAGCTGCTGGCCCAGGAGGTCCTCGTCTCGCGCAAGGCCGTGGCCGTGCGGCTGCCACCCGATCGCTACGACTTCGCCGAGCAGCAGGCCGACCTCTGGATCGACTGGATCAAGGGCAGCGGCGTGCACGTCATCGGCGACGTCGAGGACCTGCGCCCACGACGTCCCGCCGAGGGCGAGGTCTGGAAGGACCCCGACCGGGTGCGCGCCAAGCTCGAGCTCGGCGCCGCCCTCGACGCGCTCACCGTGATGACCCGCGAGGCGGCCAACCGCGCGAACGCCGACGGCGTGACCGGTCGGTTGCGCGACACCGCCCGTCGGCTGCGCGACCGTTGACCGCGACCGACCCCGACGCCCCGGGTCGTGCCTGGGGCTGGGTGGCGCACCTGCGCGGGGGCGGTACGACGCCGTGGCTGGCGTGGTCGGACACCGCTGAGCCGTCGGCCCGGGTGCTGCCGGGGGCCCAGCAGCTCGAGCTGCTGCGCCGGCTCAACCTCGTGGGCCGACCACGACGGGTCGAGCACCCGTCTCGCCGACCGGGTGCTCGCCGCAGCCGCAGCCGGCCGTGGCCAGGCTGACCTGCCACTGATCGGCGTCGGCGGTTCGGCGTACGGCCCCCGGGCGGTGGATCCCGCCCTCCTCGGTGCCCACGAGCTGATCCGGGTCGCCAGCGTGCTGCTGGCCGAGGACCTGGTCGCGCTCGGCGCCGACCCGCTCCCGAGACGCGTCGCGCGACCGTGGCGACGACGCGTCCGCCTCATCGGCGACCCGCTGGTCGCCGCCCCGCTCCGGGACGAGCTGCTCGCCCGTGGCCGTCCCCAGGGTGGGCCTCTACCCTTCGTCGTCGTGGTCGCCGGGCCCCTCGACGAGCTGCTCGCCCACACCTGGACCCAGCGCTGCTTCGAGCACGGCACCAAGCCGTGGGACCAGTGGCTGCGCTACTGGCGCGAGCGCGACCAGCTGCCCGCGCGCGTCGACCTCGCCGATTCCGTACGACGCTGGGGCGGGCGCGCACCGCTCGTCCGCATCGTCACCGATCACGACCGGCTGCCCCGGCAGGTCGGCGTACGCCACCTGCCGCAGGTGTCGGTGCCCGGCGCCGACCAGGCAGAGCTCGCGCGGCGGATCGCTGCGGTCGTCGGACTGCTCGTCCCGGCCGACCTGCGCCCGGACCTGATGCGCACCCTGCGATCGCGGATGCCGGGCGGAGGCGTCGCGCCGGTCGCGGTCCCGGCGGCGGAGCTGTCGTGGGTCGAGGCCTCGGCCCGGAGGCTCACCCGCGAGCTGAGTCGCGCTGGATACCCTGTCGTGGGCGACCTCGCCGACCTGACGCCGCGTACGGACCGTCCGGCCCCGGTCGGCGCTCCCGGTGCCGCTGACCAGCAGGTGCTGGACCTTGCGGTGGGGATGCTGGTCGACCCGGGCTGGCGGACCAACGAGCGCATCACGGAAGGGCGGGCGGAGCGGTGAGCAAGCGGGTGCTGCTGCACGTGGGCTGCCCGAAGACCGGCACGTCCTACCTCCAGGACGTGCTGTTCCGCAACCAGCAGGTGCTGCGCGAGCACGACATCCTCTATCCCGCCGATCGCTTCGACGCCCACTTCCTGGCCGCGCTCGACCTGATGACGTTGCCGTGGGGCGGGCTGGAGACCGACGCCGTCGGAGCGTGGGACCGGCTTGCCGCCCAGGTGCGCGAGTGGCCCGGCACCTCGATCATCAGCCACGAGATCTTCGCGCGCGCCACCCCGACGCAGGTCGACCGGGCGCTCAGCTCCCTGGGCGACGCCGAGGTGCACCTCGTGCTGTCGGTGCGCGACCTGGTCCGCCAGATCCCCGCGGAGTGGCAGGAGAACGTCAAGCACCGCAGCCACATCACCTACGCCCGGTTCCTGCAGACCATCCGAGACCCGGCCCGCGACTCGCGGATCGGGTCGTGGTTCTGGGCCGTGCAGGAGCTGCCCGACGTGCTCGACCGGTGGGGATCCACGCTTCCGCCCGAGCACGTCCACCTCGTCACCGTGCCGCCTTCCGGCGCCGACCGGGGAGAGCTGTGGCGGCGGTTCTCCCGCACCTTCGGGCTCGACGACCTGCCCCTCGACCTGACCGCCGAGCGCGAGAACCCGTCGCTGGGCGTGCCCGAGACCTCGCTGCTGCGCACGATCAACCAGAAGGTGACCTCCGTCATCGCGCCGCCCGACTACCGACCGCTGGTCCGCGAGCTGCTGGCCCACCAGACGCTGTCGCGCGGGGTCTCCTCGGCCCGACTCGGGCTCGCGCCCGACGACCACGCGTGGGCCCAGGAGCTGACCCGCACGTGGGTGGGTGAGCTGCACGCGCGCGGCTACGACGTGGTGGGCGACCTCGAGGACCTGATGGGTCCCGACCTCGGCACGTTCGTCGACCCCGACGCAGTGACTCCCGACCAGCTGCTCGCCCCGGCCCTCGACGCGATCGGTGCGTTGCTGGTCGAGGCCGCGCGCCTGCGGGCCGAGGAGGAACGCCTCCACGAGGAGGTGCGGGAGGCGCATGCCGAGCGGGACCGTGCGCTGGAGACCACGTCGTACCGCATCCGCCGCAAGGTGGTCACCACCCTCGAGGACAGCCCAGTCGGGCGCGGCACCCTCGACGCCTACCGACGGGCGAAGCGCCGCAGCTGATGCCGTCAGGTACGCCGACGCGGCAGGAGCTCACGGTCGGCGTAGCGGCCGATCTTCCACGTCGAGATCCCGTCGGTGCCGGCGCCGATCACCCCGCCCACCACGGGGATGCGGCGGCCGACAGTCGTGGCCACCCGCTTGCCGGCGATCCGCGTGATCATGTCGGTGGCGACCACCCCGGAGATGAGCGCGTCGAGGGTCGGGTCGTGGGCGGGAGCCGTCGCCAGCGCCATCGGGGTGGTGGGGAGCTTCTTCAGCCTGACCAGCTCGGCGAGCTGATCCTCACCGAGCAGCAACGCCATCACCGCGTTGCGGACCCGCGGGTCCGACAGGTCGTGGCCCCGGAGGTGAGCGATGCCGGCGACCATCCGGCACTGGATGATGGCCAGCCCACTGATGTTGGCGGGGATCGCGACGGCCATCGTGATCAGGCCGCCGAGGTTGGTGGCGAAGCCCTGGGCGCCGGCGATGCGCACGTTGTTCTCGATGACCTCGTGGATGGCGCGGTCGACGTCGCCCTTCTGCTCGGCCAGCTGCTTGTCGGCGGCCTCCGCCGCCGGGGCGAGGGGACCGATGCCGTCGATGGCCCGGTTGAGCGCCTCGCGGACGAAGCCGCTCGTCAGACCGGGGGTCAGCTCCTGGATGCGGGGCACCAGCTGTTGCGCGACGGTGATCCTCAGTCCCATGCCCAGATCGTACGGTCGCCCTCCCACACCGACGTCGGTCCTCCACGAGATCGGGTTCGCCGGTGTGATGCGCGCGGGGTCTCGGAAGTCGTCGACTAGCGTGCGAGGGGTGCCCATCGTCCCCGACCCGACGCCCTGGGCCTTCCCGCCGCCGACGACGTGGGATCCCGACGACGACCTGGTGGCCCTCGGCGCCGACCTCGACCCCGGCACGTTGCTGGCGGCGTACAGCGCCGGCCTCTTCCCGATGCCGGTCGCCACGGACAGCGACGAGCTGGGCTGGTTCTCCCCGGTGGAGCGCGGGGTGCTGCCGCTCGACGGACTGCGGGTGTCGCGATCGCTGCGCAGGTCGGCGCGCGACTTCGAGATCCGCATCGACATCGCCTTCGACGAGGTCGTCGCCGAGTGTGGCCGCAGCGACCGTCCCGACGGGTGGATCACGCCGGCGTTCTCCCAGGCGTACGGCCGGCTGCACCGGCTCGGCTGGGCTCACTCGATCGAGGCGTGGCGCGACGGTCGACTGGCCGGCGGGCTGTATGGCGTCAGCATCGGCGGTCTGTTCGCCGGGGAGTCGATGTTCCACCGCGAGGCCGACGCCTCCAAGGTCGCCCTGCTCGGGCTCGTCGAGCTGCTCAGCGACGCCGACGCCGGCCGCCGGGTGCTCGACGTGCAGTGGCAGACCCCGCACCTGGCCACGCTGGGCGTCGTCCGGCTCCCGCGAGCGGCGTACCTCGCCGAGCTCGAGCGGGCACTGCGGCTCCCGCCGCCCGCCGCGTTCGGGATGGACGGTTAGCCGCTCGGGCGCAAGGGTAGGGACCACCGGAACCTGACGCGATCGGCGCGTCGCCCGAAGGGGGACACCCATGAGCACCCGAACCCGCCTCGCGCTGTCCAGCGCTGTCCTGCTGGTCAGCGCGGTCACGACAGCGTGTGGCGGCGGTGGCAGCGGAGCTCCGGCCGACGCCAGCGAGGAGGAGTTCTGCGACGCACAGTCCAGCCTGCTCGAGGACCTGCTGCCCGGGGACATGACCACCCCCGAGATGCCCAGCAACGAGGACATGGCGCAGTCCGTCAAGGACTGGGGGGCCGAGATCGAGGAGGTCGGGACTCCCGAGGACATCCCGGACGCGGCACGCGCCGGCTTCGAGGCCATCGTCGAGCAGGCCAAGGACATCGACGCCGCGGACTTCGACACCGAGAAGCTCGAGGAGCTCGAGATGGGTGGCGCGGACGCCTCCGCGGAGGTCAAGGAGCAGGCGCAGGCATTCTCCGACTACCTCACCGAGACGTGCGGCAACCCCATGGACAACCTTGAGATGCCGGAGATGCCGGAGATGCCCGAATCGACCGGATGAGTCCGTCGCTGCGATCCGCCCCGGCTGCCGTGCCGGGCGAGTAGCATCGCGGCATCGGCCCGGAGAGGGGGCAGCATGGGCATCACCCGAGAGGGCAAGCTCTGCTCCTTCTGCGGCACGCGCGGCGGACCCGGCACCGACGTCGCGCTCCTCGGTGGTCTCGGCGCCCAGATCTGCCGGGGGTGCGTCGACGACTTCCACGCCATCCTCCACGACGAGGAGGAACTCGCCTCGGCCCGGCGCACCATGCCGTGGGACTCGATGAGCGACGCCGAGGTGCTTGCGACCCTGCCGATGATCCTGAGCTCGGCGGAGCAGAACGCGTCCTTCGCCCAGGAATGGGTCGACCTGCTGCGCGCGCGACACGTCTCCTGGGCCGAGATCGGGCGCTCCCTCGGCGTCACCCGCCAGGCCGCCTGGGCGAGATTCTCGAAGAAGTCGGGAGACTCCAGCGCCACGGCATGACACGATCCGTGTCCGTCAAGGTAAAGTTGACGACGGTGGTGCCGGTCGGACTCCACGGGGGTGTGCCCGACCGGCACCGTCCTACTTCAACAGCCTGCTCATCCGCCGGTCCGCCAGCGGCTTCCCGCCGGTCTGGCACGTCGCGCAGTACTGCAGGCTCGAGTCGGCGAAGGACACCTCGCGCACCACGTCGCCGCACACCGGGCAGCTCTGGCCGGCCCGGCCGTGGACGGCGAGGTTGCTCTTCTTCTCGCTCTTGAGCTCGCTCGCGGCGAGTCCGCTGGAGCGCGCGACCGCGTCGGCCAGCGTGCCGCGGATGGCGTCGTACAACGTCTGCATCTCGTCGTCACCGAGGCCGTTGGCCGGCTTGTAGGGCGACATCTTCGCCGCATGCAGGATCTCGTCGGAGTAGGCGTTGCCGATGCCCGCGACGATGGACTGCATCCGGAGCACGCCCTTGATCTGCTTGCGACCCTCGGCGGTGAGGATGTCTCGGAGCACGTCGATGGTGAACTCGTCGGCGAGCGGGTCGGGGCCGAGCCGGGCGATGCCGGGGACCTCCTGCGGGTCGCGCACGACGTAGATCGCCAGGCTCTTCTTGGTGCCCGCCTCGGTGATGTCGAGACCCGACTGCGTGTCGGAGTCAGGGTTGTCGATGACGATGCGTGCGGCCAGGGGATTCTTGCTGTTCGGCCGGGCCGGGAGAGCTGGTACTTCCTCGCGCCAGCGGATCCAGCCGGCGCGGGCGAGGTGGATGCACACGTGCACACCGCTGGCGTCGATGTCGAGGAACTTGCCGTGGCGGGTGACTCCGTCGACCAGCGTCCCGTGCAGCGAGTGCAGGGGCGGGTCGAAGGTCTTGAGGGCGCTGAAGGCGGCCAGGTCGATGCGCGTGATGGCTCGGCCGGTCAGCCGGCCACGCAGGTCCTGGACGAGGGCTTCGACCTCGGGCAGCTCGGGCACGACCCGAGTCTAGGCAACTCCTTGTGGGCTGGGTCACAATGGAACATGGCAGCGCAGCGACGGTTGCCCCGCACCGGGGCGGTCTTCCTCGACCCGAGAGGTGAGGACCGCTCGCTGCGCGTCACGTGGCACCAGGAGTCCCAGCTCGTCGTGCTGTCCCTGTGGCGCGACAACGTCTGTGCCGGGACCTTCCGGCTCTCGGCCGAAGAAGTCCCCGACCTGATCGCCCTCCTCCGCCAGGGCCTCGACGAGGCGTACGACGCCGCGCGGGATCGGGTGACCCGCGCCGATCGGTCGAGCGAGGCGGGCTGAGGGGCTCTCCGGACCCCGACTCGCAGGCTATCCGCCAATCTAAGGAACTCGCTAGAGTCCCCGATATCCTGCGATCGTGGACCCGATTCGCAATCCCTACGCCCCGGGCGCGGGCCAGCGCCCGCCCGAGCTCGCGGGCCGTGACGAGCAGCTCGCCGCCTTCGACGTCGTCCTCGAGCGGGTGGCCAAGGGCCGACCCGAGCGCAGTGTCGTCCTCACCGGGCTGCGCGGAGTGGGCAAGACCGTGCTGCTCAACGCGCTGCGCGGGACGGCCGTACGCAAGGGCTGGGGCACCGGCAAGCTCGAGGCGAGGCCCGGGCAGGGGCTGCGCCGGCCGCTGAGCAGCGCGCTGCACCAGGCCGTCCGCGAGCTGGGCCACCGCGACGAGGAGTCGGTCGACCATGTCCTGGGAGTCATCAAGTCCTTCGCCCACCGAGACGCGGGCACTGCGGCGAAGCTCAAGGACCAGTGGAGTCCCGGGATCGACGTGCCGGCCGTGCGCGGGCGCGCCGACTCCGGCGACATCGAGATCGACCTCGTCGAGCTCTTCACCGACGTCGGCGGGCTGGCCGCAGACGTCGGCAAGGGCGTCGGCGTCTTCATCGACGAGATGCAGGACCTCGGCCCTGACGACATCTCGGCGCTGTGCGCCGCCTGCCACGAGCTCAGCCAGTCGGGCCTGCCGGTGATCGTCGTCGGTGCCGGCCTGCCGCACCTGCCCGCCGTGCTCAGCGCCAGCAAGTCCTACAGCGAGCGGCTCTTCCGCTACCAGCGCATCGACCGCCTCACCCGCGACGCCGCCGACCGCGCGCTCGAGGTCCCCGCGGCCGAGGAGGACGCGACATTCGATGCCGACGCGCTCGCCGCGATGTACGACGCCACCGGCGGCTACCCCTACTTCATCCAGGCCTATGGCAAGGCCGTGTGGGACCTCGCTCCCCGCTCACCGATCACCGCCGCCGACGTGGCAGTGGCAGCTCCCGAGGCGGAGTCCGAGCTGGCCGTCGGCTTCTTCGGCTCGCGCTACGAGCGGGCGACCCCGGGGGAGCGGGACTACCTCATGGCGATGGCTGCGGTGGCGGCCGGCCAGGACGAGGTGGAGGGGGACGCGGTGCTGAGCTCCGACGTGGCCGCGAACCTCGGCAAGAAGCCCCAGTCGCTCTCGCCCGCGCGCGACTCGCTGCTCAAGAAGGGCCTGGTCTACTCCGGCGAGCGCGGTCGGATCGCTTTCACGGTGCCCCACTTCGGGCGGTACCTGCGCGAGCGCGGCTGATCGCCCCCTCTACGGACTACCGAGGGTGGGAGGCGTCCGGAGCTCCCGCGGCAGCCCCTCCAGCAGGCGCAACCACAGCTCGTTCGCGGTGGGGTACGACGCCACCGCGTGCCGCAGCACGTGCACGGGGACGTCCCCGATGATCGCCACCGTGCCGGCGTGCACCAGCTCGCCGACCTCCGGGCCGACGAGGGTGGCACCCAGCAGGAGCCGTGACTGTCGGTCGACGACGATCTGGGACTCGCCCACGACGTGGTCGCGGAGCAGCCCGACGCCCGAGGCGGACGAGGTGGGCACCCGCGAGGTGACCACGTCGTGCCCGGCGTCGCGGGCCTCGTCCTCGGTCATCCCGACGCTGGCGACCTCGGGGTCGCTGAAGACCACCTGCGGCACCGGCGCGGCTCGGTCGGGCTCGTAGGCGACCCCGCCCGCGCCCGCCGCCGCGATCCGCGCACCGACGACCCGCGCCTGGTGCTTGCCCCAGTGGGTGAGCGGCGGACCCCCGCTGGCGTCGCCGACGGCGTACAACCACGCGGGCAGCCGGCCACCCGTCACGTCGTCGGGCGAGAGGTCGACGGAGTCGAGCCCGATGTCGTCGAGCCGCGGGACCCGGCCGATGGCCAGCAGCACCTCGTCGGCCTCCAGGTCGCCGGCCGACGTGGTCAGGGAGACGGTGCCGCCGTGGATCCGCCCGACCCCCGTCGGGGCAGGACCCGCCCGACGTACGTCGGTCACGGCCGTGCCGAGGTGCACCGTGATGCCGCGCTCGCGCAGGCCCGCCAGCACGGCCTCGCCGGCGAACGACTCGGTGCGGCCCAGCAGTCGCGGTCCGCGCACGACCAGGGTCACCGTCGACCCGAGGGCCGTCATCCAGACAGCGGCCTCGCAGGCGACGACGCCACCGCCGACGACCACCAGCCGCTCCGGGACCTCGACCACCCCGGTCGCGTCGCGCGACTCCCAGGGCAGGACGTCGGCGTACTCGTCCGGGACGTGCGCCGCGCTGCCCGTCGCGATCACCACGGCCCGGCGGGCACGCAGGCGACGGGTGCCGGAGGAGGACGTGATCTCGACGGTTCGCTCGCCGACGAGGCGTCCGGCGCCGCGCACGACCGCGATGCCCGTGTCCTCGGCCCACGAGGCCTGCCCCGAGTCGTCGTAGTGCGAGACCCACGTGTCGCGGCGCTCAAGGAGGGCCTTCGGCGCCACGTGCGCAGTGGCGACGCCCTCGAGGTCGGCCGTCACGTCGGCCACCGAGATCGGTCGCAGCAACGCCTTGCTCGGGATGCACGCCCAATAGCTGCACTCGCCGCCGAGCAGCTCCCGCTCGACGATCGCGGCGGTCAGGTCGGTGCCCTCGATGGCGTACTGCGCGGCGTTCTCGCCGGCCGGGCCACCTCCGAGCACGACGACGTCGTACTCCTGGATCTCTGCGTCGGTCTGCATGCCCGCGAGACTACGCACGCACCCGAGCGATCAGTCGACGGTCAGCATCGTTGCGCCGAGCCCGATCATCATCGTGCCGCCGCCGGCGCTGAGCGCGTCGAGCCGCTGGGGGCGACGGGCGAACCAGGTGCGGGCGGCCCCGGCGGCGAGCGCCCAGATGCTGTCGGAGGCGACGGCGAGGACGCCGAAGACCAGCCCCAGCAGGAGCGTCTGCAGGGCGACGGGCCCGGTGGGGTCGGTGAACTGCGGCAGGAAGGCCACGAAGAAGACGATCGTCTTGGGGTTGGTCGCCCCGACCGTGAACCCGATCCGTACCGGGTGGCCACGCCGCAGCGGCGCGGCGGAGTCCATCGCCAGCCGGGCGTCGCTGCGGTGGCGGATGGCCTGCACGCCCAGCCAGATGACGTACGCCGCTCCCGCGATCTTGACCGCGGTGTACGCCGTCGCGCTGGCCGCGACGATCGCGCCCAGGCCGACCGCGACGCAGGCGACCTGCGCGATCAGGCCCAACGCGTTGCCCAACACGGAGAGGAGCGCCTCGCGGCGCCCGACCGTGAGGGCGCGACCGATGGTGAAGAGCAGGCTGGGACCCGGCACCTGGATGAAGAGGATGGACGCGATGAGGAACGCGACCCACTGGCTCGACGACGGCATGGCTCCAGTGTGGGGCCCACCGCCGCCGATGTCAGATCCATTCCGTGGGGTGGTCTCGAGGGGGTCGATGCGCCGTAATCGAGTGGCCCTTGCGGTTGAGTCTCTGGGAGACTCACACCCAAGGGCGTCGTCCAACGCCCAGCCCACGCGCAGGCCCCAGTCCCGCGCACCGTGGCGAAGGGGAGCAGATCCTCGGGCGCACCACCTCGTCATGCCGACCACGCCCGCTGCAGCGGCGTACTGGGGACGCAGCGCAGCCGAAGGCGATGGCCATGACCAGGAACAGTGACTTCAAGCAGGTCGTGCGTGCGCGCATGAGCGAGACGGGCGAGAGCTACACCGTTGCCCTCGCCGCCGTGCAGGCAGCCGCGGCGCCCGATCACGAGGCGTACGCCGCCGCCCGCGCCGAGCAGGAGCGACTCGTCGGGCGGCTCTTCACCGACGGGCGGATCTCGGTCGTGCCGGCGAAGCGGAAGGTGCGCGCCGCGGTGCTGCTGGAGGTGGTGAGCCGCTTCGAGCCGGGCCGGGACTACTCCGAGCCCCAGGTGAACGAGATCCTGCGGGGGGTGCACGAGGACTTCGCCTACCTGCGCCGCGAGCTGGTCAACTACCGCTACCTCGAGCGCGCGGACGGGCGCTACCGGACGCCCGATCAGGCGCCGGTGCGGGCCGCGATCGAGCACCAGGAGATCCCCGACTGGGAGGCGGCCTGGCTGCCGGGATTCCTCGCCGGTCGGTGACCCGTTCGACGGGGCTCTTGCCGCCGACTGCCCGGAGGAGTTGGCTGGGTCCATGACGTCAGGGGCAACGGCAGGCATCGACCCCGAAGTGGCCCCGTCGGGTCCGGGATGCGTGGAGTGCGAGGCGGAGGGTGGCTGGTGGGTGCACCTGCGTCGGTGCGCGCAGTGCGGCCACGTCGGCTGCTGCGACACCAGTCCCTCCCAGCACGCCACCGCCCACCACCACGAGTCCGGGCACCCGGTCATCCAGAGCTTCGAGCCCGGCGAGGACTGGTACTGGGACTTCATCCGGTCCGTCGGGGTGCTCGGGCCACGCCTGGCCGATCCGCAGCACCATCCGGAGGACCAGCCCGTGCCGGGTCCGGCGGGACGGGTGCCCGAGGACTGGCAGACACGGATCCACTGACACCTCCGCCGAGGAGGTGAGCGCACATGCCATGCTCAGCGCATGCGTCGTACGTCGCGCAGCCGTCGCGCTCGTGAAACCCGCACCCGACCACAGGTCGTCGCGCACCGCGGCAGCAGCCACGACAACCCCGAGCACACGCTGGCCGCCTATGTGAAGGCGCTCGACGAGGGGGCCGAGGCGCTCGAGTGCGACGTGCGGCTGACCGCCGACGGCCACCTGGTCTGCGTGCACGACCGCAGCGTGCGTCGTACGGCGGCCACCGACGGCATCGTGTCGACGATGAACCTCGCCGAGCTCGACGAGCTGGACTTCTCCTCGTGGAAGAACCCGTGGGCCGACCTGGACGACGAGGCGCCCGAGCCGGACCCGGAGAGCGGCAAGGTGCTCACCCTGCGCAAGCTGCTGGAGACGGCCGCGGACTACGACCGTCGGGTCGAGCTCGCGATCGAGACCAAGCACCCCACGCGCTACGGCGGGCTGGTCGAGCGGCGGCTGGTGGAGACGCTCGACGACTTCGGATGGGCCGGCGCGGACTCGCCGGCGCGGGTGATGAGCTTCTCCTTCAACGCCGTCAGCCGGGTGCGCAGGCTCGCACCCGACCTCGACGTGGTGATGCTGGTCGAGAAGGCGCACCACTGGCCGATGCTGCGCCCGCTCGTGGGCGACGACTGGATCATGGGTCCGGGCATCAAGGAGCTGCGCGACCACCCCGGGCTCGGCCGGCACCTCGTCAAGGCCGGGCGCGAGATCCACGTGTGGACGGTGAACACCGAGGACGACCTGCAGATCTGCCTCGACCTCGGCGTCACCGCGGTGATCAGCGACCGCCCGGCGCACATGCTGGAGCTGCTCGGCGGATAGGTTCTTCTGTCATGGCCAAGAAGTCCCGCAACCGCACCCAGTCCTCCGCACCCGCCGCTCCCGGCGAGGTCGGCCCGCGCCAGCCCTGCCCCTGCGGCTCCGGCAAGCGCTACAAGGCCTGCCACGGCGCGGCCGGCGGTGCCGCTCCGACCTTCGTGGCCCGGCCCTTCGAGGGCATGCCCGACGAGTGCGACGTGATCGCCCTGCGCGAGCTCGTCCCGGCCGCGACCACCCCGCTGACCCTGAAGGACGGCGGCCGCACGATCCGCCTGGCCTCGCTCCTGCCCGGGGCCGCACCGGCGATGGTCCGCGACTCCGGCGACGTGTGGCTGGGCCTGCAGGTCCAGCACTCCTACGGCAACCCTGCTCGCGACCTCGCCGCCGTGCTCGAGGCGGCCCTGGCCACCGAGGAGCCGGGCATCGTGGGCCTGACCGAGCGCGCCGGGCGAGGGCCCGAGCCTGCAGGACCTGATCACCGACACCAGCCTCGACATCACCGTCCACGACGGCTTCGGCTACTGGATCGACGACGTGGAGGAGCGCGACGCCAGCATCGAGGCGGCCCTCGAGCAGGCCAACGCGGCGGCGATGCCGACCGCTCGCCTGACCTCCGTCGACGCGGCGTACTGGACGAACGTCGGCACCAAGGAGCACCTGCGCTGGGTGATGCCGCACCCCGAGGACCAGCTGCTCGACGCGCTGGCCCGGCTGCACGCTGCCGGCCAGGACTCGGTCGCCGAGGGCTCGCGCTTCGTGGGCATGTTCCGCGCCCACGGACTCCTCGCCCCGGTGTGGGACCTGCCGCTCGGCACGGGCGCCGAGGTGCTCGAGGAGCCTGCCGCACGCTTCGCCGACGAGCTCGCTGAGGCCCTCAAGGGTGGGGACCTCACCCCTGCGGAGCGCTCTGCACGCGCCGGTCTGGCCAACCGTCAGGTCACGATCCGCTGATCTGCCAAACCGCCCGGGTGCGTTGGTTGTGTTGCGCGTCGGGCGCAGAGTAGATTGGCGAAGGCCCGGTCGTTGTCGTTTCCCCCGTCGACAACGACCGGGTTTCATCATGCCCGCAAGGCCCTGGTCAGTCGGGCTGCGCCCCGAACTTCCGCACCTCGTGGGGCCACCCGCAGCCCTCGGCGATCCTGGCCGCCCACATCTTCGCCGTCTCGTCGTCGGGCACGTCGACGATGGCGAAACCGCCGAGGAACTCCTTGGTCTCGACGTAGGGACCGTCGCTGACCACGACCTCCTCGCCGGTCGGATCGGCGCTGTAGACGGGCCCGTCCTCCTCGAGTCCGCCGGCGAAGACGTACACACCTGCCGCCTTCATCTCGTTGACGACCCCCCTCGCAAGTGGCGCGCGCGATCGGAACCACTCCTCCGTGTGGTCGCCGACCCACTGCTGGTTGAAGGAGAGGAGGTACTCGGCCATGTCAGGTTCCTTGTCTCGGTAGCGGACCCGGTGCCCGCCTCAACCTACCGACGAACGGGGCCCGGCGAACACGACAGCGCTCGGGTGACGAGCTGGCTCAGGAGTCGTCCCGCGGCGGCTTGACGCGCCACGCGTCGAGGTGGGAGAAGCCCTTGGCGGAGACCCGGCGCAGCTTGCGCCAGCGCAGCTCGGAGGCGTCGTAGGACCCCAGCGCCTCGTGGACGCCCTGGTCGACGACCACCGTGCCGGGGCGGGCCGCGGACGTGAGCCGGGCGGCCGCGTTGACGGTCGATCCGAAGACGTCGCCGAGGCGGCGTACGACCGGTCCGTGGGCGATGCCGACCCGCACCGCCGGGAAGGGGTCGTCCTCGTCGTCGCCGCGCGCGGTCAGCGCCAGGGCGATCTCGACCGCGGCCGCGGGACTGCCGACCGTGAAGAGGATCTCGTCGCCGATGGTCTTGATGACCTGCCCGCCGTGGTCGACGACCAGGAGGGTGGTCTCCTGCTCGAAGTGCTCGACCCAGGAGACCAGCTCCGACCCCTCGAGCCCGCGGCTCTGTGCCGTGTAGCCCACGATGTCGATGAAGCAGACGGTCAGCTCCGCCTCGCCCTGGTCGTGCACGGCGGCGTCGCGCACCAGGTGGGTGGCGGCGCTCGCGAGGTGGCGGCGCCAGACGTAGCTCTGCAGGGACTCCACGCTCGGCAGCACCGTGGTGGCGAGCTCGGCGAGGCGGACCTCGGGGTCGTCGCCCTCGACGGCCAGCTCGGCCAGGAGCGTGCTCTGCCACTCCGCCAACCGGGCGTAGCTGCGGCCCCAGGTGCGGACGAGCGCCGCCTGGGAGCCCTCGGACAGGACCCCCATCCGGACCAGGTCGTCGGCCGACCGGAGCGCGTCGACGTCGCACGGGGAGAAGGCGACGTCGTCGTCGCTGCGGTGGGGGAAGCCCGAGCTGGCGCCACAGCGTCTCCGCCAGCTCGAGGGGTACGCCGGCGTGCTCGGCGACCTCGACCCGGGTCAGCGTGGGCTCCTCACCGAGCAGCAGTGCCTCGATCGACGCGGCCGCGTCGGCAGCTGGGGAGGGCCGGTCGCCCGCCTCGATCACGACCCGCCGACCCGCTCGGCGGCCGCTGTGCGCAGCGCCTCGCCGAAGGCCGGGATCTGCGTCACCAGGTCGTCGAGGCGCTCGCGGGTGAAGTGGATGACCTTCAGCGGGGTCAGGGCGACGACTGTCGCGGACCGCAGCCGTCTGGTTGATGATCGCGGCCTCGCCGACCATGGTGCCCGGTCCGAGCGTGGCGATCTCGACGCCGCCGCGGCGGACCGAGACCTCACCGTCGGTGATCAGGTAGGCCTTGTCGGCCGGAGTGCTCTCGGCGATCGGTGACCAGCCCTCGGGCAGGGTCAGTGCCGTGCCGGCGGCCAGGACGCGCGCGGCGTCGCTCGGGTCGAGGGCATCGAGGATGGAGGCGTTCATGCCCGCTCAACGATCGAGCAGGCCAGGGGTGATGCCTACTCGACGGGCAGCGGCTCACGCGAGATCGGGCAGCTCATGCAGCGCGGTCCGCCACGCCCCGAACCCAGCTCGGACCCGGCGATCCGGACGACCTCGATCCCGGCGTCCTCGAGCCGGTCGTTGGTCTCGTCGTTGCGCTCGTAGGCCACCGCCACCCGCGGCGCGAGGGCCAGGGTGTTGTTGCCGTCGTCCCACTGCTCGCGCTCGGCGGTGACCGGGTCGAGGCCGGTGTCGATCTGGTGCAGCGTGTCGATCTGCATCGCCTTGGCGGCGGCCACCAGGAAGGGCTCGTAGTCGCTGACCTCGAGGGTCAGGTCGCTCTCGCCGGACCCCTCGTCGCCGAGCGTGACGGTCACGGCGCGGAGCGTGTCGGCGACGTTGGGATACATCACGACCTTGTCGACGTCGACCATCGTGCAGACGGTGTCGAGGTGCATGGTCGCGCGCTCCTGGGCGATCGGCACCGCCGAGCACGGTGTGCGCCAGCCCGGCGTGGAAGACCTGGCGGGCCAGCCGCTCGACGCCGGCCGGGGTCGTACGCTCCCCGACGCCGACCGCGATCACGCCCGGGGCCAGGAGCAGGACGTCGCCGCCCTCCACGTGCTCGTTGTGCCAGCCGTGGATCTTGCGGGTGCCGACGAAGCGCGGGTGCTCGGTGTAGATCAGCTCGGTCAGCTGCGTCTCGCGCTTGCGGGCGGGCATCGCGAGGCTGGTCACGGCCACCCGGTCGCGGACCCACACGCTGGAGTCGCGCGTGAACAGCAGGTTGGGCAGCGGGTCGATGAGGAAGTCGTAGGGGCTCAGCAGGCTGGTGACCAGACCGTGGCCGCCGCGGACCTCGTCGTTGCGCACGCCGGAGGTCAGGATGTCGGTGAGATCGGCGGGGGAGAGGTCACGCAGCGCCTGGGCGAGGTAGCGCCGCAGGGTGTCGCCGAGGTGGAGGCCGCTGAGCGCGCTGGTGATCGCGTGGTTGCGCGCGAGCTCGCTCTCGAGGGTCTCGGTGAGCAGCTCGGTGAGGTAGAGGACCTCGACCCCGCGGTCGCGCAGCGTCTCGGCGAAGGCGTCGTGCTCCTCCTGCGCCCGGCTCACCCAGGGGATGCCGTCGAACAGCAGCCGGTCGTTGTTGCGCGGGGTCAGTCGCTTGAGCTCGTTGCCGGGGCGGTGGAGCATGACCGTGGCCAGCCGGCCGACTTCACTGTCAGCGCCGTGGGGGGCAGTGGGGGTGGAGACCATGACCGGACTCTAGCGGGGGTTACGGGTGCTCGCCCGCGAGCACGTGCGGCGGTTGTTGCCCTGCCGGGCGGGGTGGCCGGGGCCAGATCCGCGGCAGCTGCTCAGGCTGCGTCGGAGTGGCCGGGGAAGTGTGCCCGCCACTGGTCACCCAGGCGGGCGGGAACCCCCGGCAGCCCGCGCGCCAGGAGCACGCGGTGGACGCGGCGGAGCGTCTGCTCGGGGGTGCTGTAGATCCCCGAGCTGATCACGGGCAGGAGCCGCCAGCCGTCGTCGTCGATGGCACCGCGCCGCTCGAGGTCTGCCTCCCACGCCCCGGGGGTGAGGACGTGCACCTTGCCGTTGTACTCGACCGCTACCCGCACGGCGGGATAGGACAGGTCGTACTTCCGGAGCACCTCGCCGTCCTCGTCGCGGATCTTGAGGTTGACCTGCGGCTCCGGCAGACCGGCGAGCACGAGGAGCAGGCGCAGCCTCGTCTCCATGGGCGAGTCCACGTCGCGCGCGGACGTACGACGCGGCGCGACGTGCCGCGGCCGCCGCCGGGTGCGCGGACGAGGCGCAGTACGCGACGAGCGCGTCGGGGGTGACCAGCGTGCGCCGGACCATCGCGTCGCCCAGGACCACGAGGTCGACCAGGCCGATGAGGGCTGCCATCTCGACGAAGAGCGCTCGCGGCTCGCACACCCTCACGCCCCGGACGATCCGCGTCCGCGCTGCATGGCCGCCGACGTGGACCTTGACGCCCTGGTGCCTCCGCCGCTGACCGGGCCGGGGGACGCTCACGTG
The DNA here is from genome assembly GCA_963712875.1 of uncultured Actinomycetota bacterium. GTDB lineage: Bacteria > Actinomycetota > Actinomycetes > Propionibacteriales > Nocardioidaceae > Nocardioides. The sequence goes on along the minus strand of CAVQJS010000013.1, from coordinate 78,779 downwards.
CTCCATCGCAATGGTCGGGATCGGCAGGTCGTAGACCCGCGCCGCTGAGGCGTGACTGGCCCAGGCCGCGTCGCCGTAGGGGAGCAGCGCCGCCCGCACGCGTACGAGCGGGGTGACCGTCGTGGACGCAGCCACGTAGGCGCCCGGCAGCACGACGCGGTAGCCCGGGCCGCGCAGCTGCTTCGGTGTGACGCCTGCGGCGAGGGCCGTACGACGCTGGAAGGGCGCGCCCGGGTCGAAGTCCGGGGTGTCGGCGGCCGGGTCGTCCATGCCCCGGATCGTGCCCGGATGGTTCCTGGCCGCGCTCGCCTCATCCACAGGCTCGGCACATGTGCGGCGGTTGTGGCCCCCGGACCGCCGCGCCAGGGGCCAGATCCGCCGCAGCTGCGGTGCCGTGCTCCGCTGGATCAGGCCTGCCCGGCGCGCCACTCGTCGGCGAGCAGGGCGTACTCGAAGGAATCGGTCCAGACACCCTTCGACCAGAAGTCGCCGCGCCTGTGGCTCTCGAGGCGCATCCCGAGCCGTCGGCAGAGCGCGGCGGAGCGGTCGTTGCGCGCGTCGAGGTTGGCGACCACGCGGCGCAGGCCGTAGTGCTCGAAGGCCAGCCGGAGCACCTCCCGGGCGGCCTCGGTGGCGTAGCCGTGCCCGGCGTGCTGGGGCAGGATCGTCCAGCCGATCTCGCCCTCGCTCAGCCCGGTGCCCTGCAGGTGCAGCATCGAGTCGCCGACCACGGTGCCGTCGTGCTCGACGACCATGCCGATGAACTGGCCGTCGCCGGGCTCGGTGCGGCGGCGCACCATCTCGACGACCTCGGCGCGGTTCATCGGCAGGCTCAGCAGCAGGCTGGTCCACTCCTCGGAGGTCCAGGCCTCGACGAACGCGTCGGCGTCCGCCGGCTCGAAGGGCCGCAGCACGAGGCGCTCGGTGCGCAGCGGCCAGGCCGGGAAGGCCGGGGTCGAGGAACTCCGTGCGTGGCCCGTCGACCCACGTCTCGCGCACCGTCGGACCGCCGAAGCGCAGCCGGTCGTACGCCGTCATCGGCAGCAGCAGCGTGTCGAGCCCGGGGACGGCGAGCACGCCGTCGACGGCCTCGCCGAGCATCCCGCGGCCGATCGGGTCGTGCGCGTCCTCGCGCAGCAGGTCGACCGCGGCCGCAGCTTCAGCGACGCGGGCCGTCATCTGCTTGATCCGCACCGGGGTTGACCTCGCGCAGGCAGACGTGCTGCCCCGAGAGGTAGAGCGCCCACTCGGCCTCGCCGGTCGCCGGGTCGTCGGGCCAGAAGGCGAGGAACCAGTCGTGCAACGCATCGACCCCGCCGCTCCGGCCGGCGAGCTCGCCGTGGGCCGCGGGCACCATCGGCGTGCCGTCGGAGAGGACGTACGACGGGCAGCGGCAGGCGGCCGGCTGCCATGTCGGCGAGTGCCTCGGGGGAGGCCGGGACGAAGTGCTCGCGGACGTAGGCGTCGTCCTCGTCGGTCATCGGGTGGTCGCCGTTGACCGCGACGTAGCGCTCGAGGACCTGGTCCCGCAGGTCGCGGAGTCAGCGCGTCATCTCCCACACGGTCAAGACTGCCATCAGGACGCAGACCGTCGCACCCACGTAGTGGAGCACCGAGAGCTTGACGTGGCGCAGGAGCACCCGACCGACGATCACCGCGAGGCCGGACACCGCGAGCAGCGCACCCCAGGCGCCGAGGAAGACCGAGACCGGGTCGTCGTACTTCGCGACCAGCGAGATGGTCAGCAGCTGGGACAGGTCGCCCCACTCCGCCGCGAAGAGCACCAGGAACGACGTGACGACGACCTTGAAGCCGTGCGCGTCGCTGTCGGCCTTGGCGGCGAACTCGCTCTCGGTCTCCGACTCGTCCGCGTCGGCCGTGCGGGCCTCGCGGAACAGGATGATCGCGCCGATGACGAACATCAGCGCGGCCACGACGTGGACCAGCTGCTCGGGCAGGAAGGACGCCGCCTTGCCGAGCCCGACCGCGACCAGGGTCTGCACGAAGAACGCGAGGGCGACACCGATCCACACGAAGAGCGGGCGCATCTTGGTCGACATGACCAGGGTGGCGATGAAGGTCTTGTCGGGGAGCTCGACGACGAAGATCGCACCGAAGGTCAGGGCCACCACGAGAGGGTCGATCACGCGCTCGATCCTCCCAGCCGGAGGTGGGCGTCGCTCACTCGGCCCGGAAGGCGTCGGCCGGGTAGACGCCGAGGATCTTGACCTCGGTCGTGAAGAAGGTCAGCTCCTCGAGCGCGTTCCGGACACCCGGGTCGCCGGGGTGGCCGTCGACCTCGGCGAGGAACTGGGTGGCCGTGAAGTGGCCGCCGACCATGTAGCTCTCGAGCTTGGTCATGTTGACGCCGTTGGTCGCGAAGCCGCCGAGCGCCTTGTAGAGCGCGGCCGGCAGGTTGCGGACGTTGAAGATGAAGGTGGTGATGACCGGTCCGTTGTCGCGGGGCGCCTCGTCGTAGTCGCGGGAGAGGACCACGAAGCGGGTCGTGTTGTGGTCCTCGTCCTCGATCTCGTCGCGCAGGATCTCCAGGCCGTAGATGTCGGCAGCCAGCGGCGGCGCGATCGCGGCCTGGGTCGGGTCGCCCAGCTCGGCGACCTCGCGGGCCGCTCCCGCGGTGTCGCCCGCGACGACGGGGGTGAGGCCCAGCTCGCGGATCACGCCGCGGCACTGGCCCAGGGCGTGGACGTGGCTGTGCACGGTCCGCAGGGCTGCGATGTCGGTGCCCGGCTGCGCCATGAGGGCGAACTGGATCCGCAGGAACCGCTCGCCGACGATGTGCAGGCTGGAGGTCGGCAGGAAGTGATGGATGTCGGCCACCCGGCCGGCGATCGAGTTGTCGATCGGGATCATGGCGAGGTCGGCCTCGCCGTTCTCGACGGCGGCGAAGGCGTCCTCGAAGGACGCGCACGGCCACGGCTCCCAGTCGGGGTAGGCCTGCTGGCACACCAGGTGGGAATTCGCACCCGGCTCACCCTGGTAGGCGATCCGCCGCCACGACCCGATCTCGACTGCACTCACGGCTGCGAGTCTGGCACGACCGGCCGTGTCCGCCGGGCCGTGACCGTCACCCGGTCATAGGGTCAGCACGTGCCCGTCGTTGCCGTGATCGCCCTGGTTCTTGCCGCCGTCGCGTGTGTCCTGGCCGGGCTGGCCCTGCGCCGCACCCGGACCCCGGCGGGCGTCTCCGGCGTCGATGCGCTCCCCGAGGACGTCCACGGCCTGCGCCAGGAGGTGGCCGCCCTCAAGGCCGAGAACGCCGACGCGCTGCGCCACCTGTCCGTCGTGAGGTACGACGCGTTCGGCGACGTCGGCGGCCACCTGAGCTGGAGCCTCGCGCTGCTCGACGACGCGGGGCACGGCGTCGTGCTCACCTCGATCCACGGCCGCAGCGAGGCGCGTACCTATGCCAAGTCGGTCTCCGGCTGGTCGTGCGAGCAGCAGCTCTCGCCCGAGGAGTCCGAGGCGATCGAGCATGCGCGCCCGTAGGGGGACCGATGAGCCTGCGTGAGGACCCGGGCCACCGGGAGTGGCTGGACGCCGAGTGCCGCCGACTTCTCGCCTTCGGCGCCCGGGTGGTCCACCCGCTGGGCGGTGCGGCGTGGCTGGACGACCGCGGCCGTCCCGATCTCGACCAGGGGATCCGGACCTGGATCACCGCCCGGACCGTGCACGTCAACAGCCTCGGTGTGCTGCTGGGCGTGCCCGGGAGCGCCGATCTGGCTGCCGGAGCGCTCGCGGGGCTCACCGGACCCCTGCACGACGCCGACCACGGCGGCTGGTTCACCGCCGTGTCGCCGGACGGTGCCCCCGACCGGGCCGCCGGGAAGTCCGCCTATGACCATGCGTTCGTGATGCTGGCCGCGTCGAGCGGAGTGCTGGCGGGCATCGAGGGAGCGGCGGCCGTGCTGGCGGAGGCCGAGACGGTCTTCGAGGAGCGGTTCTGGGACGAGGAGTCCGGCCGCTGCGTCGACCGGTGGGACGCGTCCTGGCAGCAGGCCGACCCCTACCGCGGGCTCAACGCGAACATGCACGCGGTCGAGGCGATGCTCGCGGTCGCGGACGTCACCGGTCGTACGACGTGGCGCCGAGCGCGCCGGCCGGATCGCCGACTTCGTGGTCGGCCTGGCCCAGGCCCACGACGGGCGGCTGCCCGAGCACTTCGACGCGAGCTGGATCCCCGACCTCGAGCTCAACCGCGACCGGCCCGACGACCCGTTCAAGCCCTTCGGCGCGACGATCGGCCACGCGCTGGAGTGGTCACGGCTGCTGCTCGACCTCGAGGCAGCGCTCGGGGCCGACGCTCCGGACTCGCTGCTTCCCACCGCCGTCCTCCTCTTCGACCGTGCGGTCGCCGACGGCTGGGCGAGCGACGGTGCGCCCGGCTTCGTCTACACCACCGACTGGGACGGCCGCGCCCGTCGTCCGTGCGCGGATGCACTGGGTGGCGGCCGAGGCCGTCGCCGCGGCGGCGGCGCTGCACGAGCGGACGGGAGAGGCGTCGTACGACGACCACTACCGCGCGTGGTGGGACCACGTCGTCGCCCACGTCGTCGACCTCGAGGCGGGGTCGTGGCACCACGAGCTCGACCCGGCCAACCGGCCGGCGGCCAGTGTGTGGCCCGGCAAGCCCGACCTCTACCACGCCGTCCAGGCCACGCTGCTGCCCCGACTGCCGCTGGCCCCGAGCCTGGCCAGCGCGGTGCAGCGCCGGCGCCATGTAACGCCGGGTTACTGCTTGTTCTGCCTATGCTGCCAGGGCGCAAGGTAACCCGGCGTTACATGCCCCGTCCCGGTCAGCGCGGGACGCGCACCAGCAGGCGACCGTGGATGCACTCCATCCAGAGCTCGCGCCCCAGGCCGATGGAGTCGCCGTCGAGCTGGCGGGGGGTGTCGGTGTGGGCCTTGATGCGCACCCGGGCTCCGGTGCGCCGGTCGATCAGCTCGTCGACGGTCGTGCTCTTGCGCAGCACCCGGACCGCCAGCGGGATCCAGGAGAGGAACTGCTTGGGGTGCAGGATCACCACGTCGAGCACGCCGTCGTCGATGGTCGCGTCGGGCAGGAGCGGCATGCCGGCCTGCAGGAAGCCGACGTTGCCGACCACGACCGTGCGGGCCCGGTGCACCGTCGGCTCCTCGTCGTCGATCTGGACCTCGACCTTCACCGCGGGGAACATCAGCGACTTCAGCCCCGAGACCACGTAGGCGATCCAGCCGATCTTCTTCTTGATGTCGTCGTTGACGCCCTCCATGATCGCGGCGTCGAAGCCCATGCCGGCCATGACCATGAAGTGGGTGTCCTCGATGCCGTCGCCGCCGACCTTGACCAGGTCGATGGCCCGGTCCTGGCCGTTGAGCGCGACGTCGATCGCCGAGCGGATGTAGAGCGGGATGTCGAGGTTGCGGGCGAGCAGGTTGCCGGTGCCGGCCGGGATGATGCCGACCGGGATGCCGGTGCCGGCGAGCTCGGCGCACACCTCGCGCACGGTCCCGTCACCGCCGCACACCAGGACGAGGTCGGCGCCGGAGACCGCGGCCTGGTCGGCCATGCCGGAGCCCGGGTCCTCGATGGTGGTGTACTGCCAGGTCGGCTCCGACCAGCCCGACTCCTTGGCCATCGCGGCCACGGTGGCGCGGAACTGGCCGACGTCCTCGACCTTGATCGGGTTGAGGATCACCGACAGCCGGCGCTCGGAGGCGTAGACCTCCGGCAACGGCTCGGACGTCGCGGCGATGGAGCGCGGCCTCGGGTCGAGGAAGGCCAGGCCCAGGAAGACCATCGCGAGGCCGAGGAGCGACCCGGCGATCACGTCGGTGGGGAAGTGCCGGCCGAGGAAGATGCGGTCCGCGCAGACCACGAGCCACCACGAGGCGATCAGGATGACCGCGGTGCGGCGCAGGCTGGTGCGCCGGACGAAGAGCAGGGTCAGGGTGATGAGGACGCCGGCGAAGGCCGCCGCCGAGGACGCGTGTCCCGACGGGAAGCTGTGCGTCACGTGGAGACCGAACGTGTCCTGCCACTCGGGGCGGTCCCGGCCGAGCCACAGCTTGAGCCCGGTCGTGACCAGGGCGGTGACGATCATGACCACGACGGCGAACACGGCGGCGCGGCGCTGACCGCGTACGAACAGCCAGGCGGCCACGAGCGAGGTGAGGACAGTCATCCCGATGGTGGCGAAGCCCAGCTCGATGACGCGCAGGGCCCGCACGAAGGAGCCGTTGTCGTCGGCCCAGTCCTCCCCGGTGCGCCCCCACTGGTCGACCCCGTCGAGCGGCGACCGGTCGCCGGTCACCGCCCAGGCGAGGGCGGCGAATCCGAGCAGGCACAGCGCTGCCCAGATCAGGGGAACTCTGCGAGGGGCGTCCAGCACGCGGTGAAGTATGCCTCCCAGATAGCCTGACGCCATGACCTCACCCCACGACGAGCCTCGCTTCGCTCCCCTCGCCGCGGGGACCCCGAGATGATCGACCCCCGCCTGCTCCGTGATGATCCTGACCGTGTCCGAGCGGGTCAGGCCAAGCGTGGGCTGTCCGCCGACGTCGTCGATCGCGCGCTCGCGGCCGACGGCGTACGACGGCAGGCGATCGCCGACTTCGAGGCCAAGCGGGCCGAGCAGAAGTCGAGTGGTGCGCTCGTGGCCAGGGCGCAGGGCGAGGAGAAGCAGACCCTGCTCGCGCAGGTCAAGGAGCTCGCGGCCGGAGTGAAGGCCGCCGAGGCTGCCCGCAACGAGGCCGAGGAGGCCTGGGACGCCGCGATCCGCGCCATCCCCAACGTCGCGGACGACGACGCGCCTGCCGGCGGCGAGGAGGACTACACCGTCATCGAGCACGTCGGCACGCCGCGCGAGTTCGACTTCGAGCCGCGCGACCACGTCGAGCTCGGCAAGCTCCTCGGCGCGATCGACCTCGAGCGTGGCGCCAAGGTGTCCGGCTCGCGGTTCTACTTCCTCACCGGCATCGGCGCCCAGCTCCAGCTCGCCCTGGTCAACATGGCCATGGACCAGGCGCGTGCCGCCGGCTTCATCCAGGCTGCCGCGCCGTCGCTGGTGCGCCCGCGGGCGATGGAGGGCACCGGCTTCCTCGGCCAGGCGGCCGACGACGTCTACCGCATCGAGGGCGAGGACCTCTACCTCGTCGGCACCTCCGAGGTGCCGATGGCGGCCTACCACTCCGACGAGATCCTCGATGCCGCGTCGTTGCCGCTGCGCTACGCCGCCTTCAGCCCGTGCTTCCGCAAGGAGGCCGGCAGCCACGGCAAGGACACCAAGGGCATCTGGCGGGTGCACTGGTTCGACAAGGTGGAGATGTTCGTCTACACGACCGTCGAGGAGTCGTACGCCGAGCACCAGCGGCTGCTGGCGTGGGAGCGGGAGTTCCTCGACAAGCTGGAGCTCGCCTACCGCATCATCGACACCGCCGCCGGCGACCTCGGGTTGAGCGCGGCGCGCAAGTTCGACTGCGAGGCCTGGATCCCGAGCCGTCAGGGCTACGGCGAGCTCACCTCGACCTCCAACTGCACCGACTTCCAGGCCCGTCGCCTCGACATCCGCACCCGCGGCGACTCCGGGACGACCCCGGTCGCCACGCTCAACGGCACGCTGACAGCCGTCACCCGCGCGATCGTCGCGATCCTGGAGACCCACCAGAACGAGGACGGCTCGGTCACCGTGCCGCAGGCGCTACGTCCCTACCTCGGCGGTCTGGAAGTGATGGTCCCCGTCGGTGCTTGAGGAAGGCGCGCAGCGCCTGTCACGAAACCCCGGTCCCGACTGGACCCCGCAGGCCGTCGCCCTCGACATCGACGGCACCCTGCTGAAGTGGGTCGACGGCCAGACCGAGGACTACGAGACGATCCCGGCGCCTGTCTACGACGCGGTCCACCGCGCGCTCGACGCGGGCGCGCACATCATCCTGGCCAGCGGCCGCTCACCGCACGGCATGACGCGGATCGCGGACCTGCTCGACCTCCCGCGCGATGGCAGCGACCGCCTCTGGATCGTGGCCTCCAACGGCGCGGTGGTCTTCCGCTACCCGCCCACCGAGGTCGTCCACGAGGACACCTTCGACGCCGCTCCCGCGGTCGCCGCGGTGCTCGAGCACCACCCGACCGCCCTGGTCGCCGTGGAGGAACGCGGCATCGGTGGCTACCGCGTCAACCGGGTCTTCCCCGAGGGTGAGCTCACCGGCGAGCAGGTGATCACCCACGTCGACGACATCGTCGGCCAGCCCGTCAGCCGCGTGATCATCCGCGACCCGGAGGCCACCGCAGAGGACTTCGTCGAGCTCGGCGCCCGACTCGGCCTGCACGGCACCGACTACGTCGTCGGCTGGACCGCGTGGCTGGACCTCTCCCCGGTCGGAGTCTCCAAGGCCTCGGGCCTGCAGCACGTCGTCGACCGGATCGGCCTCAGCGCGGCCGACGTGCTCGCCATCGGCGATGGCCGCAACGACATCGAGATGCTCGGCTGGGCCGGCCGCGGGGTCGCGATGGGCCAGTCGGTCGACGAGGTCAAGGCCGTTGCCGACCACGTCACCGAGTCGGTCCTCGACGACGGTGCCGCGGTCGAGCTGTCGCGCTGGTTCCCGCCTCGGAGGGCCTGACCGGTGACCGACCGGTTCACGTTCACCGCTCCGTTGTGGCGCTGGACCGCGCGTCGGGAGTCCGACGACACCGGCGCCTGGTGCTTCGTCACGCTCCCGCCGGACGTGGTCGACGAGGTGCGGCAGCGCTCCGCAGAGCCCCGCGGGTTCGGCTCGGTGCGGGTGCATGTCGAGGTGGGCGAGACGACGTGGGACACCAGCGTCTTCCCCGACTCCGCTTCGGACGGTTTCGTCCTCCCGGTGAAGAAGGCCGTCCGCACCGCCGCCGGCGTGGGTGAGGGCGACGAGCTCACCCTCACGCTCTCGGTGAGGGACCAGGGGTGAGGACCCCCCGCCTCGTCGCCACCGACCTCGACGGCACGCTGCTCCACTCCGACGGCACCGTCACCGACCGCACCCGTCGGGTGCTCGAGGAGCTGGATGCCCGCGGCGTCCCCGTGGTCTTCACCACCGGCCGACCGATCCGCTGGATGGAGAGCCTGTGGGACGACGTCGGCGGCCACGGGCTGGCGATCTGCAGCAACGGCGGGATCGTGTACGACGTCTCCGCGCGGCGGGTGCGCGACTTCCGCGCGGTGCCGCGCGAGGTGGGCATCTCGATCGCCGAGCAGGTCCGCGCGGCGGTCCCCGGCACGCACTTCGCGATCGAGCACACCTCGGGGTGGGCGAGCGAGGTCGACTTCCCGAGCCACCCCGACGACCGGGCCGAGCGCTTCCGCGGTGACTACGCCGACATCTTCCGCGACGACGTCGTGAAGATCCTCGCCGTGCACCACGAGCTCGATCCCGAGGAGTTCTGGAGGCAGGTCGAGGCCGTGGTCGGCGACCAGGTCGTGACCACCTGGTCCTCCTCGTTCGCCCTGGTCGAGATCAGCGCAGCAGGCGTCACCAAGGCCACCAGACTGGCCGCGCTGGCCGAGGAGATGGGGGTCCTCGCGACCGACGTGCTGGCCTTCGGAGACATGCCCAACGACCTCCCCATGCTGGAGTGGGCGGGCACGTCGTACGCCATGGCCAACGCGCACCCGTCCGTGCTCGACCTCGCCGACCACGTCGCGCCCGCCAACGACGAGGACGGCGTGGCCGCCGTCCTGGCCGAGCTCTTCGAGCTCGACGCTCGCTAGGGTTGCGACCATGACCCGAGCCGCCCGCCTTGCCGCCGCACTGCTGCTGGCATGCCTGGGCCTGGTCATCGTCGTCGACGCCCCGGCCTTCGCGTGCACGTGCAAGCAGGGCGGCCTGGAGCAGCAGGCCGGCAAGGCCGACGCGGTCTTCATCGGCACGATCGACTCCGTGGCGACCGAGGGCAACGACCACACCTACTCGATCACCGCCTCGCGGTCCTACCTCGGTGAACCCGAGCGCTCCACGCAGGTCGTCTCCCTCGGCAACGCCGCGGCCTGCGGCCTGGGGAACCTCAAGGTCGGCACGACCTACCTCTTCCTCGCCACCGGCACCGAGGCCCCCTACGAGGCCGACACCTGTGGCGGCACCAGCACCGCCAACCCCACCCGGGTCACCAAGATCGAGAAGATCCTCGGCGAGGGGACGTCGGTCGAGCCGCCGCCTCCGCCGGAGGCCACGTTCACCCTCGTCGAGGAGTCCGCGCCGCCAGGCTTCGCGCGGATGGCCGCACCCGGCGCGGCGGTCGCGCTGATCGGCCTGCTCGGCCTCGTCGTCGTACGACGCCTCGCCCGCCGCGCCTGACCCCCGTGGTGTGGAGGGAGCAGCCTCAGAGGTACATCCCGCCGGACTCGCCGGGCCCGGACGGCGCGTCGGGGCCGGGCATGTTGGGCATGCCGACCGGCTCACCCTGCTGGTGGCCGCTGCCGGACGGGAGGGCCCGGCGCATCTGCTCGAGCTGCGCGCGCGAGGCCATCTGCTGGGCGTAGATCGCGGTCTGGATGCCGTGGAAGAGCCCCTCGAGCCAGCCGACGAGCTGGGCCTGGGCGATGCGGAGCTCACCCTCGGAGGGCACGCCGTCCTCGGTGAAGGGGAGCGAGAGGCGCTCGAGCTCCTCGACCAGCTCGGGGGCGAGACCGGACTCGAGCTCCTTGATCGAGGCGGCGTGGATCTCCTTGAGGCGCTGGCGGCTCGCCTCGTCGAGGGGAGCGGCCTTCACCTCCTCCAGCAGCTGCCGGATCATGCTGCCGATCCGCATCACCTTCGCGGGCTGCTCGACCAGCTCGGTGATGTGCGGCTCGCGCTGCTCACCGTCGTCGTCGCCGTCGGTGTCCTGCGTCATCCCCGGGAGCGCGCTCGCCGGGATGGTGCCGATGGGCTGGCCGTCGGGTCCGACCACGACCACCTGCTCGTCGGCGTGGTCGCCGGAAACCGGTGTGGGCTGCTGCTGCTCGGTCATGGCGTCAACCCTAATGGGGCGCCCGAAGTGGCCTCAGAGGGTGAGCACGATCTTCCCGACGTGCCCGCCGTCCTCCATCAGCTGGTGGGCCTCGGCCACCGACTCGAGGGGGAACGTCGTCTCCACGATGGGGCGGATCGAGCCGTCGGCGACCAGCGGCCAGACGTTCTCGACGACCCCGCAGCAGATCGCGGCCTTCTCGGTGACCGGTCGCGAGCGCAGCGAGGTGGCGGTGACGGAGGCGCGCTTGCGCAGCAGGACGCCGAGGTCGAGCTCGCCCGTGGCGCCGCCCTGCATCCCGATGACGACCAGCCGGCCACCGGTGGCGAGGGCGTCGACGTTGCGGCCGAGGTACTTCGCGCCCATGTTGTCGAGGATGACGTCGGCGCCGCCGGCCTCACGGAGCACCTCGACGAAGTCCTCGTCGCGGTAGGAGATGGGGGTGGCGCCGAGCGACCGGCACAGCTCGAGCTTCTCCGCCGAGCCCGCCGTCGCCAGCACCGTCGCGCCGCGCGCGGTCGCCAGCTGGATCGCCATGGTGCCGATGCCGCCCGCGCCGCCGTGCACGAGGAAGCGCTCGCCGCTGCGCAGGTGGGCCGTCATGAAGACGTTGGACCAGACGGTGGATGCGACCTCGGGCAGCGACGCCGCCTCGACGAGGGAGACGCCGACCGGGACCGGCATGACCTGGCCGACCGGCACGGCCACGCGCTCGGCGTACCCGCCACCGGCGAGCAGGGCACACACCTCGTCGCCGACCGACCAGCCCTCGACGCCCTCACCGAGCTCGGCGATGCGGCCGCTGCACTCGAGCCCGATGATGTCCGACGCTCCGGGGGGAGGCGGGTAGGCGCCCTTGCGCTGCAGGGTGTCGGCGCGGTTGACCGCGGTCGCGACGACGTCGATCAGGACCTCGCCGGCCTGGGGCCGCGGGTCGGGGACCTCGCCGACGGACAGGACCTCAGGGCCTCCGGTGCCGGAGGCGATCACTGCGCGCACGTCACTCCTCGAAGGTGTCGGAGGAGTGGTCGACGCCCGCGTCGTCGGGGACCTCGTCGTCGATGTCGTCAGGGTCGGGCGCGTCGGCGGGACGGTCCCAGCTCTCTGCCAGCGCCTGCGCGCGGGCGGCGAGCTTCTCGGTCGCCTCCGGGTCGGCGTCGTTCGCTCCGACGGCGACTCCGAGGAGGTAGGCGGTGATCGGCGCCGCGGTCTTCTGCACGTTGTTGGCTGCCGAGCGCGCCAGGTCGAGGATCAGGCCTTCATCGACCTCGGTCTCGACGTCGAGGACGTCGCTGAGCTCATCGATCCAGTCGTGAAGGTTCACGGTCCCAATGTCTCGCACACCACGGCAGGTGGGCAAGGCTCACGGTCGGAGGTCGCGGAGATCGGCCCACGAGTCGATGTCGACCGCCTCGTCGCCGATCGCAGGGACGAGCGCGAGGTGCAACGGGGCGAGCAGCCGGTGCAGCGCCATCCCGTGCTGCTCCTCGAGCGCGGGCCGCACCTGCACGAGACGGCGTACGTCCAGCACCCCCGCGAGCTGTCGGCGGCCGTCGGGATCCGTGAGGAAGGCTCCGTCGTGTCCCTCGCTCGCCTCCCGCAGCCGCCGCAGGGTGTACGCCGTCACGCGGGGCATGTCGACCGCCAGCACGCCGACCAGCCGGGGCGGGCGCAGGAGTGCGTCGAGGCCGGTGAGCAGGCCGGCGACCGGTCCGCCGCGCGGTGGGTCCTCCCGCACGGTGGTGACGGGGCGGGTGGTGGGGACGCTCTCGGGGCCGACGACGACGACCTCGTCGGCGTCGAGGAAGGCGTCGATCGCGAGGGCCAGCAGCGTCCGCCCGCCGAGCTCGACGCTCGCCTTGTCGACGCCGTCCATCCGCGCCGCCGTGCCACCGGCGAGGATCACGCCGCTGAAGCCGGCGGCGGCGAGATCGACGTCCATGGCAGGCATCCTCGCAGTCGGCTCTGGCAGGCTGGCCCCATGGCCGAGGAGCTGCGGATCCGCGTCCACCAGTGGGCGAGCGGGCTCGACCCCGCGGCCAACCGGGCGCGGCTGGCGGAGGCGGTCACCCCAGGCGCCGACCTGGTCGTGCTGCCCGAGGCGTTCGCCCGCGACTTCGGTGAGGCCGGTTCGGACGTCAGCGCCTTCGCGGAACCGGCCGACGGACCGTTCGCCACCGCGCTCGCCGTGGCGGCGGCCGCCGCCGACACCACCGCCGTGGCCGGGATGTTCGAGACCTCGGAGGATCCCGGCCGGCCGTTCAACACCCTCGTCGTCCGCGGCGGCAGCGAGGCGGCGTACCGCAAGATCCACCTCTACGACTCCTTCGGCTACCGCGAGTCCGACCGGCTCTCCGGCGGGGCCGACGGAGCCGGTCGTCGTCGAGGTCGCGGGGTGGCAGGTCGGGCTGATGACGTGCTACGACCTGCGCTTCCCCGAGCTGGCGCGTGCGCTGGTCGACGCGGGTGCCGAGGTGATCGTCGTGCCGGCCGCCTGGCTGCCCGGCGAGCGCAAGGTCGACCACTGGCGGACCCTGCTGACGGCGCGCGCGATCGAGAACACCTGCTTCGTCATCGGGGCCGCCCAGCCCGAGCCGCGCTACTGCGGCCACTCGCTCGTCGTCGGCCCGCTCGGGCAGGTGCTGGCCGCAGCCGGCGGCGGCGAGGACAGGCTCGAGGCCGTGCTCGGCCGCCGCGGACCTCCTCGAGGCGAGGCGCACCAATCCGTCGCTGGCCAACCGCCGGCTGTAACCTCGTCCGACGTGTCTTCCCCCACCAGCGACAGCCCCCGCGGGTCGACCCGCGGCAAGCGCGCTGCCGAGCGGCCGACGCGCCGCCAGCGTCGGGCGGCGGAGAAGGCCCAGCCGGACGCCGTCGAACCTCCCCCGGCCGCGGATCCCACCCCTCCGGCCGCGGATCCCACCCCTCCTGCCGCGGGACCGGTCGCGTGGCTGCTCGCGCTGTGGATCACGATCCTGCTCCTGGGGACCGTCGCCCTGGTGTGGTCGGCGCTGCCGGGCGTGATCGGCGAGGACACCGTCGTGACCGATGTCGCCCCGACGCCGGACTGGCTGGACGCTGCGGGCTCGGTCGCCGTGGTCACCGCTCTCTCCTGGCTGCTCGCCACGCGTACGGCCGGCCGGGCGCTCATCGCCGCCGGTCTGGCCCTGGGCCTCGGCCTGGCGAGCGTCGTGGTCGGCGGCGAGGTCCTGCCGACCGGAGCGGCGGTGATGACCTGCGCGGTCGGGGGCGTGTACGCCGTCATGGCGACGGTCCCTGCCATCACGTTCTGGCGCTCGGTGCGCGAGGTCCTGGTCGCCACCGCGATCTCGGCGGTGACCGCCCTGGCCGTGGTCGGCTTCGAACCGACAGTGGCGATCGCGCGCTTCGACTTCGCTGCCCTCCTCGTGGCCCTCGTCCTGGTCTTCGCGATCGTCTACCGCCTCGGCGCCGGCCTGCACGGACTGGGCCGCCGCGGCCTGATCGTGGTCGCCATCGGGCTGGGCGTGCTGCTCGCGACGATGGCGTACGCCGAGCTGCTGCGCCGCTACGGCGCCCAGAGCTTCGTCTCCTCCGTGCTCGACTTCGTGGACTGGACGACCGCCCGGATCGGCGCCTTCCCGCGTCCGCTGGTCGCCCTGCTCGGCATCCCCGCACTGGTGTGGGGGACCCATGTGCGCGCCCGCCGCCGCCAGGGCTGGTGGGTCTGCGCCTTCGGTGTCGCCGCCACGGTGCCCATGGCCACCGTGCTCGTCGCTCCGGACAGCTCCTACCTCGAGGCGGTGCTGCGGGCGGCGTACGCCCTGGCCGTGGGCCTGCCACTGGGCTACCTCGTGATCCGCGCCGACCTCTGGCTGACCGGCCCGCGCGGCAGCCGCGGCCGCCGAGCGGAGGAGGCCGGTCCGCACCGGCCCGAGCCCAGCCGGTTCGCCGAGCTCTGAGCGGAGATCGCGGCCCGCGGCCCGGGCGTACGCCGCGGTAACCACTAGCGTCCATGGCCATGGCCCGCTCCAAGTCCCTCGAGATCGTCTCCGAGCTCGTCGCCAACGTGTTGTCGATCGACGTCGCCGTCGGTGATCGCGTCGAGGCGGGTGACACCGTGGTGCTGCTGGAGTCGATGAAGATGGAGATCCCGATGCTGGCCGAGCGAGCCGGGGTGGTCACCGCCATCAAGGTCACTGTCGGCGACGTCGTGCAGGACTCGGACGTGCTCGTCGTCCTGGACTGAGCGATACGCTCCCCGCGTGAATCTCGACCACGCGCGCGTCGCCCACGGGACGGTGGCGATCGTCGCCATCGGGGCACTGCTGCTCCAGCTGGTGCTGGTGGTCCAGGGCTCGGCCGTCCTGGTCGAGGAGGACCCACCCGGCCTCGCGGCGCGCCTGGGTCGCTTCGTCTCCTACTTCACCATCCAGAGCAACTTCCTCGTCGCCGTCGCGTCGGTGATGCTCGCCCGCCACCCGGACCGGACGACGCCGTGGCTGCGGATCATCCGCCTTGCCGGGGTCGTCGGGATCACCGTCACCGGGGTCGTGCACTTCTTCCTGCTGCGCCCGCTGCTCGACCTCGAGGGGGCGGACTGGGCCGCGGACAAGCTGCTGCACATGGTGGTGCCGGTGCTGGCGGTCCTCGTCTGGGTCCTCGCGGGCCCGCGTCCCGCCTTCCGCACGCGCGACGCCGTCCTCGCCATGGCGTGGCCCGCGGCATGGACCGTCTGGACGCTCGTGGTCGGGGAGATCACGGGCTGGCTCCCCTATCCCTTCATGGACGCCGACGCGAAGGGGTGGGGCGCCGTCGCCGTCGCCTGCCTCGGTGTGCTGGTGCTGTTCCTCGCGGTCTTCGCCCTGTTCGGGTGGCTGGACCGTCGGCTGCCGCCCGGCCCGCGGCGTACGTAGTAGGGCCTCTGGCTAGTCTCGGCGGTATGGAATTTCGATACCTCGGCAACAGTGGTCTCAAGATCTCGGAGATCACCTACGGCAACTGGCTCACCCACGGCTCGCAGGTGGAGAACGAGGTCGCCACGCAGTGCGTCCGCGCCGCCCTCGATGAAGGCATCTCGACCTTCGACACCGCCGACGTCTACGCCAACACGGCCGCCGAGTCGGTGCTCGGCGAGGCCCTGAAGGGCGAGCGGCGCGAGTCGCTGGAGATCTTCACCAAGGTCTACTGGCCCACCGGCCCCAAGGGCAAGAACGACACCGGGCCTCTCGCGCAAGCACATCATGGAGTCGATCAACGGCTCGCTCGAGCGGCTGCAGACCGACTACGTCGACCTCTACCAGGCCCACCGCTACGACGTGGAGACCCCGCTCGAGGAGACGATGCAGGCCTTCGCCGACGTCGTCCGCCAGGGCAAGGCGCTCTACATCGGCGTCAGCGAGTGGACCGCCGACCAGATCCGCGCCGGCGTCGAGCTGTCGAAGGAGCTCGGCTTCCAGCTGATCTCCAGCCAGCCGCAGTACTCCATGCTCTGGCGCGTCATCGAGGAGGAGGTCGTCCCGACCTCCGCCGAGCTCGGCGTCTCGCAGATCGTGTGGAGCCCGATGGCGCAGGGCGTGCTCAGCGGCAAGTACGTCCCCGGCCAGCCGCCGCCCGAGGGCTCGCGCGCCACGGACGACAAGGGCGGTGCCGACATGATCAGCCGCTTCATGAAGGACGACGTCCTCTCCGCGGTCCAGGACCTCAAGCCGATCGCCGACGACTGCGGGCTGACCATGGCGCAGCTCTCGATCGCGTGGGTGCTGCAGAACGACAACGTCGCCGCCGCCCTCGTCGGCGCCTCGCGGCCCGAGCAGGTCGCCGACAACGTCAAGGCCGCCGGCGTGAAGCTCGACGCCGACGTGATGACGCGCATCGACGAGGCCCTCGGCTCGGTCGTCATCACCGACCCGGGCAAGACCGCGGAGGGCATGCCGAAGACCCGCGCAGTCTGACGTACGCCCGCCTGCCCGCCGTCAGCGGCTGGCCCGCGGCCGGCTCGTCCGCGGTGTGGTGGACCGGGTGGCTGCGCTCGAGCTTCGCACCCTCGACGTCGACGTCGGGCAGGATCCGGTCCAGCCACTTCGGCAGCCACCAGGCGCTCTCGCCGAGCAGGTGCATCGCGGCGGGGATGAGCAGCAGCCGGACCACGAAGGCGTCGAGCAGCACGCCGAAGGCCAGGCCGAATCCGATCGGCTTGATGGTGGCGTCGTGGGAGAAGATGAAGCCCGCGAACACCGAGATCATGATGATCGCCGCAGCCGTGACGACCGCCCTGCCGGCGCGCAGGCCGTGCTGGACCGCGACCCGTGCCGGTGCGCCATGGGCGTACGCCTCCCGCATGCCGGAGACCAGGAAGAGCTGGTAGTCCATCGCGAGGCCGAAGAGGATGCCGGTCGCGATGATCGGCAGGAAGCTCAGCACCGGACCGGGCGCGTGCACGCCGAAGAGGTCGGACAGGAAGCCGTTCTGGAAGATCGCGGTGATGCCGCCGAAGGTCGCGAGCAGCGAGAGCACGAAGCCGAGGGTCGCGGTCAGCGGCACCAGGATCGAGCGGAACACCACGATCAGGATGAGCAGCGAGAGGCCCGACCACCAGGACGAGGTAGACCGGCAGCACGTCGGAGAGCTTCTCGGAGATGTCGATGCCGGCGCTCGCGTTGCCGGCGACGCCGAGCGTGGCCTCGCTGCCGTCGGTCGTGGCGGGCGTCGCCTTCCGGAGGTTCTGGACCAGCTCTGCGGTCGACTCGCTCGACGGTGAACCATCGGGGATGACCTGGAAGGCCAGCGCCGATCGGTCCTGGGAGGCGCCGATCGGCACGACCGCCTCGACGTTCCAGACCCGGCCGAGCTCCTCGCCGATGGCAGCCTGCTCGGCGACGATGTCGTCCTCGCCGATCGCCTCGGGCAGGTCGGCGACGACCAGCAGCGGTCCGTTGGAGCCGTCGCCGAACTTCTCCGCCTGCACCTCGTAGGCCCGGAAGCCTGCGGAGTCGGGGGGTTGGGTGGAGCCGTCGGGCAGGCCGAGCCGCATCTGGATCGCGGGCGCGGCGATGACGAGCAGGGCAGCCACGCCGAGGCCGAGGACGGCCCACGCGCGACTGGTGCTCATGGGCTTGTCCCGCTCCGTGATCGCCGCGTCGTCGGACGTCTCACCGGCGCTCAGGCGGGCACGCTCGCGTCGGCGCAGGATCCGCGGGCCGACGAGAGCGAGGATCGCGGGGGTGAGGGTGACGGCCATCAGGATGGCGACGAGGACGGCGACGGCGCCGACGGTGCCCATCAGGCCCAGGAACCCGACGCCGGTGACGTTGAGGGCCAGCAACGCGACGATGACCGTCACGCCGGCGAAGACCACGGCGTTGCCGGACGTGCCGTTGGCCAGACCGATCGACTCGTGCAGCTCGGCGCCCTGCATGAGCTGTCGGCGGTGGCGGTTGATGATGAAGAGCGAGTAGTCGATGCCGACCGCGAGCCCGAGCATCACGCCGAGCACCGGGGTGACGGAGACGAACTCGACCACCCCCGAGAAGGACAGTGAGGCGAGTGACGCGATGGCCACTCCCAGCAGCGCGGTGAGCAGCGGCAGGGCGGCGCCGATCACGGTGCCGAGCATGACGAAGAGGACGATCGCGGCGATCACCACGCCGGCGATCTCGCCCGGGCCCAGGATGGACGGGACGGTCTGCGCGATCTCCTGCGAGGGGTAGAGCGCGACCCCGTCGATGTCGGCATCGGCGACCAGGTCCTCGATCTCGGTCTTCACCTCGGTGGTGACCTCGTTGATCGGCACCTCGAAGATGACGTTGGCCACGGCGGCCGACCCGTCCGACGAGACGGTGCGGTAGCCCGACGAGAGCCTGCGAGAGCGTGACGCCCTGCTCCAGCGGAGCGGTCTGTGCGTCGACCTTGGCGCGCTGCTCGGTCGAGCTCGGCCTGGCCGTCGTCGAGCTGCTGCTCGACCGCGTCGAGCTGGTCGCGGACGGCGGGGAGGGTGCCGTCCTCGCGGGCCTGCGCCCGCTGCTCGGCCAGGGCCTCACGACCGGCGTCGATCTGCGCCTGGCCGCCGTCGAGCTGGGCGAGGCCCTCCTCGAGCTGACGCTGGCCCTCGGCCACCTGCTCGGCCGAATCGTCGAGCCGGTCCTGGGTGGCGAACGGATCGGTCACGTCCGCGACGTCGTCGACCTCCGCGATCTCGTCGAACAGGTCGACCAGCTCGCGACGCTGCTCCGCGGTGAAGGGCGACCCGTCGGTGGTCTCGGCGACGATCGCGCCGTTGCCGCCGCCGGTCGCCCTCGAAGTCGCGCTCCAGCTGTTGCGAGACGCGCGTGGTGGGGGTGTCGGGCAGCGTGATGTTGGTCGACAGTGCGCCCGCGAACGACACGTACGTCACCGCGGTGAGCGCCAGGACGCCCAGCCAGGCGCCGATCACCGTCCAGTGGCGGCGAGCGGCGAAGCGACCGATGCGGAAGAGGAGCTCAGCCATGTCGGGTGACCGGCCTTTCGTGGGGTGGACGGGAGGGGGTGGGCGGGTGCTCAGCCGGCGTGGCCGGTCCGGAGCCGGAGCAGCAGCCGGTCGAGCAGGCGGTCCCAGTCGGCTCGGGCGTCCGGCCGTACGTCCGGGGTGAGGTCGGGATGTGCGTCGAGCCAGTGCCGGGCGATGGTGGACAGTCCGCTGGTGAGCAGGGTCAGGGTGAGCTCGAGGTCGAGCGGGTCGAGGCCCGGTGCGCGATGCAGCAGCCGCTCGCGCAGCCGACCGGCGACCAGGTCGAAGGCGGTACGGGAGATGGCATCGGCCCGCTCGTGCGCCACGTCGGTCCCACCGACGACCTGCGTGATCGTCACGATCGCCGTCGGGAGGTCGACGCCCCGCGTGGCCTCGCAGACCGCGTCCAGCGCTGCCCGATCGTCGTACGACTCCTCGGGCACGTGCGCCGTGACGCTGTCGACTCCGGCCAGCAGGTCGGTGGTGACCTCGGCGAGGATCTGCTCGCACACCGCGACCAGCAGCTGGTCGATCCCGGCGACGTGGTTGAAGACGGTGCGCCTCGAGACGCCGGCGAGGGCTGCCACCTGCTCGATCGTGAAGCCGTCCGCACCGTGCTCGGCGGCCAGGGCGCGGGCCGCGTCGAGGATCGCGCGCGTGGCGCTGCTCGCGGAGGGCACCGCGACCGTCGGTGGAGGAGCTCACGCGGTCATTGTTGCACTCAGTGCAAATTGTCGTGGCCCGCTCGCCCGGGCCCGGTGCCGCAGCTGCGGCGGATCTGGCCCCTGCCGCTCCGTTCCGAGGGTCACAACCGCGGCACGTGCGCAGCGCCGGTGGGTGGGCCGCCGTTGACCCGTACTGACAGGATCTTCGCCATGACAGCTGAGCAGGACGCGGGACAGGAGGCAGTGCGCATGCCGGGCCTTGCCGCCTGGCCCGCGGCGGCCCTGGTCTTCGGGTCGTCGGCGGCCGTGCTCGTCGTCGAGCTGGTGGCGCTGCGGCTGCTCGCGCCCTACTACGGGCTCACCCTGGAGACGAACACACTCGTCATCGGCCTCGCCCTCACCGCGATCGCGGCGGGCACGTGGGCCGGGGGTGTGGTCGCCGACCGCGTCGACCCGCGACTGCTGCTCGGACCGCTGCTGGGGATCTCCGGCGCGGCGGTCGCCCTGACCCCGACGCTGGTCCGCGGCGCAGCGGCGACCGGCAACCCCGGATTCCTCCTCTTCGCGGCCATGCTGTCCGTCCTCGTCCCCGGCGCACTGCTGTCCGCGGTGACGCCGGTCGTGATCAAGCTGCGGCTCACGAGCCTCCACCAGACCGGCGCCGTGGTCGGCCACCTGTCCGGGATCGGCACGGTCGGGGCCATCGTCGGCACGGTGGTGACGGGCTTCGTCCTCATCTCCCGGGTGCCGGTCAGCGGGATCCTGGTTGGCCTCGGCATCGTCCTGCTCGTGACGTCCGTCGTGATCCAGGTGGCGGGCCGCCGCGGGCGCGGCGACGTCGTGCTGGCCCTCGTGGTGGCGATGGCCGGTCTCGGCGCCGCCACCACGCCGAGCGGCTGCGACGTCGAGACGACGTACCACTGCCTGGCCGTGCAGACCGATCCCGAGCGCCCGACCGGACGGGTCCTCGTGCTCGACAACCTCCGGCACTCCTACGTCGACACCGCCGACCCGACGTACCTCGACTTCGCCTACGTCCAGGCGATGGCGTCCGTCGCGGACACCGCCTTCCCGGAGGGTGACGCGCTGGACGTCCACCACCTCGGCGCGGGCGGGCTGACCCTTCCGCGCTACCTCGACGCGACCCGGCCGGGCACGACGAGCCGGGTGTCGGAGATCGACGCGGGCGTCGTGGCGGCCGACGTGCGCCTGCTCGGGGACGACTTCCCCGGCGACACCGACGTGGTGGTCGAGGACGCGCGCCTCGCCATCGACGACCTGGCGTCCGGCAGCCTCGACCTCGTGGTCGGCGACGCGTTCGGGGGCGTCAGCGTCCCGTGGCACCTGGCGACGGTGGAGGCCATCGAGGGGCTCGCGGACGCGCTGGACGAGGACGGGGTCTACGTCGCCAACCTGATCGACCACGACCCGCTGGACTTCGCCCGGGCCGCGGTCGCGACCACGGGCGAGGTGTTCGACCACGTGGTCCTGTTCGCCGATCCCGGGGTGCTGGCGGGCGAGGGCGGCGGCAACCTCGTCCTGGTCGCCTCCGACGCGCGCGTCGACGTCGCCGCCGCGACCGAGCGCCTGCGTGAGCGCGACCTCGGCTGGAGCTCCCTGACGGGCGCCGATCTCGACGCCTGGGTCGGCGACGCGCCCGTCCTCACCGACGACCACGCGCCCGTCGACCAGCTCCTGACGCCGTACGGCCGCTGAGCACGAATCCCGGCCCGGGGCCGCCGGATGCCACACTGGTGCCGTACGCGCCTGGTCAGCATGGCGCCCGGGACGAGGTGCGCGTGACTGAGGCAGCGATCGAGCTCGCGCCCACGCCCGGCGTGGCGAGAACCGCCACCGTGTTCGCCAAGGGCGGCCTGGTCCTGCTCCTGGTCCTTGCGCTGCTCTACCCCGACCAGGGCAACCTGCGCGACAAGGCAGCCGGCATGCGGGCGGTGGGCTATCCGCTCATCTCCTTCACCGTGCCGCTGCTGTGGTGGACCCTGTGGCGCGACCGGATCTCGTTCCCGTGGGTGGCCGACCTGCTGATCACGATCACCTGCTTCACCGACATCCTCGGCAACCGGATGGACCTCTACGACACCGTCCTGTGGTTCGACGACTGGATGCACTTCATGAACACCGGCCTCCTGGCCGCCGCGTTCATCCTGCTCACCCTGCCCCGCAGCACCGGCTTCTGGCGGGTGCTCGAGCGGGGTCTCGCCTTCGGCGCGACGGCCGCCATCGCCTGGGAGGTCGCGGAGTACTTCGCCTTCATCAGCCGGTCCAGCGAGCGCGAGTTCGCCTACGCCGACACCCTGGGCGACCTCTCGCTCGGGACCGCCGGAGCGGTCCTGGCCGCGGTGGCCGTGCACGTGCTCTGGCGCAGCGACCGGCTGGACCACCCGACGCCGCTGCACTGACCGCCGGTCGGTGGATACTGGGTCGCGCCCCCACCACAGGAGAACCACCGTGACCGCAGCCCGGATCACCCACCTCGTCAACGGCTCGCCCTGGCAGGGCACCGCCGCCCGCACCAGCCCGGTGTTCAACCCCGCCACGGGTGAGCAGACCGGCGAGCTCGACCTCGCCTCGGCCGACCTGGTCGACGAGGTCGTCACCGCGGCCCACGAGGCGTGGGCCGATGGCTGGGGCAACGCGTCGCTCGCGAGTCGTACGTCGGTGCTGTTCCGGTTCCGCGAGCTGCTCAATCGGGACAAGGAGAAGATCGCCGCCCTGATCACGGCCGAGCACGGCAAGGTCCTCTCCGACGCGCTGGGCGAGGTGACCCGCGGCATGGAGGTCGCGGAGTTCGCCTGCGGGATCCCACACCTGCTCAAGGGCGGCCACACCGAGAACGCGTCGACCGCCGTCGACGTCTACTCCCTGCGCCAGTCCCTCGGTGTGGTGGCCGTGATCTCGCCCTTCAACTTCCCCGCGATGGTGCCGCTCTGGTTCGTCCCGGTCGCCCTGGCCTGCGGCAACGCCGTCGTGATCAAGCCCTCGGAGAAGGACCCGTCCGCGACCCTGGCCATGGCCGCGCTGTGGAGCGAGGCCGGTCTGCCGGACGGTGTCCTGAGCGTCGTCCAGGGTGACAAGGAAGCGGTCGACGCGCTGCTGACGAATCCCCAGGTCAAGGCTGTGTCGTTCGTCGGCTCGACCCCGATCGCGAAGTACGTCTACGAGACCGGCACCGCGCACGGCAAGCGGGTCCAGGCCCTGGGCGGCGCGAAGAACCACATGCTGGTCCTCCCCGACGCTGACCTGGACCTGGCCGCGGACGCTGCTGTGAACGCCGGCTTCGGGTCGGCGGGCGAGCGCTGCATGGCCATCTCCGCCCTCGTCGCGGTCGAGCCGATCGCCGACGAGCTCGTCGCCAAGATCGCCGACCGGGTGGGCAAGCTGCGCACCGGTGACGGCACCCGCGGCTGCGACATGGGCCCGATCGTCACCGCGCAGTCCCGCGACCGGATCGTCGGGCTCATCGGCGAGGGCGAGGAGCAGGGTGCGACGCTCGTCGTCGACGGCCGGCTGGGTGACTACGACGCTGAGGGCGACGCAGGCTTCTTCGTCGCGCCGACCCTCTTCGACCACGTCTCCACCGAGATGTCGATCTACACCCAGGAGATCTTCGGTCCCGTCCTCGCGGTGCTGCGCGTCGCGTCGTACGACGACGGGCTGGCGCTGATCAACGCCAACCCCTACGGCAACGGCACCGCCATCTTCACCAACGACGGCGGCGCGGCCCGCAGGTTCCAGAACGAGGTCGAGGTCGGCATGGTCGGCATCAACGTGCCGGTGCCGGTCCCGGTGGCCTACTACTCGTTCGGCGGGTGGAAGAACAGCCTCTTCGGCGACACCCACGCGCACGGCACCGAGGGCGTGCACTTCTTCACGCGCGGCAAGGTCGTGACCCAGCGCTGGCTCGACCCGAGCCACGGCGGGATCAACCTGGGGTTCCCCCAGAACGAGTGAGTCAGCGAGGGGTGGACACGGACGAGGCGTGTCCACCCGAGCCGCCGGCCTCGTCCTGCGAACCGTCGTCCAGCTCGGCAGCGATCGAGACGACGAGACCGCCGAGCATGAAGGCCACGATGGCCGCGACCAGGGTCGGGGTCGCCAGGGTCGGGATGAAGCGCCGGGCACCGGTGGCGGCACCCGCGCCGTGGTAGCCGTGGGTGAGGGCGTGGCCCTTGCCGCGCTGGAGCAGGTAGCGGTTGACCGGGTAGGCGGCGAAGAACGCGGCCGTCAGGGCGATCATCATGCTGATCCAGAACGTGGCGTTGACGAGCCCGGCGTCCATGGCTCCGGGGATGAGGGCCATCACCGCGTTGTCGACCACCTCCATCGTCGCGATGGAGAGGGTGTCGGCGGCGAAGACGACGGAGAGCGCGGCACCGAACCCCAGGCCGGACTTGAGGAGCGGCAGCGTGGACAGGGCGTAGCCGAACAGGAACGCCAATGACACGGCCAGGACGATCGTCTGGCCGGTGCTGAGGCCGATCGCCGTACCGATCATCAGGCCGGCGATCTCCCCGATGGCACAGCCGGTCAGGCAGTGGAGGGTCGCGCTCAGGGCCATCGAGTTCACGCCACCCGGCGCCGTGTGGTGATCGTGGTGTGTGCTGGTCACGAGACTGCCTCCGTCATCGGTCGTTGGAGCGTGCTGATGACGCGAACATATACCCCCAGGGGGTATATGTCCATAGTCGGGTCGCGGACTCCTGTTGCCGAGGACCTGCACGGGATGTGGCCGAGCTGGGACGGTGGGACACAGATCACGCCACCGCCGTATTGGATCGATCCAATTTCTTCGCCACACTGGTAGGACAGCACCGACCCCGAGGAGGGATCATGCGTCTGATCGACGAGCTCAACGAGCTCCACACCCACTACGCCCGCAAGGTCGAGGCCGCCGTCGCCGGCGACGACCTCGCCGCTGCCCAGGACTTCGCCCAGGCCTACGAGGACGAAGCAGTCCAGCTGATGGCCGAGCGCGAGAACCTGACCCACCTGCTCCCGCTCGCCCCGTTCGGCACGCGGGAGAGCAACCTGCGCGGACTCGTACGCCGACTGAGCGCCGGCCGCGCGGCCTGAGCCCTCCGACCGCAGGACATCGGCCCGCTCGGCCGAGCCTCGCGTCAGCGGGTCGGGTCGATCATGGTCATGCCGGCCACCGGCACGCGGTCGAACACGGGCAGCAGCTGGGCCGCCTCCTCGAGCCCGATGGTCCGCTCGACGAGCCGCTGCGGCTGCAGCGCCCCACTCTCGATGAGCGCCATCATCGGCGGATAGTCGGTCGCGGCCATGCCGTGGCTGCCGAGGAGGTCGAGCTCCCACGCGATGACGCGCGCCATCGGCACCCGCGGATGTCCCGCGACCGGTGGGAGCAGCCCGACCTGAGCAAGCCGACCTCGGCGGCGAAGGCTCAGAATGGCGTCGGCGCACGTCTGCTCACTGCCGACGGCGTCGACCGCGACGTGACTGCCGCCCGGTACGAGGTCGGCGACGGCAGAGGGGATGTCTGTGCCGTCGGCGAGCAGGATGTGGTCCGCTCCGAGGTCGGTCGCCACCGCGAGCGCCGCCGGGTTGCGGTCCACCGCGATGACCCGGGATCCGAGGGCACGGGCGATCATCACCGCGCTCAGTCCGACCCCGCCCGCGCCGATGACGGTGACCCATTCGCCCTCGACGACCCGGGCGCGCCCGGCGAGCGCGCGGTAGGCCGTCGCGAAGCGGCAGCCCAGGCTGGCAGCGGTGGCGAAGTCCACCAGCTCGGGCACGGCGACCAGGTTGGTGTCGGCCGCGTGCAGCGCGACGTACTCCGCGAACGAGCCCCAGTGGGTGAAACCGGGCTGCTGCTGGTCGGGGCAGACCTGTGCACTGCCGCCCAGGCACCACTCGCAGCGCCCGCATCCGCACACGAAGGGGACCGTCACCCGGTCGCCGACCTCCCATCGGGTGACGCCCGGACCGACCTCGACCACCTCCCCGGCGAGCTCGTGTCCTGGGACGTGCGGGAAGGCGATGTCGTCGTGGCCCGCCCACGCGTGCCAGTCGCTGCGACACATCCCGGTCGCCACGACGCGTACGACGACCCCGCCCGCCGGTGCCGAGGGTCGCGTGACGTTCCTGACCTCGGGCTGCGACATTGTTCCGTCGACGACAACTGCGCGCATGAGGTGCATTCTCCGGGGCGACCAGGACGTCGTCGTGCCGACACGACGATTGGGCCGGCCCATGAAGGACCGGCCCAATCGGTTGGCGGTGGCGGTGGGATTTGAACCCACGGTGGGTTTGACCCCACACATCATTTCGAGTGATGCACCTTCGGCCGCTCGGACACGCCACCGCGGAGAAGGCTACCGGAGCCCTGCCGGACGGCAGAAATCAGGCAGTCGGCCCGATGTAGCAGAGCATCCGGTAGTCCTCGCCGGCCTCGATGTTGACGAAGCCGTGCCGCTCGTAGAACCGCCGGGTGTCGGCGTCGACCTCGTCGACGTTGATGTGCATCTCCGGCGATCCGAGCTCGCGGACGAGCCGCCGGGCGGCGTCGAGGATCGCGGTCCCGATCCCCTGGTCGCGCAGGGCTGGGGCGACGTACAGCTCCTCCAGCTGCGACACCGGGCCGTCGTACCAGATCGCCGGGCGCAGGGTCAGGAACGCGAAGCCGTCGTCCTCGCCCGCCAGCAGGGCCATCGCGTCCTCGCGCTGCAGCAGGCGCGCGAAGCGCTCGGTGAGTACGTCGGCCGGGTCGGTCTCGGACTCGAACTCGGTGTTGAACTCCCACAGCAGCCGCCCCAGGACCGCGGCGTCGGCGGGAGTGGCACGGCGGACGTCGGTCACTCGCCTCGCCGCCCGGCGAAGAACCCGTCGAGCAGCGCGGTCGACTCCGCGGCCAGTACGCCGCTGACGACCTCGGGTCGGTGGTTCAGCCGACGGTCCCGCACCACGTCCCAGAGCGAGCCGACGGCGCCCAGCTTGTCGTCGTACGCCCCGAAGACGAGGCGGTCGACGCGGGCGAGCACGAGGGCGCCGGCGCACATCGTGCACGGCTCGAGGGTGACGACCAGGGTGCAGCCGGTGAGCCGCCACTCGCCGCGGGAGGCCGCGGCGGCGCGGAGGGCGACGACCTCAGCATGACCGGTCGGGTCGCCGTCGGCCTCGCGGGCGTTGCGGCCGGTGCCGATGACCTCACCGGTGGCGTCGAGCACGACGGCACCGACCGGTACGTCGTCGCTCGCCAGCGCGGCCCGCGCCTCGGCGAGGGCCAGGCGCATGGGTGCTTCCCAGGTCATGCAGACGTCAGCCCGACGGCGTCGTCGAAGAGCTTGCCGAAGCCGAGGCGCCGCGAGATCTCGGACAGCATCTCGTCGGGGTAGAGCTCGACGTCGTCGATGAGGACGCCCATGTCGATGGCGTGCATGCCGAGGTCGCCGAGCAGGTCGAGGTCGCCCGCAGGGACCTCGACGTCCTCGTCCTCCGGCGGCGGCAGCCCGAGGAAGTCCATGGCCGACTGGGCCAGCTCCCACTGGTCGGCGGCCGTGACGTCGGAGAGCAGCACGCGGGTGGTGGAGCCGGTGACGCGGACGATGACGAAGAAGTCCTCGTCGACCGCCACCATGCCCACCGCTCCCGCGTCGCCGGGGAGGTGACGCAACGCGCGGCTCAGCGCCGGGACCGTCTCGAAGGCCGGGGACGCGATCGGCTGCACCTGCCAGACCCCGCCCTCCACGAACGCAGCCAGCGCAAAATCGATGTCGTCGCTCTGCTCAGACATTGGACCGCCCTCCCGCTGGGCCTCGGACTCACCAATGTCGCAGAAAGCCGGGCAACCGCCAACCCTGATTCGCGGACTTCGCCACTAGGGTTGCCCCCATGCGCCTGCACGTGGTGAACCACCCCCTCGTCTCCCACAAGCTGACCGTCCTCCGGGACGAGAACACCGACTCGCCGACCTTCCGTCGGCTGACCGATGAGCTGGTCACCCTGCTCGCCTACGAGGCGACCCGGGAGGTGCGCGTCGAGCCGCTCGACATCGTCACCCCGGTCGGACCCACGACGGGCGTCTACCTCGCCCAGCCCAAGCCGATGGTCGTGCCGATCCTGCGCGCCGGCCTGGGCATGCTCGACGGCATGATGCGGCTGCTCCCGACCGCCGAGGTCGGCTTCCTCGGCATGGTCCGCAACGAGGAGACCCTGCTGGCGTCGACGTACGCCGAGCGGCTGCCCGAGGACCTCTCCGGGCGCCAGTGCTACGTCCTCGACCCGATGCTCGCCACCGGCGGCACGCTCGCCGCGGCCATCCAGTTCCTCGTCGACCGCGGCGCCGACGACATCACCGCGATCTGCCTGCTCGTCGCACCCGAGGGCGTCGCCAACCTGGAGAAGGACCTCGAGGGCCTCGACGTCCCGGTCACCGTCGTCACGGCGGCCCAGGACGAGAAGCTCAACGAGAAGGGCTACATCGTCCCGGGCCTCGGCGACGCCGGCGACCGGTTGTACGGCGTCGCTCACTGATCCTGAGCGGTAGTCCGCTGCGGGCGTCCAGCCAGCTCGATGACCGTGGAGGATCGGTGCCAGATGCCGGCACCGGCCCTCCACGATCACCAGTCGAACGTCCGACGCTCAGCCGACCAGCACGACGTGCAGCGTCCGCGGCCCGTGGACGCCCTCGACCCGGTCGAGCTCGATGTCGCTGGTGGCGGAGGGCCCGCTGATCCAGGTCAGCGGACGGGCGGGGTCGAGCACGCCGATGGCGTCGGGGACGTCGGCGACGACCTGCGCGGCGTCGACGATGCAGACGTGCAGGTCGGGGACCAGGCTGATCGCGCGGCGGCCCTGGTCGGGCGTGTGGTCGAGGACGATCGTGCCCGTCTCGGCGATGCCGACCCGGGCGCGGGTCACGACGGCGTCGATGCGGTCGAGCTCAGCGGCCGACTGGCCGTGGTCCACCACCGACCCGGCGACGTCGAGGTCCAGTCCGGGAGGCACGATCGCGCTCGCGCCGGCGAGGACGCGGGCCACCTCCGCCGCCAGGGCGTCGGGGGAGCAGCGGGTCACCACGGCGCGGTAGTCCTCGACGCGCTCGACGAACAGCGCGACCAGGTCGCCGCGATCCGGTGCCCGCGGCGCGCGGGGTACGGCGTACGCGGGCTCGACGCCGGCGAGGGCGGACCGGACCTTGGCCAGGATCTCGTCGCGGGCGCTCATGACCTGGCCTCCGTCGGTCCGCTTCCACCAGGCCCGGAACGACTCCGCCGGCGGCGCCGGCAGGTCGCGTGCCGAGGTCCAGCCGGCCGCCGGGCCGGGGAGTCGTCCGGCGGCCGCACGACCCCCGGGCAGCGTCGTACGCGAGAAGCGGGAGAGCACCCGGCCGGCGAGCCCGGAGGCCTGCTCGGCCCGGCCGAGGCGTCGCGCGGAGGAGAGGGTCCAGGCGGCACCCTTCATGGCGACCGCCTCGGGCTTGGGCACCCGGTCGCCGCGGTGGGAGTCGACCACCTTGGCGCGCTGGTCGACCAGCACCGACGGGATGTCGATCAGCACCGGGCAGACCTCGAAGCAGGCGCCGCACAGCGACGAGGCGTAGGGCAGGGACGCCGTCTGCTCGTCCTCGACGCCGTTGAGCAGCGGGTTGAGGATCGCGCCGATCGGGCCGGGGTAGACGGAGCCGTAGGCGTGCCCGCCGACGCGCTCGTAGACCGGGCAGACGTTGAGGCACGCCGAGCACCGGATGCAGCGCAGGGCCTGGCGACCGACGTCGTCGGCGAGCGCGCGGGTGCGACCGTTGTCGAGCAGCACGACGTGCACCTCCTGCGGGCCGTCGCCGGGAGTGACGCCCGTCCAGGTCGACGTGTAGGGATTCATCCGCTCGCCGGTCGAGGACCGCGGCAGCAGTCGCAGCAGCGGGTCGAGGTCGGCCCAGCTCGCCACGACCTTCTCGATGCCGACGACGCTGATCAGCACCTCGGGCAGGGTCAGGCACATCCGCCCGTTGCCCTCGGACTCGACGACCACGAGCGTGCCGGTGTCGGCGACCGCGAAGTTGGCGCCGGACACCGCGACCTTGGCCCGCAGGAACTTCTCCCGCAGGTGGGAGCGGGCGGCCGCGGCCAGCACTGCGGGCTCGTCGGTCAGGTCGGCGGGGGCAGGTCTGCCCACGTCGCCCATCCGGCGCAGGAAGATCTCGCGGATCTCGGCGCGGTTGCGGTGGATGGCCGGCACCAGGATGTGGGAGGGCAGGTCGTCGCCGAGCTGCACGATGAGCTCGGCCAGGTCGGTCTCCCAGGCGGCGATGCCCTCGGCCTCGAGTGCCTCGTTGAGGCCG
This sequence comes from uncultured Actinomycetota bacterium, assembly GCA_963712875.1. Taxonomy (GTDB): domain Bacteria; phylum Actinomycetota; class Actinomycetes; order Propionibacteriales; family Nocardioidaceae; genus Nocardioides. The sequence goes on along the minus strand of CAVQJS010000013.1, from coordinate 48,345 downwards.
ATCTCCTGGGTCGCCATCGACTTGACCTTGACCACCTCGTCGACGCCGTGGCCGCGGGCGATCTCGGCCACGATGGCGCAGGCCTCCTCGGCGTCGCGGGCCCAGTGCACGGTCGCGCCGGCCCGGGTCAGCGAGGCCTCGAGCGTCTCGAGGTGGGTGGCGAGGTCGCGCAGCGCCGCCTCCTTGACGGCCGCTCCGGCCACCCGCAGCTCCTCCCACTCCTCGACCTCGGCGACCACGCGGGCGCGCTTGTCGCGGATCGTCTGGGTGGCGTGGGCGAGGTTGTGCCGCAGCTGGGTGTCGCCGAGTGCCGCGCGCGCGGCGGTCGGGAAGGCGGGCATGCCGACGAAGGTCCCGGTCATGCCGTGCCCCGGTCCCGTGACGGTCGCTGCGCGACCGCCTCGACCAGCGGGGCCTCCGTCGCCGCCAGGATCTCGGCGAGGTGCATGACGCGTACGCCCGCGCGCTGGCGCGAGAGCATCCCGCCGATGTGCATCAGGCAGGAGTTGTCGCCGGCGACCAGCACCTCGGCGCCGGTGTCGCGCACGTGGCGGGCCTTGTCGGCTCCCATCGCGACCGAGGTGTCGGCGTTCTTCAGCGCGAAGGTGCCGCCGAAGCCGCAGCACTCCTCGGCCGTGGGGCAGGTCGACCAGGGTGAGGCCGCGCACCTGCTCGAGCAGCGGCCGCGGCCGGTCGCCGACGCCGAGCATCCGCAGGCGTGGCAGGTCGGGTGGTAGGTCACCCGGTGCGGGAAGTAGGCGCCGACGTCGGTCACGCCGAGCACGTCGACGAGGAACTCGCTGAGCTCGTAGACCTTGGGTGCGGTCGGCGCGACGGCCGCCGCCAGGGCGGGGTCACCGGAGCGCCGCGCCACGATCGAGTGCTGGTGTCGGGCGGAGCCGGCGCACGACCCGCTCGGGGTGACGATGGCGTCGTACTCCGCGAAGGCGTCGACGAAGGTGCGGACGACGGGGACCGCCTCGTCGAGGTAGCCGGTGTTGACCATCGGCTGGGCGCAGCAGGTCTGCGCCGCCGGGAACTCGACGTCGACGCCGAGACGGCGCAGCAACGTGACGACCGCCTTCCCCGTGTCGGGGAACATCGCGTCGTTCACGCACGTGATCTGGAGGGCAACCCTCACGGTCGGCATCCTTCCACGGGGACTAGGGGGCGGGTGGGGCTAGAGCAGGCGGTGCCGGACGGCCCAGACGATCGCCTCGACGGTGGTGTCGACCCCGACGCGGGCACACGCCGCGCGGGCCTTGCGGCGCACGGTGCGCTCGGAGACCTCGAGCTTCCGGGCGACCGCCTCGACGGTCAGCCCCTCGGCCATCAGTCTCAGGACCTCGAGCTCGTCGTCGGCCAGCACCCGAGGTGGACCGGGGGTCACGCCGACCTCGCCACCGGTGTCGGCTCGTGCCGTCGAAGGTCGTGGGTGCGGCGGACCAGGTCGCGCAGCTCGTCCAGACCGCCGGTGAGGCCCCGGCCGCGCGGGCCTGGACGAGCACGTTGCCGAGCGCGGTGGCCTCGACCGGGCCGGCGACGACCGGCAGCCCGGCCCGGTCGGCGATCGCCTGGCACAGCAGGGTGTTCTGGCTTCCGCCGCCGACGACGTGGACCTGGCGGATCTCCCGTCCGGCCAGCGCTCCAGCCGTGCGGAGCGCGTCGGCGTACGCCGCGGCCAGGCTCTCCACGATGCTGCGCACGAGCGACGCGTCGTCGCGCGGGTACGGCAGCGTCGTGCTCGGCGCACCACGTGGCGATCCGGGACGGCATGTCGCCGGGTGGGACGAAGCGCGGGTCCTGGACGTCGAAGATCGTGACCGGGCCGGTCACGTCCGCGGCAGCGGCGAGCAGCGGCCCGAGGTCGGAGCGATCCCACGTCCGCAGGGTCTCGCTCAGCAGCCACGTCCCCATCACGTTGGTGAGGAAGCGGATCGTCTCGTCGACGCCTCCCTCGTGGGTGAAGTTGGCGGCGCGCGCGGCCTCGGTGAGCACCGGTGTCTCGAGCTCGAGGCCGACCAGGCCCCAGGTGCCGAGCGAGATGTACGCCGCCTCCGCGCTGTCGAGGGGTACGCCGACCACCGCGGACGCCGTGTCGTGGGAACCGACCGCGACCACGGGAAGGCCCGGTGCGCCGACGACCTCGCCGGCCTCGGGCAGCAGGGAGCCGATCGTCGTACCGGGGTCGACCAGGTCGGCCAGCAGGCCGCGGGGAAGCCCGAGCCGGGTGATCAGCTCGTCGTCCCAGGTGCCAGAGGTGACCGAGAGCAGACCGGTCGTCGAGGCGTTGGTGCGCTCGGCGACCTCGACCCCGCTGAGCCAGTGGGCGAGCAGGTCGGGGACCAGCAGCAGGCGGTCGGCCAGGGAGGTCCAGTCGTCCGCGGCCAGCTGGTAGACGGTGTTGAAGGGGAGGAACTGCAGGCCGGTGCGGGCATAGAGCTCCGCAGCGGGCACCCGGTCGTGGACCAGGGCCGGGCCGCGGCGCCCCACGCCGCTCGTCGCGGTAGTGGAAGGGCTGGCCGAGCAGGCGACCGTCCCGGAGCAGGCGTAGTCCACTGCCCACGAGTCGACGCCGACGCTCGCCAGGCCCTCGGGCGCTGCGTCGACAGCGGCCCGGATCCCGGCGAGGGCGTGGCGGTAGAGGTCGAGCACGTCCCAGTGCAGCCCGTCGGGGGTGCGCACCGGCCCGTTCGCGAAGCGCGCCACGGCCGTGAGGCGAAGGTGGTCGGAACCCACCTCGCCGAGCATCACCCGGCCGCTGGAGGCGCCGAGGTCGACCGCGGCGACGCTCACGGACCGTTGCGCTGACATCACGTCACCGCAGGAACGCTGCGGCCACGCCCGCGTCGACGGGGATGTGCAGTCCGGTGGTGTGCGTCATGTTCGGCCCGACCAGCGCGAAGACGGCGTTGGCGCAGTGCTCGGGGAGGACCTCGCGCTTGAGCAACGTGCGCTGGGCGTAGAACTCGCCGAGGTTCTCCTCGTCGACGCCGTAGACCGCCGCGCGCTGGGCGCCCCAGCCGCCGGCGAAGATGCCGGAGCCGCGGACCACGCCGTCGGGGTTGACGCCGTTGACCTTGACGCCGTGCTCGCCGAGCTCGGCGGCCAGCAGCCGGACCTGGTGGGCCTGGTCGGCCTTCACCGCCGAGTAGGCGATGTTGTTGGGGCCGGCGAAGACGGAGTTCTTCGACGAGATGTAGACGATGTCGCCGCCGAGGCCCTGGTCGATCAGCACCCGCGCGGCTGCGCGGGACACGAGGAACGAGCCCTTGGCCATCACGTCGTGCTGGAGGTCCCAGTCGGCGACGGTGGTGTCGAGCAGCGACTTGGAGAGCGACAGCCCGGCGTTGTTGACGACCAGGTCGAGGCCGCCGAAGGCCAGGACCGCGGCGTCCACCATGGACTGCACGGCGTCCTCGTCGGAGACGTCGCCCTGCACGCCGACGGCGACGTCGGAGCCGCCGATCTCGGCGGCCGCGGCCTGCGCCTTCTCCAGCGACAGGTCGGCGATGACGACGCACGCACCCTCGGCGGCGAGCTTGGCCGCGATGGCCTTGCCGATGCCGGAGGCGGCACCGGTGACCAGCGCGATGCGGGTGGCCAGCGGCTTCGGCGCGGGCATCCGCTGCAGCTTGGCCTCCTCCAGCGCCCAGTACTCGATGCGGAACTTCTCGGCCTCGTCGATCGGGGCGTACGTCGAGACGCCCTCGGCGCCGCGCATCACGTTGATGGCGTTGACGTAGAACTCGCCGGCCACGCGGGCGGTCTGCTTGTCCTTGCCGAAGCTGAACATCCCGACGCCCGGCACCAGCACGATCAGCGGGTCGGCGCCGCGGATGGCGGGCGAGTCGGGGGTGGCGTTGCGGTCGTAGTAGCCCTGGTAGTCCTCGCGGTAGGCCGCGTGCAGCTCACGCAGCCGGGCGATCGACTCCTCGACGCTCGCACCGGAGGGCAGGTCGAGGACCAGCGGCTTCACCTTGGTGCGCAGGAAGTGGTCGGGGCAGCTGGTGCCGAGGCCCGCCAGGCGCGGGTGCTCGGTGGCAGCGAGGAAGTCGAGCACCTCGTCCGAGTCGGTGAAGTGGCCGACCATCGGTCGGTCCTGCGACGCGATGCTGCGGATCGTGGGACCGAGCGCGGCAGCCTTCGTACGACGCTCGTCCGGCGCCAGCGCGGCGTAGCCGTCCAGCGGGAGCCCCGAAGGGCTCGGCGCTTCGAGTGCTCGGCGAGATAGGTCGCGGCGGTGTCGATGATCCACAGCGAGTTCTGCTCGGACTCCTCGCTCGTGTCACCCCAGGCGGTGATCCCGTGGCCGCCGAGGATGCAGCCGACGGCCTGCGGGTTGGCCGCCTTGATCTCGGCGATGTCGAGCCCGAGCTGGAAGCCCGGGCGACGCCACGGCACCCACACGACCTTGTCGCCGTAGACCTGTCGACGTGAGCTCCTCACCGTCGGCGGCCGTCGCGATCGCGATGCCGGAGTCGGGGTGGAGGTGGTCGACGTGCGCGGAGTCGACGAGGCCGTGCATGGCGGTGTCGATCGACGGTGCCGCGCCACCCTTGCCGTGCAGGCAGTAGTCGAACGCCGCGACCATCTCGTCCTCGCGGTCGAGCCCTGGGTAGACGTCGACCAGCGCGCGCATCCGGTCGAGCCGGAGCACCGCCAGGCCGCCGGGCGTGAGGGTGCCGAGGTCGCCGCCGGAGCCCTTGACCCACAGCAGCTCGACGTCCTCTCCGGTGACCGGGTCGGTCTCGACACCCTTGGCGGAGGTGTTGCCACCGGCGTAGTTGGTGTTCTTCGGGTCGGCGCCGAGCCGGTTGGAGCGCGCCACGAGGGCGGCGACGGCGGGGTTGAGGTCACTCACGGTGTTGGTTCCTATCGGTGGGTCGGGGTGGAGTTCAGTTCCAGCCGGCCTGGTGGCCGCCGACCCGCTCGTCGGCGAGCTTCGACTGGTGGCCGCTGGCGAGGTAGGCGGCCATCGGGTCCGCGGGCAGGCCGCGACTCCTCGCGCCAGCCGGCGAGGTCGGCGCGTACGTCGGTGTAGAAGGCGTCCATGAAGACCTGGTTGGCGCCGAGCACGTCGCCCTCGGTGCGGGCCGCGTCGAGCGCGACGGTGTCGAGGAGCAGGGCGCGGGCGACCATCTCCTGCACGTTGAGGACCGAGCGGATCTGGCCGGGGATCTTGTCCTCGATGTTGTGGCACTGGTCGAGCATCAGCGCGACGTCGCTGTCGGCGTCGAGGCCGCCGCCTCGGATGACCTCGACCATGATGCGGAACAGCTGGAACGGGTCGGCCGCCCCGACGATGAGGTCGTCGTCGGCGTAGAAGCGGCTGTTGAAGTCGAAGGAGCCCAGCCGGCCGAGCCGCAGCAGCTGCGCCACGATGAACTCGATGTTGGTGCCGGGGGCGTGGTGCCCGGTGTCGAGGCAGACGGTCGCGCGGTCGCCGAGGGCCAGGCAGTGCACCAGCGACGTGCCCCAGTCCGGGACGTCGGTGTGGTAGAACGCCGGCTCGAAGAACTTGTACTCCAGCACCAGCCGCTGCTCGGTGCCGAGCTGGTCGTAGATCGTGCGCAGACCCTCGGCCAGCCAGTCCTGGCGGGCGCGGATGTCGCCCTGGCCGGGGTAGTTGGTGCCGTCGGCCAGCCAGACCTTCAGGTCGCTGCGAGCCGGTCTGGTTCATCACCTCGATGCAGTCGAGGTTGTGCTGCACGGCCTTGCGCCGGATCGCGGGGTCGGCGTTGGTCAGGCTGCCGAGCTTGTAGTCGTCGTCCTGGAACGTGTTGGAGTTGATCGGTGCCGAGACCGACGCCCAGGTCCTCGGCGTACGTCCGCGCAGCTCCTTGAAGTCGTCGACCAGGTCCCACGGGATGTGCAGGGCCACGGTCGGCGCCAGTCCGGTGTACTCGTGGACGGTCGCGGCGTCGGCGATCTTCTCCTGCACGGTGCGGGGCGTCCCGGGGGAGCCGAACACCTTGAAGCGGGTGCCGGAGTTGCCGTAGGCCCACGACGGAACCTCGATGGCGAGCCGCTCGAGGCGGCCGGTGATCTCGGTGAAGCTGGTCATGACAGGTCCTTCGTGGCGGATTCGTGGGCGGCGAGCTGGTCCTCGAGGTGGAAGACCTCGCTCAGCTGGAGGAAGCCCTGGTCCGGTGGCAGGTCCAGGTCCTCGAAGAAGGGGGCCATCTCCGCCTGCCAGCGGGCGTTGACGTCAGTGGCGTCCATGCCCGCCCGGGCGGCGTCGATGTCGGGTGTCTCGACGTAGCCGACGAGCAGTCCGTCGTCGCGGAGGAAGAGCGAGTAGTTGTGCCAACCCGTCTCGTGGAGGGCCCGGAGCATGTCCGGCCACACCGCGGCGTGGCGCTCGGCGTACTCCGTCATCCGTTCGGGTCGCACCTGGAGGGTGAAGCAGACGCGCTGCATGACATGACCTCCGCGGGTGCGTGCGAGTGGTGGAAGGGGGTGGGTGGGTTTCCCCGGGCCCGACAGCGCCGAATGCGTCGGGCCCGGGGAGCTCAGTGCCGACTCAGAAGTCGAAGTCGGCGATGTTGTCGGCGTTGAAGGTGAACGGCTCGCCGAGGAGCACGACGCCGTCGGCGCCGACCTCGAACTCGCCGAGGCGGCCGGCCTCGAAGGAGTCGCCCTCCTCACCGGTGATGTCACCGTCGATCAGCGCCTGGGTGGCGAAGACCGCGAGGTAGCCCAGGTCGCCCGGGTTCCACAGCGCGAAGGCCTCGACGGTGCCGTCCTCGACGAACTCGCGCATCTGGTTCGGGGTGCCGAGACCGGTCAGCGCGACCTTGCCCTTGAACTCCGACTCCGAGAGGTAGCGGGCGGCAGCAGCGATGCCCACGGTGGTCGGGGAGATGATGCCCTTGAGGTCGGGGTGGTTCTGCAGCAGCGCCTCGGTCTGGTCGAAGGACTTCTGGTCCTGGTCGTCGCCGTAGACGGTGTCGACCAGCTCGATGTCGGCGTAGTCGGCGTTGGACTCCAGCTCGGCCTCCATCATCTCGATCCAGGCGTTCTGGTTGGTGGCGTTGGCGGCCGCCGACAGGATCGCGATCTCGCCCGAGCCGCCGATCTGCTCCGCGATCAGCTCGAGCTGCTTGGCGGCGATGCCCTCGGCGGTGGCCTGGTTGATGAACAGGTCGCGGCACTCGGGGTTGGTGTCGGAGTCGAAGGTGACGACCTTGACGCCGGCGTCGCGTGCCTCGCCGATGGCGTCACAGATGGCCTCCGGGTCGTTGGCCGACACGATCAGGCCGTCGGCACCCTGCTGGGCGACGGTGTTGATGAACGGCACCTGCCCGGCCGGGTCGTCGCCGGTCTCGGGGCCGACCTCCTCGATGGTGGCGCCGGTCTCCCCGGCTGCTTCCTCGGCACCCTTGGTGGTGGTGTCGAAGTAGGGGTTGCCGAGGTTCTTGGGCAGCATGGTGAGCGAGGACTCGCCGCCGCCGCTGTCGCCGCCGTCGTCGGTGCCGCTGTCGGTGTCGTCGGCACCACATGCGGTCAGGACCGAGACACTGAGCAGCAGTGCGGCCAGGGCGGTCGCCCGGTGTGAATGGAGCTTCATTCCATCCAACCTTTCTCTTGATTCAGACGCCGGCCGGTGTGGCCTGCTTGGGATGGGTGGGCTCCTCGGAACGAGGAGACCTGCGTGGGAGCCGGGTGGCGGCCCACGACAACAGGGGGGTTGCGATCACCGAGACCACGAGCAGCAGGCCGATGATGATGTTGGTGACGTTGACCGTCACCCGTTCCAGGCGCAGGGCACTGGCGATGACGCCGATGAGCACGACTCCGGCGATGACGCCGTGGAGCTTGCCGCGTCCGCCGAAGATCGACACACCTCCGAGGAGGACTGCGGCGATGACCTGCAGCTCCATACCGGTGGCGTTGTCGCCGCGGGCACTGCCGAAGCGGAGCGTGTAGTAGACGCCGGCGAAGGCGGACACGACGCCCGAGAGCACGAAGAGGATCAGCTTGGTGCGGGCCACGTTGACGCCGGTGAAGTGGGCGGCCTCGTCGTTGAGCCCGATGTCGTAGACGCCGCGGCCGAAGGTCGAGAAGTGCAGCAGCAGGGAGAAGCCGATGGCCAGGACGACGAACGGGATCATCACGAGCGGGATGGAGCTGCTGCCGATGGTGCCGGTCGCCAGGTCGGTCCAGTTCTCGCTGAACCCCGTGACCGCCTTGGTGCCGAGCAGTCCGACAGCCACGCCGCGGAAGAGCGCGAGGGTGCCGATCGTGACCGCCAGCGACGGCAGGCCGACGTAGGCGATGAGGAAGCCGTTGAGTGCCCCGCAGGCGGCGCCGGCGACCAGCGCGAGCAGCGCCGCGACCGGGATGGAGAGGCCGCTGTCGTAGAGCACGCCGAGCAGGACGCTGCTGAGGCCGACGATGCTCGCCACCGAGAGGTCGATCTCGCCGGTCACGATGATCAGCGTCATCGGGAGTGCGATCAGGAGGATCGGCGCGATGTCCTGCAGCAGGAACTTGAGGGTCAGCGGGCCGTCGAAGTTGGGCACGTTGAGGATCGAGTAGACGAACACCGCGGCGGTGAGCGCGATGATGGCCATCTCGCGGGTGAGCGAGCACCCGCCACCACAGGGGCCGTGAATACTCGGTGTAGGTACGTGTCGTGCTCATGCCGACAGCTCCCTTGCGTCGGCCAGCTTGGCTTCCTGGCGCATGGACAGGACCCGGTCCAGGACGATGGCGCCCAGGATCAGTACGCCGACCACGGCGCGCTGCCAGAAGTCCTCGATGCCGAGGCTGGGCAGTGCCCGGTTGATCGTGACGAGGAGGAAGGCACCGAGCGCCGCGCCCCACACCGTGCCGCTGCCGCCGAAGATCGCGACGCCGCCGATGACCACGGCCGCGACGGCCTGCAGCTCGATGCCCGAGCCGACGCCGGAGCTCACGGTGCCGTAGCGGGCGGTGTAGAGGACGCCGACCAGGCCGGCCAGCGCGCCGCTGAGGACGAACGCGGCGATCACGCGGCGGCGTACGTTCAGGCCGTAGAGCACCGCGGCGTCGGGGTCGGACCCGATGGCGTAGAACTCACGGCCGCCGCGGGCGGTGTAGAGGTAGTAACCGACCACGGCGAGCACGGCGAAGGAGATGATCGTGAGCACCGGGATGGTGAGGAACGCCTTGTTGCCCAGCGCCAGGAAGTCGGCCGGCATGTCGCCCGCGTTGACCCGGTTGCTGCCCGCCCACGAGAGCACGATGCCCCGGTAGATGTAGAGCGTGCCGAGCGTGATGACCAGCGACGGCACGTTGAAGTAGGCCACCAGCAGTCCGTTGATCAGGCCCAGGGCCGCTCCGGCGAGGATGCAGATGGCGAACACCGCGATGATCGGCAGCCCGGGCTGGTCGATGAAGAGGCGACCGGTGAGGTAGGCCGTCAGGGCCATGATCGAGCCGACCGACAGGTCGACGTTGCGGGTGATGATGACGACGGCCTGGCCCACTGCGAGCAGCAGCAGCAGCGACGGGTTGACCAGGAAGTTGCGCCAGCCGTCGGAGCTGAAGAGGAAGTTCTCGTTCTTCGCCGTCGCCACGACCGTGACCGCGACCAGCACCAGGAAGATGGAGAACTCGCGCGAGCGGAGCAGGCCGGTGAGGATGCGACGGGTCGGCGACAGCGAGGAGGGCTGGACGAGCAGGACCTCGCTGGTGCTCGGCTCGGTGCCGTCGGTGTGCGTGGTCGGGGGGTGCGGGGTCATGACGCGACCTCCTCGTGATGGGTGGCGGCGTACATGACGGCGTCGGGCGTTGCCTCGTCACGGGACAGGTCGGCGGTGATCCGGCCCTCGCAGACGACCAGGACGCGATCGGCCATGCCGAGCACCTCGGGCAGCTCGGAGGAGATCATCAGGATCGCCAGGCCCTGCCCGGCGAGCTCGGAGAGCAACCGGTGCACCTCGGACTTGGTGCCGACGTCGATGCCGCGGGTGGGCTCGTCGATGATCAGCAGGTCGGGCTCGGTGGCGAGCCACTTGGCGATGACGACCTTCTGCTGGTTGCCGCCGCTCATGGTGCGGGCGGTCGCGTCGAGGGCATTGGTCTTGACCTCGAGTCGTCCGGCCCACGGGCCGGCGGCGCGGTTCTCGGCACCGGCGGTCAGGAGCCCGGCGCGAGCCAGGCCGCCGCGGATGACGGAGGCGACGTTGCGGGCGACCGACGCCTCGGTCACGAGGCCCTGGGCGCGGCGGTCCTCGGGGACGAAGGCCACCCCGGCGTCGATCGCGGCGCGCGGCCGGCCCCGGGGGATGGCCTTGCCGGCGATCTTGACGCTGCCGGAGTCGTAGCCGTCGACGCCGAAGACCGCCCGGGCGATCTCGCTGCGGCCCGCGCCGACCAGCCCGGCGAGGCCGACGATCTCGCCGCGACGAACGGTGAAGGAGACGTCGTGGAAGACGCCGGTGGCGTTGAGTCCCTCGACCTCGAGGACGACCTCGCCGATCTCGGCGGCGGTCTTGGGGAAGAGCTCGGCGACCTCGCGACCGACCATCTGCGAGACGATCTGCGACTCGGTGGTCTCCGCGGTGGGCACGGTCGCGATGTAGCTGCCGTCGCGCATCACGCTGACGGTGTCGCACAGGGCGAAGACCTCGTCGAAGCGGTGGGAGATGAAGACCAGCGCGCGGCCCTCGTCGCGCAGGCTGCGGGCGACGGCGAAGAGGCGGTCGACCTCGATCCCGCTCAGGGCGGCGGTCGGCTCGTCCATGATGAGCAGCCGCGCGTCGAGGGAGATGGCCTTGGCGATCTCGATGATCTGCTGGTCGGCGATGGAGAGGCCACGGGCGGGACGGCGGGGGTCCAGGTCGACGCCGAGGCGGCCGAAGAGGGCCTCGGCCTCGGCGTACATCGCGGCCCGGTCGATGCGACGACCGGCGCCGACGATCTGCCGGCCCATGAAGATGTTCTCCATGACCGACAGGTCGGGGAAGAGGGTGGGCTCCTGGTAGATCACGGCGACGCCCGCCGCCTTGGAGTCGGCGGTCGAGCCGAAGTCGACCGGCTCGCCGCCGAGCTCGAAGACACCGGAGTCGCGGCGGTGCACGCCGGCGACGATCTTGACCAGCGTCGACTTGCCGGCGCCGTTCTCGCCGACGAGGGCGTGGATCGAACCGGCCTGGACGCTCAGGCGTGCCGGAGCGCAGCGCCACCACGGGGCCGAAGGACTTCGACACGTCGCGCAGCTCGAGGACGGGGGTCCCCTGCGTCGTTCTGCGGTCATCCATGGCTCCTTGATTGAAAGGTTTCAACCGGACAGTACGTGAGCGTCGTCACAGAGGTCAAGGGCTGAACCACAAATTTTCAAGCGTGGTCGAGGGACCGAGTTCGCACGCAGCCTCCTCAGGAGCGCCGGTCGCGTGTAGCCTCCGCTAGACCGTTTCAACGAGTGCCCGGGAGGTGCCATGCTTCGCTCCGCGTCCGTCAAGGACGTCGCCGCAGCGGCTGGTGTGTCCCTGGGGACCGTGAGCAACGTGCTCAACCGTCCCGACCGGGTCTCGCCCGCGACCCGGGCGCGCGTCGAGCAGGCGATGGCCGACCTGGGCTTCGTGCGCAACGAGTCCGCCCGGCAGCTGCGGGCCGGCAAGAGTCGGCCTGCTGGCCTACGTCATGCTCGACGCGACCAACCCGTTCTTCACCGACGTCGCCGCGGGCATCGAGGACGCGGCCGAGGCGGCGGACCTCTCCCTCTTCATGTGCAACAGCCACAACAGCGCCGCCCGCGAGAAGGCCTACCTCGACCACCTCGTCGAGCAGCGCGTGCAGGGCATCCTGATCACGCCGGTCGACCCGGAGTCGCCCACGCTCGACGAGGTCGTCCGGCGCGGCACCCCGCTGGTCGTCGTCGACCGGATCCGTGCCGGCGACGACGTCTGCTCGGTCTCCGTGGACGACGAGCTCGGCGGTCGGCTCGCGGTCGAGCACCTCGTCGACCGCGGCCACCAGCGGGTGGCGTACGTCGGCGGACCGACGTCGATCGGCCAGGTGCGCGACCGCTGGGTCGGCGCCGGCCGCGCCTGGGCGGATGCCGGCCTGCCGGAGGACGACCTGCTCCAGGTGGTCACGGGCGGCACTGAGCGTCGAGGAGGGCCGCCGGGCCGGCGAGCGCCTCCTGGGCCTGCCCGAGCGACGCCGCCCCACGGCCGCCTTCTGCGCCAACGACCTGATCGCCCTCGGGCTGCTGCAGCACTACATCACCCGCGGCCGCAGGGTGCCCGAGGACCTCGCCATCGTCGGCTACGACGACATCGTCTTCGCCGCGGCCGCCGCCGTGCCGATCACCTCCGTGCGCCAGCCGCGCCAGCTGCTCGGCGAGCGGGCCGCCGAGCTGCTGCTCGACGAGACCGGGAACCCCGAGCACGTCCACGAGCAGGTGGTCTTCACCCCCGAGCTCGTCGCTCGCGCCTCCACGCTCGGGTGACCGGGGAGGGACTCGGTGGCGCCGCCGTCCGGGTCCTCTGACGCGTTCAGGTGACCGCGCGCACGTGAGACTGCCGCCCTACGGGTGTGCCCGCGTGTAACTTGAGCGCGGTCCGTCCCCCCTTCCAGGAGGCTTCTGTGCGCATCGGCATCCCCCGCGAGTCCCGGCCCGGGGAGACCCTGGTCGCTGCGACGGCCAAGACCGCGGCGCAGCTGGTCGCCCTGGGCTACGACGTCGTCGTCGAGGCAGGGGCCGGGTTCGCGGCCGACCAGCCCGACCGTGCCTTCACCGACGCCGGCATCGCCGTCGGCACGTCCGAGGACGTGTGGTCCAGCGACATCGTGGTGAAGGTCAACGCCCCCACCAGCGACGAGATCGCCCGGCTCGCCCCCGGCGCCACGGTGATCAGCCTGATGGCTCCCGGTCGCAGTCCCGAGCTCGTCGAGCAGCTCACCGCCGCCGGGGTGACCGCGATGGCGATGGACGCGGTCCCCCGCATCTCGCGTGCGCAGTCGATGGACGTGCTGTCCAGCATGGCCAACGTCGCGGGCTACCGCGCCGTCATCGAGGCCGCCCACGAGTTCGGCCGGCTCTTCACCGGCCAGGTCACCGCGGCGGGCAAGGTCCCACCCGCGCGGGTCTTCGTCGTCGGAGCGGGCGTGGCGGGGCTCGCCGCGATCGGCGCCGCCGGGTCGCTCGGCGCCGTCGTCCGCGCCTTCGACGTGCGCCCCGAGGTCGCCGAGCAGGTCGAGTCGATGGGCGCGCAGTTCGTCACGGTCGACATGGAGCAGGAGGTCTCCACCGACGGCTACGCGAAGGAGATGACCGCCGAGCAGGAGGCCGCGACCGCTGCGATGTACGACGAGGAGGCGCGCGCCGCCGACATCGTCATCACCACCGCCCTCATCCCCGGACGCCCCGCGCCCGAAGCTGGTCACCGCCGAGACGGTGGCCGCGATGCGGCCCGGCTCGGTCGTCGTCGACATGGCGGCCGCCAACGGCGGCAACGTCGCCGCCACGGTCACGGACGAGCGCGTCGTCACCGACAACGGCGTCACGGTCCTGGGCTACACCGACCTCGCCGGACGCCTGGCCGCGCAGACCAGCCAGCTCTACGGCACCAACATCGTGAACCTGCTCAAGCTGCTGACCCCCGGGAAGGACGGCCAGCTGACGCTCGACATGGACGACGTCGTCCAGCGTGGCATCACCGTGTCGCGGGCCGGCGAGACCCTGTGGCCGCCGCCGCCCGTGCAGGTGTCGGCGGCGAGCACGACGACGCAGGTGCTGCCGGCTGCCGAGGCAGCGCCGCCGCCGAAGCCCGTGGACCCGCGGAGGAAGTGGTACGCCGCCGGGCTGGGCGCCGTGGCCTTCGCGGTGCTGGCGTCGTCTGCGCCCAGCAACTTCCTGGGCCACTTCACCGTCTTCGCGCTGGCCGTCGTGGTCGGCTACTACGTCATCTCCAACGTCTCGCACGCGCTGCACACCCCGCTCATGGCGGAGACCAACGCGATCTCCGGGATCATCCTGGTCGGCGGCATCCTGCAGGTCGGCAGCGACAACCTCGCCGTGATGCTGCTCGCGCTCGTCGCGGTCTTCGTGGCGAGCATCAACATCTTCGGTGGCTTCCTGGTGACGCTGCGCATGCTCGAGATGTTCAGGAAGGACTGACGTGAGCGACTTCCTGACCTCCGACAACCTCTTCGGGCTCGTCACCGGCGCCTACATCATCTCCGGGCTGCTCTTCATCGGTGCCCTGGCGGGCCTGTCGAAGCACGAGACCGCCAAGCTCGGCAACGTCGCCGGCATGGTCGGCATGGGCCTGGCGCTGCTCGCCACCCTGCTGCTGGCCGCCCAGAAGGCCGAGCTCCTCGACGAGCGCAACTTCGCCGTCACCCTCCTGCTGATCCTCGCCATGATGGCCGCCGGCGGGGTGATCGGCGCCTGGCGCGCCCGCACCGTCGAGATGACCGGGATGCCCGAGCTCGTCGCGATGCTGCACAGCTTCGTCGGCCTGGCCGCCGTGCTGGTCGGCATCAACTCCTACCTGGAGTACGACGGCTTCGCGGACGCGGTGCACGACATCGAGGTCTTCATCGGCGTCTTCATCGGCGCGGTGACCCTCACCGGCTCGATCGTGGCGTGGGCCAAGCTCAGCGGGAAGATGTCGTCCTCCCCGCTGACGCTGCCCAGGCGCCACCAGCTCAACCTCGGCATCATCGTCACGTCGGTCGTGCTGATGGTCTGGTTCGTGGCGCTCGACGGCCAGCTGGAGCTGGGCCTGGTGCCGCTGCTGGTGATGACGGCGCTCGCGCTGTTCCTCGGCTTCCACCTCGTCGCCGCGATCGGCGGCGGGGACATGCCCGTGGTCGTCTCGATGCTCAACAGCTACTCCGGCTGGGCCGCAGCCGCGGCCGGCTTCATGCTCGGCAACGACCTGCTCATCATCGTCGGCGCGCTCGTCGGCTCGTCCGGTGCGATCCTCAGCTACATCATGTGCAAGGCGATGAACCGCTCCTTCATCAGCGTCATCGCCGGCGGGTTCGGCTCGACCGGCGCATCGGCGGGCGAGGACCGCGACTACGGCGACCACCGCGAGATCCACGCCGACGACGTCGCCGACATGCTGGCCAACGCCTCGTCGGTCGTCATCACGCCGGGCTACGGCATGGCCGTCGCCCAGGCGCAGTACCCCGTGGCCGAGATGACCCGCAAGCTGCGTGACAAGGGCGTCGACGTGCGCTTCGGCATCCACCCGGTCGCCGGCCGGCTGCCCGGCCACATGAACGTCCTCCTGGCCGAGGCCAGGGTGCCCTACGACATCGTGCTCGAGATGGACGAGATCAACGAGGACTTCCCCCGCACCGACGTCGTGCTCGTCATCGGCGCCAACGACACCGTCAACCCGGCCGCCCTGGAGGAGCCCGGCTCGCCCATCGCCGGCATGCCGGTGCTGGAGGTCTGGAACGCCAAGGACGTCGTGGTCTTCAAGCGGTCGATGGCCACCGGCTACGCCGGCGTGCAGAACCCGCTGTTCTTCAAGGACAACACCCAGATGCTCTTCGGCGACGCCAAGGACCGGGTCAACGACATCGTGGCCGCCCTCGGCTGAACGGTGCCGAGCTGACGCGTGCGCGCACTCGTCGGCTCAGTCGACGGGGAGCGCCTCGCCGGTCTCGACGTCGAAGGCGTGCAGCTGGCCGGGCTCGACGGTGAACCACACCCGCGCGCCCTTGGCCGGGACCGAGCGCGGCGCGATCCGCGCGACGATGTGGTCGGCTCGCAGGTCGTCACCGATCAGGTTGCCGTAGAGGAACGCGTCGGAGCCCAGCTCCTCGATCACGAGCGACTCGACCGCGAAGGACCCCGCGTCCGCCTCGGACGCGAGCACCATCGCCTCCGGCCGGAAGCCGACCTGCACCTGGTCGCCCTTCAGGGCGGCAATCGTCGAGCGCGGCAACGGGACGTGTCCGTCGCCGACGAGGGCCTTGCCGTCGCTGACGCGGAAGGTGCCGAGGTTCATGGCCGGGGAGCCGATGAACCCGGCCACGAAGGCATTCTTGGGCTTGTCGTAGAGGCCGAGCGGGGTGTCCACCTGCTGCAGCACGCCGTCCTTGAGCACGGCGACGCGGTCGCCCATCGTCATGGCCTCGACCTGGTCGTGGGTGACGTAAACCGTGGTGATGCCGAGGCGTCTTTGCAGGGAGGCGATCTGCGTACGCGTCGAGACGCGCAGCTTGGCGTCGAGGTTGGACAGCGGCTCGTCCATCAAGAAGACCTTCGGGTGGCGCACGATGGCGCGCCCCATGGCCACCCGCTGGCGCTGGCCGCCGGATAGTGCCTTGGGCTTGCGGTCGAGGTAGGGCTCGAGGTCGAGGATCTTGGCGGCCTCGGCCACCCGGCTGGAGATCTCCGCCTTCTTGGCGCCGGCGATCTTGAGCGCGAAGCCCATGTTGTCGGCGACGCTCATGTGCGGGTAGAGCGCATAGTTCTGGAAGACCATGGCGATGTCGCGGTCCTTGGGCGCGACGTGCGTGACGTCACGGTCGCCGATGCGGATGTGGCCGCTGGTGACGTCCTCCAGGCCCGCGAGCATGCGCAGGGAGGTGGACTTGCCGCACCCGGAGGGTCCGACCAGCACCAGGAACTCACCCGGCTCGATCTCGAGGTCGAGGGCGTCCACCGCAGGCTTCTCGGTGCCGGGGTAGATCCGTGAAGCCTGGTCGAAGGTGACCGTCGTCGACATGGGGTTCCTAACTCTCGAGGTGCGGGGGTCAGCCCTTGGTGCCACCGGCGGTGAGGCCGGAGACGAGGTGCTTCTGGGCGAAGAAGAAGACGATGGCGGCGGGAACGGTGATGAGCACCGCGCCGGCCGTGAGCAGCTCCCAGCGAGGGCTGAACTGAGGCACGAACTGCTGCAGGCCGGCACCGAGCGTGTAGTGGTCGCTGCCCTGCATGAAGGCGATGGCGTACGCGACTTCCCCCCACGCGGTGAGGAAGGTGTAGAACGCCGTGACCGCGAGCCCGGGTCGCGCGAGGGGCAGGATCACCTTGTAGAAGGTGCCGAAGGGCCCGAGGCCGTCGAGGGCCGCGGCCTCGTCGAGCTCGCGGGGGATCGAGTCGAAGTAGCCCCGGAGCATCCAGGCGCAGAACGGCACGGCCACCGTGCAGTAGGCGATGACCAGCGACGCCTTCGTGTCGATGAGGCCGAGGTTCGACATGATCGTGTAGATCGGCACGATCAGGATCGCCACGGGGAACATCTGGGTCAGCAGGAAGACCCACATGAGCCCGCGCTTGCCCGGGAAGTTGAAGCGGCTCAGCGCGTAGCCCGCGGACGCGGACATCGTGATGCCGATGACCATCGTGAGCGCCGCGACCACCAACGAGTTGACGAACCAGGTCGGGAAGTCGGTGTCGGTCAGCAGCCGGCGGTAGTTGTCGAGGGTCGGGCTCGCGAACAGCGCGATCTCGGAGCGGCGGATCTCCGAGGCGGGCTTGAACGAGCTCAGCAGCACCCAGGCGATGGGGAAGAGGGCGGTGAAGGTCGCGACGATCAGCGTGCCGTGCAGCGCGATGCTGGCGGCGAGCGGTCGTTCTCCGCGACGGCGTACCGTGCGCCGGCGACGGATGTCACGGGCCTCCGCGCCCTCGAGGTCGACCGGCGCGAACACCTCGGGGGGAACGATGCTGGCCATCAGAAGACCTCTCCCTGCTTGGACAGCATGCGCTTGTAGACGCCTGCGTAGACGACGAGGATCGACAAGATGAGCACGCCGTAGGTCGCCGCCAGCGAGTAGTCGCGGATGCCCTCGAAGGCGGCGCGGTAGGCGCCGGTGACGAGGATCTCGGTCTGCCCGGCCGGCTCGCCACCCGTCACGAAGTAGATGATCGGGAACATGTTGAAGGTCCAGATCGTGCCGAGCAGGATCACCGTGGAGCTCACCGGGCGGAGGCCGGGAAGCGTGATGTTGACGAACCGCTGCCACGGGGAGGCGCCGTCCATCTCGGCCGCTTCGTAGAGGTCGCCGTTGATGGACTGGAGGCCGCCGAGCAGCGCGACCATCATGAACGGGACGCCCAGCCAGATGTTGGCGACGATGGCGGTGAACAGCGACGTCCAGCGCTGCTCGAACCACGCCACCGGGTCGAGGCCGACCGCCAGCAGTGCGCCGTTGATGACCCCGAAGCGCTCGTCGAAGATGAAGCGCCACGCGAAGGCCGCCACGAACGACGGGACCGCCCACGGCAGGATCAACGCCACGCGGTAGAACCCACGCCCCCGGAAGCTGCGGTTGAGCATCACGGCCAGTCCCAGGCCGAGGCCGAAGTGGAAGAGCACGCAGGAGACGGTCCACACGAGCGTGTTGACGAACTGCAGCCAGAACTCGCCCTGCTGGCCGGTGAGGATGTCGACATAGTTGTCGAGCCCCACGAAGCTCGGCCGCGTCGGGGTTGGGCTTGCACGTGGTCGCGCCACCGAGGACCTTGTCGCAGATCTCGGCACGCTGGTTGGACTCGTTGAGGTCGGTGAAGGACTGCCACACGCCCCGCACCAGGGGGTAGAAGACCAGCACGCCGAGCACGATGACGGTGGGCAGCACCATGGCCCACGCGTACCAGTGCTTGTCGAAGCTCTTGCGCATCCGGGGACTCCGTCGGGGGGTGAGTCGGGTGTACGTCGAGGGCAGTGCGTCGCCGGCCGGCCGGCCGTGCACAGGGCGACGCTAGACGAACGAGGGCCGGACCGGGAGTGCCCGGCCCGGCCCTCGCTCACTGGTGCGGGGTCACTCCACGGTGTAGTCCGTGACGACCTCGCTCTGGTAGGTCTCGGCGACCTTGTCCATCGCGGGCTGGACCGGCTTGCCCTGGATGAGCACCTCGGTGGCCATCGTGTCGAGCGCGGCGAAGAACTGGCCGCCCTCGGGGATCCACGGTCGCGGCTGGGCAACGTCCATGGCGTCCGCCCAGAGCGCTACCCGCTCGTTGGTCACCATGTCGTAGGAGTCGGCGTTGCCCGGCAGCAGGCCGAGCTCGTCGGCGATGAACGCCTCGGACTCCGCCGAGCTCATGAAGGCGATGAACGCTGCGGCGGCCTCGGCCTTCGTGTCGTCCATGCCCGACCAGACGACGTAGTTGTGCCCGCCGACGGGCGCGCCCTGGCCGGCCGAGCCGGCCGGGACGGGAGCCACACCGAGGTTCTCGATGCCCCCGAAGTTGGGGTCGTCGCTGATGCCGGCGACCTCCCACGGGCCGTTGATGATCATGGCGACCTTCTGCTCCTTGAAGAGCGTCATCATCGTGCCGTAGGGGTCATTGGCGACCGGCTTGACCGCGGTGCCGTCCTTGACCATGCTCTGCGCCGTCTCGATGCCCGTGACGGCCTCGGGGCTGTTGACCGTGATCGTCTGTGCCTCGGTGTCGACCAGGTTGGCACCCTCGCCGTAGAGGAACGGCATCAGGAAGTAGCCGCCGGAGTTGATGTAGATGCCGTCGACGCCGGCCTTGCTCTTCAGCGCCTTGGCTGCCTCGCGCACCTCGTCCCAGCTGGCGGGCGGGGCCTCGGGGTCCAGGCCCGCCTTCTCGAAGAGGGCCTTGTTGTACATCAGGCCGAGGGTGTCGGTGACCTGCGGGACGCCGTAGGTCTTGTCCGTCGTAGACGTTGCTGGAGAGCGGGGTCTCCAGGAAGTTGTTCTCGAGCGCTGCGGTGCCGTCGAGGTCGTAGAGGTAGCCCAAGGAGGCGAACTCGGGGGTCCAGGCCACCTCGGCGCGCAGGATGTCCGGCGCACCCGAGCCCGACTCGGCCGCGGTCTTGAACTTGTTCTGCGTCTGGTCGAACGGCACCGTCTCGTGCTTGACGGTGACGTTCGGGTACTCCTCGTTGAACTTGGCGATGAGCTCGTCGTAGGCGGGGGCCTCGTTGGTGGCGTCCGAGGTGTCCCACCAGGTCAGCTCGGCGGTGAGGTCGCCGGGGTTGGCGGCATCGCTCTCACTCTCGGTGTTGCTGTCGGAGTCGCTGTCGCTGCCGCACGCTGCGAGCGTGAGGGCGAGCGCAGCGACTGCGACGCCGGCGGTGCCGGTCTTGAGTCGACGCATCGTTTCTCCCAGAAGTACGCGCCCCGTGGGGAAGGGCGCTGTGATGGTGGTCACCCGGAGGCTAGCAAGAAACCTGGCAAGAAATGAAAGACCTTGCAGCCAATCCCGCAACGATGCTTCCATTCGGGCATGGCAACCCTGTCTCAGATCGCTGTCGAGGCAGGTGTGAGCGAGGCCACGGTGAGCCGCGTCCTCAACTCCAAGCCCGGAGTCAGCGAGGGCACGAGGCAGGCGGTCATCGCTGCGCTCGACGTCCTGGGCTACGAGCGTCCCACCCACCTGCGGCAGCGGAGCGCCGGCCTCGTGGGACTGGTCGTCCCGGAGCTGGAGAACCCGATCTTCCCCGCGTTCGCGCAGGTCATCGAGGACGCACTTGCCCGTCGACGCTTCACCCCGGTGCTGTGCACCCAGTCCCCGGGCAGCCTGTCGGAGGACGAGTACGTCGAGTCGCTCCTCGACCACGGCGTCGCGGGCATCATCTTCGTCTCCGGCAAGCACGCGGACACGCGGGCCGACCACGGCCGCTACCAGGCGTTGCTCGACCGCGGCTTGCCCGTCGTCTTCATCAACGGCTTCGTCGAGGGTGTGCCGGCTCCGTTCATCTCGGCCGACGATCACATCGCCATGGACATCGCTGTCGCGCACCTCGCCCAGCTCGGTCACTACAGGATCGGACTCGCGATCGGCCCCGCGCGCTTCATGCCGTCGTTGCGCAAGCTCGTGGGCTTCGTCGACGCCCTGGGCACGCACCTCGGCCTCGACGCCGACGAGGCGAGATCGTGGATCGCCGAGACGATCTTCTCGGTCGAGGGGGGCGCCGCGGCGACCAGCCAGCTGCTCGAGCAGGGTGCCACGGCGATCGTCTGCGGCTCGGACATGATGGCCATTGGAGCTGTTCGGGCCGCACGTGTCGCTGGCCTGGACGTGCCCGGGGACGTGTCGGTGATCGGCTTCGACGACTCCCCGCTGGTCGCCTTCCTCGATCCGCCTCTCACGACCGTGCGCCAGCCGGTGGCGCAGATGGGCGGCACCGCAGTCGCCGCCCTGGCCGACGCCATCGGCGGTGATCCGGTGGCCTCGCGGGAGTACCTCTTCGCGCCCGAGCTGGTCCTGCGCGCCTCGACGGGTCCCCAGGCCGACTGAGTCAGCCCAGGTGGATGCCGGCGAACGAGCCGATCAGGTAGGTCACGCCCATCGCGAGCAGGCCGCCCGCCACGTTGCGGACGACGGCGGGCAGCCGCGGGCTGTAGCCGATGCGCGCGCTCACGAAGCCGGTGAGGGCGAGCGCCACGACGACGCTGAGCACGGTGACCAGGATGCGTACGTCGTCCGGCACGAACGCGACGACCAGCAGCGGGAGGAGCGCGCCGACGGTGAAGGCGATCATCGAGGCCCAGGCCGCGTGCCACGGGTTGGTCAGGTTGTCCGGGTCGATGCCGAACTCGATGTCGGCGTGCGCGCGCAGGGCGTCGTTGGCGGTGAGCTCGGCGGCCACGAGCTCCGCGGTCTCCTCGGAGAGTCCCTTGTCGCGGTACATCCGGGCCAGCTCCGACTGCTCGGTCACGGGCATGCGCTCGAGCTCGCGCGCCTCGAGGCCGAGCAGTGCCTTCTCGGAGTCGCGCTGGGTGCTGACCGAGACGTACTCACCGGTCCCCATGCTCAACGCGCCCGCGGTCAGCGCGGCGATGCCCGCGATCACGATGGTCCCGCTGTCGTCCGTGGCGCCGGCGACGCCCATGACGACACCTGCGGTCGACACGATGCCGTCGTTGGCCCCGAGCACCGCGGCCCGCAACCAGTTGAGGCGCGTGCCGACGTGCTCGCCCATGTCGTCGTGGAAGTGCTGGGGCTCCTCGTCGGTCCCGATCTCCATGCTCACACGTCGATCCTGACCCCACGACGTCCGCCGTGCAACGAAGGTGAGGCTGCGCTCAGGTGAGCGGGTACGAGTCCACGACCTCGTGCCTGGGCCGCCCCCGCGGTCCCTCGCCGAGGTGGGACGCGACCAGCACGACGTCCTCCACCTGCCATGCGGGGCCGTCGTAGGCCTCGAGCAGCCGGACCCACGGCGTGACATTGTCGGGGCGCCCCAGCCGGGCGAGCGTGAGGTGGGGACGCCAGCGCTGGCCATCGACGCGGGCTCCCGACCTCGACAGTGCGGCCCGGCACCCGGCAGCGAGCCGGGCGAGCTCGAGAGCCGCCGCGTCGTCCGCCTCGAGCCGTGCGTAGAGGACGCGGGCCCGGTCGGCGTGCGGGAACGCGCCGCCGCCCGCGACGCGGAGGGCGAAGCCCCGTCGGCGCCCGGCCGCTCGTGCCAGGCGCTCGCGCAGGTCGTCGAGGCTGCGCTCGGGCACCCCCGCCGAGAAGGCCGTCGTCAGGTGCCACTGGTCGGGGTCCGACCAGCGGAAGCCGGCTGATTCGCGTCGCGGCGCCAGGAAGTCCTCCAGGTGCGCGATGGCGTCCGGTGGCGGGAGCACCGCCACGAACATCCGCTGCACCGTCGGCATCACAGCCCCAGGTCGCGCCCGATCAGCATCTTCATGATCTCGTTCGACCCGGCCCAGATCTTCGTCACGCGGGCGTCGCGCCAGGCGCGGGCCACGCGGTACTCGTTCATGTAGCCGTAGCCGCCGTGGATCTGGACGCAGTGGTCGAGGACGTCGTTCTGGACCTGCGAGGTCCACCACTTGGCCTTCGCCGCGTCGACCGGCGTCAGCTCCTGCTTGGTGTGGGCGATGACGCACTGGTCGACGTAGGCCTGGGTCACGTCGATGCGGGTGACCAGGTCGGCCAGCAGGAACTGGGTGTTCTGGAAGGAGCCGATCGGCTGCCCGAACGCCTGCCGGTCCTTGGCGTACTGCACCGTCTCCTCGAGGATCTGCTTGGCGTGCGCGAGGTTGGTGATCGCCGAGCCGAGGCGCTCCTGCGGCAGGAACTGCATCATGGAGATGAAGCCGGTGTCGAGCGGACCGATCAGGTCGGCATTGCTCACGCGGACGTTGTCGAAGGCGAGCTCGGCGGTGTCGGACTCGTCCTGGCCGACCTTGTCGAGCACCCGGCCGACGGAGAAGCCGTCGAGGGTGGTGTCGACCCCGAAGAGAGAGATGCCCTTGGCCTTCTTCTCCGGCGCGGTGCGCGCGGCCACGACCACGAGGTCGGCGCTGCCGCCGTTGGTGATGAACGTCTTGGAGCCGTTGAGGATCCAGTCGTCGCCGTCGCGTACGGCGGTGGTCTTGAGGTTGGCCAGGTCGGAGCCGCCGCCGGGCTCGGTCATGCCGATCGCGGTGACCATCTCGCCGGAGCAGAACTGTGGCAGCCAGCGCTGCTTCTGCTCGTCGTCGGTGAGGTGGACGAGGTAGGGGGCGACGATGTCGGCATGGATCCCGACGCAGCTCGGCAGGGTCATGTTGACCTTGGCGAGCTCCTCGGTGAGCACCGCGTTGAAGCGGTAGTCGCCGGCTTCGGAGCCGCCGAACTCCTCGGGGACCTCCAGGCCCAGGAACCCCTGCTTGCCCGCGGCCAGCCAGAACTCGCGGTCGAGCCCGTGCCCGTCGGCGTACGACGCGAGGTGCGGGGTGACCTCGCGGTCCAGGAACTCCTTGACGGAGGCACGGAAGGCCTCGTGGTCCTCGTCGTAGATCTCACGCTTCATGACCCTCATGTTACCGGTGGGTCACTTCTGGGAAAAGGGATGCGGTCAGCCGAGGAGCTCGGCGACCCACGCGGGCACGAGCTCGGTGGCCGGTCCCTGCCGGGAGGCGGCGAAGTCGGTCGCGCCCGCCGACGGTTCGAGATTGAGCTCGAGGGTGTCGCGGCGCGCCCAGTGGACGAAGGCCGCCGCGGGGTAGACGAGTCCGGAGGTGCCGATCGAGACGAAGAGGTCGCACTCCCAGAGGGCTTGCTCGACGACGTCCATGCCGTAGGGGATCTCGCCGAACCACACGATGTCGGGTCGCAGGGTCGCCTGCCCGCACCAGGGGCAGGCCGGTCGGTCGCGCAGCGCGCCGTCCCACTCGTGCCGTTCGTCGCACGTCGTGCACCAGGCCGACCGGAGCCGGCCGTGGATGTGGTGCACGCGGCTCGAGCCGGCGCGCTCGTGCAGGTCGTCGACGTTCTGGGTGACGACGAGCAGGTCGTCGCCGAGCGCCTCCTCGAGCCGCGCCAGCGCGCCGTGTGCGGCGTTGGGCCTGACGCGCGACAGCGCCGCTCGGCGCTCGTCGTAGAACCGCAGCACCAGCCCCGGGTCCTCGTCGTACGCCTCGGGCGTGGCGACCTGCATCGGGTCGTGACCCTCCCAGAGGCCGTCGGAGTCGCGGAAGGTCGAGAGCCCGCTCTCCGCGGAGATCCCCGCACCGGTGAGGACGACGACTCGCATGCCCCAGTCCTACCAGCCGCCCACCCCTTCGGGTACGCATGGTGGAACTGCGAGGCCGGTCTGCGGTAGACACCCCGGCATGACGGACTTGGGAGGGACGTCGGACGCTGTTGCGTTCGAAGGCGAGTGGACAGGGCCGATCGTGGCGACGTCGGTGCACGCGGGGCACGGGCTGCGACCCGAGATCGCCGAGGCGATGGTGCTCGACGAGGCCGAGCGGTTCCGGGAGGAGGACCCCTTCACGGATCGGATCGCCGCCGTCGTGGCCGACCGAGTGATCACGTCGCGCTCCCGCTTCGAGGCCGACCTGAACCGGCCGCGTCGTGAGGCGGTCTACCGGAGCCCCGAGGACTGCTGGGGCCTCGACGTGTGGCGCGAGGGCGTGCTGTCCGACGAGCTGTTCGAGGGCTGCCTGGAGACGTACGACGCCTTCTACGACGCGCTCGCGCCCCGCCTCGACGCGCTGGCCGAGCGAGGGCCGTTCGTGCTGCTCGACGTGCACTCCTACAACCACCGGCGCGACGGCGCCGACGAGTCGCCGGCACCACCGGCCGAGAACCCCGAGATCAACGTCGGCACCGGCAGTGTCGACGACGACCTGTTCGGCCCGCTCGTCGAGCGATTCATGGGTGACATCCGACAGGCGTCGTCCGGCAGCGGCCCGCTCGATGCCCGGGAGAACGTGGCCTTCGAGGGGCGCAACCTCGCGTGGTGGGTGCACGACCGCTATCCCCGGGTCGGGTGCGTGCTCGCGCTGGAGTTCAAGAAGACCTTCATGGACGAGTGGAGCGGTGAGCTCGACGAGGAGCGGCTCCGCGCCGCGCAGGACGCCCTGTCGGCCACCCTGCCCGGGCTGCGCGAGGAGCTGGAGAAGCTGCGGTGACCGACTCGAGCGACGGTGGGCTGAGCGCCGACGACCTCGCGCTCGACCATCGGCTGGCACTGCTGTCGGGCAGCTTCCGCTTCCTGCTCGACATCACGCCGGTCGACGCGGACGACCTTCGAGACGAGTTCCTCGAGGGTCGCGACCCGGCGCCCGACTTCACCTACCGCGAGCTGGAGACCGACCCCGAAGTGGTGCGCGCCGAGCTCGACTCCATCGAGCTCGGGGCCATCGAGGACCCGGTCCTCGGACAGCTGCTGCGGGCCAAGCACCGCGAGATGGAGCTCCAGCTCGACATGCTCCAGGCGCGCGACACCGACGACTTCCTGCCGCTCAGCGTCGAGCTGTACGGCGGTGTCTCCCCGTCGCTGCGACGACAGGCCGAGGGGTTGCTGGCGAGCATCACCACCACCGAGCCGAGCGGCACAGCCCTCGACGCCGAGGAGTTCCTGGCGCTGGCCGAGCAGGAGATCGCGCGCTACCGCGACGAGGACCCCGACCTCGACATGCATGCCGAGATCCGTGCCGACGTCAACGGCGTCATGGTCTCCGGCGACGTCCTCCTCATCGGCCCCGAGACCAAGGTCCAGCAGGCGCGCGCCGCCGCGCTGCTCCACCACGAGGTCGGCACCCACCTCGTGACCCAGGCCAACGGCAGCCACCAACCGATCAAGGTCCTGGGCGTCGGCCTCGCGGGCTACGACGAGACCCAGGAGGGGCTGGCCGTGCTCGCCGAGATCGCGTGCGGCGGTCTCACCGCGTTCCGCCTGCGCCAGCTCGCCAGCCGGGTCGTCACCGTGCACCGGATGATCGGTGGGGCGTCGTTCGCCGAGGCCCACGAGGCCCTGGTCGACGACGACTTCCCCGTCGCGAGCGCGTACACCACCGTCATGCGCGTCTATCGCTCCGGCGGCATGACCAAGGACGCCATCTACCTCCGAGGCCTCGTCGAGCTCCTCGAGCACCTCGGCGCCGACGGATCGCTCGACCAGCTGTGGCTCGGCAAGTTCTCCCTGCGTGACCTGCCCCTGATCGGGGACCTCCAGGACCGCGGGCTGCTCCGGCCGCCGCGTGTCCTGCCGCGTTACCTGCACGACCCGGCGACCCACGCCAACCTGGCCCGCGCGGTCGGGACAGAGGACCTCAGCACGCTCCTGGAAGGACACTCATGAAGATCGGATTCGTCGTCAACGACATCGAGACCGAGAAGGCGGAGTACACCACCAACCGGCTCGCCATGGCAGCCAAGGAGATGGGCCACGAGGCGTGGTACATGGGGATCGGTGACTTCGCCTACGAGCCCGACGGATCGCTGAGCACCAGGGCCCGGGCCGGTCACGCCAAGTCCTACCGCTCCCTCGAGCGCCACCTCGATGACGTCAAGAAGCCCGACGTCGAGCAGCTCATCGGCATGGACGAGTTCGACGTGGTCATGCTGCGCAACGACCCCGCCGACGACGCCGAGACCGACCCGTGGCGCAACAACGCGGGAGTCGCCTTCGGCCAGCTGATCGCCTCCACCGGCGTGCTCGTCGTCAATGACCCGACCAGCCTCGCCAACGCGCTGTCCAAGGCCTACTTCCAGCACTTCCCCGAGATCGTCCGGCCCCGGACCCTCATCTCGCGCGACGAGGACATGATCGAGGCGTTCATCAAGGACCTCGGTGGCAAGGCCGTGCTCAAGCCGCTCCAGGGATCGGGCGGCGCGGGAGTCTTCCTGATCGACCGCAAGGAGTCGCCCAACCTCAAGCAGATCATCGAGGCCATCTCGCGCGACGGCTACGTCGTCGCCCAGGAGTACCTCCCCGAGGCGGTCAACGGCGACGTGCGGATGTTCGTGATGAACGGTGAGCCGTTGACCGTGGACGGGCAGTACGCGGCGTTCCGGCGGACGAACACCACCAAGGACATCCGCTCCAACATGTCCGCCGGCGGCAAGGCGGTCAAGGTCAACGTCACCGACGCGATGCTGGAGATGGTCGAGATCGTGCGGCCCAAGCTGGTCAGCGACGGGATGTTCCTCGTCGGCCTCGACATCGTCGGCGACAAGCTGATGGAGATCAACGTCTTCAGCCCCGGCGGCCTCGGCAGCGCCCAGAGCCTCTACGAGGTGAACTTCGCACCGGCGATCATCGCCGAGCTCGAGCGCAAGGTGAACATCCGGCGCCACTACCCCGAGATCGACAACCGGTTGCTGGCGACCAGCTGAGCGGACGCCGGGTGAGGACAGGCGCACGAGCGTAGGGTGGGCTGCGACTGTCGCGAACGAAGGGTGGCCCTCCACGTGACCGAGAACGAGCCCGCGCTGGGAATGGCGCTGCTTCGCCGATCGATTCGGCGACATCGGGTCGACACTGGGTGTCGAGCCCCCGGACCGGGTGCAGGAGAGCGATGAGGTCTACCTGTTGTCGACGGAGGGCACCGACACCGTCAAGATCCGCGACGACCTGATGGACGTCAAGCACCTCATCGCGGTCGACGAGAACGGGCTCCAGCAGTGGGTCCCCGTGATGAAGACCGGGTTCCCGCTCACCGCGGCCCAGGTCGGCACCGTGCTCGCCGCGCTGCGCGTGCAGTCGCCGCCCACGACGCGGGCCACCTACACGCTGGGCGACCTCATGGACGAGCTGGTGCATCCCAACCCCGACGTGATCGCGGCCGAGGTGCACAAGAGGCGCGAGCGCTACACCCTGGGCGGCTGTCCGGCGGAGCTGACCGAGATGCGGAGCGGGCAGTCATCGATCCGCAGCATCGCGATCGAGTCCGAGGACCCGGCCCTGGTGATCGCGGCGGTCCGTGGGCTCGGGTTTTCGCCGCTGCCCAATGTGAGCGTCCCGCGTGGCCTCAAGTCACTCCTCAGGTTCGGCTCGGAGCGATATGCCGTCATCGATGTGGGCACCAACTCCGTCAAGTTCCACCTCGGCGAGCGGGACACCGACGGTCACTGGCGAAAGATCGTCGACCGTGCTGCGGTCACGCGACTCGGCGAAGGTCTGCACGACACCGGTCGCCTCAGCCAGGAGCCCATGGAGCGGACGGCCGTGGCTATCGCAGCCATGGCCGAGGAGGCTGCGCAGGTCGGAGTCGCGGCGACCGTCGCGGTGGGCACCGCCGGCCTGCGGATCGCTCCCAACAGCGAAGACTTCATTGCTGCCGTGAGGGCACGGTGTGGCCTCACGGTCGAGATCATCTCCGGGGACGAGGAGGCACGGCTGGCGTATCTCGGGACGCGGGCGGGGATCGGAAGCACCCGAGGTTCCCTGGTGGTGTTCGAGACGGGCGGCGGCAGCTCGCAGTTCACGTTCGGGCGCGGCGACGAGATCGACGAGCGGTTCAGCGTCGACGTGGGCGCGGTCCGCTACACGGAGGAGTACGGCCTCGACGACACTGTCTCCGAGGAGGTGCTGGCAGAGGCACTCGGCGCGATCGCTGCTGACCTTGGTCGGCTCGACGACCGCTCGACGCCCGACACGCTCGTCGCGATGGGAGGCGCCGTCACCAACCTGGCCGCGGTCAAGCACGGCCTGGCCGAGTACGACGCGGACATCGTCCAGGGCACGGTGCTCGACCGCGCCGAGATCGACCGACAGATCCAGCTCTATCGCGGGCGCACCAGCAACGACCGCCGCAGCGTCGTGCGGGCTTCAACCACAGCGCGCCGACATCATCCTCGCGGGAGCCTGCATCGTGCGCACCGTGCTCGACAAGCTCGGCAACGAGTCACTCACGGTCAGCGACCGCGGCCTGCGACACGGCCTGCTGGTCGAGAGCTTCGGTTAGGGGCTAGGTGACGGGCGAGTCCGCGCGGCCGTCGAGGACTTCAACCCAGTACCGCTCCTGACCGGCGCAACGCGAGGAATCAGTAGTACCAAGCGTGCAGCCCTTGTCGGCGTTGGCCGTCGTTGACTGCCCAGGGCGTGGTTGGTCCGCCGCATGGGAGAAGGGTTTGATTGCAGCGCGGACGCTCACCGGCACGCTGCACACCACCCAGAGTGGGCGTCCCACTCCTATGACCTGGGGCCATCAACCCACGTGTCGGTGCAGGTGCAGGTGCATCTGCACGTCGTCGGCCCTGCTCAGGTCAGCCAGACCGCTTGGTAGGGGCCGAGTCGGACGTCTCCCGGCCCGTCCAACTGGGGTGGGTGACCGCTGATGTGGTCCACGCTGTGGTGGGGGTCCACCCCCACTGCGCGCAGCCGGTCACCCCACACCCAGCGGTCGGAGGCCGTGACGTTGTAGGCACCGACCATCGGCCCGAGCGGGTGTTCGCGCAGCGTGAGCAGCACCCCGGCGTCATGCGGGTCGAGGACCCGCGTGCCGGTGGCGGCGTGGAGGTGCGGGGTGGCGGCGCGAGCCTCGACGAGGCGGCGGATGCCCGCCAGGAGGGGTTGGTCCATGGGCACCGGCCACGGCATCGACGGCCGGTGCACCCACCTGTTGTCGTCGCTGTGCGCTGGGTCGTCGGCCCAGTGGGGGTCGTTGAGCAGGCCGATCTCGTCGCCCATCCAGAGGACGGGCAGTCCGCCCCATCCCAGCACCACGGCGTGGGCGAGCAGGATGCGGCGGACTGCATGGGGATCGTTGCGCTCGAGCCCGGCCAGGCTCGCCGTCGTCCCGGAGATTCGTCGGTCTCCGTGATCGGGTTGTGCTGGAAGACCAGCCCCTGCGCCCACGAGCCCGGGAACTCCCCACTGTAGAAGTCGGCCAGGAAGGACCGGTGAGCGAAGCCGTCCACCCCGACCGCCGCAGCATCTTCGTCATCGATGGCCCACCCGATGTCGTCGTGGCAGCGGACGTAGGTGACCCAGGCAGTGGATGCCGGAATCGGGGCGAGCCGCTGCAGCGCCTCGGTGGCCAGCCGGACGTCGCCCGCGGCCAGCATCGACCAGACCTGCACCATCAGTCCGTTGTGGTAGGCGAGGTCGCTGACCTTGCCGTGATGACGACCCTGTCCCAGGTACTGCACCACCTCACGAGGCCCCACGATGGCCTCCGCCTTGAAGATCGTGGCGGGACAGGCCAGTCGGGTCACCGTCCGCAGCGCCTGGGTCAGGGCGTGCACCTCCGGTTGGTTCTGGCAGGAGGTGCCCAGTCGCTTCCAGATGAAGGCGATCGCATCCAGCCGGATCACCTCGACGCCGTGGTTGGCCAGGTCGAGCACGATGTCGGCGTACTCGCAGAACACGTCGGGGTTGGCCCAGTTGACGTCCCACTGCCAGCTGTTGAACGTCGTCCAGACCCAGCCGTCCAGTGCGCCGTCGTGCAGTGAAGTTGCCGGGCGCGAAGTCAGGAAACACCTCCGGCAGGCTCGTCTCGTACGCGTCCGGGACGCGCCGGTCGGGATACACGTGGAAGTAGTCGCGGTATCGATCGTCCCCGGCCCGGGCCCGGGTCGCCCACTCGTGCTCCGCGGCAACGTGGTTGAGCACCAGGTCGAGGCACAGTGACACTCCGCGGGCGCGCAGCTCCCGGGTCAGGTGGCGCAGATCCTCCATCGTGCCGAGGTCGTCCCGGACTGCCCGGTAGTCCATCACCGCGTAGCCACCGTCGTTGTCCCCCGGCCGCGGCTTGAGCAGCGGCAGCAGGTGGAGGTAGGTGACCCCGAGGCCCTCCAGGTATGACGCCCGGTCGGCGACTCCCTGCAGGTTCCCTGCGAATCGATCGACGTACGTCGCGTAGCCGACGATCTCCGGGCGCTGGAACCAGTCAGGAGCCAGGGTGCGTCGCAGGTCCAGCGCGTGGAGGTCGTCGTCGCGCTCTGCGAAGGCCCGGGCCGCCAGTGCGACGACACGGGCACCGACCTGCTCCGGATCGTCGTACACCACCGACAAGCCGTCCACCACGTCCGGCCACCAGCGATCGAGGCGTGCAGCGAACAGCTCGCGTCGCTGAGGCGACAGGTGTGCGAGGAGTGCCTCGTGTGCTCGGGGAGGAGTAGGCATCAACCTCACGACCTTGGAGATGTGGGCGGACTAGTGAGACACACGTTCAAGCCGGGACCGGAGACGGCGCCTGTGGTCACGTAGAGGGTCTCTCCCTTGCGGGCTGCATCGCGGCTCTGCACTCGGACGATGATGTCGTGCGGCGTGCCCTCGACGCCACTGGTTCCGTACACGTAGGCGTCAGTGCCGAGCTCCTCGACAATTCGGACAGTGACTGGAAGACCTCCTTCGGCTTGCGTGGTGAGTCTCCAGCTCTCGGGTCGCACCCCCACGGTCACTGCGCCGCCGTTCATCCGGCTCGCTGCCTGTTGATCCACGGGCGTACGACGCCGCGCAAGACCGGGCCGCGGAGCAGGTCATCGCTTGGGTCATCGAGCACGCCACTACCCGGGTCGGGCCGCGCGGCCGCCAGGTGCAGGTGCCGGTCGAGAAGCTCGAGGCCATGACGGTGCCGCACTACACCTCCCGCGCCGGGGACCCGCACCTCCAGATCAACGCCCGCATCTTCGCGAAAGGGCAGTGGCGGGGTCTGCGCACGGTGGGGCGACAGCCACACGTGGTGTCTGTTTGTCGCTTATTACCCGACTCTCACTGGCGAGATCCGGCGGGCGCTGCCGTAGTCCAGAGGACGGCCTGAGGGCGATGACCGCCGATATCTTGCGGACTCTGTGCGGACTGGAGGGGTCTGCACTCCGCTGACCTTCACAGACGATCAGTAGTACCAGGGGTACGGCGACCAGTCGGGCTCGCGCTTCTCCAGGAACTGGTCGCGGCCCTCCTGCGCCTCGTCCGTCATGTAGGCCAGGCGGGTCGTCTCGCCGGCGAAGAGCTGCTGGCCGACCAGGCCGTCGTCGAGGAGGTTGAAGGAGTACTTCAGCATCCGCTGGGCGGTCGGGCTCTTGCCGTTGATCGTGCGTCCCCAGTCGAGCGCGACCTTCTCGAGGTCGGCATGGTCGACGACGCGGTTGACCGCACCCATGCGGTGCATGGTCTCCGCGTCGTACTCCTCCCCGAGGAAGAAGATCTCGCGGGCGAACTTCTGGCCCACCTGGCGGGCGAGGTAGGCCGACCCGTAGCCGCCGTCGAACGAGCCGACGTCGGCGTCGGTCTGCTTGAAGCGCGCGTGCTCGCGGCTGGCGAGGGTCAGGTCGGCGACGGCGTGCAGGCTGTGCCCGCCGCCGGCGGCCCAGCCGGGGACGACGCAGATGACGACCTTGGGCATGAAGCGGATCAGCCGCTGGCACTCCAGGATGTGGAGGCGGGCGAGCCGGGCCTTGTCGATGGGGTTCGGCTCGGCACCCGCGTCGTCGTGACCGTACGTCTCGTACTGGTAGCCGGCCCGGCCGCGGATCCGCTGGTCGCCGCCGGTGCAGAAGGCCCACTTGCCGTTCTTGGCGCTCGGGCCGTTGCCGGTCAGGAGCACGCAGCCCACGTCGGCCGACTGCCGCGCGTGCTCGAGGGTGCGCAGCAGCTCGTCGACCGTGTGCGGGCGGAACGCGTTGAGGACGTCGGGTCGGTCGAAGGCGATCCGGACCGTGCCGTGCTCGCGGGCCCGGTGGTAGGTCAGGTCGGTCAGGTCCTCGAAGCCGGGCACCACGTCCCACGCCTCGGGGTCGAAGATCTCGCTGACGCCCTCGATCGCACTCACGCGGGGTCCCTGCGGCGTTGTTCGGGGGAGCGAAGCGGAGGAGAAGAACGTCGTGGGGTGTTCATGGGCGCGAGGCTATCCGGGTCGGGGTGGAAGTTTGCCGCCGCCCGTGGTGTTGTGGAACGCATGGCACTGACTGGAACCTACGTCCCGAGCGCGACCAAGTGGGTCCGCAAGAACGTCGAGGAGTACGAGGCGACCAACGGTGAGAAGGGCGGCACGCTGCGCGGCACCTCCTACCCCGTCGTGGTCATCACGTCGGTCGGCGCGTCGTCCGGCAACCTCCGCAAGAACCCGGTGATGCGCGTCGAGCGCGACGGCGCCTACCTCGCCGTGGCCTCCAAGGGCGGGGCTCCGGACGACCCGGCGTGGGTCGACAACTTCCGCCGGCACCCCGAGGTCGAGCTTCAGGACAAGGCCGAGAAGCACACCTACCGCGTGCGCGAGCTGAGCGGTGCGGAGCGCGAGGACTGGTGGGACCACGCGGTCGCGACGTGGCCGACGTACGCGTCGTACCAGCAGAAGACCGACCGACTGATCCCGATCTTCCTGCTCGAACGCTGACGTTTCCCCCGCTCGCCTGAGGCCCGGCGGCCGCCAGACAACGCGTGGAGGTCAGTTGCGGCTGATCGTGATCGCCAGGCCGAGCAGGTGCTGGAGCCGGGCCAGCTCGGAGTCGAGGAACTCCGGACCGCCGCGGCGACCCAGCACGACGACGTCGTCACCGAAGGGTGCTGCGCACTCGACGTTGGTCGCGTGGTCGGCGAGCCGCACCGGCGCCGTGATGGCCGGCAGCTCGATCGTGGCCGGGGCGGCCTCGGTCGCCCTGACGATCTCCACGTCGCCGGAGCCGGCACGGGGACGTACGCGCGCGGCCCAGTCGACGCGGAAGGCGATCGGCAGCAGGGCGAGGAGCCGGTCCATGGCGGTGGCGGGATCCTCGGTCAGCGCCTCGACGACCTCGAGGTCGAGGAAGATGTTGCTGCCGGCGGCGTAGCGGTTGATCCACAGCACGCTGACGCCGTCGATCCTGCTGCAGGCCGAGACCACCGAGTCGGGCATCGTGCCGGCCGGGATCTCGAGCACCACGTCGTCGACCGCGAGCCCGTCGCGCTTCTCGACGATCTCGATCGCCTCGATGTCGCCGCCGGCCTCACCGATCGCGCTCGCGACGCGGCCCAGCGAACCGGGCACGTCGGGCAGCTCGACACGGATCAGGTAGGGCACCCGATGAGGCTATCGGTCCTGTGTGACGTCGGCGTTTCCGCCATCCGCCAGTCGAGCACGCAGTCCGCTGGCCCGTTGCGCCTGCCGTCCGATGGCAGCGCGTACGGCGGGCTCCGGCCCGATCACGCGGACCTTCAGCTTGGCGCGGGTGACCGCGGTGTAGAAGAGCTCGCGCGTCAGCAGCCGCGACTCCTCGTCGGGTAGCAGCACGGTGACCTCGTCGGCCTGGCTGCCCTGGCTCTTGTGGATGGTCATCGCGTGCATCGTCTCGACCTGGCCCAGCCGCGAGGGGGCCAGGTCGAGCGGGGCGCCTCCGGTGGCGATGGCGGCCCGCGGTCCGTCGGGCCCGGCGACGACGACGCCGGCGTCGCCGTTGTAGACGCCGAGGACGTAGTCGTTGGACGTGACCAGGAGCGGACGTCCGAGGTAGGCGGAGTCGTAGAGCCCGTCGCCGGTCTCGGCGGTCAGCCACTGCTCGACGCGGTGGTTCCAGTGGCGCACGCCGTAGGGACCGTCGCGGTGCGCGCAGAGCAACCGGTGCCGGTCGAGCACCCCGAGGGCCCGCCCGGCATCGCCGGCGACAGCGGCATCGCGCAGCGCGAGGGCGTGGGGCAGCACCGTCGCGCGGATCGCCAGGGCCGGGTCGGTCTCGGTGACCCACTCGACGGAGTCGTGTCCGGCGCCCAGCACCGCGATCGCCGCGTCGGCGTCACCCAGGCGCAGTGCCTCGGCGAGCGCGCGGATCTCCTCGCCGTAGCGGAACGTCGTGGTGAGGGCGGCGACCGGGTTGTCCGCGCGGTGGTGGTAGCCGCGGACCAGGTCGGTCAGCACGGCGCCGGCGTCGACCGAGCTGAGCTGGTCGGGGTCACCGACGAGCACGAGCCGCGCCTCGGGCCGCACGGCCTCGAGCACGCGAGCCATCATCGTGAGCGAGACCATCGATGCCTCGTCGACCACGACGAGGTCGTGCGGCAGTCGGTTGCCGCGGTGGTGGCGGAAGCGCGTGCTGTTGCCGGGATGCTGGCGCAGCAGGCGGTGCAGGGTCATCGCGCGGATGCCGGCGAGCCGCTCCTGGTCCTGCGGCGAGAACCTCGTCGCGGAGTCTCGGACGGACTGCTCGAGGCGGGCCGCGGCCTTGCCGGTCGGGGCCGCGAGGGCGATGCGCAGGACCTCGCCGCGCGACTCGGCCTGCTCGACCAGCGCCACCAGCAGCCCCGCCACGGCCGTCGTCTTGCCCGTGCCCGGGCCGCCGGTGATGACGGTCGTGGCCTGGGACGCCGCCCGCCGGCAGGCCTCCCGCTGCTCGTCGGCAGGGCTGTCGGGAAAGACGCGCGCCAGGGACTGCTCGAGCAGGTCGGTGTCGATGACGCCGACGTTGCCCTGGCGCGACTGCAGGTCGGCGAGCACCTGCGTCTCCTGCTCGTGGTAGCGGTCGAGGTAGAGCAGTCCGTGCTCCCAGTGGACGACACCGGCCGCGAGGAGGGGGCTCCGCCCGACGGCCGCCGACCACTCCGCAGGGTCCGGCCAGGGGAGGTCGAGGTCGGCCAGCGACTCCGCGACCGCGGCGAGCTCGAGGCACACCGATCCGTGGCGTACGGCGCGCACCGCCAGGGCGACCGCCAGCAGGACGCTCGTATCGGTCTCGCCGCCGAGACGGCCCAGGTTGGTGGCGACGTGGACGTCGGCAGCCGTCAGCACGCCGGCCCGGTTGAAGGCGGCCAGGGTGCCGGCCGCCCCCAGCGCGAGGTCGCGGTCGTGGAGGTCGACCGGCTCGAACACTTCGCTCATGACGTCACCACCCGGCCGTCGAGCAGGTCGGAGAGCTCCTCGACGAGGGCCACGGGCGGGCGCCAGGAGAAGATCCCGCAGGGGAGCCCGTCGACGCGAGGCGTGGCGGGACCGCACATGCCGCGGAGGTAGAGGTAGAGGACGCCGCCGAGATGCGTGGCGGGGTCGTAGGAGGGGAGCCGCCAGCGCAGGAACCGGTGCAGCACGACGGTGTAGAGGAGCGCCTGGAGCGGGTAGTCGGAGTGGCCCATCGCCTCGTCGAGCATCTCGGGACGATAGTCGTGGGCGGTCAGCGGCGCGTCGAACGTGCCGAGCCAGTTGGTCTTGTAGTCGACGGTGAGGAAGCGCTCCTGGCCGTCGACGTCGAGGCGCAGCACCACGTCGATCGAGCCGGTGAGGTAGCCCAGGAGGGGCTGTGCGGCCAGGTCGGGATCGCGGTCGAGGGCATCGGCGTAGATCCGGACCGCATCACCCTCGGGCAGGTGACGGCGCAGGAGCGGGGCAAGGTCGCCCAGACGGACGTCGTCGACGGGGTGGGCCGGGTGGTCGCCCCCGGACAGCGGGACCTCGAAGTCGAGCTCGCGCAGGCGGTCGGCGAGGCCGAGGGACAACAGGGTCCGGTCGCCGGCCAGGGGGCCGAGCGGGCTGTCGCACACGGCGACCAGGGCGTCGGCGAGGGCCTGGGGGTCCAGGGTGACCGGCCACCACACCAGCTGCTCGTCGATGTGGCGCAGCAGCTCGGCCCGGAAGTCCGGAGCCGCCGGATCGGCGTGCTCGAGCACGGCGTGGACGAGCGACCCGAAGGTCGCGCCCACCGGCAGGTCCGCCATGGGGGACGGCACCGAGGCCGCCACCACGTCGCCGGGCCCGCCCTCCACCCCGTCCAGCACCAGCGTGGTCTCGTCCTCCTCGGGCACCGTCTCCGGCTCCGACAGTCCGTGCGCAGCAGCGGCGTGGGCAGCGCTCGCCGCGGAGAGGGAGGAGTACGACGTACGGCGCCAGGCGGTGTCGACCTCGCGCGTGAAGGCCCGCACCGTCAGGTCGGCCGAGGACCGGGTCGAGCGGCGTGGGGTCGGGCGGGACCAACGTCGCAGGCTCGACGGCCGGGCCGCCCGCGGACTGCCAGGCCTGGAGGATCGTGAGCATCCGGTCCTCGTCGACGACTCCCCACGTGTCGGGGACCGGCGCCATCAGCGGGCGGCGGCCGAAGAGCATCCGGTGGAGCGGGGAGTCGGGAGCGTTGCGCTCGGCGGGGGCGTACCAGGCGACGACCTGCGACTGGGCCCGGGTGAGGGCGACGTAGAGCAGTCGCAGCGACTCGCCCGCGTCCTCCGACCAGTAGCGACCCACCGCCTGGCGGTGGAAGGCGCTCGGCCCGCCGACGTCGCGGCAGCGGCGTCCCTCGTCGTCGTGGAAGAGCGGGATCGCCGGATCGCGTCCGGTGTAGCGGTTCCACAGGGTCGGGAGGTAGACGACGGGGTATTGCAGGCCCTTGCTGCCGTGGATGGTGACCAGCTGCACGGCCGCGGCGTCGGAGTCGAGGCGGCGGGTGCGCTCGGAGGCGACCTCGAGCTTCTCGTCGGCGACCTGCTCGCGCAGCCAGGCGAGGAGTCCGACCAGGCCCATCCGCTGCTCGGTGCTGACGCGCAGGAGGGACTCGCCGATGTGGCGCAGGTCGGTGAGGGTGCGCTCGCCGCCGACCCGGCCGAGCACGCGCGCGGTGAGTCCCTCGACGGCCGTCGCCTCCAGCACTGCCGCGACTCCGCGTCGGGTGAACACGTCGGCCAGGATGCGGACCCGGCTCGCGAGGGTGTCGGTCAGGGCGTCGTCGCCGGCGTCGAGCGACTCGGCGGTGTAGCCGAAGAAGGACGTGAGGGCGCAGGCTCGGACCCGGTCGCTGCGGTGCGGCTGCTCGAGTGCCTCGAGGAGGGTCGAGCCACTCGCCGGCGGCGGGTGTGTGGAAGACGGAGCCGCCGGCGTTGACGACCGACGGAACTCCCACGTCCGCCAGGGCGTGCTGGATGGCGTCGAGCTCGTTGCGGCGCGCCGCCAGCACGGCGATGTCACCCGGCACGAGGTCGCGGCCGTCGAAGGTCGGCGCGGCATCGATGAGCCGCTTGATGTCGTGGGCGGTGTCGGTGATGACGTGGTCGCGCCACAGCGCCACCGGAGGCTTGGACCGCGGACCCTTGCCGAGGTCGGCGCGTCGTACGACGCGGAGCCGGAACGGGGCACCCGCACCCGAGAGGCGTGACTCGGTGACGTGCGCCTCGACGGGGTGGACCACGATGCGCTCGTCGCCGAGGTGGGAGCCTTCGAGCACGGCCTGGACCGCGTCGAGCAGCGGCCGGTCGGAGCGCCAGTTGACGCCGAGGGTCTGCGTGGTCGTGGCGGACTCGGCGGCCTGGAGGTAGGTGACGATGTCGCCGCCGCGGAAGGCGTAGATGGCCTGCTTGGGGTCGCCGATCAGCACCATCGTCGTGGTGTCGGAGAAGGCGCGCCGGAAGACCTGCCACTGCACCGGGTCGGTGTCCTGGAACTCGTCGATCAGCACGAACTTCCACCGGTGCTGCATCCGCGTGCGCGCCGCGGCCGTGGTGTCCTCGAGGGCGTCGGCCAGCTGGCTGAGCAGGTCGTCGTAGCTGAGCACGCCCAGTCGGCGCTTGCGCCGCTCCACCTCCTCGAGCACGTCGGCCGCGAAGCGCACCCGCATGGCGGCGGACGAGTCGGGCGAGTCGGTCGAGCACGGCCCGGGGCTCCACCATGGCGCGGGGGTCACCGACGACGGCCCGCGCCAGCTCCAGCGCCTCGGCCCGGGACCACGGGCGGCTTCTCGCTCACCGCCGAAGCGCGCGAGGTAGAGGTCGTCGACGATCTCGGTGGTCAGCTGCTCGAGGTCCTCGACGAGGATCGCGGAGGCGTCGGTGTCGCCCGCCACGCCGAGGCTGCGGAGCACCAGCTGGCAGAACTGGTGGATGGTCGCGATGGTCGCGGCGTCGAAGGAGACCAGGGCGGCGGTCAGCAGGTGCGGCGCCAGCGCCGCTCGGCCTCGTCCGGGTCGGCGTCGAGCAGCCAGTCGTGGAGCCGGTTGTCGGGGTCGCGCAGGCTGGGGTCGGCGAGCAGCTGCACCGCCTCGTCGAGCTGGCGGCGGCACGCGCTCGCGCAGCTCCTGGCTGGCGGCGCGGGTGAAGGTGACCACCAGCATCTCGTCGAGGCGCGACCTCGCCGGAGGCGACGTGCTTGGTGACGAGCGCGGCGATGGTCCACGTCTTGCCGGTGCCGGCGCTCGCCTCCAGCAGGGTGGTGCCGGGCGCGAGGTCGGCGGTGATGTCGAAGGTCTCCATGCTCACAGCCCCCGGACCTGTTCGTTGCCGGTGTCGATCAGCGGACTGCCACAGCCGCCAGGCGAAGTGGCCCAGCCGGTGCGGGTCCGGATCCTCGCCGGCGCGGGCGGCGCGGCGAGCAGGTCGTAGTCGGCGCGCTCGCCGAAGGCGCGGACGTGCCAGGTGTCGGCGTCCTCCTTGGGGAAGCCCGGAGTCGTTGAAGCGCGGCGTCTCCCACTCGCTGCGCGCCTTCATCGTCGGGGTCGCCGTCGGCTCCGCCGCGGACCCGGCGGAACTCCTCGGCCCAGGCCAGCGACGTCTTCGACCGGCAGCGGCAGCGGCTCGCACTGTCCGGCGTCGTAGAGGGCGACCAGGTCGCGCAGCCACTCCTGCGCGTCGTGCTGGGCGAGCGGGCGGACCATGCTGCGACCTGGCCCCCGGAGCGGTGCTTGCCGATCGTGTGGGCGGTCCAGTTCTCGTCGGGGAGACCGGCCGCGAGGGCCAGCGCGTTGATCCAGGCCGCGAGCCGGTGCTTGGCGCCGAGGTTGGAGAAGGACACGGCGACGAGGTTGTTGCCGCAGATGTCGCCGACGGTGCCGAAGAGACGCGCCGTCGCCGAGGTCGACGTCGACGTCGAGGGTGCGCTGCGGGCCGCGGCGCAGCTCGAGGGCCGCTCGCACGAGAGGGCGGACGACGGTGATGATCTCGTCGAGGACGCCGATGCCGAGCGGGCCGGGTGGCAGCAGGCCGCTGACCTTCAACGGCCTCGCCCACCGCGACGGCGTCGGCGCCCGCCGAGCACCTCGGCGGCGAGGTGGTCCCCGACGGCCCACTTCTCCAGCGCGTCGAGGGTGATCGGGATCGAGTCCTTCACCTCGTCGGCGTCGTAGGGCTTGGCGATGCGCAGCCGGCGGAAGAAACCGCGGACCGGATGCGCGAAGAAGTCCTGGAGGTCGGCCAGGGACACGTCGCCGGCCTGGCCCCGGCTCCGGCAGAGGCGTGGGCACCAGCACCTGGGTACGGGCGACCGGTCTGCGCGCGCTGCCCTCGCACCCGCGAGCGCGAACCGGTCGAAGGTGAAGGCGTCGCTCCCCGCGCAGTCGCGCCCGGCGACGAAGTTGGCCTCGTCGAAGGGCTGCAGCGGGTGGTGGGTGAGCGACGTCGGCCGCGCACGGGCTCGGCTGCGGTGCGGTCGAGCGCGTCGAGCAGCTCGCCGAGGGGCACGGCGGGCGGTCGCTCGGCGCCGGTGTGCTCGCCGCGACCGGTGTAGGTGATGACGAGCTTGCTCGGTGGCCGCGACGATCGCGTCGAGGAGCAGCTGGCGATCCTCTGCAGCGCAGGTCGCGCTCGCCGGTGCGGGGTCGGCGGCCAGCACGTCGTCGCCGTCGACCGGTCGCGACCGCGGGAACACCCCGTCGTCGAGACCGACCAGGCAGACCACGCGGTGGGGCACCGAGCGCATCGGCACCATCGTGCAGACCGTCAGCGTGCCGGTGCGGAAGTTGGAGCGGGTCGGGCCGTCCGCGCAGCCGCTGCGCAGCAGGGCGCGTACGTCGGCCTGTCGCAGCAGCGTCGTCGAGCTCGCCCGCCCCCGCGTCGATCCGGGACAGCTCGCGGTCGAACTGCGCGACCTGCCAGACGTCGGCGTGCGGGGTCGAGGTGAGCCGGTGGACGGCGTCGCCCAGGGCGGTCGTCCAGTCGGTGACCGAGACGGCCGACTCGGCGGCCGCGAGGAAGGCGTGGAGGCGGTCGACGAGCTCCGCGAACCGGCCGACGAGCTCGAGGTCGCCGTCGCTCACGTCGTCGACGGGCAGGGTGCCGGACGACCTGCCGGTGGTCGAGCCCGGACATCGCCGCGCCCGAGCAGGACCCGGCGTACGCCCGTCGCCCACGTGTTGGCCGAGACGCCGCCGAGGCCGAAGGTGCTGCGGTGGTCGGCGTCGTAGCCCCAACGGATCCCGGCGAGGTCGACCCAGTGGGTGATGCGCTCCAGCTCGTCGTCGCCGAAGCCGAAGCGAGCGCGCACCGGCTCGGCACCGGCGACGTCGAGCACCTGGCTGGCCGTCATCCGCCACGCACCAGCTCGACCAGCTGGGAGGCGACGGCGAGGAGCGGGTTGGTGGCCGCCAGCGACCGGTCGGCCAGTCGCACCCTGAGCTGGTGTCCGGGGTGGCCGGCTCCCTCGACGGCGACGTCGGCCATCCCGAAGGCGGCCGAGATCAACGGTGCGTAGGTCTCGATGTCGGGGCACATCACCGAGGATGTCGCGCGGCTCGAGCGTCGGGTCGTCCTCCAGCAGGCCGACCAGCACCTCCCGGAGCACGTCGACCTGACGTGCCGCACCGTGGCAGGCGTGCACCTGCACCGACTCGTCGCTGGTCGTGCGGGAGGACCGGGCTGCGGCATCGGGCGCGGTGTTGGCGCGCAGGTCGTGCTGGAGCCAGCCGAGCAGGGTGTCGCCAGCAACGGGCGGCGCCTCGACGGCGGCACCGGGGAGCACGCCGAGGGTGCGGCGCAGCTCGCGCGAGTCGCGTCCCAGGGAGCTGAGCAGCGGATGGCCGACCACCCTGGACGAGCCGTCGGCGGCCCGCGCCACCTGGCCGGCCCGGGCGGTCGGCTCCAGCGCGTCCCACAGGACGGGCGAGGCCTGCGGCAGCCAGAGGTGGACCTCGCGCACCTCGCCCAGCGCGCGCAGCAGCGCCACCTCGGTCTCCGGGAGCCGGGTGTGGCCGAAGAGCGACAGCCGCGGCGGCAGGTCGAGGTCGTCGCCCCCGGCGCGGAGTCGCGCCATCGTGTCGGCGAGGCGTACGTCGGGTGGCGGCGCGCCGACCCGGCCGACCAGTCGGCGCCACAGCTCCGCCTGCCAGCGCAGGTCGGGGTCGAGGTCGCCCCCGGCGCCGTCGGTGTCGAGGCCCGAGCGCCACTGGGCGATCAGCTCGGGACGCTGCACGGCGTAAGAAGAGAACAGGCCGGCCAGGCGGCGGGCCACGGCGTAGCGGCGGGTGGAGCGGTCGTCGGTCGGGTCGCCGCGGCCGAGGTGCGTCGAGAGGTCGTCGAACCCGGGGGTGCCCATGACGTCGTCGATGACGCCCAGCAACGGCCAGGCGAGCCGGTCGGGATCCCACGGGTCGTCGCTCGTCCTTGCCGAGCAGCATCGCGACGAGGGAGTGGGGGGAGACGAAGTCGACCCCGGCGCAGACACCGTCACCGCCGCGCCCGCCGACGCCCAGCCGGTGGGACAGGCGCTGGGTGAGCCACCGCTCCACGCCACGCGCCGGCACGACGACGACCTCGCGGGCGAACGGATCCGGGCAGCGGGGTTGACCAGCAGGTCGGCCAGCCCGTCGGCGAGCGCGTCGGTGCGCTCGGCGGTGTGGAGGTGGACGGTCACGGGAGCACCCTACGAGCCGGTGCCGACACCGGCCGCGCGACGAGTCAGAGGCCGCTGCCGCGCACCGTCCCGATCTCCGCAACGGTCAGCGCCCGGTCGTAGACCCGGACGTCGTCGATGGTCCCGGCGAACCACTCGCCCCAGATGGTGTTGCCGCCGATGCGCAGGGCGCCGGTGCTGGTCACGAGCGTCCCGGCCTGGGTGCGCGTCGCCACCTGGGTGCCGTTGACGAAGAGCCGGGCGACAGAGCCGTCGTAGGTCGCCGCCAGGTGGGTCCAGGTGGCCGCGGCCAACGCGGCCGTCGCGTTGACCTCGCGGTCGACGTTGCCGATCGCAAGGGTCGCGTTGGGCCGGTTGTTGGCCTTTCCGGTCGCGTAGAGGGCGTAGGTGAGGCCGGCCGGGCGCTCCTTGAGCAGCACCTGGCGCCAGGAGCCCGACGTCGTGGGCCGCACCCAGGCGGACAGTGTCATCCCGTTGGTGAGGTCGAGGCTGGTGGCGTCGGCCACCGTGACCATGTCGTTGACGCCGTCGAAGACGAGCGCGCCGCCGTACCTCCCGTCGGTGGTCCACGCAGCTCCTCCGGAGAGGGTGCCGGGGTTGCCTCTGCCCGAGCTGTCCGCCGCGGTGCCACCCGTCCCGTCGTTGAACGACCAGCCCCCGACCAGGCCGGCGACGCCGGCGTTGGCCACAGTCACGGTGACAGGAGCCGAGGTGGAGGTGCGACCGGACGTGTCCCGGGCCACCGCCGTGATCTGGTGCTGCCCGTTGGCGACACCGGTCGACGACCACGTCACGGTGTAGGGCGCGCTGGTGTCCTCGGCTCCGACGGGGACCCCGTCGACCCGGAACTGGACGCCGGCCACGGCGACGTCGTCGCCCGCGGTGGCCGACAACGGCACCTGCCCGGAGACGGTGGCGCCGCCGGTCGGTGTGGTCACGGCGACCGTGGGCGGATCCTGGTCGACGACCACCTGGGCGCTCGCCGCGGCCGACCAGCCGGACCAGTTGCCGGCGGCGTCGCGTGCGCGCACCTCGTAGGAGTAGGTGCCACCGGGGAGCCCGGAGTCCACGAGCGTCGTGGTGGGGGCCGTGATCGAGA
Organism: uncultured Actinomycetota bacterium; assembly: GCA_963712875.1. Lineage (GTDB taxonomy): Bacteria > Actinomycetota > Actinomycetes > Propionibacteriales > Nocardioidaceae > Nocardioides. Next base: position 4,628 of record CAVQJS010000013.1, on the reverse strand, counting down.
AGGTCACCGGTCCGCCGGCTCCGCCGCTGCGCTGCACCTGGTACGCCGTCACGCCGCGGTTGTCGGTCGACGCCGACCACGTCACCGTCGCCGTGCTGCCGGACACCTGCGCCGAGACGCCGGCCGGCACCGTCGGCGCCGCCGTGTCGCCGGTGACGATCGCCTGCGCCTGGCCGGAGGGGGCACTCGTGTTCGTCCCGTCGGAAGCCAGCACCCGGTAGTAGTCGGTGCCGGGAGGCACCGCGGTGTCTACGTACGACGTCGAGGTGAGGCCGGTGGCGATCCGGGTCGAGGACGACGGGCTGAAGCCGTCGACCCCGCTGCGGTGCACCTCGTAGGTGGGCGTGGCGACGTTGTCGGTCGAGGCGTTCCACGTCAGCGACGCGGTCTCCGTCCCGCCGGTGGCCTGCAGTCCGGTGGGTGCCGTCGGCGGGACTGTGTCGCCGCCACCGGCATCGGACGTCGAGTCGGTCACGACCTGCGCCGCGGCGAGCGCGCGGTCGTAGATGCGCACCTCGTCCAGCATCCCGGCGAACCACTCGCCCCAGATCGCGTTGCCTCCGATCCGCAGAAGGCCGCTGCTGGTCGCGACAGCACCCGTCTGCGCGCGGGTGGCGACCTGGGTGCCGTCGACGTAGAGCCGCATGGTGGCGCCGTCATAGGTGAGCGCGAGGTGCGACCAGGTGTTCAGTGGCAGGTCGCCGGGGCGTCCAGGTAGCGGTCCCCGCCACCCACCGACAGGGACCCGTTCGGTCGTCCGGCGACCTCGCCGCTCGCGTACGGCGCGTAGGTCAGCCCGTTGGGCTGCTCCTTGAGCAGCACCTGGTCCCACGTGCGGGCGGCGGTGGGCCGTGCCCACGCCGTCAGCGAGAAGTTGCTGGTCAGGTCGAAGGTGTTGCGGTCCGCGATCGTTACTCGGTCGTTGACGCCGTCGAAGGACAGCGCGCCGCCGCGGCGACCGTTGGCCACCCACGTGGGTCCGCCCTCGAGGGTGCCGTGGGCGCCGGTGGGCGAGGAGTCCGCGCGCGGTCGTTCCCGTGCCGTCGCCGAAGCTCCAGGCGCCCACCAGTCCGGGCAGGGTCGGGGGCCCGGCCGTCTCCGTGAAGTTCGCCGTGTAGGTCGCGGAGCTGTTGGCGGTGATCGTGTGGGAACGGGCCCCGCCGTCCGACCATGACGCGAACTCGTACGTCCCGCTCTCGGTCTGGGGCGACTCGACCGAGATCGTGTTGACCGACCGCTGCATCACGGGGACGGTGAACGGCGTGGTGAGCGACTCCGATCCGACGGTGGCGCGCAGCCCGGCGGGGACGGTCTGCACCGTCAGGTTGACCAGGGCCGGGTCGAGTCGCAGCGTCGCAGTGCCGACCTGCCCGTCGGAGTCGGTGGCAGTCGCCTGCAGCTCCAGCCACGCGGGGTACTCGTGGTCCGGGCCCACGAAGGAGCCGCTCGCGACCCCGTCGAAGCGGGCCTGGGTGTGCTCGTGGCAGCTCGCTGCCGTCGGGGCAGTGCTTGACGACCAGCTGGGTCGTCAGCGCAGCCGCAGGCAGGGCGCCGTCCTCCGGGTCGGTGGCCGCGACCGTGAACGTGACGGTGTCACCCACCCGCCACGGCGTCGTCGAGGCGGCGGAGTTGAGGACGACCGTAGGTGCGCGCTGCCGGCGGTGACGGTCACGGTGTCGACGTCGGTCGCGCCGAGGTTGTCCGTCACCCGCAGGCGGGCCGTGACCGTGCCGCCGACTCGTGTAGGTCCAGGACGGGTGACCGCGGTGGAGTCGTCGAAGGCGCCGTCCCCGTCGAGATCCCAGGCGTAGGAGATGCTGCTGCCCGCGTCGGGGTCGGCCGAGCCACTCCCGTCGAACTGCACCGTGAGCGGAGTCTGGCCGCTGGTCGGGTTGGCCCGGGCGAGCGCGATGGGCGGGGTGTTGCCCCCGGCGTTGTAGCGGATGCGCTTGATCTCGCCGGTGGCGATGTCGACGGCGTACAGGTCGCCGCCGGGGCCGGTCTCCAGCTCGGCCGCGTACATCGTGCTGTCGAACACCGTCGTGCTCGCCGCGCGACCACCTCGCCACCGTTGACTGGGCGAACCACACGCAGCCGGCGGAGTATCAGCGAAGGACACCGCCGCTGCGGTAGCTCGCGGGGTAGGCCACGACTCGCTGCCGAACGCGACGCCGGAGACCGACGAGCCCCCGCTGGAGCAGCCGGAGCCGAGCTGGGTCACCGTGGGCGTAGGCGAGCGCCGGAGGCGTCACGGCCGCGGCTCCCTGGGCATAGAGCGTCTCGCACGCGGCCGCGTCCGCGCCGTCGTAGCCGGGCTGGCGGCCGGTGCCCTCGTAGCAGGGCCAGCCGAAGTTCTCCGCCGTGCCGTCGACCGACGACCTTGTCGAGCTCCTCGAAGCGCGTACCAGCCGACGTCCCCGACCCACACCTCCGACGTGCCCGGTCGGGCGGCGAACCGGAACGGGTTGCGCAGGCCGTAGGCGAGGATCCGCTGGCGCACGGGGTCGGCGTCGCCGATGAAGGGGTTGCCGGGTGCCGCCGCTCCCGTGTCCGGGTCGATGCGAAGGATCGCGCCGTGCGGCACGACGGCGGTGCCGCCGGTCGCCGGGCGGCCTGCGAGCGGAGCGCGCCGCCCCAGCCGGAGCGTCCGAGCAGCGCTGGGTGCCGAGGTTCCCGGTGTCGACTGGTTGTAGCTCGCGGCGTCGCCGGAGCCGACGTAGAGGTAGCCATCGGTGCCGAAGACCACCGTGCCGATGGTGTGGCTGCCGTACTGCTGGCACCAGCCGCCGAGCAGCACCGCCTCCTGGCCGGTCCACGTGCCGGTCGCCGGATCAAGCGTGAGCCGGCTGAGCTCGGCGGAGACACGGCAGTCGTTCGCTCCGCCGCCGACCGGACACGGGTCGGTGTCGGTGGTCGCGTTGCCGTACTTGGGCACGGTCCCATCCGGCTCTGCGTCCTTGGTGTACAGCGCCCAGAGGTAAGGCCGCGTCGGGTACTGCGGGTCGAGCACCATGCCGAGCAGCCCGCGGTCGCCGTTGTTGTAGACCCGCAGCCGCAGGTCCGCCGCCTGGCGGCTGGTGGCGTCGTCGACGTTGTCGTAGACCTTGACGACGCCACGTCGCTCGGCGACGAAGACCTGGCCGGTGGCCGCGAACTCGACCTCGGTGGGCTGGTCGAGCCCGGTGAAGGGGAGGTTCTCGATCGCGAACCCGGCCGGAGCCGCGTGGGTCGGTGCGGTGGCCGCGGCCAGGGTGACCGCCGCCAGCAGGGGAAGGACCAGGGCGAGGAGCGTGCACCGAGCGGTGGGACGTGCAGACCGGAACATTGGCACTCCTGGCGGGCATGGCCGCCCGGGGAGCCGGTGCGGCGGCTGTGCGCCCGAGTGTCGTGCCGGACGCGCGTCCGGGGCCGTTCCGTGGACAGTGGTTACCCCGATTGGGTGACGTGATGTGCCGGACATCGCTTCGGCCCCCCGCACGAGGCGAGGGGCCGAGGCCGCGGGGTCGGGAGGGGTCAGGTCTTGAAGGCGTCCTTGACCTTCTCGCCGGCCTGCTTGACGTTGGCCGTCGCCTGGTCGGCCTTGCCCTCGGCCTCCAGCTCTCGTCGTCGGTGGCCTTGCCGATGCCTTCCTTGGCCTTGCCGCCGACCTCTCGGCCTTGTTGTCGATCTTGTCGTCGAGACCCATGGTGGAACCTCTCGTAGTCGGTCGATCGCGGTCACCGGGCGGTGCACGTCTCTTCGAACCTGCCACGGGATGGGGGATGGTTCCGACACCCGTGGGGGTGGTCTGTGGGCTCAGGCGGCGGACGGAGGGGCCGGCGGGGTCGCCGGAAGAGCGGCCGGGCGGAGGGAGGTGGGGGCCTCGATGGCCGGGGGAGTGGGCTTCGGAGCACGCTCCGTCGGCCTTTCGATCTCGTCGGCCCGCGCGACGTCCAGGCGCAGATGACGGCGCTCCCGACGATGGCGACGAGGATCGCGACCACGCTGATGAGGATCATGGTGCCCATGGGATTCTCCCGGTGAGTGGTGGGGAGGCTGACGAATACCTCTACAAACATGTATAAGTTAGTTCCGCACACTTGGCAAGACCCTGAGCTCGCGTTTCTCGACGACCACGAACGAGGAGGCCCCCGTGGCTGCGGTGTCAGAGGGATTCAGCATCGGGGTGCTCGCCTCGCGCACCGGGGTCATTTCCGACGGTCCTGCGGTCGTGGGAGAACCGTTTCGGCTTCCCCAGGGGCGAGCGCTCCTCGGCCGGCCATCGGCGCTTCTCCGATGCCGACGTGCAGCAGGTGCGCCAGGTGCTCGAGGTGCGCGAGTCGGGGGTGCCGCTCCAGGTGGCGATCGACTCCGTGACGCGCCGCCGCGAGGAGGCTCGTGCCGACTCGGTGTACGCCGCCCTGGTGGGCACGTTCGGCGACCTCCGTCCCCAGCGTCTGAGCCGTCGCACACTCACGGCAGCCTCGCTCGCCATCGAGGACGAGTGCCTGGCACGGGCGGACCGCGCAGTGGTCCTCGGCGCCTTCCAGCTCGGTCACCACTTCGCCCGGTCGCGACACCGCTGGGACGAGCTGGCGCGGACCGCGGCCTGGGCTGCGGTGGTCGCCGACTTCGACGACACCCTGGCG
>CAVQJS010000012.1:0-69042 GCA_963712875.1 uncultured Actinomycetota bacterium | reverse complement strand
ACCTCGTGGCGGGTGGTCACCAATAGTGGTGAAAGCACCCTGTGGTCGCACCCTTCGCGCGCCTCCGCTTTCAGGATTCAGGTGTGCCGCCCGGACCCGGGCGGCACGCCAACGTGTAGAGGTGAGCCGTGCCCTTGGGGAGCGTGGTGACGCTCGAACCCGCCCGGCAAGAAGCCGCTCAGTCCAAGGGTCGACGCGTGGTGCGGGTGGCCCTCGTGCTCGTCGTGTTGGTGCCGGTCCTCGCGTTTGTGGTGCTGGACTGGCGGCTGGCGACCGCTCCGACCCGCATCGACGGCGTCTTCGACGGGCTCGCTGCCAGACCGCCGGCGGCGACCGACGATTCCGTCACCATCCTCCTGCTCGTGACCGGGGACGACCAGGTGGACGGTCCCGCGCTGGCCTGGATGCCCGGAGGACCGAAAGTCTCTTCGACCCTGCTGGTCACCATCGCCGGCAACCGTCGCCAGGTCGCCGTGGACTGGTTGCCGATGCGTGGGAGGGTGCTGGCCGGACTGTCGGAGCGCAGCCCGAGCCAATCGGTCGCAGGAGTCGAGACGTGGACCGGGCGCCGCGTCGACCACCTCGGTGTCGTCGGGTGGTCTGCCTTCGCCGACCTCAACCGGGCCAACGGCGGTCCTGACGCTCGCGGATGGCGCCGGCGCAGTGGAGCAGCAGGCATTCCTGCGAGTCGTGCTGGAGGAGACGCTGCACACGTCAATGCGGAAGGAACCATGGACGCTCTACCGAGCGCTTCACACCGTCGCCGCAGGTCTCGCCATAGACGAGGACTGGTCGGTGTATGCGCTTCACCGTTTGGTGTTCTCGTTGCGAGACCTACGCTCGGCCCGCAATCGACCTCGGTGCCCAGGGCCGGCCTCGTCACCCCGCTGAGACCCGGCCCCAGGACGTGCCGCAGGGAATGACTCACCAATATTGGCGAAACGAACCCGCGATCCCTCGACGGGGTGAGGCTGATCGGCCAACGATGGCGTGCCGCACGGAACGGGTGCGGCGCGGACTCGTGGGGGAGTGGGCATGACAGTGGCCAGTGTCGTCATCCCGGCCGGGAGCTCACGCCTCATGACCGCCCGGTCCGGCCCGAAGGCCCCGCGGGGAGCGGACACCGTCATCGCTCCCACCGCCACCGTCGAGGACGGTGCCCGCATCGGTCCCGGCGCGCAGGTGTGGGACCAGTCCGTGGTTCGCGCCGGCGCCGAGGTCGGGGCCGACACGATCCTGGGGCGCGGTGTCTACGTCGGCCCTGGTGCCCGGCTCGGGGAGCGCTGCAAGGTGCAGAACCAGGCCCTGGTCTATGAGCCGGCGGTCCTCGAGGACGGCGTCTTCATCGGGCCGGCCGTGGTGCTCACGAACGACACCTATCCCCGGGCGGTGACTCCCGACGGCCGCCGCAAGGGTGCCGAGGACTGGGAGGCGGTCGGCGTGACCGTTCGTGCGGGAGCCTCCATCGGTGCGCGCGCAGTCTGTGTGGCGCCCGTCACCATCGGACGCTGGGCGAGCGTCGGGGCCGGGGCCGTCGTGACTCGGGACGTGCCGGACCACGCCCTCGTCGTCGGGACCCCCGCCCGCAGGGTCGGGTGGGTCGGGCGCAGCGGCGTACCGCTCGTCGCCGACACCGGTGACCGATGGATCTGCCCGGTCTCGGGCGAGGTCTACGAAGAGCTCGATGGACGACTGGAGGAAGCTCGATGAGCACCAACCTGGGTATCGCCGTGATCGGGGCCGGCTACTGGGGGCCCAACCTGGTCCGCAACGCGCAGGCCACGCCGGCCTGCGCCTGCGGTACCTCTGCGACCTCGACGTCGAACGGGCTCGCGCGTGCTCGGCGAGTACTCGCACCGTGCGACGTCGTCGGCCACCTCGACGAGGTGCTCGCCGACCCGGCCGTCGCACGCCGTCGCCATCGCGACCCCGGCCGCCACGCACCTCGTCGCGCATGGCGGCGCTCGAGGCCGGCAAGCACGTGCTGGTCGAGAAGCCGCTGGCCGCGACCTTCGCCGAGGGGCAGGAGCTCGTCGAGGAGGCCGACCGGCGCGGTCTGGTGCTCATGCTCGACCACACCTACTGCTACACCCCGGCCGTGCGGCTACCTGCGCGAGCTGGTGCGCGGCGGCGAGCTCGGCGAGCTGCAGTACCTCGACTCGGTGCGCATCAACCTCGGGCTGGTGCAGCGCGACGTCGACGTCGCTCTGGGACCTGGCGCCGCACGACCTGTCGATCTTCGACGTCGATCCTGCCGGACGGGCGTCACGCCGGTCGCGGTCTCCGCGCACGGCGTCCGACCCGGTCGGCGCCGGTCGGGCCTGCGTCGGCGTACCTGACGCTGCAGCTGTCCACCGGTGCGATCGCCCACATCCACGTGAACTGGCTGTCGCCGACCAAGATCCGCACCACCGTCATCGGCGGCTCCACGCGCACCGTCGTCTGGGACGACCTCAACCCGCTGCAGCGGCTGTCGGTCTACGACCGGGGCGTCGACCTCGCCGCGACCCGGAGAGCTGGGCGCCGACGGGCGCGCCGCGACGATCGTCTCCTACCGCACCGGCGACATGGTCGCCCCGGCGCTGCCCGAGCGAGGAAGCGCTGCGGCGCGATGATGGCCGAGTTCGCCACCGCGATCACACGAGCGCCGCCGCCGCTCACCGACGGCCGCTCCGGCCTGCGCGTGCTGGCCATGCTCGAGGCCGCCTCGGCCGCCTCGCCCAGGGTGGGCGCTTCATGCCGGTCGAGGCTCACCGCGTGATCGATCGCACCGAGCGGCAGTCGCGCGCCGGCCGTGGAGGTCCGTGCCGCTGGCGTACGCGCTCAGGGGGCCAGCGCGTCCTGGTCACCGGCGGCGCCGGCACGATCGGTTCGCACGTCGTCGACCAGCTCCTCGCGGCCGGTGCGCCCGAGGTCGTGTCCTCGACAACTTCGTGCGCGGTCGCCTGGAGAATCTGGCCGGGGCCGGCGACGCGGCCGGTGCGGCCTGGTCGACGGCGACATCAACGACCCGCCCGGTCCGCGACCGCATCGCGGGCAAGCGACCTCGTCTTCCATCTCGCGGCCATCCGCATCACCCAGTGCGCGGAGGAGCCGCGGCTGCGCTGGAGTCGCTCGTGGACGGCACGTTCACCGTCCTCGAGGCGGCGGTGGAGGCGAACGTGGCCGGAAGGTCGTCGCCTCCTCGTCGGCCTCGGTGTACGGCCTGGCGGAGTAGTTCCCGACCTCCGAGCGGCACCACCCGTACAACAACGACACCTTCTACGGCGCCGCGAAGGCGTTCAACGAGGGCATGCTGCGCAGCTTCCACGCGATGTACGGGCCTCGACTACGTCGCCCTCCGCTATTTCAACGTGTACGGCCCGCGGATGGACATCCACGGGCTCTACACCGAGGTGCTGATCCGCTGGATGGAGCGCATCGACCGGCGAGGCCCCGCTGATCTTCGGCGACGGTCGCCAGACCATGGACTTCGTGCACCACGACATCGCCCGGGCCAACGTGCTCGCGGCGCGGCCGACGTCACCGACGCGGTCTACAACATCGCCAGCGGCACCGAGACGAGCCTGCTGCCGCTCGCCGAGGCGCTACTGCGGGTGATGGACTCCGACCTGCCCGTCGAGCACGGTCCCGAGCGCGCCGTCAACGGCGTGACGCCGCCTCGCCGACATCTTGGCAGCGGAGCGCGACCTCGGGTTCATCGCCGAGCCCGGGCTGCAGGAGGGCCTGCGGGCACCTGGTGGACTGGTGGCGCCCAGCTCGGCGTCGCCGCGGACGCACGGCTGACCGAGCGTCGACCAAGCCTGGCCGAGCAGCAGTGACCCGCATCCCCGTGATGCTGCCGTGGCTGGGCGAGGAGGAGGCGCGCCGCCGTCCCGAGGTCGTGCGCTCCGGCTGGGTGGCCCAGGGGCCGCGCGTGGCCCCTTCGAGGAGGCGTTCGCCGGCCGCGTCGGGGCGGCACACGGCGTGGCGGTCTCACTGCACCACCGCGCCTGCACCTGGCGCTGCATCGTCGCCGGCGTCGGCCCGGGCGACGAGGTCGTCGTGCCGTCGCTGTCGTTCATCGCCACCGCGAACGCGGCGCGCTACGTCGGCGCCACGCCGGTCTTCGCCGACGTCGACCCGGCCACCGGCAACCTCACCGCCGAGACCGTCGACGGCGGTGCGGACCCCGCGGACCCGCGCGGTCATCGTCGTGCACCAGGGCGGCGTGCCGGCCGACGCTCCGGCCGATCTGCGACCTGCTGCGACCCCGCGCGGCATCGCCGTCGTCGAGGACGCCGCCTGCGCGGTCGGCTCCACCGCCTACGGCCAGCCGGTCGGCGCGGAGGCCGAGATCGCCGCCTGGTCCTTCCACCCGCGCAAGCTGATCACCACCGGCGAGGGCGGCATGCTCACCACCGACGCGCCGAGCTGGCCGCCCCGCGCCCGGCGGCTGCGCGAGCACGGCATGAGCGTCAGCGCCGCCGACCGGCACGCCACCGGCAGCGCGGCCGCCCGAGCCGTACCTCGAGACCGGGCTTCAACTACCGGATGACCGACCTCCAGGCCGCGCGTCGGCCTGGTGCAGCTGGGCCGGCTGGACGAGATGGTCGCCCGGCGCCGCGAGCTCGCCGCGCGCTACCACGAGCTGCTCGGCGCGCCTGCCCGGGCTGCGCATGGTCGGCGACCCGGCCTGGGGCACGACCAACTTCCAGTCCTTCTGGGTGCTGCTGCCCGAGGACTTCCCGATCAGCCGCGACGAGCTGCTGGTGCGCCTCGCCGAGCGCCGGCATCTCGGCGCGCCGCGGCATCATGGCCGCCCACCTGCGAGCCGGCCTACGCCGACCTGCCGACGGGCCGCTGCCGGTCACCGAGCGGCTGACCGCCGACGCCTGATCCTGCCGCTGTACCACCAGATGACCGACGCCGAGCACCAGCGCGTGTGCGACGCGCTCGGATCGGCGTGGCGACCGTGAGCGGGCTGGTCCTCGTCGGCGCCAGCGGGCTGGCCCGGGAGGCGACCGCGGTCGCCGTCCTGATCCAGCACGACGGCCCCGTCCAGGTCGTCGACGACGACCCCGCTCGGTGGGGCACCCTTCACGGCCTCGCGCCGGTGCTCGGGGGCGTCGACCTGGTCACCGGGCTGGTCGACCACGAGGTGCTCCTCACCCTCGGCAAGGGCCGGCTCCGCCGGCGGGTCGCGACGCGCCTCGCCATGGTCGGCCTCGGCGCCTCGCGCTACGCCACGATGCTGCACCCGCGGCTCGTGCTGCCCGGCAGCTGCCACATCGGTCGGGGCTCGATCGCCCTGGACGGCGTGGTGCTGACCGCTGACGTCGAGGTCGGCGAGCACGTCGTCCTCATGCCCCACGTGACCCTCACGCACGGCTGCACCGTCGCCGACTTCGTCACCCTCTGCGCAGGGGTCTCCCTCGGCGGTGACGTCGAGGTCGGCGAGGCCGCCTACATCGGCATGAACGCCTCCGTGCGCGAGGGCGTGCGCATCGGGGCCGACGCCACCGTCGGGATGGGCTCGGTGGTCCTCGACGACGTCCCCGCAGGAGAGACCTGGGTGGGAGTGCCCGCCCGACCGATCCGCCTCGGAGCCGACGCAGGGGCTCCACGATGACGGAACACGCCCGAGGTCATCGCTCGTCGCGGACGCTCACCAATTCTGGCGAACAGCTTTCCCTTTCGCTCCGGGCATCGGCAGCGTGGAGCACGATGACGGAGGCGTGCCGCGGCGGTGCGTGGCGGCGTCGTCCAGGGAGGTGGGTCCAGTGACCGTCCTGACCCCCATCGCCAGCGTCGTCATCCCGGCCCACAACGAAGGGGCGATCATCGGGCGCAATCTCTCGCGTCTCTGCGAAGGAATGTGGGAGGACCAGGTCGAGGTTCTCGTGGTCTGCAACGGGTGCGACGACGACACGGCCGAGCGCGCACGTGAGGCGTTCCCAGGGGTGCGCATCCTGGAGATCGGCGAACCCTCGAAGGCCGAGGCGATGCGGGTCGGCAACGAGGTCAGCAGTTACTTCCCGCGTGTCCACCTCGACGCCGACGTGGTGCTGGGCGGCCGCGACCTCGAGCGCCTCGTCGAACCTCTGCGCGCGGGTCGGGTCCTCGCGGCGGCCCCGCAGCGTGTGCTGGTGACCGCCCGGTCGTCGGTGGGGGTGCGTTGGTACTACGACGTCTGGCAGCGGCTGCCGCAGGTGCGGCTCCGGACTCTTCGGCCGCGGAGTCGTCGCACTCTCCGCGGCGGGCCAGCGGCGAGTCGACGCACTGCCACGGCTCATGAGCGACGACCTGGCCGCCTCGGAGGTGTTCGCGCCGCACGAACGCATGGTGGTCGACGACGCGGTGGTCATTGTCCAGGCGCCGCGTCACCTGTCGGACCTGATTCGTCGTCGCATCCGCGTGGTCACCGGCAACGCGCAAGCCGACGCTGCAGGTGCTCGTCAGCGAGGGATCGTCCACCACGTGGGGCGACCTCGTTCGAGTGGGCGTGGACCATCCGACCCTCATGCCCAAGGTCCCGCTGTTCCTGGCCGTCACCGCGGTGAGTCGCATCCTTGCCCGTCGACGGATCAGGGCCGGCGACTTCACGACGTGGTATCGCGACGAGAGCTCACGGACATGAGCTGCAAGGTCGAGGTACGGCCAACCATCTCGGACCTTCAGTCGTCCCGATACGAACGTCCGAGCACAGGGGTGTCGTCATGCTAGGAAGACCCTCCCGCAACCGCAGGTGGATCGTCTCGACCTGCTCCGTCGCCGGTCTGGTCGGAGCGCTCCTCGTCGCGCCCGCGACGGCGCCAGCGTTCGCTGCCGGCGACCCGTGCGGACCCACAGGGAATGCGATCGCCTGCGAGAACAGCAAGCCGGGCTCGCCTGCCCAGCGAGTGGGACATCGACGGCGCCGGCGACTCAGGCATCCAGGGCTTCTCCACCGACATCAGTGTGAACGTCGGGGGTCGCATCGACTTCAAGATCGACACGAACGCGTCTGACTACGACATCACGATCTATCGCACCGGCTACTACGCCGGCGACGGTGCGCGGCGGATCGCGACGGTCGAGCCGTCAGCCGCTCTCCCACAACAGCAGCCGCAGTGCATCAGTGATGCCACGACCGAGCTCTATGACTGCGGGAACTGGTCTGTCTCCGCTTCGTGGAACGTTCCGAGCACGGCTGTGTCCGGAGTGTATTTCGCTCGGCTGTCCGATCCCGCGACCCAGGACGAAAGCCACATCACCTTCATCGTCCGCGACGACGCCAGCCGCTCCGAGCTCGTGTTCCAGACGTCGGACACGACGTGGCAGGCCTACAACACCTACGGCGGTTCGAACTTCTACCAGGGTGCCGGCAACGGTCGCGCCTACGCGCTGAGCTACAACCGACCCCTCACGACCCGGAACGGTCCCGGCGGGCGCGACTTCTACTTCTCCAACGAGTATCCGATGGTCCGGTTCCTGGAGAAGAACGGCTATGACGTCAGCTACGTCTCAGGGGTCGATGTCCACCGAGCGGGTCATCTGCTGACCAACCACGAGACCTACCTGTCGGTTGGACACGACGAGTACTGGTCCGGGCAGCAGCGCGCCAATGTCGAAGCGGCGCGGGACGCAGGTGTGAATCTCATGTTCCTGAGCGGCAACGAGATGTACTGGCGGACTCGCTTCGAGTCCGGGGCTGGTGGCGTCGCCCATCGCACCATGGTCTCCTACAAGGAGACGTGGGCCAACGAGAAGATCGACCCGACCGCCGAATGGACCGGGACCTGGCGGGACCCGAGGTTCGCCGCACCCAGCAACGGGGCCGGACGGCCGGAGAACGCGGTCACCGGAACGGCGTACATGGTCAACTACAGCGACCTCGCGCTCCAGGTGAGCGAACGGGAGGGAAAGCTCCGGTTGTGGCGAGGCACCTCCCTCGCGACCCTGAGCTCCGGGACGCGGGCAACACTGGCGCCACACACGGTGGGCTACGAGTCCAACGAGGACCTCGACAACGGCTTCCGCCCGCAGGGCCTGATTCGACTGTCGACGACGACCGGTGACGTCCCCGAGCTGCTGCAGGACTTCGGCAACACCGTCCAGCCGGGTTCGACCACTCACCACTTGACGTTGTACCGGGCTGCCAGCGGCGCTCTGGTCTTCAGTGCCGGAAGCGTGCAATGGACGTGGGGACTCGACGAGACTCATGACTCCGCCTTTGCCCCTCAGCCGGCGGACCGGCGGATGCAGCAGGCGCAGGTTAACCTCTTGGCGGACATGGACGCGCAGCCGACCACTCTCGACCCGAACCTCACCGCAGCAAGCAAGTCGACAGACACCACGGGCCCGGTCGTGGTCGTCGACACCCCCGCCGCCGGCGCAGCCCGGGCCAATGGTGTTGAGGTCACCGCGACCGGCACGGCCAGTGACGTCGGTGGAAGGGTCGCAGGGGTCGAGGTGTCCACTGACGACGGTGCTTCGTGGCACCCGGCAACAGGGACCAATGCCTGGAGCTACACCTACGTCCAGCACGGCACGGGAGCGACTCCGATCAAGGTCCGCGCGGTCGACGACAGCGCCAACATCGGAGCAGCCGTCACCCGCTCAGTCGCGGTGAGCTGCCCCTGCAGCGTCTTCGGCACCGAGGTGCCGGGGACACCAGCGGCCAACGACGCTTCCGGCGCGGAGCTCGGACTGAGGTTCTCACCGGTGGTGGACGGTTTCGTGAACGGTGTCCGGTTCTACAAGGCGGCCGCCAACACGGGAACGCACGTCGGGTCGCTCTGGAACACCGCCGGCCAGCGGCTGGCGTCGGTCACCTTCACGAACGAGTCCGCCACGCGGCTGGCAGCAGGCCAGCTTCTCCACGCCCGTCCCTGTCAGTGCGGGTCAGACGTACGTCGTCTCGTACACAGCCCCCAACGGCCGGTACGCCGTGCAGAGCTACGCCTTCTCCAGCTTCGGGATCTCGGCCCATCCGCTCTCGGTGGCGGGTGGCTTCGAGGCCGAGCCTGCCGGAGTGTTCGCCGACGTGGGTAGGTTCCCGGTCGCGAGCTTCCGCAGGAGTCACTACTTCGTCGACGCGCTGTTCACCACTGTCGATGAATCACCGCTCATCGCCACCGACCAGTCTCCCGTCGCCGACTCGTCGAGCGTAAGTGTCGAGACCACTGTCGCGGCGACGTTCTCGCAAGGCCGTCGTCCCCGGCACCGCACGCAATCACCGTGCGCGACGCGGCAGGCGGCGGTGCTGTGGCCGGCGCTACGGCGTACGACGCGGCTACGCGGCGCATCGTCTTCACGCCCACGGCAGCGCTGGACTACCTCGTGCGCTACACCGCCACGTTGTCGGGGACGGACAACCAGGGCAACGCCGTCAGTACCGGCAAGTCCTGGTCGTTCGAGACGGCCCGACCGCCGAGTGTGCCCGGTGTCTGCACCTGCACGCTCTTCGATGACAGCCTGCGGCCGGAGCGGCTGCACGATCCCGACACCACATCGGTCACCCTCGGTGTCCGGTTCGCGCCCGAGGTCGACGGGACGGTCACCGGCGTCAGGTTCTTCAAGGGGCCGGAGAACACCGGGACCCACACCGGCACCCTGTGGTCGATGAGCGGCGCAGCTCTGGCCACGGGCACGTTCGCCAACGAGTCGAGCACAGGCTGGCAGACATTGATGTTCAACCAGCCTGTGCCGTGTTTCCCGTGACACGGAGTACATCGCCTCATATGTCGCTCCCAAGGGTCGGTATTCAGCGACGATCGGTGCATTCTCGGCCTCCAACCTGTCTCGTTCCCCTCTTCGCGTGGCCGGGAACTCGGGTGCCTACACGTACGCCGGTGGGTTCCCCAGTAGTCGATCCGGCTCGAACTACCTCGTCGACGTGATGTTCGAGAGGCTTCCGGCGGCGATCGACGTCGCTGCCCAGAATCCCGCACCAGGGGCGCTCGACGTCCCGCGCACCAGTTCGGTGGGGGTGTGGTTCTCGGCACCGATCAAGCCGGGCCACCAGCTCGCGGTGAGTGTCAACGGGACCGCGATCGCCGGTACGACGACGATAGGTCCCTCTGCCAAGTCCATCTCCTTCACGCCGGCCTCACCGCTGCCTCGCGACACCTTGGTCGACGTGTCCCTGACAGGTGTGGTGTCCGTAGAGGATGCGGTACTTCCGCCGCAGGCGTGGTCGTTCCGGACGACCACATCCCAGGATACGTCCACCCCGCAGACGCTCTTCGGCGCCTTGACCCCGCAGACCACGATGGTCTCAGACCCAGCTCCGATCGAGCTGGGCACCGCGTTCACGCCCACCCGTGACGGGACCATCACCCACGTCCGCTTCTTCAAGGGCGGGACCGAGAACGGCGGCGCCCACACCGGCTCGATCTGGAGCCTGGCCGGGGAACGCCTCGCCACAGTCGCCTTCACCAATGAGACCCCCTCCGGCTGGCAATCGGCACGGTTGGACACGCCACTCTCGGTCAGTGCGGGGACGACCTACGTGGTTTCCTACTTCGCTCCGCAGGGCCACTACTCCGCGACCACCGGCTTCTTCGCGACCCCGCACACCGCAGGCGACCTGACCGCCCCGGCGAGCAACAACGGCCGCTACCTCTACGGCCCGACCGGTGGCTTCCCGAGCCAGTCCTATGGCGGCGCGAACTACTTCGTGGATGTCGCCTTCTCGACCGGCGAGGTCGCCCTGGGGATCGCGGACCGCACGCCGGCTGCCAACGCAACGCAGGTGCCACGGACCTCGGCGGTGAGCGTGACGTTCACCGAGCCGGTGACCACCGGGGCCACCCTCGCGCTCACTACAGGCACGGGGTCAGTGACTGGGGACGTGGCCCGCTCCGTGGACGCGCGCACCCTGACCTTCACCCCGTCCGCGCCCCTGCCAGCCGATACGGTCGTGACGGCCGGTCTGACCGGGGTCGTCTCCGTCGACGGTGATTCCATGGCACCGGAGTCCTGGACGTTCCGCACCCAGGCGCTGCCGCCCATGACGATCATCTCGCGGTCGCCGGTCGCTGGCGCCACCGATGTGCCGCGGACGTCGCCGGCGTCCGTGACCTTCTCCGAGCAGCTGGCTCCCGGAGCCACGCTGACGGTGAGCGGTCCGGGTGGACCGGTGGGTGGCACGACGACCTCGTCAGCCGACGGACGCACCCTCACCTTCACGCCGTCGGCACCGATGCCCGCCGACGTGCTCGTCACCGCCGGCCTGACAGGGGTGCTCAGCGTCGACGGCGCGTCCCAGGCGCCGGAGTCCTGGACGTTCCGCACGCAGCCGGTGCCGCCCATGACGATCGCCTCACGATCTCCCGTCGCTGGCGCCACCGCCGTCCCGCGGACGTCCCCCGTGACCGTCACCTTCTCCGACCAGCTGGCTCCCGGTGCCACGCTGACGGTGAGCGCTCCGGGCGGAACGATCGCCGGCACGACAAGCACGTCCGCCGACGGACGCACCCTGTCGTTCACTCCGAGCGGGACCATGGCTGCCCTCACGCTGCACACGGTGACGGTGGCCGGGGTGGTGTCCGTCGACGGCGCGAGCCTTGGCACGGTGTCCTGGTCGTTCACCACCGAGCCGCGGCCTATCGTCACCACGACGTTGTTCGGCAACGCCACGCCGACCGCTGTCTCTTCTGACACGCGCGCCGTGGAGGTGGGTACACACTTCACCCCGACTCAGAGCGGTCAGGTGACGGCGATCCGGTTCTACAAGGCGGCGGCCAACACGGGTGTCCACACAGTCTCGCTCTGGCGGACCAACGGCACCCGGTTGAGTCGGGTGACGGTGACGGGCGAGACCGCCTCGGGTTGGCAGACCATGCAGCTGCCGACACCCATCCAGCTCACCTCCGGGACGCCCTACGTCGTCTCGTACACCGCATTGAACGGACGAGTCTCGACGAGTACGGGCTTCTTCACCTCTACACCATTCGTCTCTGGTCCACTTCGGGCCACGCGGAGCCAGAATGGGCGCTATCGCTACGGCACGAGCGGTGCCTTCCCGAACTCGGTCGCCACCGGCACCAACTACTTCGTCGACGTGGTGTTCCGCCATGAAGGTCCATGATCACGCACAGCCTGGGGGGGAAATGAGCAGTACTGAACAGCCGCAGGGCGGCGCGCGCGGGGCCAGCGTCATGACGATACCTTTCGTCGACCTGGCTTCCCAGCACGAGGAGATCGCCGACGAGGTGCGGGCAGGGCTCGAGGCGGTCTTCGCCACCACGTCGTTCGTCGGGGGCCCGGAGGTCGCTGCCTTCGAGTCGGAGTACGCCGACTACGTCGGCGCGCGCCACTGCGTGGGCGTCGCGAACGGCACGGACGCCCTCGAGCTTGCGCTTCGCGCCAGCGGAGTGCGCCCGGGCGGTGAAGTCGTGCTGCCAGCCAACACGTTCATCGCCACCGCGGAGGCGGTCTCGAGGATTGGGGCCACCCCCGTGCTGGTCGACGTCGACGACGAGCACCTGCTGATCGACCCCGCACAGGTGGAGCGGACCCTGACCGTCCGGACCCAGGCGGTCGTTCCGGTGCACCTCTACGGGCAGATCGCTCCGATCGACGAGCTCGCACCGATCTGTGCGGACGCCGGCGTGCCCATCGTCGAGGATGCGGCTCAGTCCCAAGGGGCCACACGACACGGTCGGGGCGCCGGCACCCTGGGCCTGGTCGCGGCCACCAGCTTCTACCCCGGCAAGAACCTCGGTGCGGCCGGAGACGCGGGTGCGGTCACCACATCCGCCCCGGAGCTCGCGGAGCGCGTCCGAGTGCTGGGCGCACACGGCTCAGCCACGCGGTACGTGCACGACGTGATCGGCATGAACTCGCGACTCGATGCCGTGCAGGCGATCTACTTACGCGCCAAGCTGAGCCGCCTCGAGAAATGGAACGAGCTCGGCGGGTGGCCGCCCGGCGCTACGCCGAGATGTTGACCGGCGTCGACGGTGTCGTAGCCCCGGTGACCGCTCCGGGTAATGAGCACGTCTGGCACCTGTACGTCGTCCAGGTGGCGGAGCGTGACCGGGTGGTGGCCGAGATGCAGGCCGCCGGGGTCGGGGTCGCTATCCACTACCCGACGCCGGTCCACCTGACCGGTGCCTACTCCGCTCTGGGCCAAGGCGCCGGGACATTTCCCGTTGCGGAAGCAGCAGCGAGTCGGATCATGTCGATCCCGATGTTCCCGCACCTCACGCAGTCTCAACAGGAGCGCGTGGTCGACGTGCTGGCGAGCAGCACCGGCGGAGGCTGACCTCGTTGTCGACGAAGGAGATGTCGCGCGAATTGCGTCGCCCGAATGCCGGGCGGGCCTTGCTGTGGAGCTTCGCCAACACCGCGGTGGGGCGGTTCGGGACTCTCGCGATCGGGATCGTACTTGCGCGTCTGCTCGGTCCCGAGGAGTTCGGGACGTTCGCGGTCGCTCTGGTCGCGCTGATGGCCGTACTGAGCTTCAACGAGCTCGGCGTCAGCCTTGCCATCGTGCGCTGGGAGAACGATCCGGAGGAGATAGCCCCCACGGTGACGACAATCTCTGTCTGCATGAGTGTGCTACTGACCGCGGGCGCGGTGGTGGGCGCCCCGTACTTCGCTGAGGCGATGGGCAGTCCGGAGGCGGCACCGCTGATCCAGCTGCTCAGCCTGTGCGTCCTCATCAACGGCATCGTTGCGACCCCGGCAGCCCTGATGCAGCGCCTGTTCCGACAGGACCAACGCATGGTCGTCGACCAGGTGAATGTCTGGCTCGGGGACATCCGTGTCGCTGGTGATGGCTGTAGCGGGGCTGGGAGCGATCTCCCTGGTGGTAGGTAGGCTGGTCGGCGCTTGCGTCTCGGGAATCCTCTTCCTCCACTACTCGCCGTTGCCCTATCAGTTCGGGTTCGACCGAAAGTTCGTTCGCGATCTACTCGCCTTCGGTCTTCCGCTGGCCGGCTCCAGCGTCATCGTGTTCCTGGTCGCCTTCGTGGACCAGGTGATGATCGGGAGCATGCTCGGAGCAACCTTGCTGGGCTACTACGTGTTGGCCGCGAACCTCGCCTCGTGGCCGGTGACGATGGTGTCGCAGCCGCTCCGCAGCGTGGCCCCCGTGCTCTTCTCGAGGATGCAGCGCGAGCCTCGACTTGATGCGGACAGCCTTCGTCCAGGTGCTGCGCCCCCTCGCGGCGGTCGCTCTGCCGGTGTGCCTGCTGATGGGGGCAATGGCTCCCGACCTGATCAGTTTTGTCTACGGTGCACAATGGGCGCCCGCGGCGCCAGTGCTGCGTTGGTTGGCGCTCCTGGCGGCCATGCGCATCTTCTTCGAGCTGGCCTACGACTATCTGGTGGTCAACAAGCGGTCCGCAGCGATACTCCGACTCCAGTTGGTGTGGATCATCGCTCTGGTTCCGGCCCTGTGGTTGGGGATCGAGCGGGGCGGGATCGAAGGTGCGGCCGCCGCAATGGTCGTGGTTACTGCAGTCGTAAGCCTGCCGATGTACCTCTTCGAGCTCCGCCGCGGTGGAATCGGCCCGCGGAAGATCGGCGCGGCAGTTGCTGTGCCGTGCGTCGCGGCTGCTGGCGCGGCGACGCTCGCCGCGTTGCTTGCTCGCTCGATCTCGGGCTCCTTCGCAGCCCTTTCCTTCGCAGCCGCGGTCGGTCTCGTATGCACGGGACTGGTCGTCTGGTCACACCGCGACGACCTTCGCCTGTGGCGGCACTCGGGGGATGGGGGTGGCGGGCCTGCGACTGAGGAGGCCGCGGCATGACATCCGATCCGGGGTCTGGAAGACCGTTGAAGGTGCTTGTCTACCCGCACACTCTGGAGATCGGCGGGAGCCAGATGAACGCCGTCGAAATCGGGGCTGCGGTTCGCGACCGTGGACACGAAGTGGCCGTCTACGGACAGGAGGGCCCTCTGCTCGAGCACATCGAACAGCTGGGTCTACCGTTCATCCCTGCTGGAGACAGCGGGAGACGGCCAAGTCTCACGGTCGCTCGCGCTCTTCGGTCGTGCGCCCGTACCAAAGGATTCGACGTGATCCATGGCTACGAGTGGCCCCCAATCCTCGAAGCATATGCGGCGGGGTTGAGGGGTGGACCCGTGCCTGTAGGAACGGTGATGTCCATGTCGGTGGCGGGGTTCATTCCGCGTGACCTCACCCTTGTCGTGGGCACCGAAGAGATCCGAAGGTATGCGGCACAGTCCAGGGGAGACCACGTCTCCCTGATCGAACCCCCCGTGGACGTCGAGTCCAATCGCCCGGGAGCTGGCGATCTCGGACGCTTTCCACGCCGCGATGGCTCCTTCACGATTGTCGTGGTGTCTCGACTGGCAGACCAGCTCAAGCTGGAGGGGCTACTGACGACGATTCGGGCCACAGCGGAACTTGCCAGGCACTGCGACGCTCACCTGTGGATGGTCGGAGACGGTCCAGCCCGAGCCGCTGTGGAGACCGAGGTCCAGCACGCCAACGCTCGCGCCGGGCGACAGGTGGTCACCATGACGGGCTCGCTCTCTGATCCCCGAGGGTGCGTACGCTGCCGCGGACGTCTGCATCGGCATGGGCGGATCTGCGCTTCGGGCCCTCCGCGTTTGCCAAGCCGCTCGTGGTTCAGGGCGAGGGCGGCTTCTTCTCGTTGCTCACACCCTCGACTCTGCCGATCTTCCTCGCGCAGGGCTGGTATGGCATTGACGACCTGGGCCCCGAGGCGGCCGTGGCGCGCCTCGTGGCGATCCTCAGGCAGCTTGCGGACGATGCCCCGGCGCGAGCAACACTGGGCGAGTTCGGACGCGATGTAGTGGTCGATCGGTTCTCACTGGATGCAGCAGGTGCCAAGCAGGAGCAGATCTATCGTGATGCCCTCGCGGCCGACATCTCCTGGTCCTCGCGCGTGCCCACCGGGTTGCGCGCTGCGAGCGGGTTGGCGGGATACAAGGTGAGGCGCCGCGCGGCGCGACTACGCAACGCGGCCGCGACGGACGACTTCAACACTCGTCGTCGTTGACCATCTGCCGATCCTCCATGTGGCACCAGAGCGTCCAGCAGGGCGTGCTGCGCGTGCCTGCCAGGTATGGCCCGCACAAAGCGCAGGCGTTTTGCGCGATCTCGTCAGGATCCAGGCCGACACGCACCGGCGCTTGCAGCGGCATCCGTGAACGAAGCCGGACCGGCAGCCTGGGTGATGTGTCGGGTGTCGAGGTCGTCCACCGCCGGCAGAGGAGTGGAGACGACCGGACGTCCGGCGGCAAGGTATTCCAGCGTCTTCAAGGGGAAGCTGGCCCGATTGAATGCGGAGTCGACGTAGGGGGTCAACCCCACCGTTGTGGCACGCAGATAGGACGCGACCTTCTCATAGGGCTGTTGCCCGACCCAGTCCACGTTGGGCAAGGCAGTGAGTGCGGCGAAGCGCGCAGGCTCGAAGGAGGGATCGTGTGGTCCGACGAGTAGGAGGTGCTCGCCGCTTCTCGCCACGGCTTCCAGGAGGGAGAGATCGATGCGAGGCGAGAACTGGCCGATGACCGTCGCCAACGGGCCCGTCGTGTCGAGGCCGACGTCTCGTGGACTCATCGGACTCGGTTCGTCAGCAAGAACGCACCCATTGGGCAGCACGAGGTGCCCGGCCGTCTGGGAGGGCCAACGATTCACGATCGAGTCCGTGACTCCGACGAGGAGATCAGCCTCCTCGACAATCTGTTTCTCGAGTTCTCGCAGCCGGCTGGCGTCGAGACCGAGCAGCGATGCTCCGGACGTGAAGTCGTCGGTGGCGAAGTAGATGTGCCGCACATCCGGCAGTGCCCCGAAGAGCGGCTCGGGCAGTGCCACCACCATCGCACATGGCTGAGCTGCCGTGCGCCGGCTGACGCGCCGGGTCGCCGCGGATGGCGTGGCGAGTCATGGCCGCCACGACCCCTTGCACATACCTGCGTGAGCCGGAGGGGACGACCAGCACAGTGAGTCGTGTGATTCCGGGGGCAACGACCTGCAAGCCTTTGCCCATGTTGGCCAGACCGCCAGGTCGGAACCGTCGAACGATCGACAGCGGCGGGTCCACCCACAAGACGTCGGCTCGCTCGGACAGCGCCGTCACGAGATGACGGTCGGTGCCCCGGATGGCGTCCCAGTGCACTCCGGCGCACCACACCAGGAAGGGCCGGGACGCATGGCCCTCCCGCAGATCCATTGTCACGGCAGCAGCCCCCGCAGCGAGTCGTCGAACTGGTCCAGCTTGCGTGTCCACCACACTAGGCGACATCGGCGGTGCGTGCCCGGCCTTCGTAACCTTGATCTCGGCGCCTAGCAGGTGGCGGTCTATGACATGGTTGTCACGTGGGGGTCGATGTCGCTGCGGTCATTGTGACGTTCAACAGTGCCTCGGTGATCGAGGCCCTGCTTGACAGCGTCCCGGCCGCGATGGGCGAACTGTCGTACGCCGTGACCGTCGTGGACAACGGGTCCACGGACCGGACGCTCGAGGTACTCGAGAGTCGGCACGCGGCGCCCGCCGTGTGCGTGGTGCGGTCGACGAACGAGGGGTACTCGGCTGGCATCAATCGTGCTGTCGCTGCCTCGCCGGAATCGGTGGCCGTGCTCATCCTCAATCCCGACGTCCGTCTCGACGCGAGTTCGGTTCCGACGATGATGGCTGAGCTGGGCTCCCGCGTGGGAGTTGTGGTGCCTCAGCTTCGCGGTGCCGACGGTCGGCGCCAGGACTCGTTGCGCCGGACACCGACCTTGCTCCGAGCTGCCGGCCTGAGCTTCACGCGTCTGCCAGCCCTGAGCGAGTACGTGACCGCGACGAGTGCGTATGCGCACCGCCACGAGGTCGAGTGGGCCACGGGAGCAGTCCTCCTCGTCGCGCGGGAGTGCCACGACGAACTTGGCGGTTGGGACGAGACCTACTTCCTGTATTCGGAGGAGACAGACTTCTTCCTCCGGTCCTCGACCACGGGTGGGCGGCTGTCTACGTCCCAGACGCGGGCGCAGTGCACGTCGAAGGGCAGTCGGGTCGCAACGACGTCACCCACACCATGCAGATCGTCAACCGCGTCCGGTGGTATGTCCGGCGGCGGGGTACTTGCCTGGGCTTGGCCTACTTCTTGCTGACGTTGCTGAGCGAGGCGTCATGGGTCGTTCGCGGTCGTGCTCAGTCCCGCGCCGCCATCCGGGCCCTTCTCCGTCCTTCGCGGCGTCCTGCCGAGCTCGGTTGCGGATCCGGCATCCTTCCTCGCTGAGGCTGCCTTTCCCGCGCGGCAGTGGACTCCCGGTTCCCCGGCGGGCTCGAGAAGTGACCGCGCCCGAGACGGAGCTCGGGTGCTGCTCGAAGACGAACCAGCCGGTAGAACGCCCCGGACATGCCAACGACGAGGAACGTCATGCCAGTCGCCATGGGGAAGCTCAGGCCGTCGAAGATCGCAAGTCCGACGATGGCAACGGTCACAGTGGCCACCACGGCCTGGGCCATCGTGGCGACCTTGGCGTCAACCGCCATTCGCCGAACCCTCCTCCCGACTACCAGTGCCGCAACCAGCAGGCCGAGAAATGCGAGAAGTCCGACCGCGCCGACCTCGATGAGGGACAGGAGATACTGGTTGTCGAAGATGCGGTACCGCGGAATGAAGGTCGAGAAACCCCGGCCGAACAGGGGAGAGCGCTCGAAGAACGCCCAAGCCAGTGCGTAGGAGTCCGTGCGAGAGGAAATCGAAGGATCCTCCTCAGCACTTGAGAAAAGTCCTACCATGCTGCCCAGCATTCCGGGCACGGTCAGAAAGACCAGTGTCACGAAGGCCACGGCTGCCAGCAAGAGGCGTCGAACGATCGCGATCGGAAGGACGACGAGCAGAACCGCGACACCCACCGCGGCCCCGATGACGGCTGAACGAGAGACGGACATCGTGGCACCCGCCAGTAGGACAACTGGGGGAGTCCAGCGGCGGAGCGATCCGCGTTCGTCCTCCAGGACTGCCAGAGCCAAGGCGATTGGTAGCGCCATTGTCAGGACGGCGCCGAATTCGATGGGGTGCAGCGCCGTGCCGAAGGGGCGATAGAAGCCTTGGCGCTGCGTGATGTCGGACAGGGCGTTGTTGAGTGAGAGACCAGGGATCTTGATGTAGTCGATGAGCTCCTGTCCGGTGATGAACTGCACGAGGCCGAGCGCCGCGACGCAGGTGGCTCCGAGCACGAGTCGACGTGCCAGGTCGAACCAGCGATCGATCGTGGGAATGAGGTCGTGGGTGAACAGCAGCAGTGCCGCCCAGAACGTCACCGTGAGCATGCCCAGGTCTGCGGTACCCGACTCGGTGGGGTCCAAGGGGTGTGTCATGGCATAGATGTACGAGAGCGCGAAGCTGATCAGCATCAGGTAGAGCGCGATGCGCACCGGGTGACGACCAATGGATGGGAGGACGTCGCGCTGGACCTGATAGAACGCCCACAGGAGGCCGCATCCGGCGCCTACGATCAGGGCAGGAGAGCCCGCGCCGCCCAAGGGCCCCACGGTGAGTCGCGACGGGATCGCGAACAGCAGCACCAGGTACAACGTCAAGATGGTCACGCCATCGACGTTCTTGGCGATCCTCAGCGGTGACTCAACCGTCACGCGGGCCGACACGGTCACCTGACTTGCCGGATTTCACTGACTTTGTCCGCGTCGGTGCACGTCCGGGGACGCCGTTTCGCGTCGATGCGCTCAGCGTGTCCCGTGTGCTGGTGTGGGAGCGATCGTCCTGAGGCACGGGCTCCGTCATCATCGTCGGAAGATGCTGCCGCCAGTAGCCTTGCGCTTGCGTCGCAGAAGGAAACCGTCGATGGCGCCGATGAGCAGCAGACCCAGTCCGCCGACAGCACCGGCGACGGCCACCACCGCACGAATCTGCTTCTTGCCGGCCCGATGAGGCTCGAGTCCTCCGCCACGACTGGACCTCGATCCGCGACCTCGGGTCGGTCTCCGACCTGGTCCTGGAGCGATGCGAGAGTCATCGGAATGGCGGCCAGGACCTCCGTGAGCACCTCATTGGCGTCAGCCTGGCTCGTCCCGACCGCGGTCACGACGATGATGGGGGCGCTCGTGGTGAAGTCGGGTTCCAGTTCATACGTGGCGCCATCGCGGCCGCCGATCATCGACTCGCGAGACTCGTCGGAGCCCAGCGATCTGATGACGATGTCCCTGGCCGGGTTGAGCCCGCCGAGGAGCAGGTAACGATTGGCCTTGGGGCTCTCCTCCGATGTGGGTGGAACCAGTGCCACGGTAGCTTCAGCCTTGTAGTCCGCTGGCACCAGGTTGATCGCCGCCAGTCCCAGGAAGCACACGATCACGAAGAGGGCGAGGACCAGGACCCATCGGCGACGCAGCGCTGTCAGCATGTCAGATCCTTCAGTGGTCCGGCGGCAGGTGGAAGGGGTGTGGACCCCCCGGACAAGAGCGGTCGACGTCGATGCCTCCGACGGTCCCATGCCACCGAGATCAACACGCTAAGAGCGACTCCCAGCAGGACGGCAACGGCCAACGCGCGCTTCCTGTCCCCAGTGGCGTGGTGGACCTGGACCTCCGCGGGCGCACGGGTGGTCGTGATGCGGAGATGCGCTGGGACGCCGTCATCGGCCTGGAGAGTGTCCAGCGTCCGGGTGACGTCTTCGATGAGGCGGGTGGCCTCCAGTCCCACCTCTGAGGGGTCCGCACCGACCACTTCGACGTCGAGCACCGGCTGGGCGAAGTTGGCCGCCCATTGACCTCCGGTGTTGGGCAGACGAACGCGATGTCCGTGCCGAATACCCTCAGCCACCAGGCTGGTGTCACTGCTGGTCGACGCCCCAGTTCCTCTCGTCCCTACCAGGTGAGCGACGAGCCCCGCCGTCGCAATCACGCTGTCAGACGTGAACGCGATCGTGTTGGCGTTGTCGTTCTCGATGTCACTCGGTGCAAGGAAGTAGACACTGACTCGCGACCAGTAGGTGCCGTCCGGGCGGCTCACGTAGTAGGAGGCAAGCACCGTCACCAGCAGACCCACCACGAGCGCCGGCCATGCGGCACGCATGCTCTGGAGAATGTCTCGCGTGGTCATGACCCCTCCGCATGTTCGCTCCCGATGATTCTAGGTCGATTGCGTCGGCAGCGGATGCGATCTGGGCCTCTCGCTCACAACGGTTCGGACCGCGACGGTCGGGCGCCACCGGGCTTCCCGTGCCCGACCCAGGATTGGGGCCGACCACTGCGCCCTCAGCACCAGTGGCAGCACTCTCAACTAACAATCCGACCAGCAACTTACGTGAGGGGACTGGCCGGTCACGTTAGCGGCGCAGTCGGATGTGCCCACGTCCCAAACTGAGAAACCCGCTTCGGTGACCCCCCAGTCCGCCAGCCGCTCACCGACCTCGAAGAAGCACTCGACCGCCGCGGTGATGCGCCCCGACGCGTGCCCGTCGCCGTACGGATTGACCGCATGCGCCATGTCGGCGTAGGCAGCCGCGTCGGTGAGGAGCACACTGACCTGGTCCACGATCAGCTGTTCGTCGGTCCCCACGAGTCGCACCGTGCCAGCCTCGACGGCCTCCGGTCGCTCGGTGGTGTCGCGCAGCACCAGCACGGGCTTGCCCAGGCTGGGAGCCTCCTCCTGGACGCCGCCGCTGTCGGTGAGCACCAAGGTCGAAGCGTCCATCGCATGGGCGAAGTCGCCGTAGCTCAAGGGCTCGGTGACGGTGACGTTGGGAAGCCCTGACAACGGTGGCAGCAGCACCTCGCGCACGGTGGGGTTGAGATGGGCGGGAAGCAGGAAGACGACGTCCTCGAACTCCTTGGCCAGCCGGGCGACCGCCGTTGCCGTCCGGGCCATCGGCTGGCCCCACGACTCGCGCCTGTGGCTGGTGACCAGCACGGCCCGGCG
The DNA here is from genome assembly GCA_963712875.1 of uncultured Actinomycetota bacterium. Lineage (GTDB taxonomy): Bacteria > Actinomycetota > Actinomycetes > Propionibacteriales > Nocardioidaceae > Nocardioides. Next base: position 47,207 of record CAVQJS010000012.1, on the reverse strand, counting down.
ACCGTCGAGCACCTCGAGGGCCGGGTTCTCCAGCGGCAGCTTTCGCGCCACCACCTCGAGCAAGGCGTCGATCACGGTGTTGCCCGTGACCACCACGTCAGCGGCACTGATGCCGTCGGCGAGCAGGTTCGCCCGCGACGTTGCGGTCGGGGCCAGGTGCAGCGAGGACAGCTGTGTCGTCAGGCGGCGGTTGATCTCCTCCGGGAAGGGGTCATAGCGGTTCTGCGTGCGCAGTCCGGCCTCGACGTGCACGACGGGGACCTGCTCGTAGAACGCAGCGAGACCGGCCACGAACGATGTCGTCGTGTCTCCCTGAACCATGACGAGGTCGGGTTGTACCTCACGAATGATGTCGGTGAGACCGCCGAGAACCCGGCCGGTCAGCTCGTGCAGCTGCTGACGCGGTTGGATGAGGTCGAGGTCGTGGTCAGGCACGATGCCGAACAGGCCGTTGACCTGATCGAGCATGCTGCGGTGTTGGCCGGTCACCACGACGACGACTTCGAGGTGGGGGGAGCGTGCCAGCTCCCGCACCACGGTCGCGAGCTTGATGGCTTCGGGACGCGTGCCGTAGACGACCATCACCCGGCGGCGGGTGAATGAGCCGCGGGAGCGGGGGATGCTCATCTCCAAATCCCCCTCGTGTCGTAGACGATCTTCCCGTCGAGGCGCGAGCGGCTCAAGGATCGGAAGTGGTCGTGGTCCACCAGCACCACCACGATGTCGGCATCGTCGATCGCTTCCTTCACCGGCTGCAGCCGCACGTTCGGCCGACCGTCCAGCGACGCGGGCAGGTGGTCGACGAACGGCTCTGCAACGCGGATGTCGAGATCCGGCAAGGCATCGGCGATGTCCTCCACGATGTCGAGGGCTGGGCTCTCCCGAAGGTCGTCGACGTTCGCCTTGTAGGTCAGACCCAGGCACGCCACTGTCGGATTGCGGAACCGCTCGGTCTTCGCGACTACCTGCGCAGCCACGTGGTGTGGTTTCAGGTCATTGATCTCGCGAGCCGTCCGGATCAGCTTGGAGAGTCCGGGGGCCGCGCCCACGATGAACCACGGGTCGACCGCGATGCAGTGACCGCCCACGCCAGGACCGGGGGTGAGGATGTTCACCCGGGGGTGGTGGTTGGCCATCTTGATGACCTCCCACACGTCGAGCCGGAGCTCCTCGCTGATGAGGGACAGCTCGTTGGCGAAGGCGATGTTGACATCGCGGTAGGCGTTCTCGACCAGCTTGGCCATCTCGGCGCTGGCTGCATCCGTCAGGTGGATGGAGCCCTGGCTGAAAACGCGATAGATCGAGGCGGCCTTCTCTGCGCATCGACGGGTGACACCACCCACCACCCGATCGTTGGTGATCATCTCAATCATGATCCGACCCGGCAACACCCGCTCGGGGCAGTGTGCGACGTAGTAGTCGGGGACCCCTTCAGACGTGTGCGGAGCGATCAGGTCCGGCCGCAGCTCCTCCAGCCACCTGCTCACCCCTTCGGTCGTGCCAGGAGGAGACGTGGACTCGAGCACGATGACCTCGCCACCTCGCAGCCGCGGGGCGATCTGCTCCACGGCTGCACGGACGTACGTCAGGTCGGCCGTGTGGTCGTCGTTGAAGGGCGTGGGCACGGCCATGATGAACGCGTCCGCCTCAGGGGTCTTGCTCGTCGCCTCGAGCCTTCCCATCGAGACGGCGCCGCTCACGGCGATCGCGAGGTCGGGCTCCACGAACGGCACCTCGCCGCGCCCCACCGCCTCGACCGTGTCCTCGTTGACGTCGACCCCGATCACGTCGACGCCACGTGTGGCTAGTGCGACGGCCGTGGGGAGGCCGATGTAGCCCAGGCCAATCACGGCTATCCGGCCGTCGAAGATGTCATCCATTTGAAGTCTCCAGTGAGATACGTGGGGTGGGAACAAAGGGTCTTGTGGGGCTGACCAGCGCCGACTCGCCGGAGGCCCGCGGACTCGGCAGGTAGGGCGCTCGCGGGTGCATCCGTTCGCTGGCCAGCAGCATGAGGAACGCCGTGTTGGTGGAGAGGTAGCGACGCCAGAGCCGACGCGGCTCCTGATAGAGCCGATAGGCCCACTCCATGCCCACTGATTGCCAGGCCGCCGGAGCTCGTTTAGTCACACCGGCAAGGACGTCGAACGACCCACCCACGCCGTGCATGACCGGGACTCCCAGGCTGTCGCCGTAGGTTCCGAGGAAGATCTCCTTGGCCGGAGTCGTCATGCCGATGAAGAGCATGTCCGCTTCGGAGGCAGTGATGTCTGCGGCGATGGTCGCCGAGTCGTCGGGGTCGAAGTAGCCGTGGTGGCTGCCTGCGATGCGTAGGCCGGGCCAGCGCTCGGCGACGACGTTTTCGAGCATCGCCAGGACCGCCGGCTCAGCACCGAGCAGGTAGACGCTGTCACCTTCCTGGTGGGCCAGGTCGAGGAGCGCCACGAAGAGGTCGATGCCGGCCACTCGCTCCGGCAGCGGGTGACCAAGCAGGCGACTCGCCCAGACGACGGACTGACCGTCGGCCAGCAGCAGGTCGCACGTGAGCAACGAGTCGCGCAAGAACTCGTCCTCGGTGAGCTTCACGACCTTGGCTGCGTTGACCACGCCGATCTGCAGGCGCTGACGGGTCTGCAGCGACACCTGGGTGAGTGCCACCACCTCTTCCAGCGTGAGGGCGTCCACAGCCATGCCGAAGAGCACATCCAATTCGCGGGGCTTCGTGTCAGACATGTGTGGGCTCCGGCGTCGAGCATGGATGCGGGTTGGGCGGCAGCCACGCGTAGAGGAGCCAGCCGAGCTCGTAGGGGCGGCATTCGTGGTCCACGACCACCGGAGGGAACACGTGGTCGAGACCCCCCACACGGCGGCCGGGGCGTCCCATGCTGGCGACGGCCTGGGCGGCCCGCGCCGCCTTGCGGGGTTCGCGGCGGCCCACCTTGCGCCAGATGAGACCCCAGCGCGGAGAGACCAGTTCCTCGACCACCTCGGGATGCGAGTCGAGCCATCCCACTCCACGTGCGATCTCGCTGGTGTGGTCATCACCTCCCGCGTCGAGGAGGTCGAACAAGGCCATCGGCGCCATCGCGTGCTGGTGGACGCTGTACACGGGGTACCTCTCGATGACCGAGCCATCGCGTACGTCGTAGTGCCACCACCACTGCCCGTGTTGGCCCTGCAGGCGGCAGAGCGTGGCCGCGGTGAGGTTCGCGCGCTCGATCCAGTCATCTCTTCCGTGCAGGCGACCAGCTCGGGCCAGCGCCTGGACCGGGTAGATCTGGTCTGCGAAGGAGCCCACGTGCGCACGCCACCGGGGCTGGCTCGCGGCCGGAAGGCCATGCGGATAGACCCCCGAGCCGCCCTGACTCTCCAGGAGCCTGTCCACGCCCGCACCGACGAGTGCCTCCGTGTCCCCGACGAGGGCTGCGCTCGCTGCGGCGGTCACCATCCAAGCGACGTCGACCGTTGGGAGGGGCTGCCCGCTCGCCAGCAGCTGCGCGATGCGTGCGAAGAGGTCTTGGTCGTACGTCTGGTTCACCTCGGCCGAGAGCCAGGCCGCCAATGCCAGCACGCCCGGCTCCGTGCTGGACCGCGCGTGGTCGACCACCAGCGCGGTCTGCTCGGTCGCCGTACGCCCGCCAAGGACCTGTCGCTGCTGGGCGTCACGCAGGCGGCCGATACCGAGGGTGGCCATCGCTGCGTACCGTAGGTTTTTCCCGTCGGGACGAAGCCGTACTCCGTCGGAACAGGTCACGCCCCGCACCGTCTGGGCGAACTCGCCGTGGTCCAACCTTGCGGCGGCCAGGCCACGCGGCGCCAGCTGCAGCAAGGATTCCACCACGGGAGCCGTCGCACCAAGCGCGTCCAACCGCGACGTATGCACCGACACGCTCATTCGATCCCCCCACGCCCTGCGCTCCTCGGATCTCGATCCTCGGTCCGGCTAGAAGGCACGCGCTGGTTGGGACCGCCATTTCCCCCAATTGGTGGAGGCCGGGGAGGCCCGTCAGCGCACCACCGTGGCCGACCACGCCTGCTCGATGAGCAGGGTCGGCTCGGCGTCGGCGGTGGCGTCGACCGCCCACGTGTCCGTCACCCCGGGCTCGTCGACGCGGGGCATGCCGTAGAGCAGCGTGTCGTCGTCGAGCCACTCCACCTGGTCGTCGAGACCGCGCGGGCCCTTCTCCAGCAGCGTGCGCTCGCCCGTCGAGAGGTCCTCCACGGCGATCTGCCACACCACGGCTCGCCCCGGATCCACGTCGACCTTGAAGGCGACCCGGGAGCCGTCCGGTGACAGGGCGGGACACTCGGCGTCCGGGGACACTGACGTCAGGGTCCGTGCGGTGAGGTCGCCCTCGACCAGCCAGGTGCGGTCGCCGGTCGCGACCGTCGCGTAGAAGGTCTCGTCGTCGACGAACGTGACGCCCCAGATGTTGCGGTCGACCGGGTTGACCGGTCTTCCTTCGAGCACGAGGTCGAACTTCTCCAGGTTGCCCCACCGGAGGCCGCCAGCGAACTCGTGCACCTCCGTGGCGGTGGAGAAGCCGGTCGACATGTAGGAGTGGCCGTTCACGAACACCGTCGTGGCGACCAAGGTCCCGTCCGGGGACAGGCGGGTGCGGCTCGGCACGCCCGGGAGGGGGCTGGACGCGACCTGCTGCCAGTCCGCGTCGAGCTCCTGCGCCTCGAAGGTCGTCGTGACGCCGGCGTCGGTGACCAGGCACGAGGCACCCTCGGGCCCGGCCGCGACCCGGTCGCAGGCCACGCCGGTGAAGGCACGGGCGCCCCCCGGGTCGTCGAGCGTGACCACGGCGACGATGCCGTACTCGCGGTCCAGCCCGGTGTGCCGGAAGACGATCCTGGGTCCGTCGACCACCGACTCGACGGGAGCCTGCGCGGCGTCCGGATCGGCGGCGCGCTGGGCGCCGACCTCGCGGCGCTCCTTGACGACGTAGATCCCCGCACCCGCAACCAGGGCCACCACGATGGCGACGAACGCCAGGAGCCGTACGCGCGTGCTCACGACCCGCTCACGGCGTGACCACCGCACCGTCGAGGCGGGCGATCCGCGTGGCCGCGACGAGCACAGCCCCGACGAGGAGGACAGCGACGGTGATCATCGCTGCTCCGGGGCCCAGGAGCCACCACAGCAGGCCGAACCCGGCAGAGGCGCACATCCGCGCCAGTGCCACCACGGTCTGGGCGGCGGCGATCCCGCTGGTGCGTGCCTGCACGGGGACGAGCCTACCGGCGAGAGCGGCGACGACGCCGTCGGTCGCGGCATAGAAGGTGCCGAGCAGGAAGCAGCGTCCCGACGGTGGCCGCGGCCGTCGAGGTGGGCAGCACCGAGCAGCAGGTAGGCGCCGACCAGCGCGAGGTGGCCCAGCACCAGGATCCGCGCCCGTCCGATGCGGTCGGCCAGCCGGCCCACCGGCACGGCGAGCAGCAGGTAGGCGAGGTTGGTGCCGACGTAGAACAGCGGGAACCAGGCCACGCTGACGTCACCGTGGTCGAGGAGCGCGAGGTAGATGAAGCCGTCTCCGACCGTCAGCAGGCCGAGCAGGCCGCACACGGCCAGCAGGGGACGCAGGCGGCGGTCGGTCAGGTCGCGCCACCGGAAGGGCGGGGGAGTCGGGCCGGTCTTCTCCGCCTTGTCGCGGCGGGTGCGCACGTCGGGCCCGAGGAGGCCGAGCAGGGCCACTCCGGCCAGCGCGAAGGCGAGGGAGACGACGAGCACGACGGAGTAGCCGCCGGGCACCAGCTGCAGCAGCCCGAAGGCGATGAGCGGTCCGAGGGCGGCGCCGATCGTGTCGAGCATCCGGTGCACCCCGAAGGCCCGGCCGAGGTGCTCGGTGGGCGTCGAGGTGCTGATCATCGCGTCCCGTGGAGCGGTCCGGATGCCCTTGCCGATGCGATCGGCGGTGACGACGGCTGCGATCCCCGCGGCGCCGGTGGCGAAGAGCAGGAACACGCGTGCGACTGCGGAGAGACCGTAGCCGAGGAACGCCACCCACTTGGGCCGATCAGAGGCGTCCGACAGCCAGCCGCCGCCGAGGCGAACGAGGGCGCTGACGCCCTGGTAGAGACCGTCGATGAGGCCGTACGCCACCGGCGTGAGCCCCACGACAACGGTGAGGTAGAGCGGCAGAATGGCCGACACCGACTCCGAGGAGACATCGGTCAGGAGCGACACCACGCCCAGGATGATGACGACGCGGCCGACCGGAGGTCGTCCCGCTGCGGCGGAGCCCGACGACCGCGCCGTGCGGGAGGCGGGCCGGTCGCGTACGGAGATGTACATCCGGCTCACTCGCCTCCGGTGTGGAGGGAGGCCTGGACGGAGTAGCTGGTGCCGGAGACCTGCGGGGTGGACGTGACCATGACTGTGCTGCGGCCGCGCCGGAAGGAGGCCGCCTGCGAGCAGGACGTCGCGCCGGCCAGCGCGACCCGGCGAGTCCTCATCGTCATAGTGTGGCCGCCCCCCGCGGCCGGAAACCAGTAGTGCCGGGACGTGGCGATCAGTAGGCGCCGCGGTGGCCCAGGACGGCCTGGACGGTGCGGGCCAGGATGGACAGGTCGAGGCTGCAGCGACCAGTTGTCGACGTACTTCAGGTCGAGCCGGACCGACTCCGCCCAGCTCAGGTCCGAGCGTCCCGAGACCTGCCACAGGCCGGTCACACCGGGCTTGACGACCAGCCGCCGACGCGGGTCGATGTCGTAGCGGGCGACCTCGCACGGCAGCGCCGGCCGCGGTCCGACGAGCGACATGTCGCCCCGCACGACGTTCCACAGCTGCGGGAGCTCGTCGAGCGAGTAGCGGCGCAGGCGCCGTCCCAGGGGGGTGACCCGTGGGTCGAGCTGGATCTTGAACAGGACGCCGTCCTTCTCGTTCGCCAGGGTCAGCCCGGTCCGCTCGGCCTCCGCCGCGACACCCATCGATCGCAGCTTGAGCATCGTGAACGGGACGCCGTTGCGGCCGATGCGTTCCTGCCGGAAGAGCGCCGGGCCGTGGGTCTCGAGGCGGATCGCCACGCACAGCACGGCGAGCAGCGGCAGGAACACCATGAAGGCGACGAGAGCGACTGAGCGCTCGACGACGTCCTTGAGCAGGCGGCGGGGTCCGTCGAGGACGGGTCGGGCGACGTGCAGCACGTCGATCCCGGCGGTGGACACGACGCGCGTGCGCTGTGGCTCGACGTCGAGCAGTCCGGTGCCGAGGTAGAGCTCGGTGCCCACGCCGGCGAGGGCCCAGTGGAGGCGGCGCACCTGGGTCGACGTGAGACGTGCGCCGGGGAGCACGACCACCGCGTCCGCCTGGTGACGGTGGGCAACCTCCGAGGAGTCGTCGAAGCCGAGGTAGGTCGGCAGGTCGACGAGAGGAATCTTGGACGTGCGCGTGAGGCACGCCGCGACGACGTCGAAGGTGTTGGCGGACTTCAGCTCGATCAGGGCATCCCGTACGTCGCGTGGTCGTCCGGCGAGGACCAGGCGCGGCCGGTGTCGTTGCACGCCGAGAAGGAGGTGGACTGCACTGACGACGCCGAGCGCGGCGATCATCCCAGCCAGCGCAATTGGGTCGAGGACGTCGAGCCACGGTGAGGTCGCCAGCACGATCACCGAGGCTCGGAACGCACTCAGCAGGACCAGACGGAAGCGCGTGCTCCGGCCCTCGCCCAGCGTCCGCTGCCGGTAGTGGCCAGCGGCCAGCGATACCACGACCCATGCGGCCGCGGCGGGGACCGCGACTGCGAGGGGCAGCATCCCGATGCTCGCCGCGGTGGCCGCGATGGTGAGGGCCAGCACCGTGTCGAGTGCGATGGCCCACCCGCTCACGTGACGACGGCGCGACCGCACGGGAGTGCCGACGGCGGGGGGTGCATCCAGCGGCTCGGCGTGCGGTGCTGACGGCTCCGCCTGGCGAGGCCGGGGCATCAGCGAGGGCAACGGCGCAGCGTCGCGCAGCAGGGCGCCGACGGAGATCTGCGTCATGCTCACCCACCCCCACCCGGGACCCGCCCAGGAACTTGTCGTCGACTGTGGTGCGAGCCTAGGAACCCCGGAGCGCAGGGGCATGCCGTAAATCAGCGAAAGCCCTGCACCGGGACGCCAGCCGGAGTTACCCACTCGGTGGGATGGGCGTGAGCCGGGCCGGCACCTACCCTTGGGGGTGCACCATCGCTGATTCGCCACCCGTTCTGTCCTTGCACTGGTGGGTGTGCCCGATGGAGGACGAGGACCCCCACACCTCGTCACCACAGATGAAGCGAACCAGTGGCGGCGGCCGAGGCTCCCCCTCCTCGGCCGCCGCGCACGGTGGCGTTCCATCCGATCAGGGCCTGCGGAAACGCCGCGCACACCACCGATCAGCTCATGCGCCCTTCCACCCGACCTGGTTGGCCATCCCGACCGCGGCCAGCTGCGAGGAGACCTCGAGCTTGTTGAGGATCGACTTGACCTGGGTGCGCACGGTGGCTTCGGAGACGACACTGACCTCGGAGATCGCGCGTACGGTGCGTCCCTCGATCAGTGAGGCCAGCACCTGTCGCTCTCGCGGGGTGAGCAGGTCCAGCCGGCGACGGAGGTCGTCGTGGGCCTGTCGGTCGCGGGCCCACGAGTCGAGCAGGCTCTCTAGCTCCTCCCGACTCGTGACGGGAAGTCCCTGGTGCAGGCGGCGGACCGTCGCCAGCGCCTGCTGCAGCGATCCGCTCTTTGGACAGCACCTTGCGTGCCCCCTGACGCATGCACGCGCCCCAGCGGCCGGCGTCCTCCGAGGCCGTGAGCACCACCACGTTGGTGTGGGCCCGCGCGAGCGGGGCGATGAGGTTGATGCCGTCGCCGAACCTGCCCAGGTCGAGGTCGAGCAGGACGGTCCGCGCGTTGGCTCGCAGCGCCAACGACCGCAGGGTGGCCATCGACCCGCCCTCAGCGGGCAGCTCGAGCCGGCGCACGTCATAGCCCTCGAGGGACAGCGCCAGCTCCAACGACTCCGCGAACAGCACGTGGTCGTCGATGATCAGTACGCGATGCTCAGCCCGTGAGGCGACTGGCGACATGACGGTCCTCATCCGCGGCAAGGAGCGCGGCGGCGCTCGTGGAGAAGTTCTCGGCCGAGACCCGGGTGGCCGGGAGGGAGATGACGAAGGACGTCCCGGCGCCGCTCTTGGGCTCGGCGCAGCGGAGTGATCCGCCGTTCTCGTTGATCAGCCGTCGGGCCACGTGCAGACCGATGCCCTCACCGGGAGAGTCGGTTCCGCGTCGGCCCCACTCGAAGATGTGCTCCCGCTGCTCACGGGGAATGCCTCGACCGAAGTCGGTGACCGTGATGTCGACGACCTCGTCGTCGCGGCGCGCGACCTCGACCACGCTGCTGTCGGACCCGCCGTGCGTCTCGGCGTTGTCCATCAGGATGTTGACGACCTCGGCGAGGGCGTCGTACCGGGCGCACACGCTGTCGCCGCTGCTGTGGAACTCGACGCGGCGACCCTTGAGGCGTTGCAGGTCGAGGATCAGACCCAGTGTCTGGTCGAGATCGAGGTCGGTGGCTGGATCATCCTGGTTGGAGAGCAACCGCTCCATCCGCTCCAGCTCGCGGCACACCGACTCCCAGAGGTGCTGGCGAGTCTCGGCCGGGAGGTCGGGGCGGTCCAGCAACGCCGATCCGGTGACGAGCCCGGCAACGGTGCTTCGCAGCTCGTGGAGGCGCTCGCGCTGGTCGCGAGCCGTCTTGAGCAGGGTGTCGTTCATCTCGTTCAGCTGTCGCCGCTCCTCATCGGCCTCGCGCTGCAGGGTCGTCCACGCGACGCCGAGCCAGGCGGCTCCCACGGCGGCCTGCGCGACGGACATCAGCGGGCCCCACACCGGACCGACCAGACCGGCTTCGGCAAGGCCGAGAGCGGTCGCGAAGGTCGCGACGGTGGCGATCAGCAGGGCCACGATCCGCCCGCTGACGGTCCGGTGCCGCACCACCAGGGTGACCGCGACGACGTGGGTCGTCACGACGACGCCGATGGCCGCCTGCGCGCTCCCGGGAACCGACGCGGGCAGGAGCAACAGGTGACCCGCCGCCGTCAACCCCATACCCAGGCTGAGACCGTTGCCCTCGCGGACGGCCGCCGGGTGGCCCTCACGGAGCGGCCCGGTCAAGGCCCGGGTGACGGCGACGGCGCCGAGCAGCGCGAGGAACAGGAGCGGAGCTGCTCCAGCCGCCGACATCACCGGTGGCGCGTGGACGATCGCCAGCGTCACGAGCAGCCCTTGGCAGGCCACCAGCAGCCCGGCCACGACCAGCTGGCTGGACGGACCCGCCTGCCGGCGCCGATCGAGGAGAGCCGCAACGGCCGTCCCGGCGAGGAAGACGCCACTGACGAGTCCGTCCCGCCACGTCGGCGCGGCCGAAGCGGCCGAGGATCCACGGAACATGGGTCCGTGCCCGGATCCGGTCCACACGACTATCAGCACGGCGAACGACACCGCCACGACCACGCACAGCCCTGTGGGACCGTGCGGTCCTTCCCCGTAATGCGCTCGCCGACCACTCATCTTGCTTCCCCCACACACAGTTCCCCGAAACCGCCACTTGCTCCCAGAGCCGATTGCATCTCGAAATACTGGGGGCGCGCCATCGATTGTTCTCGCGTACCGAAAATGTGGCAAAGGCGGGCTAGCCCGCCTTGTTCAGGCATTCCGCAGTCTTCGTCAAGAACGTGGCGACTACGCTGTTTCTACACGGGACGTATACCTGTTGCTCGAATTGGCCACCTAGGGGTGTGGTGCTGGTCGCCTCCCCCAATTGGTGCACATTCGCCGTTCCGGGACCCCGACAAAACCAACGACCCCCACCGTTGTGATGAGGGGAACGAGGGAGGGCGAGATGGAGGCAGGGGCAGCGCGTGGTGGCCCCGATGTGCGCAGCTGGTCGCGAGGCCGGGCGAGGGTGTGGGTGGTGTCACCCCACCTGCTCGTCGCCCAGGCGGTCTCGGCTGCCCTGCGTTCGGAGGGGGTGGAGGTGCAGACAGCCTCGTGGGACGAGGTGTGCGGAGGTGGCGACTCGAACCAGACCCCCCTGGTGTCCATGGCCGGCGGGCACGTGGTCATCATCCTGGACGGGCTCGAGGCCCCGGTGCTGGAGCAGATCAGTCATCTGGTCGGAGCTGGCCCGGATCGGGTCATGGTGGTCACGTCCAGCACCAGTGCGGCCTGGTGGGGTGCGCTGCTGGTGACCGAAGCCGTCGACGTGGTGACGATGGCCAGCTCGGTGGGCCAGCTGGCTGAGCTGGTCGGGAAGTTCGTCCGGGGCGAGCCCCTGACCGACCCCGAGGAGCGCCGGCAGATGCGGACCGCATGGGCGGAGGTCCTGGACAGTCAGCGCCGCGCCGCCACCCGCTTGGGGACGCTGTCGCCGCAACAGATGCGCGTCCTCGAGCTCTTGTCGACGGGCCGCCGGGTGAGTGAGGTCGGTGAGATCATCGGAGTCACCAGCGGAACTGTCCGCAGCCACGTCAAGGCACTGCGCGCGAAGCTGGGGGCCAGGACCCAGCTGGAGGCCGTGGCGATGCTTCACCAGGCACAAGGGCAGGGACGTGGGGTCGACCTGGTCCCGCGCGCACGCCAGCCGCAACCTGACGGTGAGCCGGTCGCGCCTCGCTAGGCTGCCGACCATGATCGATCCCACGACGCTCGACGACCACGCCTTCGCCGTCTGGGCGGCCGAACGGGCGGGCGCGGTGCTCCTCGACGTACGAGCTCGCGCCGGCGCCGACGGCCTGGAGGGCAAGGCACTCAAGGACGCCGGCGACGCCGCCGCCCAGGCCGAGCTCGACCGCATCCTGACCGAGCACCGTCCCGACGACTCGGTGCTCTCCGAGGAGGCGGCCGACGACAAGTCCCGCCTCACCGCGAGCCGGGTGTGGATCATCGATCCGCTCGACGGGACCCGCGAGTTCTCCGAGCCGCCCCGCGACGACTGGGCGGTCCACGTCGCGTTGTGGCAGGACGGCGACCTGGTCGCCGGGGCTGTCGCCCAGCCGGCGCTCGGCGAGACGTTCAGCACCGGTCAGCCCCGCGCCGTACCGCAGCGGACCTCCGACCGCCCGCGCATCGCCGTGTCGCGCAGCCGCCCGCCGGCCTTCGTCGAGGCGCTTGCCGCCGAGCTGGACGCCGAGCTGGTGCCGATGGGGAGCGCCGGCGTCAAGGTGATGAGCGTGGTGCGCGACATCGCCGACGCCTACGTCCACGCCGGCGGTCAGTACCAGTGGGACAACGCCGCCCCGGTGGTCGTCGCACGTGCCGCGGGCCTGCACTGCAGCCGCATCGACGGCTCGCCGATCGTCTACAACGAGGACGACACCTCGCTGCCCGACCTCATCGTGTGCCGCCCCGAGCTGGCGGAGTCGATCGTGGACTTCGTACGCAGGCACGGCACGTCGTGACCTCGTTCGTCTCGCACACCACCGTCGACTGTCGCAACGCCTACGAGCTCTCCGAGTGGTGGAAGGGCCTGCTGGGCTACGTCGACGTCGACGGCGACCCCAACGAGCCCGGCCACGAGGAGTGCATGATCCTCGACCCCGCGACGGGTCACTCGATCCTCTTCATCGAGGTGCCCGACGACAGGACGACCAAGAACCGCATCCACTTCGACCTCCGCCCTCGTGAGGGCACGCGCGACGAGGAGGTCGAGCGCGTCCGCGGGCTCGGTGCCACCGAGGTCGGCGACCATCGCGGGAAGTACGGCCCCGGCACCGGCTGGGTCGTGCTCGCGGATCCCGAGGGCAACGAGTTCTGCATCCTGCGCTCGGAGGTCGAGGTGGCGGCGAGCTCGCAAGCCCCGTGACATGCCGGACGGACACCCGATCGAGGAACGATCGGATGCCCGTCGGATGGAGCGGTCAGTCAGCCGTCAGCGCGTGAACGTGACCCTGGAGGCCAGCGCGGGGCGGGAGCTGTAGGTGTAGCCCTTGGTCTCCCACTTGATGAACTGCGAGTCACCCGGAACGGTGATCCGCCACTGCGTCTTGCCGCGGCGCGGGGCCGGGAGGGTGAACTTGTACCTGCCCGCATTGTCGGTCTTGAAGGTCTTGTACTTCTTCCACTTGTTGCCGACCTTCTTGGCGACCTTGATCTTCTTCTTCCCGTAGTTGGGCGTGACCTTGCCCTTGATCAGGGTGCCCTTGGGGTTCTTGAACACGACCTTGCGGGTGACGCCCACAGTGAAGGCAACCGACTCGCTGGCCGTGTAGGTGTCCTCGTACTGCGTGGCGGCGGTGTAGCCGGTGTAGACGACCTTGTAGGAAGTGGTCATGTTCGGCTTCACGTCGAAGAAGTCGCTGCCGGCAGAGGTGTTGGTGGCGAGCGGGACCCACGTGGCCGAGCCGGCCTCCATGGCGTAGAGGGTCGAGGTGCCGCTGTAGGCCGAGTAGCCGTCGGAGCTGGGCACGTCGACGGCGATGTAGAAGTCGTCGCCGTATTCCAGCGCGGTCGCGCTGGGCGTGGCGGTGGTGGTGGTGCTCAGGATCTCGGTGGCCTGGGCCGGAGCCGAGATCGCGATGGGCGTGATGCCGAGCAGTCCGGCGGTGACGGTGCCGGCGACGAGACGAGTGATGCGCATGTTCCCCGTGGTTCCTCTCAGTGGAATTCATGATCTGGTCCGACGCTGGGGGCGACGAACGGTTCGAGCAGTACTACCCCGCCGGACACCGCGCCGACACCACAACCTGTCGGCGGCACCCGTAGACTTTCAGAACACCCCCACCCGGTCGCGGATGGGGGTCTGCCTGCGTGCTCCCGAAGGATCTGATCCCGTGCCGTCCTCGCCACTCGTCGCCGTCGCCGAACGACCTGACGTCCGCCCCCACCCTGGGTGCCGCGCTCGCCGACGGGGCGGTGCAGTCGACCCTCGACCTGACCGGCCCGGCCTCCGTCCGCCCCTTCGTGGTGCACGGGCTGGTGCAGCGCGGACGCACCGTCCTGGCCGTGACGGCGACGTCGCGAGAGGCCGAGGACCTCGTGGAGGAGCTGGCCGACCTCGTCGACCCCGCGACGGTCGCCTACTACCCGAGCTGGGAGACGCTGCCGCACGAGCGGCTGAGCCCGCGCAGCGACACCGTGGGCCGCCGGCTCGCCGTCCTCCGGCGCCTGCGCCACCCCGGGACCGACGCCTCCAACGGTCCGCTGCGCGTGGTCGTCGCGCCCATCCGGAGCCTGCTCCAGCCCCAGGTGCCCGGCCTGGCCGACATCGAGCCCGTCGAGCTCGTTCCGGGGGAGACCCGGTCGATCGACGACGTCGTGCGCGGCCTCGCGGAGGCGGCGTACTCCCGCGTCGACATGGTGGAGCGCCGCGGGGAGTTCGCGGTGCGCGGCGGCATCGTCGACGTCTTCGCGCCCACCGAGGAGCACCCGCTGCGGGTGGAGTTCTGGGGCGACGAGGTGGAGGAGATCCGCGCGTTCTCGGTCGCCGACCAGCGCACCCTGGGGACGGTGGAGCGACTGTGGGCGCCGCCGTGCCGCGAGCTGCTGCTGACCGAGGACGTACGCCGACGGTGTGCGGAGCTCGGCGCGGCCCACCCGCAGCTGCTCGAGCTCACCGACAAGATGGCGGCCGGCATCGCCGTCGAGGGCATGGAGTCCCTCACCCCGGCCCTCGTCGACTCGATGGAGCTGCTGGTCGACCTGCTGCCCGCGCACACGACCGTGCTGCTGCTCGACCCCGAGCGCGCGCGCAGCCGCGCCCACGACCTGGTCGCCACCAGCGAGGAGTTCCTCGGGGCGTCGTGGGCGGCGGCCGCCGGCGGCGGGATCGCGCCGATCGACCTCGGCGCGGCGTCGTACCGGGAGATCGCCGACGTGCGCCTGCACGCGCTCGGTCTCGGCCACACGTGGTGGTCGGTCAGCCCGTTCGGCATCGACAGCGACGGCGGCACGGACGCCCAGACGGTGGGCGGTGCCGAGCCAGTCGCTGTCGACGCACGCGGCCGAGGCCTACCGCGGCGACCTCGAGAAGGCGATCGAGGACATCCGGGGCTGGCTGGTCGAGGGCCTCGACGTGACGGTCGTCCACGCCGGCCACGGCCCCGCCGAGCGCTTCATCGAGCTGCTCGGCGAGCACGACGTCGCCGCGCGGCTCGTCGAGGAGGGGGAGCCTGCCGGCGCCGGCGTCGTGACGGTCACGTGCGGCCACCTCGTCCACGGCGTCGTCGACACCGAGGCCAAGGTCGCGATCATCACCGGCGACGACCTGTCAGGCCAGAAGGCCTCGACCCGCGACATGCGGAAGATGCCCGCGCGACGCAAGCGGCAGATCGATCCGCTCGAGCTCAAGGCCGGCGACTACGTCGTGCACGAGCAGCACGGTGTCGGCCGCTTCGTGGAGATGAAGCAGCGCGAGGTCGGCGGGGCGACGCGGGAGTACCTCGTCCTCGACTACGGCGCGTCCAAGCGGGGCGGCCCGCCGGACCGGCTCTACGTGCCGGCCGACAGCCTCGACCAGGTCACCCGCTACGTCGGTGGCGAGAACCCGAGCCTGGACCGCCTCGGCGGCGGTGACTGGACCAAGCGGAAGAACCGCGCCCGCAAGGCCGTGCGCGAGATCGCGGCCGAGCTGATCAAGCTCTACGCCGCCCGGCAGGCGACCAAGGGCCACGCCTACGGCCCAGACACCCCCTGGCAGCGCGAGCTGGAGGACGCCTTCCCGTTCCAGGAGACCGCCGACCAGCTGACCACGGTCGACGAGGTCAAGCTGGACATGCGCAGCGTCGTGCCGATGGACCGGCTCGTCTGCGGCGACGTGGGCTACGGCAAGACCGAGATCGCGGTCCGCGCGGCCTTCAAGGCGGTGCAGGACGGCAAGCAGGTCGCCGTGCTGGTGCCCACGACCCTGCTGGTGACCCAGCACCTGTCGACCTTCAGCGAGCGGATGTCCGGCTTCCCCGTCATCGTCAAGGGCCTGTCCCGCTTCCAGACCGACAAGGAGGCCAAGGAGGTCATCGCCGGGCTCGGCGACGGCTCGATCGACATCGTCGTCGGCACCCACCGGCTGCTCAACCCCGACATCAAGATGAAGGACCTCGGCCTGATCATCGTCGATGAGGAGCAGCGCTTCGGTGTCGAGCACAAGGAGCAGATGAAGCGGATGCGGACCTCCGTCGACGTGCTCTCGATGAGCGCGACGCCGATCCCGCGCACCCTGGAGATGGCGGTGACAGGCATCCGCGAGATGTCGACGATCACCACGCCGCCCGAGGAACGGCACCCGGTCCTCACCTACGTCGGTGCCTACGAGGACCGCCAGATCGTCGCCGCCGTACGACGTGAGCTGCTGCGCGAGGGCCAGGTGTTCTACATCCACAACCGGGTGCAGTCCATCGAGAAGGCGGCGGCCAGGATCCGTGAGCTGGTGCCGGAGGCCCGCGTCGCCACGGCGCACGGCCAGATGGGCGAGCACGCGCTCGAGCAGGTGATGCTCGACTTCTGGGAGAAGCGCTTCGACGTGCTGGTGTGCACCACCATCGTCGAGTCGGGCCTCGACGTCTCCAACGCCAACACGATGATCATCGAGCGCTCCGACACCCTCGGGCTCTCGCAGCTGCACCAGCTGCGCGGCCGGGTCGGGCGCTCGCGGGAGCGGGCGTACGCCTACTTCCTCTACCCCGCCGAGAAGCCACTGACCGAGACCGCCCACGAGCGCCTGGCGACCCTGGCCCAGCACTCCGACCTCGGTGGCGGCATGGCCATCGCCATGAAGGACCTCGAGATCCGCGGAGCCGGCAACCTGCTCGGGGGCGAGCAGTCCGGTCACATCGCCGACGTCGGCTTCGACCTCTACGTCCGCCTGGTCGGCGAGGCCGTGGCCGACTTCAAGGGCGGCGCCGACGACGAGCAGCTCCAGGAGGTTCGCATCGAGCTGCCCGTCGACGCACACCTCCCGCACGACTACATCCCCAGCGAGCGCCTGCGGCTGGAGATGTACAAGCGCCTCGCCGAGGTGCGGACCGACCCCGACGTCGACGAGATCCGCGTCGAGCTCGTCGACCGCTACGGCCCGCCCCCGGACGAGGTGGAGTCGCTGCTCTTCGTCGCCCGCTTCCGCGCCCGGCTGCGCCAGGCCGGGGTCCGCGAGGTGACGGTGGCCGGCAAGTACGTCCGGTTCGCGCCGGTCGACCTCCCGGAGTCGCGGGTCCTCCGGCTCCAGCGGCTGCATCCGCGCAGCGTCGTCAAGGCGCCGGTCAGTACGATCCTCGTGCCGCGTCCGCAGACGGCTGCGGTTGCCGGCCGGTCGGTGGCCGGGGTCGCCCTGCTTGAATGGGCGCGCGGTGTGATCGACGAGGTCATCGACCCGCAGCCTGCGGCGACGACACAGACGACAGGGAGCAGCTCGTGAGCAAGACCCGCCTGATGACAGGTGCGACGCTGGGCGTCGCAGCCCTGCTGCTCTCGGGTTGCGGCACCGCCTCTCCCGGGGTCGCCGTCCAGGTGGGCGACGAGACCCTGTCGGTGCGCGACGTCGACGGCGCCGCCGGACAGATGTGCACCGCGCTCGGTGACCAGTTCGAGGCGGAGTCCACGACCCTGCCGATGAGCTTCGTGCGCCAGGGGACGGTCCAGCTGATGACCCTGCGCTCGCAGGCGATGCAGATCGCCGACGACTACGGCGTCGAGCCGGGGTCGACCTACCTCAACGACGTCGCCCAGAGCCGGCGCACGGCCGCGACGATGCCCGAGGAGGTGCAGGACACCTACGTCGAGCTGACCACGGCGAACGCGCTGGCCAACGACATCGTCGAGCAGGTCGGCGCGATCGTGCTGGCCGACGCCGGCGTCAGCGACCCCTCGCCCGAGGCGGTCTCGCAGGCCGGCATCGACGTCTTCAACCAGTGGCCAGACGCCAACGGCATCGACATCGACCCGCGCTACGGCCTGGAGAGCATCGACGGCGTGCTCACCCCGATCGACACCAACACGTCCGTGGCGGTCGGCGAGCGGGCCACGACCGGGTTGTCGAACGAGCCGGACGCCGCCTACGCCCGCACCCTGCCGCTCACCCACCGCTGCGGCTGAAGGCGTGAGCGAGCCCCTGCTGGAGTTCGCCGACGTGATGCGCCGACTGCGCGCCGAGTGTCCGTGGAAGGCGGCGCAGACCCACGCGTCCCTGGCGCGCTACCTCCTCGAGGAGGCGCACGAGACGCTGGAGGCGCTGGACACCGGCGACGTCGCCCACCTGCGCGAGGAGCTCGGTGACCTGCTGCTCCAGGTCTTCCTCCACACCGCCATCGCGGAGGAGTCCGGTGAGTTCACCCTCGACGACGTCGCCTCCGACGCCACGGCCAAGATGGTCCGCCGCAACCCCCACGTCTTCGAGGTCGAGCCAGACCGAGATTCAACTGCGTCCGGGCTCACGCCGGCCGAGGTCAATGCCGAGTGGGAGCGCCGCAAGGCGCTGGAGAAGTCATCGCGGACCTCGGTCCTCGACGGCCTGCCACCGGGCCTGCCCGCCCTCCTGCTGGCGGACAAGGCGCTCGACCGGGTGGAGAGGACCGCCGGGCGGTCGTCCGAGCGACCCGAGCCGATGACGCCCGAGGAGGTGGGGGAGGCGCTGCTCGCGCTGGTCGAGGCCGCCCGCGTCGACGGCGTGGATCCCGAGCAGGCGCTGCGCGACGCCGTCCGACGTCGGGTGGGCGGACGCTAGGCTGGCGGCTTCCCCACGACGTCCCCCACAGGAGCACCTCATGGCAGCAATCTCAGCAGTCGGCGCCCGCGAGATCCTCGACTCGCGCGGCAACCCCACCGTCGAGGTGGAGGTCCTCCTCGAGGACGGCGCATTCGGTCGCGCCGCGGTGCCGAGCGGCGCGTCCACCGGCGCCTTCGAGGCCGTGGAGCTGCGCGACGGCGGCAAGCGCTACCTCGGCAAGGGCGTGCAGAAGGCCGTCAGCGGCAGTCGCGGACACGATCGCCGGCGCGGTCACCGGCCTCGACGCCGGCGACCAGCGCCTCGTCGACCAGGTGATGCTCGACCTCGACGCCACGCCCAACAAGGCCAAGCTCGGCGCCAACGCCATCCTCGGTGTCTCGCTCGCGACCGCGCGCGCCGCGTCCGAGTCGGCCGGCCTGCCGCTGTTCCGCTACGTCGGCGGCCCCAACGCCCACCTCCTGCCGGTGCCGATGATGAACATCCTCAACGGCGGCTCGCACGCGGACTCCAACGTCGACATCCAGGAGTTCATGATCGCCCCGATCGGGGCCGCGACCTTCGCCGAGGCGCTGCAGCAGGGCGCCGAGGTCTACCACGCCCTGAAGTCCGTGCTGAAGAAGAAGGGCCTCGCCACCGGCCTCGGCGACGAGGGCGGCTTCGCCCCCGACCTGTCCTCCAACCGCGCCGCGCTCGACCTGATCGCGGAGGCCATCAAGTCCGCCGGCTTCAAGCTGGGCAAGGACTTCGGCCTCGCGCTCGACGTCGCCGCGTCGGAGTTCCACGACAAGAAGAAGTACGCCTTCGAGGGCGCCAAGAAGACGTCCGACGAGATGATCGACTACTACGCCGAGCTCGTCGCGGCCTACCCGATCGTCTCCATCGAGGACCCCCTCGACGAGGACGACTGGGCGGGCTGGCAGAAGCTCACCGCGCAGCTCGGCGACAAGACCCAGATCGTCGGCGACGACCTCTTCGTCACCAACGTGGAGCGCCTCGGTCGCGGCATCACGGAGAAGTCGGCCAACGCCCTGCTCGTCAAGGTCAACCAGATCGGCTCGCTGACCGAGACCCTCGACTCCGTCGAGCTGGCCCATCGCAACGGCTTCCGCTGCATGATGAGCCACCGCTCGGGCGAGACCGAGGACACCACGATCGCCGACCTCGCGGTCGCGACCAACTGCGGCCAGATCAAGACCGGTGCGCCGGCGCGGTCGGAGCGGGTGGCGAAGTACAACCAGCTGCTGCGCATCGAGGACGAGCTCGGTGACGCGGCTCGCTACGCCGGTGCGGCCGCGTTCCCGAGGTTCACGGCCTGAACGAGGCAGACTGTCCCGCATGCCTTCCCAGCGCCGTACTTCCCGCGGCGGACCCGGAGGGACCGCGTCCGAGCACGCGTCCGCACGCTGGGCGTCCCCGCACGGCGTCGCCGTCCCGTACGTCGTCTGCGTGCCGGCCGGCGACCCGAGTGCAGTCGCGCCCCGGCCGGCAGGCACGGGAGGTGCTGGGCGTCGTCCGCGATTCACCGGTCGCGCCGCCGTGCTGGTGCTGGTGCTGGCCGTGCTGACGGTGTCCTACGCCTCGTCGTTGCGCGCCTATCTGCAGCAGCGCTCGCACATCGGCGACCTGCGCGCCCAGATCGCCGAGCGTGAGGCCAGCATCAACGACCTCGAGCGCGAGAAGCAGCGCTGGAACGACCCGGCGTACGTCAAGGCGCAGGCGCGGGCCCGCTTCGGCTACCTGATGCCGGGGGAGTCGGGCTTCGAGGTGATCGGGGTGGACGGCAAGCCGCTGGAGTCGCAGGCGACCCTCAACGACCCCGCCGAGGTCATCAAGACCGTGCCGAAGGCGTGGTGGACCGCCGCCTGGGACTCGATGGAGCTGGCCGGGAACCCCCCGCCGCCCGCGGAGGAGCCCGCCGACCTGATCGACGGGACCAAGCAGTGAGCATCGACCCTTCCGACGTCGCCGCCATCGAGGCGCAGCTGGGACGCGAGCCGCGCGGCATCGACGCCATCGGCCACCGCTGCCCGTGCGGCAACCCCGACGTCGTCACCACCCAGCCGCGGCTGCCCAACGGCACGCCGTTCCCCACGACCTTCTACCTCACCTGCCCACGGGCGGCGTCGCTGATCGGCACCCTCGAGGGCACGCACGTGATGAAGGCGATGGAGGCCAGGCTGGCCGAGGACGAGGAGCTGGCCGCGGCCTACCGCGCTGCCCACGAGCGCTACCTGGACTTCCGTTCCGAGGTCGGCGCGCGCGCCGGGCTCGACGTACCCGAGATCGAGGGCATCTCCGCCGGCGGCATGCCCGAGCGGGTCAAGTGCCTCCACGTCCTGGCCGGTCAGTCGCTGGCGATGGGTCCGCGGGGTGAACCCGCTCGGCGACGAGGTGCTCGACCTGCTGGGGGAGTGGTGGGCTGCCGGACCGTGCGTGCCGGCACAGCCGCAACAATGACGTCATGACGACCGTCGCGGCCATCGACTGCGGGACCAACTCGATCAAGGTGCTCATCGCGTCGGGCTCGCAGGTGCTGCTGCGCGACTCCCGGGTCGTCCGGCTGGGTGAGGGCGTCGACGAGACCGGGATGCTCACCGAGGGCGCGCTCGAGCGGACCTTCGCGGCGATCGACGAGTTCGCCGAGGTCATCCGCAGCCACGGCGTCCCGCCTGGCCTCACCCGCTTCTGCGCCACGTCGGCGACCCGCGACGCGGGCAACTCGGCGGTCTTCACCGAGGGCGTACGCCGTCGCCTGGGCGTGGAGGTGGAGGTGCTGTCGGGCGACGAGGAGGCGGCGCTGGTCTATGCGGGAGCCACCGCCGGGCTGGGGTCGGACGCCGGCTCGGCGGCTGACGAGCCGGTGCTCGTCGTCGACATCGGCGGAGGGTCGACGGAGCTGGTGCTGGGGCAGGGGGGTCCGCGCGAGTCGGTCTCGATGGACATCGGGTCGGTGCGGCTCCACGAGCGGCACCTGCACTCGGACCCGCCGACGGCCGACGAGGTCGCGGCGTGCGTCGCCGACATCGACGCTCACCTCGACGAGACCGGCATGGATCTCGGCGAGGTCCGCTCGGTCATCGGCACGTCCGGCACGATCAAGACCGTCGCCTGCGGGGTCCTCGACCTGGCCACCTACGACCGCGACGCCTTCGACCGCGCCGAGCTGGGAAACGCCGCGACCCACGACTTCTGCGACCGGCTGCTCGCGATGACCGTCGCAGAGCGGCGGGCACTGCCCTACATGCACCCTGGTCGCGCCGACGTGATCGGCGCGGGAGCCCTCATCTGGAGCGCGATCCTGGCCCGCGTGCAGGTCGACACCCACCTGGTCTCCGAGGCCGACATCCTCCACGGCATCGCGGCCGCCATCACCCGATGACGGCGAACAACCGAGGGGGCCTGCCGCACCCGGTCACCGGCCAGGAGTTCGCCAGCCCGGTGCCGCCCGGGACCGGTTGGCCCGACGACCCCGCCCTCGCCGGACACGCCCGTGGCGCGCGACGCGGACGACGTACGACGCCTCGCGAGCGATGTCGCCCTCGCACGAGCTGGACGCCCGCGTCAGCGTCTGCGCGGCCTGCCCGCGGTTGGTGACGTGGCGCGAGGACGTGGCCGAGGAGAAGCGGGCGTCGTTCGCCGACCAGCCCTACTGGGGGCGACCGATCGCCGGCTGGGGGAGCCCCGCGCCGGCGCTGCTGATCGTCGGGCTGGCGCCGGCGGCCAACGGCGGCAACCGCACCGGTCGCATCTTCACCGGCGACCCCAGCGCGCGACTGGCTCTTCGCCAGCCTGCACCGCACCGGTTGGGCTGCCCAGCCCACCAGCGAGCACGCGGGGGACGGGCAACGCCTGCTGGACGCGCGGATGGTGGCGACCGTGAGGTGCGCGCCGCCGGACAACAAGCCCACTCCGGCGGAGCGCGACACCTGCGCACCGTGGATCGCCGAGGAGATCTCCCTGCTCCTGCCCACCGTGCGGGCGGTCGTGGCGCTCGGGTCCTTCGGCTGGGACGGGGCGCTGCGCTCGCTCGCGGCGGCGGGGCTGGCCACGCCGTCCCGCAAGCCGAAGTTCGCCCACGGTGCGGAGGTGGTCCTGGCTGAGCGGAGAGGCGTCACGCTGATCGGGTGCTACCACCCGTCACCGCACAACACCTACACCCGACGGCTCACCCGGGAGATGACGGACGAGGTCTTCACGCGGGCACGCGCGCTGACAGAATGAGTCATGTGACCCTCCACGCCATCACCGTCCTCGGCCACGACCGTCCCGGCATCATCGCCGAGACCACCGACAAGCTCGCCGGGCTGGGCCTCAACCTCGAGGACTCCACGATGACGCTGCTGCGTGCGTCACTTCGCGATGATGCTGATCTGTGAGGGCGACGCCTCGGATGCCGAGATCGAGACGGCGCTGTCGCCGCTCACCGACGACGGCAGCCTCACGGTGACGGTCCGCGAGGTCCCGGCCGAGCACGCCGAGGCGGGTGACGGCACGTCCTGGATCCTGTCGGTGCACGGCGGCGACCGGCCCGGGATCGTGTCTGCGGTCGTCGGCGTCGTCGCCCGGGCGGGCGGCAACATCACCGACCTCACGACGCGACTGGCCGGCGACCTCTACCTCCTGATCGCCGAGGTCGACCTCCCGGCCGGTGCCGACGTCGACGCGGTCGAGCGCGAGCTGGCGGTCGTCGCCGCCGAGCTCGGGGTCGGCGTGACCCTGCGGGCGACCGAGACGGACGAGCTCTGACCTGATGGGCGTCAACCCCCGGGTCCGCGACTGGACCGAGGCCGAGCTCGCTGTGGCCGGCGCCAGTGCGCGACGTCGTACGCGCTCCTGCCGCGGTGCTGTCCACCGTCGGCGAGCGCGTCGACCCCACCTCCGCAGAGATCGTGCAGCTGGCCGCCGACCTGGTCGCCACGATGCGGGTCTCGCCGGGCTGCGTCGGCCTCGCTGCACCGCAGGTGGGCGTGGGCGCCAAGGTCTTCTGCGTCGACGTGTCCGAGCACCCCAAGACGCGCGAGCACCACGGCACCTTCGTGCTGTGCAACGCCGAGGTGGTCTCGAGCAGCCGCAACGAGAAGGCGCGGGAGGGATGCATGAGCGTGCCGGACTTCACCGGCGACGTGAAGCGCGCGAGCCGCATCGTCGTACGAGGTCAGCTGCCCGGCTCCGGCGAGGAGGTCGAGCTCGAGGCCGAGGCGTTCGAGGCGCGGGCGTTGCAGCACGAGATCGACCACTGCGACGGACTGCTCTTCCTGGACCGGGCGGCCGGCGCGCACGCCGTCTACGCTCGCAAGACCTATCTCTGAGCCCCGGTATCCCAACCGGTAGAGGAAGCGGTCTTAAAAACCGCACAGTCTGGGTTCGAACCCCAGCCGGGGCACGCTGCTTGCCGGACATGCCGAAGAGCGCGCGTCAGATGGTCGCTTGGATGAGGTACAGCGTTCCGACACTGACGGCGAGGCAGCCCAGGAGGATCCGAAGGCGCTGCTTCCGGCACGAATGGTTGGAGCTTGGCCCCGAGGTAGCCGCCCACGAGGCCGCCTGCGCCGCAGGCGATTCCGATGGGCCAATCCGGTGCGATCGAGCCCTGTGTGAAGAGTGCGAGCACCGCGAAGGTGATCGCACCGACGATGGATGTGACGAAGGTCGAGGCAAGGGCGGCAGGTGCAACGACGGCGACCGTCATGCCCGACCCGACAAGCAGTGGGCTGAGCAGAGAGCCGCCGCCGATCCCATAGACGCCGCCGACAACGCCGACACAGAGTGCCAACGCTGCTATGGAGCGATGCGTGAGCGTCCGCCCCTGTGATGGAGCGACGGTCCGCTTGATGAGCCACAAGCCGAGGACGAGCAGGGTGAGCCCGGCCACGACCCGGAATGCTTGCGGCCCTGGGAGCACGAACACTCGGATCACGGCTCCGAGGACGACGCCGGGCACCGTCCCCAGCAGTAGCAGCCGAGCAAGTGGCCCGCGCAGGTGGCCGCTACGGCGGTACGGCAGGAGCGCGCCCGGGCCCGCGATCATGTTGTACACAAGGTTGGTAGGCGTGACGGCAGGGTTGGGAACACCGAGCATGGTCAGTTGCACCGGCAGTAGAAAGACGGCCCCCGACACGCCCACCGGCGCCGTGACTGTCGCGATCACGAGACCTGCGGCGAAGCCCAACAACAGATCCGCCGGCACGCGTGAACCCTACCCAGCGGATAGACAATGGACGCACGACGTCCGGATCGTCTGCGCTCACCCCACCATGGCGCACAGGCGAACGCGTCGGCCACGGACCGTTTGTCCACAGCGGGCATTCACTGTTGACTGCGCCACCATCTCGTGAGAGAATCGAACATACGTTCGAGTCAGGGGAGGAGTGAGGCAGATGGAGACGCAGCGCGTGGTGAGCTCCAGACCGACGTGGGCGCACTCGGTCATGGCGAGGCGGCGCAGGTCGGCGCCCTTGGCCTGGACTGGCGCAGCAGCCCGTGGTCGTCTCGAACGTGCCGCGCTGCCACGGCGATCGCGGGCCGCAGCAGTAGATCGGGATCCCGGTGTCGGTCTTGAACCGGGCGTGGTGCGCCATCTCGGAAGTCCGCGGTCCCAGGTGGTCGACCTGCGCAGCTCCAGCGGAAGCGTCGCGATCATCTGGGTCAGTGGCATTCGGGCGATCTCGGCGGCGAGACGGCCGGGCAACGAGCCAGAGCGCGAACCGCGAGACCTCTCCACCAGCGTGATCACCGCCCGCTTGCCGACCCCACCCAGCAGCAGGTCGCCCTCCCAGTGCCCGGGCACGGCCCGGTCCTCGGCGTCGGCGGAGCGTTGTGAGATGCGGATGTCAGCGGTGTGCCCAGCGTGACGCGCTTGGCGCCACCGGTCTGGGCCTTGCGGCGCTCCCGCTGGCTACGTAGGTGCGCGATCAGCGCTCGCTTGAGCACGCCCTTGGTCGGGACGAACAGGGAGTGGTGGGTCGCCTCGTGCGACACCCGCACCTCAGATCGCGTGGGTCGCACCGGCAGCATCGCCGCGATCTGCTCCGTGCGTCCGCTCGCCGCAGGAGGTCGCCACGCCTTGTGCCGCAACGGCGCGTGATCCAGCGCGCCGGGGCTTGCGGTCGAGCTGGCCTTGCGCCGGCTCAAGCGCGGGACCACGTCGCGCGCTGTGCTTACTATCCCCCGACCGCCTGGCGGCGGGCGGAACGAGCACGCTGCGGCCGCTGCGCCCGGACGATCCGCGCCACGGCGCCAGCTCCCTCGACGAGTGCGACCGATGCTGGTCCACCAGACGACTGCGATCGGGCACTGCTGCCCCGCCATGCACGCCCGTTGCCACGAACCGCGTTTCGCGTGTCGACCTCACTCGGCGAGAATCGAACATACGTTCGATGACGAGAGGGGTGAAGCAGATGGAGGCGCAGGAGACCACCACCGCCTGGCAGGCAGGCGAGCTCCACGCCCTGGCAGATCTCCTCGCCGACCTCACCCCGGCCGTGCTGGCGGCCGATCACCTCGACCAGCTCGAGGCGCTGGAGCGGATCAAGGCCGCGGTCGCGCACGCCCAGGTGAGCGGTGACGACCGCGTTCGCCGATGCCGCCGACGCCGAGCACGTCCCCGTGACCGGTCGCCGGTACGCCGCCGCGGGCGATGTCGATCGGCGCGGAGGTCGCCCTCGCGACCTTGGCGAGTCCGCACGCGGGCGAGCAGCGGGTGCTGCTCTCGCGGCGGCTGCGTGACGACCTCCCGCTGACCCTGGCCGCGTTGGGTCGCGGGGAGCTCGACCGAGGACCGGGCCTTCGCCATCGCCCGGGAGGTCGCGCACCTCACCCCCGAGCAACGCGGCCGGGTGGATGCGGACCTGGCCGGTCGGCTGGTCGGGCTCGGCGACGTCCGGCTCCGCGAGCCGGTCCGCAGGTCGTGCCTGACCCACGCCGCCGACGCCGAGACCCGCCGCTACACCCGAGCCCGCGCCGACCGCCGGGTCACCACCCGCCGCCTCGACGACGGCACCGGACAGGTCACCGCCACCCTGCCCGCTCGAGATCATGGCCGCCGTCCGTGCCGCCCTCGACGAGGCCGCCGCCACCGCCCGCGCCGAGGGCGACGTCCGCACCGGCGGGCAGGTCCGTGCCGACACCCTCGCCGCCCGCATCACCGGCCACGACCCAGCAGCAGACGCACGCCGGTGCGGGTCAACCTCGTCATCGGGATCGAGTCCCTGTTCGGCGACGGCACCGAACCCGGCCTGGTCCCCGGCGCCGGGTTCCTGCCCGCCGCCCTGTGCACCACCCTCGTCGCCCGCGCCTCCGCGGCCGCGAAGGCCACCCTGCGCCGCCTGTTCGTCACCCCCGAGGACCGGGCGCTGGTCGCGATGGAGTCCACCAGCCGCCGCTTCGACGGCCTGCTCGCCGAGTTCCTCGACCACCGCGACGGCCACCTGTGCCGCACCCCCGGCTGCAACGCCCCCATCCGCCACCACGACCACATCACCCCCGTCGCCGCACGACGGACCCACCCAGGCCAGCGAACGGCCAGGGCCTCTGCGAACGCTGCAACTACCTCAAGGAATCACCCGGCTGGACCACCTGGGTCCCCACCGTCCCGGACGGGCACAGGCACCAGGTCCACGGAGCCACCGAACACCTCCGCCTCCACCACTCCACCGCCCCACCCATGCCCGGCGGACCCACCGGCGCGATCGACTACTCATCCATCGAGCTGAGGCTCGCGCAGCCACTTCACCCTGGCGTCCTAGATCCCTGAGGCGTTCGCCCGCGCCGGACCAGCGCATCGTCCTGACCTACCTCGGCCACGAGACAGCCGCGCGGGACATCACCGAGATCCGGGCGGAGATCCGGGCCTCGGGATCCGCACGGGTCGGGGTCGTGGCCGTGCGCACGGGAACAACGCATCCGCCTCGCCCGTTGAGATCAGTGTCCGCCCAGTATGGTGGGCGCACAGCCACAGGCCTCCAAGGAGAGACCAATGAAGAGCAACAACCCCGTGTTCAGCCGTTCCGAGGAGTTCAACCGCGTCCCGGCGAACGCCTACGGCAACGAGACCTACCCCGGTGCCGGTCCCAGCGACCCGTCCACCTGGAGCACCGGCACGCCCGGCCAGGTCGACGACAGCCGGATGACGATCGACTCGGTGGTCCAGAAGACCGCCATCTCGGTCTTCCTCGTCTTCGCGGGCGCCTTCGCCACCTGGTGGTGGATCGGTGACGTCGTGGACGTCAACAGATCGACCAGGACGCCTACAGCCGGGCGCTGACGCTGGCGATGCTCGGTGCCGGTGGGGCGTTCCTGCTGTCGCTGGCCAACTCCTTCAAGCGCGTCATCAGCCCCGCGCTGGTCATGGCCTTCGCGGCCGTGGAGGGCGTGGCCCTCGGTGCGATCAGCAAGGTGTTCGAGGCGCAGTTCGAGGGCATCGTCATCCAGGCCGTCCTCGGCACCTTCGCGGCCTTCATCGGCACGCTGGCGGCCTACAAGTTCTTCGACATCAAGGTCGGCAACAAGTTCCGCACGTTCGTCATCGCCGGCATGTTCGGCATGGTGGGCCTCGGCCTGCTGTCGCTGGTGCTGAGCTTCTTCGGCATCAACACCGGCCTCTACGGCAACGGGATGCTGGGCCTCGTGTTCGCCATCGCCGGCCTCGTGCTCGGTGTCTTCATGCTGATCCTCGACTTCGACTTCGTCGAGAACGGCGTTGCCGCCGGTCTCCCGGAGCGCGAGTCGTGGCGGGCCGCCTTCGCCCTGACCGTCAGCCTGGTGTGGATCTACACCAACCTGCTGCGCATCCTCGCGATCGTCCGCGGCGACTGATCGCACCCGCGCCAAGCTCCACCGCTGGCCCGCTCGAGCTCCGGCTCGGGCGGGCCAGTGTCATGTCGAGGGTTCCTCGCACCTCCGATCCTCGACCGCTTGCGGCGTCTCGGCGTCGGTCGTGGGCCGACGTCGGCGGTGGCGCAGCTCGACCCAGCGCCCGCGCAGACCGCGCTGGTTGCCGCCGATGTCGGTGCCGTCGACCTCGGTGCCGGGCGTGCGGGAGGCGCGTACGGCGGCAGCTGCGCACCGGCAGGATGCCCTCGCGCCGCAGCGGTTCGGGCCGCGCCTCGTCCTCGGGGAGCAGGTCGAGCGCGGCGAGCGCGCGACGGGATCAGCACCGCATGCCAGCTGCTCGTAGCCGTCGGCCGACGGGTGGAACCGGTCCGGGCCGAACATCAGCGCGGGCGCTGCGTCGAACTCCGGTCCGAGGACGTCGCCCAGCGACACCGTCCGGCCCGCCGTTCTCCACGACGGTGATGGTCTGCGCGGCCGCCAGTCGGCGTGACCACTCCCGCGCGACCTGCTTGAGCGGCGGCGGGATCGGTCGGATCGTGCCGAGGTCGGGACAGGTGCCGACCAGTACGGCGATGTCGGCCTCGCGCAGGCGTCGTACGCCCTCGGCGAGGTGCCGCACCGACGCCGACGGCAGGACGGTGTGGGTGACGTCGTTGGCCCCGATGAGGACGACGGCGAGGTCGGGATGGGTGCCGATCGCTGCGTCCACCTGGCCGGCGAGGTCGCTCGACATGGCGCCGACCACGGCGAACGAGCGCAGGTGGACGCGGCGGTCCGCCTGCGCGGCGAGGCCGCTGGCGAGGTGGGCGCCGGTGGTCTCCTCGACGCGCTCGACGCCGTAGCCCGCAGCACTGGAGTCGCCGAGCAGCGCGACCCGGATGGCGGGCCCGGGGCGGCCGCGGCCGTACCAGCCCGTCGCGTCCGGGGGCATGTCGGTCGCGTTGCCGATGATCCGGCGCGCGAACTTCGCCTCGGCGACCAGGACGCCGTAGAGCCCGGCTCCGAGCACGGACAGCCCGCCGCCACCGAACGCGGCCGCTGACGCCAGCTTCCGTGCTGCTCCCGTTGCCCCCACGACCATGATGCTACGCAGTCGGCGTTGCTAGTTACGCAGGAGTAGGTGGCTAGATTGGCCCGGTGCAGTACGTGAACTCTCTCCTCGACCTGATCGGCAACACCCCGCTGGTGCGGCTGAACCGGACCCTCGACCTCCCCGACGGCGGACCACTCGTCCTGGCCAAGGTCGAGTACCTCAACCCCGGCGGGTCCGTGAAGGACCGCATCGCCACCCGGATGATCGAGGCCGCGGAGGCCTCGGGTGAGCTCCAGCCGGGCGGCACGATCGTCGAGCCCACCTCGGGCAACACCGGCGTCGGGCTGGCCATGGTGGCGCAGGAGAAGGGCTACAAGTGCGTCTTCGTCTGCCCCGACAAGGTGAGCGAGGACAAGCGCAACGTGCTCAAGGCCTACGGCGCCGAGGTCGTGGTGTGCCCGACCGCGGTCGCGCCGGAGCACCCCGACTCCTACTACAACGTCAGCGACCGGCTCGCCTCCGAGCCCGGCGCGTGGAAGCCCGACCAGTACTCCAACCCCCACAACCCGCGCTCGCACTACGAGACCACCGGTCCCGAGATCTGGGCGCAGACCGAGGGCCGGATCACCCACTTCGTCGCCGGCGTCGGCACGGGCGGCACGATCAGCGGCATCGGGCGCTACCTCAAGGAGAAGAACTCCGACGTCCAGGTCGTCGGCGCGGACCCGGCCGGCTCGGTCTACTCCGGCGGCAGCGGTCGCCCCTACCTCGTCGAGGGCGTGGGCGAGGACTTCTGGCCCGAGACCTACGACCGCACCATCGCGGACCGGATCATCGAGGTCTCCGACGCCGACTCCTTCGCCTTCACCCGTCGTCTCGCGCGTGAGGAGGCGATGCTCGTCGGCGGCTCGTCGGGCATGGCCGCCTTCGCCGCCCGCCAGCTCGCCCACGAGCTCGCCGACGCCGGCGAGAACGACGCCGTCATCGTCGTGCTCCTGCCCGACTCCGGTCGCGGCTACCTCACCAAGGTCTTCAACGACGACTGGCTGGGCCAGTACGGCTTCGCCAGCGGCGCGCAGGCCGACCCCCGCACCGTCGGCCAGGTGCTGCGCGGCAAGTCCGGTCAGCTGCCCGACCTCGTGCACACGCACCCCGGCGAGACGATCGCCGAGGCCGTCCACATCCTCCAGGAGTACGGCGTCAGCCAGATGCCGGTCGTCCGGGCCGAGCCGCCGATCGTGGCCGCCGAGGTCGCGGGCTCGGTGTCCGAGCGCACGCTGCTGGACGCGCTCTTCGCCGGCACCGCGAGGCTCACCGACCGCGTGGAGGACCACATGTCGCCGGCGCTGCCGACGATCGGGTCGACCGAGGCGGCCGCCGACGCGGTCAAGCTCCTCGAGAAGGCCGACGCCGTGCTCGTCCACGAGGACGGCAAGCCCATCGGCGTCGTGACCCGTCAGGACCTCCTCACCTTCCTGGTGGCGTCGTGAGGCGCGCCTGGGCGACGGTCCTCGCCGTCGTCTGCCTGGGGGCGCTGGCTTCCTGCAGCGACGACTCCGCGGCGTCGGGCACCGACCCGGTCGAGGTCGAGGTCGGCAAGGCGTTCGAGTGGAACGACTTCGCGATCGAGGACGACTGGAAGGTCGTCGGCATCGACCGCTCCGTCGACATGGAGCAGGTCACCACCCCGGAGGTGTCCGGCACGATCGTCAACAAGTCCGACGAGGAGCGCGCTGCCATCTTCCAGATGGTCTTCTCGACCGACGGGGAGCCGGTCGCGACCGTCAACTGCTCGGCCGCGAAGATGGCCACCGACCAGTCGATGCGCTTCGTCTGCCCCGGCCTGAGCGCGACGATGCCCGAGGACTACGACGCCGTGGTCGTGCAGGAGTTCACCCGCGACAGCGGTTCCGGCGAAGACTCCGGCTCCAGCCCCGGCTGACGTGGGCGAGCTCTCCCTCGGAGTCATCCTCTTCCTTGTCCTCGCGGCGCTGGCTGCGGGCTTCGTGGACGCCGTCGTCGGTGGAGGCGGGCTGATCCAGCTGCCGGCCCTGCTCGTGGGGCTGCCGGGGGCGTCCGTCGTGCAGATCGCGGCGACCAACAAGCTCGCCTCCTTCTGCGGCACGTCCATCAGCGCGGCGACGTACTTCCGTCGCATGCGCCCCGACCCCCGCACGTTCCTGCCGCTCATGGCGGCGGCGTTCGTCGGCTCCGCGGGCGGCGCGCTGGTGGCGTCGATGCTGCCGCGCAGCGCGTTCGACCCGATCATCCTCGTGGTCCTGGTGCTCGTCGGCGCCTATGTCCTGCTGCGCCCGGACGTGGGCGAGCTGACCGCCCTGCGGTTCAGCGGCGGGCGCCACGTGTCGATGGTCGTGCTCACCGGGCTCGTGATCGGCTTCTACGACGGCGCCATCGGTCCGGGCACCGGGTCGTTCTTCGTCTTCGCTCTGGTCGGGGTCCTCGGCTACAACTTCCTCGAGGCCTCGGCCAAGGCCAAGCTGGCCAACTGGGCGACCAACCTGGCCGCTCTCGCCGTCTTCGTGCCGCAGGGTGCGGTCATCTGGGACCTGGCGTTGGTGATGGCCGCGGCCAACATCGTCGGCGGCTACGTCGGCGCCCGGGTCGCGCTGGCCAAGGGCGCCGGCTTCGTCCGGATCTTCTTCCTCATCGTCGTCAGCGCGTTCGTCGTACGGATCGGTGGCGGACTGCTGGGCCTGTTCTGACGTCGAGCGGGAGGGGACGGGTAGCCTCCACCGCGTGGGAGCGGTCTCGTCGGTCGACAGGTTCCAGAGACGGCACCCCGTCCTGGGGTTCCCGCTCGCCGTCATCTACAAGTACTTCGACGACCAGGGCCCCTACCTCGCCGCGGCGATGACCTACTACGCCTTCATCTCGATCTTCCCGCTGATGCTGCTCGGCTCCTCGATCCTGGGCATCGTCCTGCGCGGTCAGCCCGAGTGGCAGGAGGCGATCCTGGACTCGGCGCTGGCCCAGTTCCCGATCATCGGCGACGAGCTCGGCCGGCCCGAGGGTCTCACCGGCTCCGTCACCGGTGTGGTGATCGGTGCCATCGCGGCGATCTACGGCGCGATGGGACTGGGCCAGGCGCTGCAGAACACCCAGCACATCGCGTGGTCGGTGCCGCGCAACTCGCGCCCCAACCCGTTCTACGCCCGCGTCAAGACCCTGGTCCTCCTGATGACCGCGGGCCTCTCGCTCCTCACGGTCTCGGTCGTCGCCACCATGGCCAGCACCACCGACGTGTTCGAGGAGATCATCGGTGGGGGACCCAAGGCGTTCCTGCCACTGGTGACGATCGCCGTCGTCGGCACCTTCCTGACCGTGCTCTTCCGCTACTCCGCGACCGGGCAGCACTCGTTCCGGGGGTCGGCTCCCGGTGGCTACGTGCTCGCCGTCATGTGGCAGGCGCTCCAGCTCGGTGGGGCGTGGTACGTCGACCGGGTGCTCGTCAACACCACCTCGATGACCAAGATCTTCGGCCTCGTCCTGGGCCTCATCGGCTTCCTCTGGATCGGTGCGGTGATGGCTGTGCTGGCCATCGAGATCAACGTGGTCATCGCCCGCCGGCTCTGGCCGCGTGCGCTGCTCACGCCCTTCACCGACAACGTCGAGCTCACCGCGGCCGACCGCCGTGCCTACGTCTCCTACGCCCGCATGCAGCGCCACAAGGGGTTCGAGAAGGTGTCGGTGACCTGGGAGCCGCGGGAGACCCCAGAGGTCCAACCGGCCGATCAGTCGACCACTCCGTCGACGTAGACCCAGCGCCCGGCGCGCTGCTCGAACCTGCTGACCTCGTGCATCCGGCCGCCCTCCCAGCTCGCCACGAACTCGACGGTGTCCGGCCCGGTCGCGACGACCTCCAGACCGGTCCAGCGGGTGGTCGGGTCTGGGCTCACGTCGTCGGGACGGGTGCGTGGGTGCCACGTGCGGAAGAGGTGGTCGGCGTCGCCCACGACGTACGCCGTGTAGCGCGAGCGCATCAGCTGCTCGGGCGTCGACGCCTGCTCACGGTTGGCCAGCAGCGGCGCGCAGCAGTCGTCGTACGACGCTCCTGTCCCGCACGGGCAGGAACGCGAAAGCGGGCTCACGGGGGTCACGCGGATCACCCTAGGGGGACGGGTAGCAACTCGGTTGTGTTGTTGCTGCAAGGGTGTAATCTTGTAATCAACACCTGAAGGAGAAGCACATGATGACCGGAGACGAACACGAGGAAAGCCGCGGATCGCGCGGCCGACGACGCGGCGGTCCCGAGGGCCGCGGACGCCGTGGTGGGTGGCAGGTCGCCGACCTGCCGGCGGCCGACGACGCGGGCGACTGGTTCCGCGGGCGCCTGCCCGAGGGCTGGTTCAGCGAGATCGACGTGCGCGTGGACCGCGAGGAGATCACCGTGATCGGCACGCTGCTCGACGAGAGCGTGGCCGACGAGTCCGACGCCGAGGCGGAAGGCCGGATCGGCCGGTTCCGCGCCGAGACCAAGGCCGAGCGGATCGGGATCGCGCTCGAGGCCCAGGCGCGCTACCAGCGCACGGTGTCGTGGGGGGTGCGACTCGGTCGGACCGAGGCCCTGTTCACCCACGTCGCCGCGCCGGTGATGACGCGGCTGCGCCAGCCCGAGCGGCAGGTGCTCGACACCCTGGTCGACGCCGGGGTGGCGCGCTCGCGCTCCGACGCACTGGTGTGGTCGGTCCGGCTGGTCGGCGAGCACGCCGACGAGTGGCTGGGCCAGCTGCGCGACGCGATGGCCGAGGTCGACAAGCTGCGGGGTGAGGGCCCTGCGCTCTGAGCGTCAGGTCAGCGTCTGGTGCAGGCAGAGCACGTTGCCGTCGGGGTCCTTGAACCACGCGGCCCGCTCGTCGCCGAACTCGCAGACGTGGTCGACGGTCTTGAAGTCGGGCAGGTCGTAGTCCTCGAAGGTGACGCCGCTGTCCTTCGAGCGCCGAGATCTCCGAGGAGACGTCGTCCACCTCGAAGCTCATCGCGGTGCTCTCGGACGGGCGGCTGTCGGGGCGGGGGAGCAGCACGAGCGTCGCGCCGCCGTCGAGCGCGAACATCGCGCTGCCCTCGTCGTTGGTGCCGGTGTAGTCGAGCCCCAGGGACTCGTCGTAGAAACGTGCGTGCGCGGTCGACGTCGGTGACCGGGAGCATCATCGCGACCGCGCGCTTGGCGAGCGACATGAGCGCCTCCTTGGTCGCCTCCATCGTCCTCCCGATCTCGTCGGCCCACAACGCCGCGGCCCGACAGTCCAGACCAGTCGGCGCACACCCCGTCGCCCGACGGCGGTCGCGGCCACTAGCGTCGGGCGCATGACGACCGAGCGCACGACCCCGCCCACCCACGGTCCCGAGCACGCCCAGCTGCGGGCCTGGCTGGACTTCCACCGCGACACCCTCCGCCGCAAGTGCGACGGCCTCGACCAGGCCGAGCTCGCGCAGACGCTGGGGCCGAGCACGTTGTCGCTCGGCGGCCTGATGAAGCACATGGCGCTCGTGGAGGACAACTGGTTCTCCGTCGTCCTGCTCGGCAACGACGACGCCACCCCCTGGCAGGGCCTCGACTGGGACGCCGACCCGGACTGGGAGTTCCGCACCGCGGCCGACGACTCCCCCCAGGAGCTGCGCCGCCTCTTCGACGAGGCTGTCGCGGCCAGCGACACGATCCTCGACGAGATCGGCGACGACCTCGATCGGGTCGCGGCGAGGAAGAGCCACCGGGAGGGCACGCCCTTCGACCTGCGCTGGATCCTCGTCCACATGATCGAGGAGTACGCCCGCCACAACGGCCACGCCGACCTCATCCGCGAGTCGATCGACGGGACGACCGGGGCGTGAGCGGACCGGCAGGTTGTGTGCCGGTCTAGCGTGGTGGGGTGACTGCACCCGAGCCCCGCACCGTCGGCCAGCTGCGCGCGGCGGGCCACGAGCCCGTCTCCCTGCGCCAGGAGATCCGTGACAACCTGCTCGCCAAGCTCCGTGCCGGGGAGGATCCGTGGCCGGGCCTGCACGGCTTCGCCGACACCGTCATCCCGCAGGTCGAGCGGGCGCTGCTCGCCGGCCACGACGTCGTGCTGCTCGGTGAGCGGGGGCAGGGCAAGACCCGGCTGCTGCGCGCGCTCGTCGGCCTGCTCGACGAGTGGACGCCGGTGATCGACGGCTCCGAGCTCGGCGAGCACCCCTTCGACCCGATCACGCCCGGCTCGATCCGCCGCGCCGCCGAGCTCGGCGACGACCTGCCGGTCGTCTGGCGCCACCGTGAGGAGCGGTACGCCGAGAAGCTGGCGACGCCTGACACGAGCGTCGCCGACCTGATCGGCGACGTCGACCCGATGAAGGTGGCCGAGGGGCGCAGCCTGGGCGACCCGGAGACGATCCACTTCGGGCTCATCCCGCGCAGCCACCGCGGCATCGTGGCCATCAACGAGCTGCCCGACCTCGCCGAGCGGATCCAGGTCGCGATGCTCAACGTGATGGAGGAGCGCGACATCCAGATCCGCGGCTACGTCCTGCGGTTGCCGCTCGACGTGCTGGTCGTGGCGAGCGCCAACCCCGAGGACTACACCAACCGGGGCCGCATCATCACCCCGCTCAAGGACCGCTTCGGCGCCGAGATCCGCACCCACTACCCCCACGAGGTCGACGAGGAGATCGCCGTCATCGCGCAGGAGGCCGACCTGGTCGCCGACGTCCCCGACTACCTCCTCGAGGTCCTGGCCCGCTTCACCCGTGCCCTGCGTGGGTCGTCGAGCGTCGACCAGCGCTCCGGGGTGAGCGCCCGCTTCGCCATCGCCGGGGCGGAGACCATCGCGGCCGCAGCGCTCCACCGCGCGACCACCCAGGGCGAGGAGGTGGCCGTGGCCCGGGTCGTCGACCTGGAGACGGCCGTCGAGGTGCTCGGCGGCAAGATCGAGTTCGAGACCGGTGAGGAGGGCCGCGAGTCGGAGATCCTCACCCACCTGCTGCGCACCGCGATCGCCGAGACCGTCCGGGCGCACCTCGCCGGAGTGGACCTGCGGCTGCTCGTCGACGCGATCGAGGAGGGAGCCATGGTGACCACCGGTGCGCGGGTCGGTGCCCGCGACTTCCTCGCCGGCCTGCCGGTGCTGGGGGAGTCCGATCTCTACGACCAGATCACCGACCGCCTGGGCGCGACCGATGACGGGTCGCGCGCGGGGGCGATCGAGCTGGCCCTCGAGGGCCTCTACCTCGCGCGCAAGATCGGCAAGGAGTCCGGTGGCGGGGAGACCGTCTATGGCTGAGCTGGTCGACCTGGTGGGCGAGATCGTGCTGCGTCCCGGCACGGCCGAGGACATCGCGGACTTCGTCGCGCTCGGCCGAGCGGTCGTGCCACCGACCTACGGTCCGATCGACGCGGCGTACGCCCAGCGGATGATCGACGAGTGGTGGACACCGGAGGTGTTCGCGACGTCACTCGCGCGCAACGCGCACGTCGTCGCCGAACGGGACGGCCAGGTCGTCGGCCTGGCCAACCTCGGCCGGCTCACGAAGTCCTACCGCGACTTCCCGCACGTCTCCGGTGAGCGCGAGGTGATGTGGAAGCTCTACGTCCACCCCGACCACCAGGGCGCCGGGATCGGCAGCAGGCTGCTCACGGAGATCGAGCAGCTCGTCGAGGGTGACGAGCTCTGGCTCGAGGTCGTCGACGGCAACGACGCGGCGTACGACTTCTACCTCGCCCGCGGCTTCGAGGAGGTCGAACGGGTCTCCGACGACCAGTGGCCTGACGACATCTGGCTGAAGAAGGACCTGCTCCGATGAGCCGCTATCGCAAGTACGACGGCGGCGATCCGCTCGCCCCGCCGGTCGACCTCGCCGAGGCGCTCGACGCGATCGGGCAGGACGTGATGGCGGGCTACTCGCCCGAGCGGGCCATGCAGGAGTTCCTCCGACGTGGCGGCAACGACCAGACAGGTCTCGACGAGCTCGCACGACGGGTGGCCGAGCGCCGCCGGGAGATCCTCCAGCGCCACGACCTCGACGGCACGATGCGCGAGGTGCGCGAGCTGCTGGACCGGGCGGTCACCGCCGAGCGCGGCCAGCTGGCGCGCGACATCACCATGGACGACGGCGACCGCGACTTCCGCGAGATGGTGCTCGACAACCTGCCGAGCTCGACCGCGGCCGCGGTCAGCGAGCTGGCGTCGTACGACTGGCAGAGCAGCGAGGCCCGTGAGGCCTACGAGGAGATCAAGGACCTGCTGGGACGCGAGCTCCTCGACCAGCGCTTCGCCGGGATGAAGCAGGCGCTCGAGGGTGCCACCGACGAGGACCGGGCCGCGGTCCAGGAGATGCTCGCGGACCTCAACGACCTGCTCGAGAAGCACGCGGCGGGAGAGGACACCGACGACGACTTCGCCGAGTTCATGGAGAAGCACGGTGACTTCTTCCCGGAGAACCCCGGCACCATCGATGAGCTGATGGACTCCCTGGCCGAGCGGGCCGCGGCGGCCCAACGGATGCTCAACTCGATGAGCGAGGAGCAGCGGCGCGAGCTGATGGAGCTCTCCCAGCAGGCCTTCGGGTCACCGCAGCTCACCGAGCAGCTGGCCCGCATGGACGCCAACCTCCGGGCCCTACGACCCGGTGAGGACTGGTCGGGGTCGGAGGGCTTCGAGGGCGG
Organism: uncultured Actinomycetota bacterium; assembly: GCA_963712875.1. Classification (GTDB taxonomy): domain Bacteria; phylum Actinomycetota; class Actinomycetes; order Propionibacteriales; family Nocardioidaceae; genus Nocardioides. The sequence continues at coordinate 9,005 of CAVQJS010000012.1, read as the reverse complement.
CGAGGGCCTCGGGCTCGGCGACGGCACCGGGGCCCTGCAGGACCTCGCCCAGCTCGACGCGCTCGCCGATCAGCTCGCCCAGTCCTACGGCGGTGCCCGGCTCGACGACGTCGACCTCGACGCGCTCGCCCGGCAGCTCGGCGACCAGGCGGCGGTCGACGCCAGGACCCTGCAGGATCTCGAGCGCGCGCTGCGCGACAGCGGCTACCTCAAGCGGGGCTCGGACGGCGAGCTGCGCCTCTCCCCCAAGGCGATGAGGCAGCTGGGCAAGGCACTTCTCCGGGACGTGGCCGACCGGATGAGCGGACGCTCCGGTGCCCGCGAGACGCGATCGAGCGGGCTCGCCGGCGAACCGTCCGGCGCCACCCGGCGGTGGGAGTTCGGCGACACCGAGCCGTGGGACGTGCCGCGCACGATCACCAACGCGGTGCTGCGCGAGCCCGGCGGGCCGGTGCGCCTGCACATCGACGACGTCGAGGTCGTCGAGACCGAGGCGCGCACCCAGGCGGCCGTCGCGCTGCTGGTCGACACGTCGTTCTCGATGGCGATGGACGGGCGCTGGGTGCCGATGAAGCGCACCGCGCTGGCGCTGCACCAGCTGATCCGCTCGCGCTTCCGCGGCGACCACCTCCAGCTGATCGGCTTCGGGCGGCACGCGCAGGTGATGGACATCGAGGAGCTCACCGCCCTCGACGCCCGCTGGGCCAAGGGGACCAACCTCCACCACGGACTGCTCCTGGCCAACCGCTTCTTCCGCAAGCACCCCAATGCGCAGCCCGTGCTGCTGATCGTCACCGACGGCGAGCCCACTGCGCACCTCGAGCCCGACGGCGAGGTGTGGTTCTCCTACCCACCCCACCCGACGACCATCGCGCGTTCGGTGGCCGAGCTCGACGCCTCGGCCAGGCTCGGCGCGCAGGTCACCTTCTTCCGCCTGGGGGAGGATCCCGGACTGGCGCGCTTCATCGAGTCGATGGCCCGCCGCGTCGACGGCCGGATGGTCAGCCCCGAGCTCGACGACCTCGGAGCCGCGGTGGTCGGGTCCTACCTCGGCTCGCGGGCGCCGTCGGCGTCGTACCGTGAGCACTTCGGGGACTGGGCGGGCGGTCGGGGCTTCTGGGTCTGAGCCGGTTCATCCGGGCGTCAACCGGTAGAAGCGCCAGAAGCCGAAGTCCTCGATCGGGAGGATCTCGAAGCCACTGAAGCCGGCCTCCTCGGCATAGCCACGGAGCACCGACGGCCGCATCACCGTGCCGGTGCCGGCACTCGGCTGGCGTGACATCCCGTCGGGCAGGCAGACGAGGAGGCTGAAGCCGTACATCATGCGCTCGAGCTCGTCACCGTCCGGGGCGAAGGTCTCCGCCACGGCCTCGTCCATCACGACCAGGCAGCCACCGGGCGCCAGCACCCGGCGGACGGATGCCAGCACCTCCACGGGTTGGGCCATGTCGTGGATGCACTCGAACGCGAAGGCGATGTCGTACGACGCCTCGTGGAGGTCGGCGCCGTCCCCGTGGTGGACCTCGAGTGCGACGCCGGCCGCGGCCGCGTTGGCGCGCGCCATCTCGACCGAGGGGAGGTCGATGTCCAGGGCGGTGATGTCGGCCTCGGGATAGGCCTGCGCCAGCGCGATCGTGGACCAGGCGCCGCCGGCTCCCACGTCGAGGATGCGGGCCCCGGGGCGCGCCAGGGCCTCGTGCAGGTCGGGCACGCCGGCCAGCGCGGTGGCCAGCTGGGTGTCGTACCACGGGCGGTTGCCGTCCGCCTGGGACTCCCGGGCGTCCGGGCCCAGCTGCTCCCAGCTGACGCCCCCGCCGGTGCGGTAGGCCTCGAGCAGCAGAGGCAGGGTCGGCCCGGTGGCGGCGAACATGCGCGCGAAGGGGGCGAGGTGGTTGAGGCTCGCGGTGTCCGTCATCACCTCCGCCGTCGCGGGCGGGATCGAGAAGACCCGCGCGTCGGGCCCGCCGTCCCGGTCGAGGGTGAGGAAGCCGGTCACGGCCTGCTGCTCGAGCCACTCGCGGGCATAGCGCGCGTTCGTGTTCGTGCGACCGGCCAGCTCCGGCGCGGTGGCGGGTCCGTCGTCGACCAGGCTGCGGTACCAGCCGAGCCGGTCGCCGAGGAAGACGGAGAGCAGGTCGACGGTGCCGAGCAGAGATCCGAAGAGGCGCTCGGCCAGTGCGTCCGGGGTGGGATCGGCCATTCCTCAGTGTCCGCCGAAGGGCCGCTCCCGTGCGGGGAGGTCTAGCCCGCTGTGTCGAGCATCCGCAGCAGCTCCGCGCCCATCTGCTCGATGACCACGGCGAGTGCCTTCGCGGGGCGGACCATCACGGTGAAGTCGACGATGAGGCCGCCGTCGTCCCACGTGATGATGTCGACGCCGCTCACGTCGAGGCCACCGACCACGGTGCGGAACTGCAGCACCGCTGAGTCCGCGCCGAGCCACTCGCGCTCGTAGGTCAGCTCGGGTCCGAGCACCGTGAAGGCAGCGGTGAGGTAGCCGACGACGGTGTCGCGACCCTCCTGCGGCGTGTGGACCGCCGGGCTGCGGAACACCGCGTCCGGGGCGATCAGGGCGGGCAGGGCCCCGGCGTCGCGACTGCGGACGACGTCGTGCCAGCGCGCCAGCGCGGCGGCGGGGTCCGACGAAGGCGCCGTCATGGCCGGAATCCCGGGAGTGACTCCTCGAGGATCTCGCGGAACGGGGCCGTCGCCCCGAGCTGGCTCAGCAGGCCGATCGCGCCGAGCCAGGTGCGGTGGATCAGGAGGTACGACGAGGGAAGGTTCAGCCGGGTGGCGACCACGAAGGTGGGGCTGCGGGGGTCGTTGACCCGCTCGAACTGCTCGCGCATCCACTCCCGGGTGAAGGTGAACTCCGCTTCGCGGGCCGGCACGACGAACGGAGACAGGAAGTCCAGCACCAGGTCCGGGTCGACGGTGATCTTGTCCTTGATGAAGCCCTCCTCGCGCAGGCCGGCGACGAGCGAGCCCGGGTCGGAGTCGATGGCGACGCGCATCAGGCGACCCATTGCCTCGGGCAGCTGGCCGCCGGGAAGTCGCGCGACGGCGCCGAAGTCGAGCACGCCGAGGCGGCCCGGCGCACCGTCCTCGCCGGGCAGGATGCGGAAGTTGCCGGGGTGCGGGTCGGCGTGGAGCATGCCGGTGAGTCGCGGTCCGTCGAAGAGGAACCGGACGAAGAGCTGGCCGTAGTGGTCGCGCTCCGCCTGGGTGCCCTCGCGGATGATGTGCGCCAGCGAGTGCGGCGAGTCCATCCACTCGGTCACGAGTGCCTCCCCACCGACGCGGACCACGTCCGGGACGACGATGTCCGGGTGGTCGCGGAACGCCTTGGCGTAGGCCCGCTGCGCCTCCGCCTCCAGGCGGTAGTCGAGCTCGTCGGCCGCCCGCTCCTGCAGCTCGGCGATGAGCGGCTTGATGTCGATCCCGGGGAAGGCGGGGGCCACGCCCCGAGCCACGCGGGAGAGCTGGCGCAGGTCGCTCATGAGGGCGTCGCCGGCGCCGGGGTACTGCACCTTGACGGCCACCTGGCGCTCGGTGCCGTCGTCCTCGAGCCACCGGCCGCGGTGCACCTGGCCGATGGACGCGGCGGCGGTGGGCGCGCCGTCGAGCCAGACCAGGTGCTCGCGCCAGTCGGGCCCGAGGTGGGTGGTCAGCTGGTCGCGCACGGTCTGGGTGGGCATCGGCGGAGCCGAGTCCTGGAGCGCGGTGAGGTGCTCGCGGTAGGGCGCGGCCATCTCGTCGGGCAGCGCCGCCTCCAGCACGCTGAGCGCCTGGCCGAACTTCATCGCGCCGCCCTTGAGCTCGCCCAGGGTGCGGAAGAGCTGCTCGGCGGTGCGCTGCTGCACGTCGATGAGGACGTCGTCCGCGGACTTCCCTCCGAGCCGCTTGCCGAAGCCCAGCGCCGTACGTCCGGCGTAGCCCAGGGGCAGTGCTGCCATCCGGGCCGTGCGGGCTGCTGCCTTGCGCGGGAGCTCGGTCATGACCCCAGTGTGTCAAGCCGCGCAACGCGGGCGTGACCTGAGTCGCAGTGCGTCGTTGAACCAAGGACGATCCCCAAGCTCTCGGAGGACCCTCAGTGCGACTCAAGCCCCTACTCGCCGTGGCAGCCACGATGCTGGCCACCTCGGCCACCTTCGCTGTCGGCGGCGCTGCCACCGCCGCTGACGAACCCGCCAACCTGTCCGACTTCCTCGCCGGCCAGCTGCCCGGCCTCACCGGCCAGACGACCGTGATGGTTCACGGCTCCTCGATCACTGCGGCCCGGCAGGCCGCCTCGGCCGCCGGCCTCAGCCGGCGCGGCGAGTTCAGCCGGATCGGCGTCGTCGTGGCGCAGGGCACCAAGGCGCAGATCCAGGCCGTACGCACCCAGCCCGGCGTGACCTACGTCGAGGGCGGCGCCCAGCCGATCGAGTTCTTCCAGGAGACCTCCAACACCGCCACCCGCGGTGCCGAGGCCGCCGCGACGCTCACCGGTGCCGACGGCTCCGCGCTGACCGGGAACGGCGTCAGCGTCGCGGTCATCGACTCGGGCGTCGACCCGACCCACCCCTACTTCAAGGAGGCCGACGGCACCAGTGCCGTCGTGGCCAACCTCAAGGCACTCTGCGAGCCGCTGACGGAGACCTGCTCGGTCCAGCGCCTGCCCAACATCGTCGACACCGACACCCTGTCGGTCGGTGGCCACGGCACCCACGTGAGCGGCATCGTCGCGGGTCGCCCCACCACGCTGACCGACGGCGGCAAGCTGCAAGGCGCGGCGCCCGGCGCCAAGCTCGTCTCCATCTCCACCGGAGCCGGCATCGTCATCCTCGGCGCCGACTCGGCCCTCAACTGGGTCCTGGAGAACCACCAGGCCCCGTGCGGCGCAGGCGTCCCGGCGAGCACCTGCCCGCCCATCAAGGTCACCAACAACTCCTACGGCCCGACCGGTGGCGGCGACTTCGACCCCGAGTCGGCCACCGTCAAGCTGCAGCGGGCCCTGGCGGCCGAGGGCGTTGTCACCGTCTGGGCCGCCGGCAACGACGGCGGTGACGGCTCCGCGAGCCTCACCAACCCGCCCGGCCAGGACCCGACCGGCGGCATCGTGTCGGTGGCGTCCTTCTTCGACCAGGACACCGGCACCCGCGACGGCGTGGTCTCCGACTACAGCTCGCGCGGCGCTGCCACCGACGCCTCGACCTGGCCCGACATCTCCGCACCCGGCGAGAACATCACGTCCTCGTGCCGGGTCTACCTGGCGATCTGCTCGACCGGCCTCGACGTCCGCAACGGTCCCGGCCCGCTCGACATCGGCACGTTCAACACCATCAGCGGCACGTCGATGGCGGCTCCTCACATCGCCGGCATCGTGGCCCAGCTGTTCCAGGCCGACCCCACGGCGACTCCCGCTGACATCGAGCGGGCGCTGAAGGTCTCGGCCTACAAGTACACCGACGGCGCGGCCTACCGGGCCGGTGCCCTCGGCGCCACGTCGTACGACAAGGGCTACGGCCTCGTCGACGTCGTGGCAGCGGCGGCGGCCCTCGGATGAGCCGCAGCTGCCTGAAGACCCCCTATGGGGGACTCCCGTCGCGTCTGCAGGGACGCGACGGTGACGGGCGGCGATCTTGGGGGATCGTCGCCCGTCTGCTGTCCCTCGCGTGACCTTTGGCAGGCTGCTGCCATGGAGCTCGAGTTCAGCGGCGAGATCGTGGAGTGGCGCGGCCCGGCGCCCTACTTCTTCGTGCCGCTGCCTCCCGAGGAGGCGGAGCTGATCGACGAGATCAAGGCCGAGGTCGCCTACTGGGGTGTCATCCCGGTGACGGCGCGACTCGGCGACACCGAGTTCACCACCGCGATGTTCCCCCGCGAGGAGACCTACTTCCTCCCGCTCAAGGCATCTGTACGCCGGGCCGAGGCCGTCGGTCTCGGTGACGTGGTCGACGTACGCCTCTCGGTGGGCCGGTAGGCGAAGGAGGATCGAGTCAGGCGCGGGTGCGCGTGCTCATGGATGCTGCAAGTGTCGCGGCGAGTGCGTCGACGAAACGGTCGGCGTGCTCCTCGCGCCAGACGAGTGGCGGCCGCACCTTGAGCACGGTCGAGGTGGGTCCGGTCAGCCCGGCGAGGACGCCGTGGGTGACGAGACCGTCGCGCACGGTCGCGGCGAAGTCGCGGTCGGCCACGCCCTCCGGTGCGACCAGGTCGATGCCCGCCAGGAGGCCGACGCCCCGGACCTCCCCGAGCACGGATGATTCGCCGGCGAGCTCGCGCAGTCGACCTCGCAGGTGTTCGCCGACCCGCATCGCCGACTCGGGGAGCCGGTTGGACTCGAGCACGTCGAGCACGACGCTCGCTGCTGCCGCCGCGACCGGCGTCGCGGCGAAGGTCGAGAAGTACTCGTGGTCGCGGGCCAGGCTGTCGGCGATCTCGCGACGGGTGATCACCGCTCCGATCGGGTAGCCGGCACCCATCGGCTTGCCCAGCGTCACGAAGTCCGGCGTGATCCGGGCGGCCGCGAAGCGCCACAGCTGCGGGCCGCTGCGGCCGAAGCCGGACTGCACCTCGTCCGCGAGGAAGAGGGCGCCGGCCCGGTGTGCGCCGTCGACGAGACCGGCCAGGAACTCGGCAGGAGCGTCGAGGATGCCCTCGCTGGTGAAACCGATGTCGGCCAGCACGAGTGCCGGACGGTCGCCCGCTCGGGTCAGGTCGTCGGCAGCGGCCGCGATGCGGCCGACTGGCAGTGGCGTGGTCGGTGCCTCCCGTCGCCGGCCGTGGCGCGGCGAAGGTGGCGACGTGCGCCGGTCGGTAGCCGGCGGGCCACTCGTTCGGAGCTCAGGTCGGCCATCCACGTCGAGGACCCGTGGTAGGCGTGCTCGGCGACGATGGCGGCGTTGCCACCGGTGTGGGCGGTCGCCATCCGCCAGGCCAGCTCGTTGGCCTCGGTGCCGGACGTCGTGAACAGGCAGGTGTCGAGTCCTGCCGGCACGGTGGCCAGCAGCCGCTCGGCCAGCTCGACGATCCGCGGGTGCAGGTAGCGGCTGTGGGTGTTGAGCGCGGCGAGCTGTCGGGAGACGGCCTGGGTGACGGCCGGATGCGCGTGCCCGACGACCGCCACGTTGTTGTAGGCGTCGAGGTAGCGGGTGCCGTCGGCAGCGATCAGCCACGGCCCCTCGCCGCGCACGATCTCGAGTGGCTGGTCGTAGAACAGTCGGCGCGAGTGGTCCGCCCATCGCCGGCGTCGTCGTTCGAGCAGGTGGCCGGTCGACGATCCGCCGCCGCTGGTTCCGGCCATCCGGTGCAGCCGGTCCGTGAGCGCGTCGGGGCCCTCGTCGCACCACTGCGCGAGGACGACACGGGTGCGGTCGTCGTACTGACCGATGTAGTCGATGTTGTCGACCTCGGTGACGACCCGGCGGGCGGCGATGGCCAGCGTCAGGCCGAGGCGGGCCAGGACCAGGTCACCGAGCACGTCGACCTCGGCCGGCGTCAACTGACGGTGTCGCTGGTAGCCCAGCAGCGTGGCGGCGGTCAGCTCCCACATGTCGTGCAGCTGGTCGTCGGCGGTGTTGCGCAGCACCGAGGTCAGCGTGACCGCGAGGTCGCAGACGGCCGCGGTGTGGTGCATGTCGCCGAAGTCGATCAGCCCGGTGACCGTGCCCTCGGTGGCCAGGACGTTGGTGAGGGTGACGTCGGCGTGCTGGAGACCGCTGGGCAGGGTCCTCGTCGCCTCCACCGCCGCGGCCAGGCCGCCCAGCCGCGGCTCGAGCAGTCGGCCCGACTCGCCGAGCCCGGCCATGACACCCGGACGCGCGAGGACGTCCGGAGCCCGGCGCACGTCCCAGTCCAGCACCCGGTCGGCGGCCGGATGGAACAGACCCTGCAGCGCAAGGCTGGTGCGGGCGGCCATGGCGCCCACCTGCTCGGCGAGGTCGAGCGTGATCGCCGTGCCTTCGAGCGGAGTTCCCGGCACCACCGTGAGCAGGCGAGCCAGGCACGCCCGGCCGGACGCGTCGAGGACCGTCACGACCCGACCCGACAGGGCCTCGACCTGGAGCGGCACCGGCAGGTCGGGGGCGACCCGTCGCACGTGCGCGAGGCTCACGTCCTCCAGGTCGACGAGGTCGGGCCGCTCGGCCGGGTTGGACACCTTCAACACGTGGCGTTCGTCCACCAGCACGTTGAGGTCGCGGTCGCTCGGCAGTGGGCCGAGCGTTCGTGGCTCGATCCCCCAGTGCGTCCCAGGACCTGCTCGACCTGGCCCTCCCGGAACCGGGGCGCGCGGGTGTCCAACACGCTCTCGGCATCTGATGGCATGGACACATCATGGCGTCCCGCGCTGAGAGCATGTGTCCATGACCCGGGTCTCGCTCTCGCGACTGCCGGGGGAACGGGTGCTGGTGGTCGAGGCCGGGGAGACCTCCGAGCTCACGACGGGCGACCTGTCGGCGTACGTCCGTGAGCGCGAGGCGTCCGCGCCGCGCTGGGTGTGGGACGACACCGCGCGGTGGTATCCACCCCTGCTGGCCGAGGGCGTGCGCGTGCAGCGGTGCCATGACCTGCGCCTGGGCCACCACCTGCTCCGGCGCGCACCATCAGCGGACGCGGCGTCACTGCTGGGGGAGGAGTCGGAGCACTGGGACCGGCTCGGGCCGAGTGTGCCGGGGGACCCGGCGCTGTTCTGGATCGACGACGCCGAGCACCTCCGGGCCGACCTCGAGGACTCCGCCAGCTGGCAGCGGTCGCGCGCTCGGCTGACCCGGTGCGGCTCGGGCTGCTGCTGGCCGCGGAGTCGGCGGGCGCCCTGGTCGCAGCCGAGATGTCCCACGCCGGGGTGCCCTGGCGCGTCGACGTGCACGAGCGCCTGCTCCAGGAGCGGCTGGGCCGACGCCCGCCCCGTGGCGCCCGGCCGGTCAAGCTCGAGGCCCTCGCGAGCCGGGTGCGTGAGGCCTTCGCCGCGCCCGGGCTCAACCCCGACTCCCGACCCGAGCTGCTGGCCGCCCTGCGGGGGG
>CAVQJS010000011.1:0-56439 GCA_963712875.1 uncultured Actinomycetota bacterium | reverse complement strand
GGACACGACCTACGTCCCCGCCACGGCGTTCCGCGTGCAGCGATGGAGGTCCCGGACGACCAGCGGTGATGCCGGACTCACTCCGTGGCGCTGCACGCTCTTGGGCCGGACGGCGTGCCGCGGAGTGGGTTTCGCAGTCCGAGCACCGCGCCGTGGTGAGGCCATGGCCGCGCACGTCACCGATCCACCGAACCTCGCGCACGCGATCGTAACCGCGGTCCGTTCGCTGCCGCGCCGGCTGCGCGGGCACTGGCGTGCGACCGAGCTCGATCGCTCCCTGGCGGCAGGCGCCGATCCGGAGACCACGCCGGAGATCGCTGCGCACGCCGAGTCCCTATGCAGCAGACGGAAGCGCGAGGCCCTCGCCGCGGCGATCTATCTCGCGCTCAAGGACGCCAGCCTTGCTGCCTCGCCCTTGTCGGTGCGAGTGCCGATCGCCCGCAATGCCGTACGACGCAACCGCCCGGAGCTCTTGGCGCTCGCTGCAGAGCTGCGCCAAGCCACAGACGTGCTCCGCGCGGGGTAGCGGCAGCCAGGTTGCTCGTTACCGACGGAACCGGCCCGCTGTACTGCGATGACGGTTCCGGCGCCCTGGATGCGACGGTCCTCCATGTGCGGTCGTGGCTTTGAGCTTCGTACGGTTCGCAACCTGCTTGGCGTGTACGTGAGCCCCCAGATGCCCCTGGGTCTCTCTTGTCCGACCCCTGCTGGGAACCTAGATTCGACCTCGAATTGGACCTCGTGGCGTCACGCGGCGACCGCCGGAACCACAACCCGGCAGAAGCGGCTCACCAACCTGACTCGACGAGTTCGCGTGCCGACGTTGCGCGGCCCCGCGCGGTTGTGTCCCCTTTTGTGTCCCCCAGCCCCGTTTCTGGCTCTGTAGAGCCAAAGTGCCACGGATCATAATCCGGCCGTGTCGCGTGTCCCCGGCTCCGGAACGCTGAGTCTTGCGGCGGCGCGTGGTGTCGTGCAGGCCTCGCTGACAATTGTGTCCCCCGGCGTGTCCCCCGCGTCGCGCGACCAGCGTGGGCGCCGGCGACACAGCAACCGCCGGGACCACAACCCGGCAAATCTGGCTGTGGAGGGGTCTGATTCGGCTCTGTAGCGCGGTTTGAGTCGTCGTCAGTTGTGTTCACTTCGCCTCACTTTGGACCCCAGATTGGACCCCGTCGGTCGCTGAGTCATCACGGCTCAAGCCGCCCGATAGCGCTGGCGGTCCACGAGCGTCCTGATCGGTGGGATCTTCACAGGCTGCGACCGACCGATCCTGCGGCGCGCCAGACGGCTCGCCGGAGGGGCTGGCACCAGATCGGCCGCGTGATGGTGTAGCCGATCGCGGTCACGATCAGACCAGCCGCGATGTCGAAAAGGTAGTGGTTGCCGGTCACAACCACAGCGAGGGAGACGAGCGGCCCCCACAAGAGCGCCAGCGCCTTGGCGCCTCGTGTGTGCAGGGCCGCGGCGCCGGCGATCCCGATCGCGAAGGCGAAGCCGACGTGCAGGCTGGGCACCGCGGCGAGCGGGTTGAAGAAGAGGGTGGAGCGGCCGGTGAGCGCAAATCCCGCCTGCTCGCTGACCGCGTCGACGATCCCTGCGTGAGCGAGCCGAGGCGGTGCGACCGGAAAGAGTGCGTAGATCGGGATCGCGATCAGCCACGTGCCGAGGACGGTGTTACGAAGCGGCCTGTAGACGCCTGGCGCTCGCCTGTACAGCCAGACCAGCGAGCCCGGGAGCACGACGAGGTGCGCGGCCATGTAGACATAGCTGAAGAACGGGCTCCAGAGGCCGGTGTCGAGACGGTGCTGCACCGAGGCTTCGACCGCGAGACCGAGCTCGCGCTCGAGCCGCATGATCGATTCGGCGTGCCAGTGGGCCTGGGTAAGATCGCCCGTGAAGAGCCAGCGGGCCGCGTTGTAGACCACATACGCCCCGGCGAACAGCGAGAGCTCGCGGCGATGGCCGCCCTGCGGGGGGCCGGGCTGGACGTCCAGGACACTCGGGCGTCCTCGCTGCGCGCACTGGAGCACCCGGGCATCGCGCCGCTGCTGGACTACAAGCAGGCTGCGCACCTCTTCCAGACCAACGGCTGGGCGTGGATCGACCAGTGGGTGCGCGACGGCAGGTTCCGCCCGTCCTACCAGCCGGCGGGCTCGACCACCGGGCGGTGGTCGTCCAACGGCGGGGGAGCGCTGTCGTTCCCGCTGCAGGTCCGGCCCGCCGCGGTCGCCGACGACGGGTGGACCTTCGTCGTCGCCGACGTCGCCCAGCTCGAGCCACGCGTGCTCGCGGGGATGAGCGGCGATCACGCCCTGGCCCGCTCGGCCCGCGGGGCCGACCTCTACCAGGGGATGGTCGACGACGGAGCGGTCGCCACACGCGCCGACGCCAAGCTCGGTCTGCTGGGGGCGATGTACGGCGCGACCAGCGGCGAGAGCGGACGCATGGTTTCCGGACTCACCCGGCGCTATCCCGCGGCCTTCGGGCTGGTCGAGGAGGCTGCCCGCGCCGGCGAGCGCGGTCAGGTCGTCCGCACCCTGCTCGGCCGCGGATCTCCCAGCCTCGGCGACGTCTGGGAGACCGACCCCGACCAGCCGCAGGCCGATCCGGAGAGCCAGGCCAGACGACGACGGGCGTACGGGCGCTTCACCCGCAACTTCGTGGTCCAGGGGACCGGCGCGGAGTGGGCGCTGTGCTGGATCGCCGACCTGCGCAACCGGCTGTGGCGACTCGGGGAGGGGACGCTCGAGGAGCGCCCGCACCTGGTGTTCTTCCTCCACGACGAAGTGGTCGTGCACACCCCCGCCGACCTCACGGACGACGTGGTCGCGGCGGTCGGGGACGCCTCCGCGACGGCGGCGGGACTCCTCTTCCGCGACCTCGCGATCGACTTCCCGCTCAACACCTCGGTCGTGCGGTCCTACGCCGAGGCGGGGAAGCCGGGAGCCGCGGTCGACACTCCCGGACCTGCCTCCTAGCTCGCCTCGCGCTCAGGACGGAGGGCCGTCCAGGACCGTGGGCACGTAGGTCATCATCTGCAGGCGGCCGTCGAAGGTGCGGTGCTCGACGGTCTCGAGGGCAACGTCCGGCCAGCCGGCGTAGAAGGGCTCGCGGCCGGACACTCCGTTCACGACCGGAAAGACCACCACCCGGAAGCGGTCGACGAGGCCCGCGGTCAACAGCGACCGGCACAGGGTCAGGCTGCCGATGGTGCGCAGGTCGGTGCGGCTGTGCTGCTTCATGTCGCGGACCGACTCCACCGCGTCGCTGGTGACGAGTCGGGTGTTGGCCCAGGCGAGCGGTTCTTCGAGGGTCGAGGAGAAGACCACCTTGGCCATGGCGGTCAGCGCAGCCATGTCCTCCTCGCCGGATTCCACGAACCCGGCGAAGAGCCGGTAGGTGGTGGCACCCATCAACGAGGTGAAGGCGCCGGCGTCCTCCGCGAGCCAGGCGTAGTAGTCGGGACCGCCCATCCCCCAGAGCCCTGGCCAGCCCTCCGCCGAGGTGAACCCGTCCAGTGACGTGATGATGTCGAGCATGAGCTCCGGCATGGCCCTCCACCTCCGTGGTGATCGTCATCCGACTGTGCATGTCCGGACCTGCTCGGCACAAGCACCACGTCACCGGTTCGCGTCGTCACGCACCAGCCGCAGCCACCCCAGGAGCAGCGCCCAAGCTCAGGTCGTCGACGGCCACCACGTCGCCGTACTTCTTCGTCAGTCCTCGGACCTCGATCACAGCTGTCTCCCTTCGTCGGCTCACGTCGGACCGACGCTAGGAGCGCGCGTGGTCGGAAGTCGTGGATCAGCCGTGGAGATTGTGTGGAAGCCGGGCCGATCGCAGGCGTAGTGCCCGCCGTACAAAGCGTCCCGAACCGGAGCCGACCATCAGAAAGCGCGTCGGCGACGCACGACCAGCACGACGAGGACGATGAGGCCGACACCGGCCGTGACTCGCAGTGCCGGGCTGTCAAGCGGTCCCCCGGGAGCCAGGCCGACGAACGCCGCGATTGACGTCCCGACCCCTTCTATGGGCCGTGACCCGCTCTCGACTTCCTCGACGTACACGCCGGGGCTCAGATAGGTCATGGCGCTCCTTCCAGTTGCCACGTCAATGGAACCGCAGCGTGCCCCTTCTGTCGAGCGCGAGCTCGTGGACGGTCAACCCCGCGCCGCCCACGCGCCGCCAAGTTGCACGCGTGCCACCATGCACCATGGGACTTCGCGACATGCTCGTGGCCGGTGTGGCGCGGCAGCTGCGTCAGCCTCAGGGAGCCCGAGGCAGGCTGGTGGCGCGGGGTCTGAATCGTGGGAATCACGATGTCGTGGTTGCCGCGGTCGCAGCGACCGGCTTGGAACCAGGTCAGGTGGCGGCCGATATCGGCTTCGGGGGTGGCGTCGGACTGCGTCCGCTGCTCGACCTCGTGGGCTTTGAGGGACACGTGCATGGTGTTGAGCTGTCGGACACGATGCTGGCGATGGCTCGCCGGCGGTTCAGCCGGGAAGCAGCCGCTGGAAGGCTCACCCTTCACGAGGGTGACATGGTTGATCTGCCGCTGCCTGGGGACTCGCTCGACGCAGCGATCAGCGTCAACACCATCTACTTCGTGGAAGACCTCCGGCGAGCGCTCGTTGAGATCTGCCGAGTATTGCGCCCCCATGGCAGGGTCGTCATCGGCGTGGGGGATCCGGTGGCGATGGCGGCGATGCCGTTCGCAGCACACGGCTTCACGTTGAGGCCGATCGACGACCTGAAGTTGCTCCTGCGCACCTCGGGATATGACGAACCTCAGCACGAGCAGGTCGGAGAGGGTGGGCGGGCCTTCCACTTGCTCGTGGCGGAACGAGCAGTGGGCAGCTGATCGGACGAGGCAGCGGGTTGCGCTACGTCGTCAGATCGTTCCCCCTGTCAGGACGTCTCGGGGAACTTGACTCCCGTGTTGGCGTGGCAGCGGTAGCCGAACGGGTTCTTCGCGAGGTACTGCTGGCGAGGACGAGGTTTACACGTAGCGGCCGCGGGAGTCTTGCAGACGTGCGATGAAGTCCGTGGCCTGCCTCTCGAACAGGTGGGCCTCGCGCCCTCGTGCCAGCGCCTGTGCCTCCTCTGCGATCATCCGCACGCGGGACGTCGGCGTGCCGGTGGCGTGCATGAGCCGGGCTTGCATCAGACGGACGAAGCCCTCGGCATAGCGCTGACCGTGGGAGTCGATGGAGTCGAACGCCCGGTCGAGTGCGTTCTCGGCTGCCGCGTGTCTCCCGCAGACCAGGTACATCTCGGCGAGCAGGGCCAACCACGTGGTCAGGCCCGACCGGGACGGCTCACGCAGGTGCGAGTCGATCAGGGCCTCGGCCTCCGCGATCGCCTGGTCTGCATCCATGCCCGTCACGGCGCGGCTCCAGCACCGACCGAGCCGTTGGTAGGCGCCGAGGAAGACGTACGCGTGCTCCGGGTCGGCCGCGATGCCGCGGTCGGCGGCCCGGGCTGCCCAGTGCGTGTCCGACATCAGGGCTGCCGCGGTGACGGCGAACGACGACCAGACCGTGACGTCGTAGGAGTGTTCTCCCGCGTCTGTCTCGATCGACCCGAACAGCGCCCGTCCCTGGTCGACCTTGCCGTGCAGCACGGTGTTGAGCGCCAGCATCGCCGGGGAGAGGAGCTGGAGGTCGTGCCGCAGCGGCTCGTCGTCCCACGAGTTCGAGCGTTTGCTCACGACCGCGTTCGACTCGCTCAGGAACCTGTACGCGTCGCCGACGTTGCCCACGTCCCACTGGTGGATGCCCCAGGCGTGTCGTCCGTACGCCCGGACCACGCGGGTCGTCTGACCGCTCGCCCTCGGTGAGCAGCCTCCTGGCCAGGTCGCCGCTTCGATCGAGTTGGATCGCCTGGGAGTGGCCGGCCCAGTGCGTGAACAGGAAGTCGGCGGCCGCGCGCTCACGACCGAGAGCGCGGGCGACCGTCTCGGCCCGCTCCAACAGGGCCGAGGTCGAGTCGGCGTTGCCCATGTAGCCCGATTGCATGCCGATGACGGCGACCAGCTGCGACAAAGCAGCGAGCTCGAGGTCCAGCAGTCCCGCGTCGCGGCTGATGCCCGCCGCGGCTTCGAGGTGGGTGGCCGAGGAGTCGAAGGCAGATCTCGAGATGGCCTTGCGTCCGGCACGGAGCAACGCGACGGTCGTACGTGTAGCGTCCGCGAGTGGACCGGCCAGCCTGAGGTGGTGGGCCAGGCGCTCGTCGCTCGACTCATCCGTGGAGGGTGCCGTCTCGAGCGCTCCCGCGATCTGGAGGTGAAGTCTCCCCAGGCCAAGAGGCGGGGTGGACTGGATCACAGACTCGCGCACGAGGTCGTGGGCGAACGACAAGTTGAACGGCGCGCCGCTGGCCGTGAGCAGCCCGAGGGCGTCTGCGGGCTCGAGCAACGAGATGCATGCCTCGACGTCGAGGCCCGACGCACGGGCCAGGAGGCGCAGGTCGACCTCTCGGCCCATCAACGCAGCACGTTGGACCACGACGCGGGTGACGTCATCGAGCGTGCTCATCCGGTCGCGCACGATGTCCCGCACGGTCGAGGGGACCCCGCGGTCGGCTACGCCGGAGTCTGCGCGGTCGCCGTCGGCCAGCAGGCGCGCGAGCTCGCGGACGAAGAACGGGTTGCCCTCGGTGCGTGCCTGAATGCTGCGGGCGATCGCCGGAGGGGGGACTCGGCCCGTCTCGCGACGGACGAGCTCGGCGACCTCCGCCGGCTGCAGGGGGCCCACGTGGACCCGCTGGTGGTGGGGAAGCCGACCGACGGCTGCCAGCGTCCGTCCCAGGTCGAGCCCTGGTCGGGGTGCTCGATCGCGCAGGATGCCAGCGAGCAGGACATGCCCGGGCTGCTGGGACGCGACGTGCTTGAACATCTGCAGGGAGGCGAGATCGGCCCACTGCAAGTCGTCGAGGACGACCACGAGAGGACGTTCGGCCGACACGCGTGCGATCAGCGAGACCGCCTGCTCGAACAGGCGGAACTGCGCCCCGCTGTCGGGGAGGACGGCGCCGCCCAGCATGCTGTCGTCGCCCGGCCCGAGCAACCGCCCCAGCTCGCCGACACCGGCGGCGGCCTGCACGTCGGCGGACTGGTCGCGGCGCAGCTCGGTGAGTACCTGGGTCCACGGCCACAGAGCAGGGATGCCTTCGTGGCTCAGACAACGCCCCCATGCCACGGCGGCGTCCCGGTGGCGGCCAACCTTGCTGAACTCCTCCAGCAACGCAGTCTTGCCCGCACCCGGCTCGCCTTCCACCATGACCAAGGACGCCTCGGCCCGTGTGACGCGATCCAGGGACTGCGTCAGCATCTCGAGCTCCTCGGCCCGACCGATGAGACCGCTGCCGCCGCCTGTCTCGGCGACTGACGGCGACCGAGGGTGACGCGGGAAGGGAATGTCCGCGCTCGATGCAGACAGCGAGCTGCGCACCTTGACCGTCGGCTGGGCAGCCCCACCGAGGGCACGTGCATGCGCGTTGCGCAAATTGTCACCAGGGGAGACGCCCAGCTCGTCGGCGAGCCGGGCGCGGACGCCGTCCAGCACCGAGAGCGCCTCTGCCTGTCGTCCCGACGCCGACAGCGCATCAACCAGGCTGGCTTGCACGGGCTCGTTCAACGGTGCCATCCATGCGGCCAGCCGAAGCGGTTGCACCACCCGTTCGGAATGCCCCTGCGTCTTCGCGAGCGCGGCGGCTGAGACACAGGCATCGAAGAACTCGTGGTCCAGACCAGTGAACAATGATGCCGCGGTCATGCTGTGGCTCAGGCCGTCGCCGGCGGGACCGTGCCAGAGCGCCAGCGCGTCGACGTAGTCATCCGAGGCGTCGTCAGCCCTGCCCGCCGCGAGGTGACCTCGTGCGCGCTCGACGTGCAGCCGGAAGTCGACCACGTCCATGGCGCCCGGGACAGCGGTCAGGATGTATCCGCCACCGCGGCGCTGGACGAAGGCACCCGACTCCCGGGCGGCGAGGGTCGGCTCCAGCAGGCGCCGGATAACCCCGACGTACTTCTGCAGGATGTTGATCGCCGACCTGGGGACGTCGTCGTCCCACATGAGGTCGATCAGCTCCGACACGCTCGTGGGCCGGCCGACCCGCGCCAGCAGCAGCGCCAGCAGGTATCCCTGCTGCCGCGGACCGATGTCCAGCTCAGCATCGTCCCGCCATGCACGCAAGGGACCGAGGACCTGCAGGCGTACCTGGCTTGGTTCATCTGCGTGCGTGCTGAACACATGCGTCCCCATCCTCGAGCGCTGACCGAGAGGCGGTGTGGGCATCGTATGTGAGCCCGCCCCGCCCGGTCACGCTTGAGGTGCTGACTGCCGCTCCTCCACGGGGGACTGGATTTCTGCTGAACTCAGCTACCTCCATCGTTCACAGATGATCCAGAACTCTCTGGTGGTGTGTGGGCCTCCCGCCGTCCCCGACCTGGAGGCCAACCCATGTCACAACCCACTGTCGTCCTCGTTCACGGCGCCTTTGCGGATGCCTCGAGCTACGGGCCCGTCATCCCGCAGCTGCTCAACGACGGGGTCCGCGTGGTGGCGCCCGCGGTCCCCAACCGGTCCCTCAACGGAGACGCGGCAGCTGTCTCCTCGGTCCTGGCCACCATCGAGGGCCCGGTCGTGCTCGTCGGTCACTCCTACGGATGCGCAGTGGCGACCGTCGCCGGCGTCGCTGCCAACGTGGAGACCCTCGTCTACCTCGCTGGCTTCGTCCCTGACGAGGGCGAGGCACTGGGGGCGCTCCAGGAGCGCTTCGCGCCCTCGGACCTCGCGACCGCGCTGGTCCCCACCCCGATCCCCGACGGTGTCGACCTCACGGTCGACATCGACAATTTCGCCTCGGTGTTCGCCGCCGACGTGGACCCCTCGACGGCTGCCGTCCTGGCCGTGACCCAGCGGCCGTTGTCAGGAGCGGCGTTCGGTGAACCGGCCGCGGCGGCTGCCTGGAAGACCAAGCCGGCCTGGGGAGTCGTGGCCGCGCAGGACCACACGATCAACCCCGACGTGCAGCGCTACTGCTACCAGCGCGCGGGCGTCTCCGCGATCGAGGTCGAGAGCTCGCACCTCGTCATGCTCGCCCAGCCGACGGTGGTCACCGACCTCATCCGGAAGGCCGTCACCTCCGTCACCGACTGACTCGGGCCCGGAGCTGGCTCCGCCGATCGAGCCGGCCGGGACTGCACACCCAATCCATCGAAGGAGAAGACATGTTTCGCTCCAGCCGACGGCTCCTCGCCGTCCTCGGCACCACCATGGTGGGCATCCTCGCCGCCACGCTGCTCAGCTCCACCTCCCAGGCCGGCACACCGGCGGCGGAGTCCCTCAGGCCGCGCCATCCAGATGCCGGCTCGGGCAAGCCGACCGTGGTCATGGTGCACGGCGCCTGGGCCGACTCCTCGGGCTGGTACGACTCCGCCGAGATGCTGCGGGCGCGGGGCTTCGACGTCATCGCCCTGGCCAACCCGCTGCGCGGTCTGACCTCGGACGCGGCGTACATCCGCAGCGCGCTCGAGACCATCGACGGTCCCATCGTGCTCGTCGCGCACTCGTACGGCGGAGCAGTCATCACCGGCGCCGCCACCGGCCTGCCCAACATCGAGGCCCTGGTCTACGTCGCCGCCTTCGTGCCGGACGAGGGTGAGCCCGTCGGCGCCCTCAACGAGCTGAACCCCGGCAGCCTGATCACCGAGCAGGCGCTCGATCGTCCGCCCGTTCTCGACCGGCGCCGGGGGTGGCGCCGACCTCTACATCCGCCCCGAGATCTTCCGCGAGGCCTTCGCCGCCGACCTGCCGGCACGCACGGCCCGCCTCATGCAGATGACCCAGCGTCCGCTCTCCGCGGCCGCACTGGGCGAGCCGTCCGGCGCCCCGGCGTGGAAGACGATCCCGTCCTGGTACCTCTTGGCGACCCAGGACCGGACGATCCCGCCCGCCACCCAGGAGTTCATGGCGACGCGTGCGAGTCGACGATCGATGAAGGTGCCGCTCGTCACACGTCGCGATGCAGTCCCACCCGCGAGGCGACCACCGCGCTGGTCCTGGCCGCCGTGCGACGCGCGATGCGTACGCCGCTGCAGCTGACCCCGAGGTCGAGCCACGACGCACCACCCCCGACGCGCGAGGAGGCCGATGCACGAGCACGCCTACAAGGCCCAGTGCGACGTTGGAGGAGAGGCGGCACCAACCGCACGAGCCCGATCGGAGCGTGGCGCTGATCGTCTGTCGCGCTCGCGCTCGGCACCTTCGCCATCGGGTCCGGCGAGTTCGGCAGCAACGGCATCGTCCAGCTCTTCGCCGAGGACCTGGGCGTCTCGGTGCCCACCGCCACGAACGCCATCACTGCGTACGCGCTGGGCGTCGTCATCGGCTCGCCGGTGCTGACGATCGTGGCGGCGCGGCTGAACCGGCGGACGCTGCTCCTGTGCCTCGTCGGACTGTTCGTCGTCGGCAACCTCCTTTCGGCCCTGGCCTTCGACTTCGGACTGCTGGTCGTTGCCCGCTTCATCACCGGCACGGTGCAAGGGGCCTACTTCGGCGCCGGCGCAGTGGTCGCGTCCCATGCCTACGGTCCCGGCAAGGGGGGCAAGGCCTTCGCCACCGTCATGGCCGGCCTGACCATCGCCACGATCGTCGGCTCGCCCATGGGGACCTTCATCGGTCAGCAGGTCGGCTGGCAGGCCCTCTACGTCGTCGTGGCGGCGACGGGCCTGCTTGCCGGAGCGGCGATCTGGTTCTTCGTTCCGCGGACCTCCGCGCTCGACGGGGGATCCGTCGCGCAGGAGCTCGGCGCCCTGCGTCGTCCGATGGTGTGGGTGACGATGCTCGTTGCTGCCCTGGGCATCTCCAGCATCTTCGCCGTCTACACGTTCATCGGTCCCTACATCACGGACGCGGTCGGGGTGGACGAGTCGTGGATCCCGATCGCCCTGGCCGTCTTCGGCGTCGGGATGGCGGTCGGCAACTGGGTCGGTGGCCGGCTGGCCGACCAGTACGAGTACCGCGGCCTGGTCGTGGGGTACGCAGTCGGTGCTCGGGCTTCCTGGCCGTGATCGCGGTGGCCGGTGGCGAGCTGGCGATCCTGCTGCCCTGCCTGTTCGGCGTCGGGGCGACACGATGATGGCGATCCCGACCATCCAGGTGCTGCTGACCCGGTACGCCCCGGAGGCTCCGACCTTGATGGGCGCGCTCAACCTCGCGGCCCTCAACCTCGCGAACGCCTTCGGCGCCGTCGGCGGTGCGGTGGTCCTCGGTGCCGGCTGGGGAACCCTCTCGACCGCGTGGGCGGGCCTCGTCCTCACGGCGGCGGGCCTGCTGCTCTTCGCGGTCACCGTCCCGCGCGTGGCGCCACCCACGCTCGCCGAGCCCACGCCGGCCGTGGTCTGACGAGGTGACGTCCATGCTGTCGTTACGCTCCCGCGGGTCCTTCCTGTCCATCTGCTCCGACGGGTCGATCCTGTCGGTCGGCTCGATCGGGTCGGTGTGCTCGGTCGGGTCGATCGGGTCGGCGTTCTCGATCGGCTCCATCGGCTCGCTGCTGTCGGTGATGTCGATGCTCTCGACCCAGAGCAACTGCTCGGTGCTCAGCCATCGCAGCAACTGCTCCATCCTTTGCCGGGAGAGCAGCAGCTCGATCCTGAGCCGCCGGGCGACGCGCTCGATCCTCGGTCGGGCCGTCGCCAAGAGGCGCGTGACGTGACCACCAGCGTTGATGGCGCGTCAGGGACGAGCGGCGCCGAACCGAGACTGACGAGTGAGCAGTTCCAGCGTCTGGCTTCCTACGGAGAGCGCAGGACCGTGCAGGTGGGCCAGGTCCTGTACGCCACCGGGGACAGCTCGTACGACCTGTTCCTGATCGAGTCCGCCGCCGTCGACGTGGTCCGCGAGGCGAGCATCACCGAGCCTGAGCACGTCGTCTACACGCGAACCGCGGGCGACTTCATGGGTGAGCTCAGCATCCTCACCGGGCAGACGGTCTACGTCACGGCCAGGGTTCGCGGGCCGGGCCTGGTCGTGCAGATCGGCGCGCATGCGTTCCGCGACGCACTGGCCGAGCAGGTCGACATCGCGGACGTGCTGATCGAGGCGTTCAGGTTGCGGCGTCGCATCATGCTCGAATCGGCGGGCAGCGCGCTCGAGATCGTCGGTCAGCCGGACGCGGCCAGCACCCGTGCGCTGCGCACCTATGCTGCGCGCCTGCAGCTCCCGCACTCACCGTTCGACGCGGACTCGGTGGCCGGCCAGTCGCTCATGGCCGCCTACGGCCTCGTCGCCGAGGACCTGCCGGCCGCTGTCCTGTTCGACCGCGTCCTGGTCAGGGCGACGCCCCAGGACGTGGCCCGGGCCGTCGGGCTCACCTACGAGCCGTCGGACCGCGACGTCGACCTCGTCGTCGTCGGCGCAGGGCCGGCAGGGCTCGCCGCGGCGGTGTACGGCGCGTCGGAGGGTCTGGTCACCGTGCTGCTGGATGCCCAGGGGCCTGGCGGCCAGGCTGCGACCACGTCGCGCATCGAGAACTACCTCGGGTTCCCCGGCGGCATCAGCGGCGACGACCTGACGCGGCTGGCCCTGGTGCAGGCGCTGAAGTTCGGGGCGCAGGTCTATGCGCCCTGCCACGTCGTGGGTCTGCGCGGCGATCCGAGAGGCCCGGTCCTGACCCTCGAGGACGGGAGCGAGATACGCGCTCGCGCCGTCATCGTCGCCACCGGCGCGCACTACCGACGTCTCGCCGTGGAGCGCTGGGACGAGTTCGAGAGGCGAGGAGCCATCCGGTACTCGGCGACCGAGCTCGACGTGGCGGGCTGCGAGTCCAGTCCGGTCACGGTCGTCGGCGGCGCCAACTCGGCGGGCCAGGCCGCGCTGTTCCTGGCCTCACGGGGATGCCGCGTCGATGTCGTCGTTCGCGGGGACCGCATCGAGAAGTCGATGGCCAGCTACCTGGTCGGCCGTCTCGAAGCCCACTCAATGGTGACCGTCCGGACGAACGCTCGTCTCGTGGAGCTGTGCGGCAACGAGGACCTCGAGGCCGTGGTCATCAGTGCCGACGACGGCGCACCCTTCGTGTGCGACTCCCGGGCGATCTTCTGCTTCATCGGTGCCGAACCCGACACGGGCTGGATGGACGGGGTGATCCGCGACGTCGACGGCTTCGTCCTGACGGACGTCGCGCTGGCCGCGGCCGGTGCGCCGGACCCGACTGAGGCTCCTCTGCCGTACCAGACGAGCCTGCGCGGGGTGTTCGCCGCCGGCGACGTCCGGGCCGGCTCGATGAAACGGGTGGCATCCGCCGTGGGTGAGGGAGCCAGTGCGGTGGCCTCCGTGCATCGTGCGCTGAGCGGGTCCCGAGACCTCCCCACGGACTGAGCCAGATCCCCGTCAGGCGGTCTCGGGGAACTTCACTCCGGTGTTGGCGTGGCAGCGGTAGCCGAACGGGTTCTTCGCGAGGTACTGCTGGTGCGGGTCCTCCGCGTAGTAGTACGGCGTCTCGCTCGCCGGGCGGATCTCCGTGGTGATCTCGCCAAGCCCGCGCCGCGCCAGCTCGGCGCCGTACGTCGCGGTCAGCTCGCGCGCGGTCGCGTCCTGCTCGGCGGAGGTGGTGTAGATCGCCGAGCGGTACTGCGTCCCGACGTCGTTGCCCTGCCGCATGCCCTGAGTCGGGTCGTGGATCTCGAAGAAGCGCTTCACGAGGTCGGCGAAGGACACGACGGCCGGGTCGAACACGATCCGGATGGCTTCGGTGTGCCCGGTCTTCCCGGAGCAGACCTCCTCGTAGGTCGGGTGCGGGGTGCTGCCGCCGGCATAGCCGACGGACGTGGACCACACGCCGGGCACCTGCCAGTAGATCTCCTCGGCCCCCCAGAAGCAGCCCAGGCCGAAGACCGCGACCTCGTGACCTTCGGGCACCTCGTCGGTGACGACGGGCGTCTTGAGCACGACGTGCTCGCCGAGCTGCCACGGCTGCTCGTCCCGGCCGGGCAGTGCCTGGTCGGGCGTGGGGAGGGTCGAGGGCTTGCCGAATCCGAACATGCCTCCATCATCGCAAGATGGGCAAAATTGCTTGGTCTAGTCGTCCGTAGTACCACCGATGTGGTCGCGGGTGCGGGGAGCCACGGTGGGGGCCACTTGTTCACCATCGAAAGGAACCTCTCATGTCTCCACGACGTACGCCTCGACAGCTGGTCGTCGCGGTCCTGGTCGGAGTGCTCGTGGGCGGCGGCCTGCTGGCCGTCACCCCGGCCGGCGCCGAAGTCAGCCAGGTCGCTGCGACGAACTGGAAGAAGATCTGGAAGAAGAACCTCAAGCCGCTGGCGGACAAGCGCTACTACACCAAGGCGCAGTCCGACACGAAGTACCAGCCCAAGGGTTCCTACGAGACTGCCGGCTCGGGCTACACCAAGGCCGAGTCGGACGCGAAGTACGCCGCTGCCGGCTCGGGCTACACCAAGGCAGAGATCGACGCCAAGCTCGCCCCGTTCGTCAACTCGGTCGCTGCATCCGCCGGCGGTGACCAGGCCGTCTCGCTGACGACAACCGATGAGGTCGTACGTTCGGTCAGCATCATGCCGCCCGCCAACGGCACCGTGATCGTCTCGTCCAGCGCCTACATCTGGGCGACCGGTGCGGGTGACGTGGTGGCTCGGTGCTCCATCACCACGGGCAGCTCCGTCGACGCAAGCTCATTCCAGTACGTCAACATGCCGGGGGCGGTGCTGGCCGAGAGCGACTCCATCGCAGGCACGCGTGCCTTTCCCGTGACCAAGGGAAACCTGCTCACGGTGAACCTGGTGTGCGACGAGTTCACCGGAAACGTCGTGCTCTCTGACAGCTGGTTGACCGCCATCTTCGCGCCCAACTGACGGCCCGCTGAGCCCGCGTCAAGCTGAGGAGCGGCCGCCACCACGGGGGAGTGGCGGCCGTTCCGCTGTGCCGGCGACGCGGCCTCGGGTCTACGCTCGCATCGTGACCCAGGAACGCGCCAACAAGGCGGGGTTCGACACGCGTGCGATCCACGCTGGCTACGAACCCGACGCGATGACCGGGGCGGTCAACCCGCCCATCTATGCCAGCAGCACCTACAAGCAGGACGGTGTCGGGGGCCTGCGCGGCGGCTATGAGTACAGCCGCTCCGCCAACCCGACGCGGACGGCGCTGGAGGGGGCCCTGGCGGCAGTGGAGGACGGCGAGCGCGGGTTTGCCTTCGCCTCCGGCCTCGCCGCCGAGGACGCGGTCATCCGGGCCCTCACCCGGCCCGGCGACCACGCCGTCATCCCCGACGACGCCTACGGCGGCACCTTCCGTCTCTTCGACAAGGTGGCCAAGGTCTGGGGCCTCGACTTCAGCCCGGCGCCGGTGGCCGACGTCGACGCGGTGGCCGCCGCGATCCTCCCAGGTCGGACGAAGCTGGTCTGGGTCGAGACGCCCACCAACCCGATGCTCACGATCGGCGACATCGAGGCGCTGGCGAGCGTCGCCCACGACGCCGGTGCCCTCCTGGTCGTCGACAACACCTTTGCCTCCCCCTACCTCCAGCAGCCGCTGACGCTCGGCGCCGACGTGGTGCTCCACTCGACGACCAAGTACGTCGGTGGGCACAGCGACGTCGTCGGCGGAGCCGTCGTGGTGCGCGACCTCGACCTCGCCGAGAAGATCGGCTTCCACCAGAACGCGATGGGTGCCGTCGCCGGCCCCTTCGACGCCTTCCTGACCCACCGCGGACTCAAGACGCTCGGCGTGCGGATGGATCGCCACTGCGACAACGCCGAGAAGATCGTCGAGTTCCTCGACGGCGACCCGCGGGTCACCGAGGTCATCTACCCCGGCCTCACGTCCCACCCGGGGCACCAGGTCGCGGCCCGCCAGATGAAGCGCTTCGGCGGGATGATCTCCTTCCGCGTGGCCGGCGGCCTCGACCAGGCATTGCGGGTCTGTGACGACGCGACGGTCTTCACGCTGGGCGAGTCGCTCGGCGGCGTCGAGTCCCTCATCGAGCACCCCGGGAAGATGACGCACGCGAGCGTGGCCGGCACCGACCTCGAGGTCCCGGACGACCTGATCCGGCTCAGCGTCGGGATCGAGACCGTCGAGGACCTGATCGCCGACCTCGACCAAGCCCTGGGGTGAGCGTGCGTGCCTGAGCGCGACATCCGTTTCTCGCTCGCCAACGAGCGGACCTTCCTCGCCTACGAGCGCACCGCCATCGGCTTGGTCGCGGCCGCGCTCGCCGTCTTCCACCTGATCGAGCCGTCCTGGGCCCAGCGACTGCTCGGCCTGCTGCTGCTCGCCTCCGCGGTCGTCGCGGCAGCGGGTGGCTGGATTCGCTTTCGACAGGCCGGCCGAGCGATCAGCGAGGGACGCGACCTTCCCGCGGGCACGACCGTCCACCTCATGGCACTGGCCATCCTGATCGTGATCGTGGCGGCCGGGATCTCGGTGGTGGTGTGAGCGTCGTCGTCTGCGTCGACTTCGGATCGACCTTCACCAAGGCGGCACTGGTCGACCTCGACTCAGGTGACCTCCTGGCCCTCGCCAGTCATCCGACCACGCTCCCCGATGCCGCCGGTGTGGGTGACGTGCTCGACGGGTACGACGCCTGCCTGGCGCGCCTCGTCGAGCAGGACGACCGCGCGATCGGCGCCGACGTGCTCGCCTGCTCGAGTGCGGGAGGCGGGTTGCGCGTCGCCGTCGTCGGCAACGAGGAGCTCGTCACTGCCGAGGCCGGGCGCCGGGTCGCCCTCTCCAGCGGCGGCAAGGTCGTCCTGGTCCTCTCGGGCGGTCTCGACGACGACAAGCTGGCCGACCTCAGGGCAGCAGAGCCCGACGTCGTCCTGCTCGTCGGCGGCACCGACGGCGGCAACGCGGAGGTGCTCGAGGGCGACGCCGACTTCCTGGCGGGCGTCCCCTGGACGGGGCCCGTGGTGGTGGCCGGCAACGTCGAGTCGCAGGCGGTCGTGATGGCCCTCTTCGAGTACTCCCGGACGCCGTTCGTCATGGCCGACAACGTGGTGCCCCGCATCGGCGTGCTCGCGCCCGACAGTGCCCGCCGCGCCATCCGCGAGATCTTCCTCAGCCACGTCATCGGCGGCAAGCACCTCAGCAGCCGCACCGACGCCAGCGGCCGGTCCTTCACGGACATGGTCCGCGGCGCCACACCCGACATCGTCCTGACCGGCGTCGAGCTCCTCGCCCGGGGTCTCGATGACGCCCACCCCGGGGCCGGCGACGTGGTGGTGGTCGACGTCGGCGGTGCGACCACCGACGTGCACAGTGTCGTCGAGCTGGACCCGGAAGACAGTGGCCTGGCCAGAGAAGTGGTCGCCACCACGCCGGTGACGCGGACGGTGGAGGGCGACCTGGGCATGCGCTGGTCGGCGATCTCGACGGTTGAGGCGGCCGGTCGCGACGACCTCGCCGACGCGGCCGCGCGACGTCGCGCCCACCCCGACTTCCTGCCCGACAGCGACGAGGAGTCGGAGGCCGACCTCGACATCGCGGCCGCCGCCGTCCGGATCGCGCTCGAGCGCCACGCCGGTCGCAGCAAGGTCGTCGTCAGCCCCGAGGGACGCGTCGTCGAGCGCAGCGGCAAGGACCTCCGGGAGGTCGACCTGCTGGTGGGCTCGGGTGGAGTGCTGCGCCACGGCGGACCCGACGCCGTACGACGGGTGCTGCTGCCGGCGACCGGCGACGCGTTCGAGGGTGGCTGGCAGCTGCCCCGCGACCCGCGTGTGGTCGTCGACCACGACTACGTCCTCGCCGCCGCCGGGCTGCTGGCCGAGGAGCACCCGGTCACGGCGCACCGGCTGGCGTCCGCACTGGTGACCGGGGCGAGTGGGTAGCGTGACCGGCGTGAAGGACGATGCGGGCCGCGAGCTCGGCGACGACCTGGCCGACGAGTCGACCCGGCGCCGGCTCTTCGCGGCGCTCGCCCGCAGTGAGGACGAGGACGGGCTGACCGAGCGGTTCGTCCAGCAGTGGGCGCACCTGCGTGCCGAGCGCCGCGCCGAGCCGCCCGCGATCGCCACCGGGCCGTCCAACTTCAGCCGCGCGCAGGTGCCGTGGGGCCTCGACCTGGCGGCCGCGTGGGCGTGGCGCCTGAGCGTCATCGTCGTGGCGGCGCTCGGGCTGCTGTGGACCATGCGCTTCTTCGCCGTCATCACCGTCCCGATCGCCATCGCCCTGCTCGTCGCGGCACTCGCCACTCCGCTCGTCGACGGCGCTCAGGCGGATCGGGCTGCCCCGCGGCCTCGCCGCAGGCCTCGTGATGATCCTCGGCCTCGGCACGCTGACGCTGCTGCTCTCCTTCGTCGGGCAGCAGGTCGCGCAGGGAGCGACCGACCTCGCCGACTCCACGGTGGAGGGCCTGGGCCAGATCCGCGACTGGCTGCGCACCGGACCGCTGCATGTCACCGAGTCGCAGCTCGACGGCTACATCGAGCAGGTCCAGGAGGGCATCTCCTCCAGCACCCAGTCCGACGGGGTGATGACCCGGGTGACCGAGGTCGGCACCGCCGTGGGCCACGTCGTCGCGGGCTTCTTCATCGTGCTGTTCTCGACCTACTTCTTCATGGCCGACGGCGAGCGCATCTGGTCGTGGCTGGTCCGGATCGCCCCCCGGGCGGCGCGCGAGCGGGTGGACGCGTCCGGCAAGGTCGCGTGGGTCTCGCTGACCCAGTTCGTGCGAGCCACGGTCCTGGTCGCGCTCGTGGACGCGATCGGCATCATGATCGTCGCTGCCGTGCTGGGCGTTCCGTTCGTGATGGCCATCGGCGTGCTGGTCTTCCTCGGCGCGTTCGTGCCCATGATCGGTGCCACCGTCGCCGGCTCGGTCGCCGTCCTGGTCGCGCTGGTGGACCAGGGGCCGGTGACCGCGCTGCTGATGCTGGGCGGCGTGATCCTCGTCCAGCAGATCGAGGGCCACGTCCTCCAGCCCTTCCTCATGGGCCGCTTCGTCTCGCTCCACCCCCTCGGCGTCATCGTCGCGATCGGCTGCGGCGTCCTCGTCGCCGGCATCGTCGGCGCGCTGGTCGCCGTACCCCTGGCAGCCGCGGGCAACGCGGTCGCCCAGCACCTGGCCGGCTACACCGACGTGGGCGACGACGATGCCGACGAGGCGCTCGAGGAGGACCTCGCGACCGACGGCGTACCCGCCGACCCGGTGCCCGAGGACGACAGTCCCCTCGCCGGACCCGCACCCGAGGACGACGAGGAACAGGAATGACCGAGCAGGTGTCCCTGGCCGACATCGTGGCCGCCCGTGAGGTCCTCGAGGGCATCTCGGTGGTGACCCCGATGGAGGAGTCGCGATGGCTCTCCGCGCTCGTCGGCGGGCCGGTGAGCCTCAAGTGCGAGAACCTCCAGCGCACCGGTTCCTTCAAGGCTCGCGGGGCCTACGTCCGGATCGCGCGGCTCTCGCCGGAGGAGAGCGCCCACGGAGTGGTGGCAGCGTCAGCCGGCAACCACGCCCAAGGCGTGGCTCTCGCCGCGACCACGCTGGGGATCGCGTCCACGGTGTTCATGCCCGAGGGCGCCCCCATCCCCAAGGAGAAGGCGACCCGGGGCTACGGCGCGGAGGTGGTCTTCCACGGCCGCTACCTCGAGGACTCCCTCGAGGCGGCGCCGCGCCTTCGCCGAGGAGACCGGCGCGGTCCTCATCCACCCCTTCGACCACGTCGACATCGTCGCCGGTCAGGGGACGCTCGGACTCGAGGTCCTGGAGCAGGCGCCCGACGTACGCACGGTGCTGGTGCCCACCGGTGGCGGGGGACTGCTGGCCGGGGTCGCGATCGCGGTCAAGGCGCTGCGCCCGGACGTACGCGTGGTCGGCGTCCAGGCCGAGGGGGCCGCCGCCTATCCCGGGTCGCTCGCTGCCGGGCGAGCCGGTGGCGCTGGAGTCGATGAGCACGATGGCCGACGGCATCGCCGTCGGGCGGCCCGGCGACATCACCTTCGCCGCCGTGCGCGACCACGTCGACGACATCATCACCGTCTCCGAGGAGTCGCTGTCGCGGGCCCTCCTGGCGATCGTCGAGCGGGCCAAGCAGGTCGTCGAGCCCGCCGGCGCCGCGGGAGTCGCGGCGCTGCTCGACAACCCCGAGGGCTTCGAGACGCCCGCCGTCGCCGTGCTGTCCGGGGGCAACATCGACCCGCTCCTGCTCAGCAAGGTGATCCGTCACGGCCTCGCCGCGGCCGGGCGCTACCTCTACCTGCGTGTGTGCATCCCCGACCTGCCCGGCGGGCTGGCCTCCCTGCTCGGCGAGGTCGGCGCCGCCGGGGCGAACGTGCTCGAGGTCGCCCACGAACGGCTCTCGCCGTCGCCTGACCCTCAACGAGGTCGAGGTCCGCATCCAGCTCGAGACGCGGGGCGAGGCCCACGCCGAGAACCTGATGACCCGGCTGCGCGAGCGCGGCTACCGCGTCTACGAGTAGGCCCCAGACGCACCGAGCGGTCGAGTGAGGCCGGTTCCCGTCGCCGGGAAGAGGCCTCACTCACCGCTCGGATGGTGGTTGAGGTCGAGCTCAGCCCTTGTAGGGCACCGCGTCGACGATCTCGACGGAGAGCTCCTTGCCGTTGGGCGCGGTGTAGGAGACCGAGTCGCCCTTGCTCTTGCCGTTGATGGCCGAGCCCATGGCGGACTGCGGTGAGTAGACGGTCGAGCTTGTCGCCGTCGAGGAGGTTCTCGCGGGCACCGAGGAGGAACTTCTCGGTGTCGCCGCCGCCGAAGTCGACCGTGACGACCATGCCGGGCTCGACGATGCCGTCGTTGGGCGGCGTCTCGCCGACCTCGGCGCGGCGCAGCATGTCCTCGAGCTGGCGGATGCGGGCCTCCTGCTTGCCCTGGTCGTCCTTGGCCGCGTGGTAGCCGCTGTTCTCCTTGAGGTCGCCCTCGTCGCGAGCCGCGGCGATCTTCTCGATGATCTCCTGGCGCTTGGGTCCCTTGAGGTCCTCGAGCTCAGCCTGCAGCTTGTCGTAGGCCTCCTGGGTCAGCCATACGGTGCCCTGGTCGGTCATGTCGCTACTCCTGCTTCCCGGTGTCGCTGTCGGGGGGTCTGGATGCGGATGTGCCACAGCACGACCACATCTGGTCGATGAATCGCTTCCGTCCGGTCTTGAGGCAGCGCAGCCACAGACATGGTCCAGCGCTGCCGGGACGGGCAGATCCCTCAGGTTAGCAAGCCGGGGACAAAAGTGCAGGTCGTGGGCTCACCGGGGGCGTGGCTGGCCCGGCGCGGTGCACCCGATCTTCTCGAGGCTGGTGGCGCGTCGCTCGGTTCGTACGACGACCAGGTTGTCGCCGTCGGTGGGGGTGAAGGCCAGCTCGCCGACGCTGGTGTGGTCCTCCGCGTAGGCACGGACGCGACAGCTCGCGGTGACCCCGTCCTGCAGCTCGACCTGCAGCGTCGCGGAGGCCTCGTGGTCGCTGGTGACCTTGTAGGTGATGAGCTCGGAGGAGACCTCGGGAGTGCTGTGGAACCACGCCGTCCACGCCAGCCAGGTCAGTCCGATCACAGCAAGGACCACGGCCAGCGCGATCACGAGCGGGCGTCGCGACCGTGAGGGGGCGCCGTAGCGGTCCGCGAGGTCGGTGGTCACACCGAAAGCCTAAGAGGTGTCTCCTAGACTCGCGCCCATGGCCCAGTCCTCCGCAGCCCGGCCCGGAGCAGGCAGGTTCCGCGCCGGCCTCCGACTCATGCACGTCCACGCCCACCCCGATGACGAGTCGAGCAAGGGTGCGGCGTCGACGGCGAAGTACGTCTCGGAGGGCGTCGACGTCCACGTCGTCACCTGCACCGGCGGGGAGCGCGGCTCGGTGCTCAACGCCAAGATGGACCGCCCCGACGTGTGGGAGAACATCTCCGAGATCCGGCGCGAGGAGATGCACCGCGCCCGCGACATCCTCGGCATCCGGCAGGACTGGCTGGGTTTCGTCGACTCGGGCTGGCCCGAGGGTGACCCCAAGCCCCCGCTGCCCGAGGGCTGCTTCGCCCTCGTCCCGCTCGAGGAGGCGACCGAGCGCCTCGTGCGCTTCATCCGCGACTTCCGCCCGCACGTGATGACGACCTACGACGAGCGCGGCGGCTATCCCCACCCCGACCACATCCGCTGCCACGAGGTGTCGGTCGCGGCCTACCACGCGGCCGGCGACCCCGAGCAGTTCCCCGACGCAGGCGAGCCCTGGCAGCCGATGAA
This sequence comes from uncultured Actinomycetota bacterium, assembly GCA_963712875.1. Lineage (GTDB taxonomy): Bacteria > Actinomycetota > Actinomycetes > Propionibacteriales > Nocardioidaceae > Nocardioides. The sequence continues at coordinate 34,233 of CAVQJS010000011.1, read as the reverse complement.
GCTCTACTACCACCACGGCTGGAGCTGGGCGAAGACCAACGCCCTGCACGAGGCGATGCTGGCGCACGACCTGGAGTCGCCCTACGCCGAGCGGCTGGCCACGTGGGAGCGCGAGCCCGAGTGGGACGACCGGATCACGACGCGGGTGCCGTGCGGTGACTACTTCGGCGTGCGCGACCAGGCCCTCCTGGCGCACGCCACCCAGATCGACCCGGACGGCATGTGGTTCGCGATCCCTCGCGAGATCCAGCAGAAGAACCTGGCCCACCGAGGACTTCGAGCTGGTCGACTCGAAGGTCGAGTCCGCGAGGCCTGAGGACGACCTCTTCGCGGGCATCCCGACGCCCGCCCCGTGAGGGCCGCCTGAGATACTGGGACCATGCTCGACCTGCTGCTCATCCTCCTGGACGACCCCACGCCCGAGCCCACCGAGGTCAAGGCCGGCCCGCTGGGTTTCGCCATCTGGATGTTCCTCATCATCGCGGTGGTCGTGCTGGCGTTCAGCCTGGTCAAGCAGCTCCGCAAGGCGCAGGCGGCCAAGGACGCCGGGGTCTACGGCGACGAGCCGGTCACCCGTGACGAGTCGACCACTCACGAGGGCCGAGACGCCTAGCCTGCGCGACGCACCCGCACCAGGCAGTCCCACGCAGTCCGGCTGACGTCGCCGCCGTGCTCGTCCGCGCTGGTCACCTCTCGGGCGACGCGCCCCGCGTGCACGACCTCCGGCTCCAGCCCGTCGAGGTCGCCGAGCACGTCCTCCGCACTCATCAGCACCGCCGGGTCCTGGGGTCCGCCGGTGCCCTCGGCCAGGTTGGTCGAGTCGTGCGCGACCAGCAGCAGCGTTCCTCCGGGCGCGAGCGACCCGAACGCCGACCGCACCGCCGCACCACGCTCGGGTGCCGGCACCTGGAAGTAGGCGATCACGACGAGGTCGACCGGCTCGGGTGCCTGCCACGTGGTCGCGTCCGCGCACACCCACTCGACGTCCCCGTCGAGCGCGGCCGCCTCGGCGAGCCGCCGCCCCTTGTCGAGTGCGACCTGCGAGTAGTCGACGGCCCACACCCGCCAGCCCAGGGAGGCGAGCCAGATCGCGTTGCGACCCTCGCCGGCGGCCAGGTCCACGGCCCGGCCGGGTGGGAGCTCCGCGCACTCGGCGGCCACGAAGCCGTTCGGCTCGCGTGACCACACCAGCTCGCTCGCGGCGTAGCGCGCGTCCCAGCCGTCGGCATCCATGCGCTCAGCCTAGGCGTGCGATCTCCTCGGCGCTGAGCTCGAGGTCGGCGGCCGCGGCGGAGTCCGTCACGGAGCCGGGTCGCTTCGCTCCCGGGATCGGGATGACGCAGGGCGACTGCGCGAGCTCCCAGGCCAGGGCGACCTGCTGGGCGCTGACGCCGTGGGCATCGGCGATGTCGGCGAACGCGGGGTGCATGGTCGCGAGGTCCTTCGCGCTGCCCAACCCCCCGAGCGGGCTCCAGGCCAGGAACGCCAGCCCGAGCTCCTCGCACACGTCGATCTCCGGACGGCTGCTGCGGAAGGCCGGGCTGAACTGGTTCTGCACGCTGACGAGGGCATCGCCCAGCACCGCGTGCGCGGCGCGGATCTGGTCGGGGTCGGCGTTGGAGAGCCCCACGGCCGCGACCTTTCCGCTGTCGGCGATCTCCTTGAGGGTGCCGACGACGTCGTCGTAGGAGACCTTGGGGTCGGGTCGGTGGTGCTGCCAGATCGCGATCTGCTCGACCCCGAGCCGCTCGAGGCTGGCGTCGACCGCGGACCGGAGGTGCGCTGCCGAGCTGTCGGTGCCCCACCCGCCACCCTCGGTGCGGACGTGGCCGCCCTTGGTGGCGAGCACGACCTGGTCGCGGACGCCGAGCTCGTCGAGCAGCGAGGCGATCAGCTGCTCGTTGGCACCCTGGGCGCGGGCACCCAGCTCGTCGCCGGGGCCGTAGGCGTCCGCGGTGTCGAAGAGGGTGACGCCGGCCTCCAGGGCGGCCGTGACGGTGTCGAGCAGCTGCTGGCGTGGCTGGGTGCCGCTCTGGTCGAAGGTCATCAGGCCCAGGCCGATCGCGCCGACCTGGTGGGTGCCGAGAGTCCGTGTGTGCATGCGACCGACCCTAACGAGCCGGCCTGACGGCTACGCCCCCATGGTCACGAGCAGCGCGGCACACTCGGCGGCGACCACGCGGGCGAGCGTCGCCGGGTCGTCGGTGTCGCGCTCCGGGACGATCCGGTGGACGGTCCCACCGGCGGCCAGGTCGACCGCCCGGATCTGCTGCCGGGCGGCCATCTCGGCGGCATGCGTCGTGTCGCCGTGGACGATCACGCTCGCCCCCTCCGGGGGGAGCGGCGAGAGCCACGCGTGCTGGGCCGCCAGCACGCGTCGGGCCGGCAGCAGTGCCAAGGCTCCGCCGCCACAGCCCTGCCCGAGCAGCACCGCGAGCGTCGGCACTCGCATCCGGGTCATCGTGGCGATGCAGCGGGCGATCTCGCCGGCCACGGCGCGCTCCTCGGCGTTCACGGACAGCTCGGCACCGGGGGTGTCGATCACGGTGACCAGCGGCAGCCCGAGCTCCTCGGCGAGGTTCATCGCACGGCGGGCCTCGCGCAGCGCCGCCGGGCCCATCGCCCGTCCCGGTCCCTGGCGGTCACGGTCCTGGCCGACCAGGACGCAGGGCTGCCCGTCGAGCCGGGTGAGGGCCACCACGACGGTCTCGTCGCGCTCGCCCTCGTCGGTGCCGCGCAGTCGTAGCGTGTCGGTGGCCGCGTGCCGCAGCAGGTCGCGTACGCCGGCCCGTCCGGGCTGTCGGGTGATCTCGACCGACTCCCAGGCCGTCCCGGGGGTCAGTGCCATCGGGTCGCGCCTGGCCAGTGACGGCGCGTCCGCCGGGTCGAGCAGGACCCGCAGGGAGCGGTCGACCAGATCGGGGAGCTGCTCGGCCGAGACGACGGCGTCGATCACGCCCTTGGCGGCGAGGTTCTCGGCCTGTTGCACCCCGGCCGGGAACGGCTCGCCGTGCAGGGCCTCGTAGACCTTCGGGCCGAGGAAGCCGACGAGCGCGCCGGGCTCGGCCACCGTGATGTGGCCCAGCGAGCCCCACGATGCGTAGACACCACCGGTGGTGGGGTGCCGCAGGTGGACGAGGTAGGGAAGACCGGCTGCCTTGTGGTCGCCGATGGCGCGCGTGATCTCGACCATCTCGACGAACGCCGGGGTTCCCTCCTGCATCCGGGTGCCACCGGAGGCGGTCGTGGCGAGCAGCGGCAGGCCCTCGGCGGTGGCACGGCGTACGGCGGCGGTGATCCGGCCCGCGGTGTCACGTCCGATCGAGCCGGCGAGGAAGCGGAACTCGTTGGCCACCACGGCAACCGGGCGACCGCGGACCAGGCCACGGCCGGTGATCACCGACTCGTCGGTGCCGGCCTTCTCGCGTGCCCGGAGCGAGCTCGCGCTGGTAACCCTCGTCGTGGCCGGAGATGTCGATCGGCCGGTCCCAGGACTGCCACGACCCCTCGTCGAGGACGAGGCCGAGCAGGTCCTCGGCCGACCAGCGCCGCCGGGCGGCCTCCGCCACCGCGGTCACGACCCGTCCAGCCACGTGCGGACGTCTTGGCCGTGCTGGTCCAGCAGCGGCGGGGCGCCGTGGTCGCGGCGGGTGGTCTCCGCTCCGTCGCCGTCGAAGAACCGCAACGGTGGACCCGGCAGCGTCACCGGACCCAGGGTGGGGTGCTCGACGTCGATGAGCAGGCCCTGGCTGCGGGTCTGGTCCCACTCGTAGACCTCGTCGAGGGTCCGCACCTTGCCGGCCGGCACGCCGACCTCGGCGAGACGGGCCAGCAGCGGCTCGGCGTCCCAGTCGGCGAAGGCACCCTCGACGACCGCGATGGTGCGCTCGCGGGCGCCCACCCGCTCGGCGTTGGTGGCCAGCCCGTCGACGGCCGGGTCGAGCCCGAAGCCGTCGCAGAACTTGCGCCACAGCCCCTCGCTGCCGACCGCGATCTGCACCGAGCCGTCCCGGCAGTGGAAGAGGCCGTAGGGCGCGATGGACGGGTGGTGGTTGCCCTGCGCCCGGCCGACCTCGCCGGCCACCGTCCACCGGGTGCCCTGGAAGGCGTGCACGCCGACGACGGCGGCGAGCAGGGACGTACGCACGACCTGCCCGCGCCCGGTGCTCGACCGCTCGTGGAGGGCAGCGACGACGCCGTAGGCGCCGTACATCCCGGCGAGCAGGTCACCGATCGGCACGCCCACCCGCTGCGGGTCGTCGGGACCGGAGCCGGTGAGCGACATCAGTCCCGCCTCGCCCTGCGCGATCTGGTCGTAGCCGGCTCGCCCGCCCTCGGGGCCGTCGTGCCCGAAGCCGGTGATCGAGAGGACGACCAGGGCCGGGTTGCGCTCCATCAGCGAGTCGAGGCCGAGGCCGAGCCGCTCGAGCACGCCGGTGCGGAAGTTCTCCACCAGCACGTCGGCCCGGTCGACCAGCCGCAGCAGCACGTCGCGGTCGGCCTCGTCCTTGAGGTCGAGGGCGACGGACTCCTTGTTGCGGTTGGCCGAGAGGAAGTACGTCGACTGCCGGTCGTCCTCCGGGCCGACGAACGGCGGCCCCCAGCCCCGGGTGTCGTCGCCGTGCGCGGGCGACTCGACCTTGACGATCCTGGCGCCGAGGTCGCCGAGCATCATCGTGGCGTGCGGGCCGGCCAGGGCGCGGGAGAGGTCGACGACCAGGACGCCGTCCAGCGGCCCCGTCACGAGCCCCACCCCGGCAGGACCAGGGCGCCCCAGACGCAGCAGCGGGCCGACCAGCGTGACGATGACGCCGTAGGTGAGGATCTGCTTGTAGTAGACCGGCTCGCTGATCGAGTCGGGCTTGTTGGCCAGCATGAGCGCACCGTTGGTGGAGAACGGGCTGACGTCGACGATCGTCGACGACACCGCGAGGGCGGCGACGAAGAGCGCCGCGTTGATCCCGCCGTCGGCGATGAGCGGCACGGCGATCGGGATGATCACCGGCAGCAGCGCGGTGGACGAGGCGAAGGCCGAGACGACACCACCGACGTAGCAGAGGATCAGCGCGCCGATCGCTGCCGCGCCGAGGCCGGCGGCCCAGTTCCCGACGAACTCCGGCGAGCCGGCGGTGGTCAGGATCGTGGCGTAGGTGCTGACACCGGCGACCAGGAGGACGGTGGGCCAGGCGATCTGCCGGACCGCGTCCTTGTGCTCCTCGGCGTTCAGCATGGCCAGGATGACCGCGGCGGTGATGGCGACGAAGCCGATGTTCTTGTCGAAGACCAGCGCGACGAGCGCGACACCGACGAAGGCCAGCAGGGTCAGCACCTGGTCGCGGCGTACGCCCTGGGCCTGGGTGCCGGTCGGCGCGTAGGTGCCCGTGCCGCGAGCCTGCACGATGGCGCCGCCGCGGTGGAGGTCCTCGTCCAGGGTGTCGGGCTCGTCGGGGTCGATCCGCATCGCCATCAGCTTGCGACCGCCCAGGACGACGAAGAGGATCGCGGCCATGATCGTGTTCACGACCAGGCTGGCCAGGAACACGGTGATCTCGCTCGAGGGCAGCCCGGCGTCCTCCATGACGGAGTTGGTGATGACGCCGTAGATGCTGATCGGCGAGAAGCCGCCGGCCTGGGCGCCGTGCACGACGAACATGCCCATCATCAGCGGGCTGATGCCGTAGCGGCCGGCGAAGCCGAGCGCGATCGGGCCGATGATCGCGCAGGCCGCCGGGCTGACGGCGCCGATGCCCGTCAGCACTGCGGTCACCGCGAACATCACCCACGGGATCAGGGCGACGCGTCCGCCGACGCCCTTGACGGCCGTCCGGACGATCAGGTCGACCGTGCCGTTGTTGCGGGCGATCGCGAAGAGATAGGTGACACCGATCAGGGTCAGGATGAGGTCACCGCTGACGCCGGCCAGGATCTCCTTCTCGTCCAGGTCGAGGGCATACATGCCGACGAACCATGCTGCGACGTAGGCCAGTGCACCCATGTTGATGGGCAGCACCGTGCCGACGATGAACAGGGCGACCAAGGCGAGGATCGCCACCCATTCCGGTCCCATGGGACCTCCTCGGGGGATTGGACGTGACCGGTGTCACGTGCTGGATCAGTGGCCTAGCCAATAGCCCTTTGGGCCATCTGTCAATAGAATGGGCACATGTCTTCTTCGTTTCCGCCGCCCCTGACGCGGATCCGGCTCTACGAGCAGGTGGCCGAGCAGATCTCGGGCTGGATCAGGGAGCACGACCTGCGTCCCGGCGACAGGCTGCCCCCCGAGCGGGAGCTCGCGGCCCGCCTCGGGCGTCAGTCGGGCCACGCTGAGCCAGGCGCTCGTCGCGCTGGAGGTCATCGGCGCGGTCGCCGTACGCCACGGGGACGGGACCGTCGTCGCCCGCTCGCCCGGCACGACCCGGATCATCGAGGCCGTGCGCGCCCATGCCAACCGGCTCCCCGAGATCATCGAGACGCGTGACGCGCTGGAGACCAAGATCGCCTCACTGGCGGCCGCCCGACGCACCGAGGCCGACCTCGACCGCATCGAGGACGCGCTCGTCCTGATGGAGGCCGATGTCGAGTCCGGCGGTCGCGGGGTCGAGGGTGACGAGCACTTCCACGCGGCCGTGACCGCGGCCTCCCACAGCCTGCTGCTCTCGCAGCTGATGGCGGAGATCGCCGACCTGATCCGCGAGACCCGGATCGAGTCGCTCTCGCAGCCCGGTCGCCCGCGCGACTCCCTGGCCGGGTCACCGGGCCATCGCCGACGCGATCCGCGCCGGCGACGCCGAGGGCGCGGCCCGCGCGATGCACGCGCACGTCGAGATGGTCAGCGACGTCGCGGTCCTCCGCGCCCCGTGACGACCCTCGAGCAGGTCGTCGTCCTGATGGCCGGCCTGGGGAGCGGGATCCTGACGTCCACGGTCGGGGTGGCGTCCCTGCTCAGCTTTCCCGTGCTGCTGGCCGTGGGCCTGCCACCCGTGGTCGCCAACGCGTCCAACACGGTCGGGCTCACCCCGGGAGCGATCAGCGGATCCATCGGCTACCGCACACGAGCTCCGCGAGTTCCCCCGGGTCACCGCGATCGTGCTGATCACCTGCGCCGTGGGGGCCGTCGGCGGTGCCGTGCTGCTGCTCGCGTTGCCCGCGACCGTCTTCGAGGGCGTCGTGCCGTGGCTCATCCTCGGCACCTGCCTGCTCGTCGGCATCCAGCCGCGCCTCTCGGCCTGGCTGCGCACGCGCCGCGGCGACGACGTACCAGAACGACTGCACGTCTCGCCCGCGACCGGACGTCTTCGCGACGCTGACCGGGGTGTACGGCGGCTACTTCGGCGCCGGGTCGGGGGTCATGATGCTGGCCGTCCTCGGTCTCGGCACCGACCTCCCCTTCCGGGTCGCCAACGCCCTCAAGACCCTGGCCGTGCTGGCCGCCAACCTCGTGGCCAGCGTGATCTTCGTGTTCGCCGCCGAGATCGACTGGCGTGCGGTCGTGCTGCTCGCTCTCGGGTCGGTCGTCGGGGGCTACGTCGGCGCCCGCATCGGCCGCAAGCTGCCGCCGTCCCTGCTGCGAGCCGGGATCGTCGGAGCCGGGCTCGCCGGAGCCTTCCTGCTCTGGACGTGATGGGCGAGACTCGCCGGGTGAACCGGTTGGCAGACGCGACGAGCCCCTACCTCCTCCAGCACGCCGCCGACAACCCGGTGGACTGGTGGGAGTGGGGCCCCGAGGCCTTCGCCGAGGCGCGGCGCCGCAACGTCCCCGTCCTGCTCAGCGTGGGGTACGCCGCGTGCCACTGGTGCCACGTGATGGCCCACGAGTCCTTCGAGGACGAGGCGACCGCCGCCTACCTCAACCAGCACTTCGTCAGCATCAAGGTCGATCGCGAGGAGCGCCCCGACGTCGACGCGATCTACATGCAGGCGACGACTGCGATGACCGGTCACGGCGGCTGGCCGATGACCGTCGTGCTCGACCACGAGGGCAGCCCGTGGTTCGCCGGCACCTACTTCCCCGACACGCCGCGACACGGCCAGGCGTCGTTCACCCAGGTGCTTCACGCGCTCGTCGAGGCGTGGCGCGACCGGGCCGACGGCGTACGGGAACAGGCGGCGAAGCTGCGCGAGCACCTCCAGGCGCCGACCAGCACGACGTCATCACCGATCGGACGTGACGAGCTGGACGCCGCTGTCACCAGCCTCGCAGCCGACTTCGACCCCGTCGCCGGCGGATTCGGTGGTGCCCCGAAGTTCCCCCCGTCGATGGTGCTCGAGTTCCTCCTGCGGCACGGCAGCGACGAGGCCCTGCGCATGGTCGACCACACCATCGACGGCATGGTGCGCGGTGGCCTGCACGACCAGCTCGGGGGCGGGTTCGCGCGCTACAGCGTCGACGCGCGCTGGGTGGTGCCCCACTTCGAGAAGATGCTCTATGACAACGCCCTGCTGATGCGGGTGTTCGCCGACCGTCGTACGCCGCCGGCGCTGTGGGCCGCGGAGGGGATCGCCGAGTTCCTGCTGCGCGAGCTCCGGACTGCCGAGGGCGGCTTCGCCTCGGCCCTGGACGCCGACTCCGAGGGCGAGGAGGGCACGTTCTACGTCTGGACGCCGGCGCAGCTGGTCGAGGCCCTGGGGGAGCAGGACGGGGCCTGGGCCGCCGAGCTGTTCTCGGTGACCGACGCCGGGACCTTCGAGCACGGGTCGTCGGTGCTGCAGCTGCTGGAGGACCCGGACGACCTCGACCGCTGGCTGGACGTGCGCGCCCGACTGCTGACCGCGAGGTCGGCGCGGGTCCGTCCCGACCGCGACGACAAGGTGGTCGCCGCGTGGAACGGCCTGGCCATCAGCGGTCTCGCGAGGCTCTCGACCTGGTTGGAGGAGCCACGGTTCCTGGAGGCCGCCGTGGGTGCTGCCGAGCTGCTGCTGGACGTGCACCTGGTGGACGGCCGGCTCCGGCGGGTGTCGCGCGACGGTGTCGTGGGCGCTCCGGCCGGTGTGCTGGAGGACCACGGATGCGTGGCCGCGGGGCTGCTCGACCTCTTCCAGGCGACCGGCGACGTCCGGTGGCTGAGTGCCGCGACCACCCTCATCGACACGGCTCTCGACCACTTCGCGGCCGGGGACGGCGGCTACTTCGACACCGCCGACGACGCCGAACAGCTCGTGGCACGCCCGCGTGACCCCTCGGACAACGCCTCCCCGAGCGGTCAGTCCTCCCTGCTCCACGCCCTGGTGGTCGCCGCCGCGATCACCGGCGAGCCGCGCTACCGCGAGGCCGCCGAGGCAGCTCTCGCGTCGGTGCACGGACTCGCGACGGGGGCGCCGCGCTTCGCCGGCTGGTCGCTGGCTGCGGCCGTGGCGATGGTCGGACGGACCGGCGGAGGTCGCCGTCGTCGGCCCGCCCGGGGCCCGCCGGGACTCCCTGGCCAACAAGGCCCGACACCATCCGACGGCGGTGGTGCTGGTCGCGGACGGACCGCGCGACGACGTGCCCCTGCTGGTGGGGCGCGACGCCGTCGACGGCCGGCCGGCGGCGTACGTCTGTCGTCACCACGTCTGTGCGGCACCGGTGACGAGCCCCGACGCGCTGCGGATCTGACCTCGCCGTTGTCGGTGAGCGGCGGCACACTGGAGACATGAAGTCTCGGGAGCGGAGCGGTCAGGTCGTGCAGCAGACGCGGCGCTTCTACGACGGCGGGACACTGCCGCGCGACGGGGCGACCGGGTGCGCCCGCCGATCCCTCGTCGGACCCGAGGATCGTGCTGGAGCGCCACTCCGAGGAGGGCGTGGAGACCTTCGCGCTGGAGCGACGCCTGGCCTACCTCGACCGGCACCTCGGCGAGCTGCTCGTGCCCGCCGACCTCGGCTTCCGCACCGACCTGACGTCGGTGCCGGCGCTCTTCACCTGGCTGGTGCCCAAGACCGGTGCCCACCTGCCCGCGGCGCTGCTGCACGACGCCCTCGTGGCGGGTCGCGACGACCCGGCGTCCTACGTCTCGACCCAGGGCCACGAGGTCGATCGCGTCGAGGCCGACCGGATCTTCCGGGACGCGATGGCCGACACCGGCACCGGCGTCATCCGGCGCTGGATCGTCTGGGCGGCGGTCACCGTTGCCACGATCTTCGTGGGCCGCGAGGTGCCGTGGTCGCGGGCCCGGCACTGGTCCTACCGCCTGGCTGCGGCCACGACCATCCTCGCCATCCTCTACATCGGCTACAGCGCGACCAGCGACCTCGTCGACCAGTCGTGGGTGGGTGCGGTCGACCTGCCGTGGATGGGCGAGCGGCCCTGGTGGGTCGAGGTCGTGGGAGGTCTGGCGGGCGCCGTCGTCATACCTCTCGCGCTGAGCCTGCTCTGGGGCCGGCTGCGGATGGCCGGTGCCATCTCGGGAGTGATGCTGGCGGTGCTCCTCCACGTCACCGTCGGGCTGGCACTGATCGGCTCGACCTACCTCGCGCTCGAGCGGCTGGCCCGGCGCTCGCCCACGGCGGCCCGGGTGCTGGCCGGCGTCGTCGTCGTCGCATCGCTCGTCGCGTTCGCGACGCTCAGCGTGCGCTGATCCCCAGGATCAGCGCAGGGAGTACGTCGCCAGCGAGACGCTGACGTAGTGCGCGATGAACGCCAGGATCGTGAAGCTGTGGAAGACCTCGTGGAAGCCGAACCACTGCGGCCACGGGTTGGGACGCTTGGTGCCGTAGACGACCGCACCGAGGGTGTAGAAGGCTCCACCCACGATCACGAGCACCATGATGGCGATGCCGATCGGGTGGCTGTAGGTGCGCGCCGCACCCTCGACGAAGCCGCCGAAGAAGAAGACCGGCGCCCAGCCCAGGGCGATGTAGATGGGGGCCGAGAGCCAGCGGGGGGCACCGGCCCACACGACCTTCATCACCACGCCGGCGATGGCGCCACCCCACACCACGCCGAGCATCACCCAGCGGTCCGTGCCATCGAGCAGGAGCAGCGCGAACGGCGTGCAGGAGCCGGCGATGAGCACGAAGATGTTGGAGTGGTCGAAGCGCCTCAGGATGCTGTGGGTCCTCGGCGACCAGCGACCGCGGTGGTAGATCGCGGAGACGGTGAAGAGCACGAACGCCGACAGCGCGAAGGCCGCCGAGCCGATGCGCGTCGTCGCGTCGGGGGAGAGGACGACCAGCACGATCCCCGCCGCGAGGGCGAGCGGGGCGATGGCGAGGTGCAGCCAGCCGCGCAGGTGCGGCTTCACCTCGGCGATCGCCTCGTCGACGCGCTCATGGAGCTCGTCGAACCGGTGGCGCATGACCTCGTTCATGCGCCCACGTTACGGGACGACCGGGCGCGCGCACGACCGCCCGACGGGGTGACAGGCCTCACGGCGGTTACCATCGGCAGGTGGCCAGGCTGAAGGACGCAGTGCGTCGGGTGCTCTACCCCGCCTACGAGTCGCGCGTCGTGAAGTTCCTCCCCTCCGACCGCATCCCCAAGCACGTCGGGGTGATGCTCGACGGCAACCGCCGGTGGGCCAAGGCCGTCGGGGCCAACACGGCCGAGGGCTACCAGGCCGGGGCGGACAACATCCGCCCCCTGCTCGGCTGGTGCGAGGAGGTCGGCGTCGAGGTCGTCACCCTGTGGCTCCTCTCCAGCGACAACCTCACCAACCGGCCCCCCGAGGAGCTCACCGGCCTGCTCGGCATCATCGAGGGGGCGGTCGACTCGCTGGCCGCGACCGGCGCGCTGGCGCATCCACCCGGTCGGGGCGCTGGACCTGCTGCCGGCCGAGACGGCCGAGCGACTCAAGGCCGCTGAGGAGGCGACCCGCCACAACACCGGGCATCCTGGTCAACGTCGCCGTCGGCTACGGCGGCCGTCGCGAGATCGCCGACGCCGTACGAGCCCTGCTCACCGAGCACGCCGCCCGCGGCACGTCGCTGGAGGAGCTCGCCGACGTCATCGACGTCGAGCACATCTCCGAGCACCTCTACACCAAGGGCCAGCCCGATCCTGACCTGGTGATCCGCACCTCGGGCGAGCAGCGCCTCGGCGGTTTCCTGCTGTGGCAGTCGGCCAACTCGGAGTTCTACTTCTGCGAGGCCCTCTGGCCCGACTTCCGCCGGGTGGACTTCCTGCGCGCGATCCGGGCGTACGCCGAGCGCGAGCGCCGCTTCGGCGTCCTGAGTCCGGTCGCCCTCTCTTCACCCCACGTTCGGGCGTGTCGTCCAGAAACGGCGTCGCGGCGGGCGTATTTTCGAGCGAACGGCAGGTGGGGAAGCTTGCCGCACCGGAAGGCTTGCATTGTGCACTCAATCAGGAGTTCTCCGGTCCGCTGAATGACATCGGGCCGGGCGCTGAGTGCGCGTGCCGACCCGGAGCAAGGGGTTCGTCGTGGCCAGCAAGTCGTCATCGCCCAGCTCTTCCGCCGACCGACACTCAGGCGGGCGCCCGTCGGACCTATGTCCTCGACACCAGCGTGCTGCTCGCCGATCCCGGCGCGGCGAAACGCTTCGCCGAGCACGAGGTCGTGCTGCCGGTCGTGGTCATCACCGAGCTGGAGGGGAAGCGGCACCACCCCGAGCTCGGCTACTTCGCCCGCTCCGCGCTGCGGATGCTCGACGACCTCCGCGTCTCCCACGGCCGGCTCGACGAGCCGATCGCCGATCGGGCACGAGGGCGGCACCATCCGGGTCGAGCTCAACCACACCGACGCCGCGTCCCTGCCGTCGGGCTTCCGCCTCGGCGACAACGACACCCGCATCCTGGCGGTGGCCCGCAACCTCGCCAACGAGGGCAACCGCGTCACGCTGGTCTCCAAGGACCTGCCGCTGCGCATCAAGGCCTCGGCGGTCGGGCTGGACGCCGAGGAATACCGCGCGGAGTCCATCAGCAGCTCCGACACCGGCTACACCGGAATGGCCGAGCTCGAGGTGGCCGCCGCCGACCTCGACGAGCTCTACGAGGACGGTGTCATCGACCTCGCGGACGCCCGCGACCTGCCGTGCCACAACGGCCTGGTCCTGCTCTCCGACCGCGGCACGGCGCTGGCCCGGGTCGGTGCCGGACAAGCGGGTGCACCTCGTGCGCGGGGATCGCGACGCCTTCGGCATCCACGGCCGTTCCGCCGAGCAGCGCATCGCCCTGGAGATGCTGCTCGACCCCGAGGTCGGCATCGTCTCCCTCGGCGGCCGCGCCGGCACCGGCAAGTCCGCGATGGCCCTGTGCGCCGGGCTCGAAGCGGTGATGGAGCGACGCCAGCACAAGAAGGTCGTCGTCTTCCGCCCGCTCTTCGCGGTGGGTGGCCAGGAGCTCGGCTACCTCCCCGGCTCGGAGAACGAGAAGATGTCGCCCTGGGCCCAGGCGGTCTTCGACACGCTGGGTGCGCTGACCGGCAAGGACGTGATCGAGGAGGTGATGGATCGCGGGATGCTCGAGGTGCTGCCGCTGACCCACATCCGGGGCCGCTCCCTCCACGACGCCTTCGTCATCGTCGACGAGGCCCAGTCGCTCGAGCGCAACGTGCTCCTCACCGTGCTCTCGCGCATCGGTGCCAACTCGAAGGTCGTGCTGACCCACGACGTCGCCCAGCGCGACAACCTGCGCGTGGGTCGCCACGACGGCATCGTCGCGGTGGTGGAGAAGCTCAAGGGCCACCCGCTCTTCTCGCACATCACCTTGACCCGCTCCGAGCGGTCGCCGATCGCGGCGTTGGTCACCGAGATGCTGGAGGACGTCACGCTCTGACGGTTCGCCAGCACGGGGCCGGTGGGGTGCCTGGGGCCACTGGGCCCCGTGTGGCGAATGAGGCGCGACGAGATGATCGCGCTCGTTTTGCACGTCCCCTCGGCCTCCTGCATGGTGGGTCGTTCGTGCCAAAGACCCTGCCGTCAACCCCCGTGAGTCCTCTTCGTGCCCAAGTCTGACAAGTACGTCCCCACGCACCGCGCCCCCGGCAAGCACAAGGCCGCGCGCGCCCCGCGCCGGGTGCTGCGCTCCACCCTGGTCCTGACCGGTGTGGCCGCGGTCGCCACCGGTGTCGGCGTCTCCGGCGGTCTGCTGACCGGTGCGACCGACCTGACGCCGGCTGCCGCCGACGTGGTCGTCACGACCGCGTCGACCGCCGGGCACGTCCACCATGAGCCCGGCCGACGTCGAGCGACGTGAGCAGCGCGACGTCGTCTCCCGCTCCCGGGCCCGCAGGCGCACCACGGCCACCAAGGCGGCCGCCCTCTCGGTGGCGCAGGGCGCGACCGTCAGTCGGTCGGAGAGCCTCACAGGTGGGGACCCCCGCGACATCGCTCGTGCGCTCCTCCCGCTCTACGGCTTCGACAGCTCGCAGTTCTCCTGCCTGGACTCGCTCTACGTCAGCGAGTCCGACTGGCGCGTCGACGCCGACAACCCGACGTCATCGGCGTACGGCATCCCGCAGGCGCTGACCCAGCTGCACGACCTGCCGACGGACTACATGACCTCCGCCGAGTCGCAGATCCGCTGGGGGCTGGAATACATCCAGGACGCCTACGGCACCCCGTGCGCCGCGTGGAGCTTCAAGACCGGGAACGGCTGGTACTGACCCGCGACCTGGACCACTGGTCTAACCGATCGGACTAGCCAACCCGATTTCGGCCGCAGCGCCCCGGGACAGCCGTCAGTGTTGGCCCTGTTCTGGCGCGTCGCGCCGGGTGTCCACCAACGCCTGCGTGACGAAGCAGGACCCAACGGCTCGGGGGGATGGAGGGCCGGTGGGGGGTCCTCATGGGGGCGAGGAGGCCCGGTCACGGCACCTGCGTGGCCGGACCTCCGCTCAGCGTCGCACCGACGTCGTCACCATCACGCAGTTCTTCAGGCCCTTGGGACGGACGTAGGTGAAGCCGAGGCGCTCGTAGAGCGACCGGGTCCCGTTGTAGAGGAACGAGGCCGACATCTTCTTGGTCTGGTCGGTCAGGTCGTGCGGATAGCTCTCCACGACCCCGCCGCCGGTCTCGGCGATGAGGTCGAGCGCGCCACGGATCGCGACCTCGACGAGCCCCGTACGGCGGTGGCGCCGGTCGACGAAGACGCACGTGATCCGGTAGTCGGGGTCGGCCTCCTTCTCCGCGTCGTACTGCTTGCGGTGGTGGATGCCGGGCAGCTCGGCGGGGGTGCCGTACTCCGCCCACGCGATCGCCTCGTCGCCGTCGAAGACCAGCGCCGCGTGCGCCTTCCCCTCCTCGACGTAGCGCCGCTTGAGCTCCCGGTTGGCTTCCGCGCCCTGTCCGCGCTCGGGACCGTCGGGGTGGAACCAGATGCACCAGCACCCGCCGAAGATCCCACCGTGCCGGGCCACCAGGTCGTCGAAGGCGGGCCACGTCTCCACGCCGAGGGGCTTGATCTCGTACGTCATGCCCCGAGGCTAGGTCGTGTTCCGGACGTTCGGCGGCCGGTTGGTCAGCGAGCCTCGAAGACGGTGACGTGCCCGGCGTAGGTCCGCGATCCCTCGAAGGGCGGCAGGACCAGCCCCTCGTCGGAGGAGTCGAGGTAGGCCTGGGCGCTCGCGTGGTCCTCGAACACCGCGCGCGTCTCGAGGTCCTGGCGGCGGACATCGCTGAACTTGCGCGACAGCGTGAACTCGCCGTTCTCGCTCGAGAAGCCGGTGACGAGCGGGCGCCCGCCGGCCTCCTTGCGGAGGTCCGCCAGGCTGTCGTCGCCGTTGGTGACGGCCACGAACGTGCCGCCCGGACGCAGCACCCGACGGATCTCGCCGAGAGCCCGGTCGAGGTCGCGCACGTGGTAGAGCATCCATCCGGCATAGACGACGTCGAAGGAGTCGTCCTCGAACGGCAGGTAGCAGACGTCCGCCTGTCGGGCGTCGACGCCGCGGGCCGCGGTCAGCTCGACGAAGCGCTCGGAGTAGTCGATGGCCACGAGGGTCACGCCGGCCAGCGCATTGATCCGCTCGGCCATCACTCCGGTCCCGCAGCCCACCTCGAGCACGTCGGAGTCGCCGGTCATGGCCCGGTCGATCGCCTTGAACGCCTCGGTGGACGGGTCACGGCCGTCGTCGGTCGGGTGCCACACCGCGCGGCGGGTCTCGAGGTTGCCCTCGGTCGCATACTGCTCACGGACGTGGTCGGGGTTGCTGATGTCGTTCACGCGAGCACGGTCTCACGGATCAGGGGTGGGTCATCGACTCCACGTCGAGGGCGGCGTCGAGCTGCTCCTCGGTGAGGTCGCCGCGATCGACGTAGCCCAGTGCGATCACGGTCTCCCGGATGGTGGCCCCGTCCCTCATCGCCTGCTTGGCGATCCTGGCCGCCTCCTCGTAGCCCAGGTGCTTGTTGAGGGGCGTCACGACGCTGGGGGAGGACTCGGCATAGGCACGCATCCGATCGGCGTCGGCCGTGATCCCGTCGACGCACCGCGTCGCCAGCAACCTCATCGAGGTGGACAGGATCCGGATCGACTCCAGCAGGTTGCGTGCCATGACGGGCATCTGCACGTTGAGCTCGAAGCTGCCCGACGCCCCGGCCCACGCGATCGTCGCGTCGTTGCCGACGACCTGGGCGCACACCATGAGGGTGGCCTCCGGCAGGACCGGGTTGACCTTGCCGGGCATGATGCTGGACCCGGGCTGGAGGTCGGGCAGGTGGATCTCCGCCAGACCGGTGGTCGGCCCCGACGACATCCAGCGCAGGTCGTTGCAGATCTTGGTCAGCCCGACGGCGAGGGTGCGCAGCACGCCGCTGAGCTCGACGAGCGAGTCCCGCGTGGCCTGGGCCTCGAAGTGGTCGCGGGCCTCGGTGAAGGGCTGGCCGGTCTCATCGGAGAGCACCTCGATCACCCGCGCCGCGAAACCGGCCGGAGTGTTGATGCCCGTCCCCACCGCAGTTCCTCCGAGCGGCAGCTCACGGACCCGGGGCAGCACCGAGTCGAGGCGCTCGGCGGCATAGCGGACCGTGGCGGCATAGCCCCCGAGCTCCTGGCCGAGCATCACGGGCGTCGCGTCCATCAGGTGCGTACGACCGGACTTCACGGTGCTCGCGAACTCGGTCGACTTCGCCTCCAGCGAGGTGGCCAGCACGTCGAGCGCGGGCAGCAGGTCCTCCACGACCGCGATCGCGGCAGCGACGTGGATGGAGGTCGGGAAGGTGTCGTTGCTGCTCTGGGAGGCGTTGACATGGTCGTTGGGGTGGACCTGGGTGCCAGCCCGGTCGGCGAGCGAGGCCAGCACCTCGTTGGTGTTCATGTTGGAGCTGGTGCCCGAGCCGGTCTGGAAGACGTCGAGCGGGAAGTGCTCGTCGTGGGTCCCGTCCACCACACCGGCAGCCGCCTCCCGGATGGCCTCTGCCTGCTCGTCGGTGATCACGCCGAGCTCGGCGTTGACGAGCGCGGCAGCTGCCTTGACGTGGCCGAGTGCCTGGATGTGCCGGCGCTCGAGGGTGGTGCCGCTGATCGGGAAGTTGTCGATCGCGCGTTGGGTCTGGGCCCGCCACAGTGCGTCGGCGGGCACCTCGATCTCGCCCATGGAGTCGTGTTCGGTGCGTGTGTCGCTCATACCCGGAGACGCTACCCTTGACAGATAGGTAACGCACAAGTTACCAATAGAGCATGGATCCGTTCGCCGCGCTCGCCGACCCCGTACGTCGGCAGCTGCTCGACCGACTCGCTCGTGGACCGGCGCGGGTCGTCGACCTCGCAGCAGACCACGCGATCAGCCGGCCGGCGATCAGTCGGCACCTCCGGGTGCTCGGCGAGGCCGGCCTGGTGGCCGCGGAGCGACCAGGGTCGGGAGCGGCACTACCGCCTCGAGCGCTCCGGCCTGGCACCCGTGTCGGCCTGGCTCGCGGATCTCGAACCCAGCCCCCGCTTCGACGAGTCCGTGCTCGACGGCCTCGACCTCGAGGTCCGTCGCACGGTCCGCGACCGCGCCTCCCACCCGATTCCCGACACCACCGCAGCCCAGGAGACGGCATGACCAGCACGCCACGCACGACACCGCCCACCGCTCGGGCCACCGGCCACCGCGAGGACCGCGACGGCACGCCGTACGTCGTCTTCGAGCGCACGTTCGCCGCACCGATCGCCGACGTCTGGGCGGCGGTGACCGAGTCCGACCGGCTGGTCCGCTGGATCGGCAGGTGGACAGGCGACCCCGCCAGCGGTTCCGTCACGTTCTTCATGACGGCCGAGTCCCCGGACGCGCCCGCCGAGACGATCCTCATCGACGAGTGCACGGAGCCGTCGAGACTGGTGATGCGCTCGGCGCGACCCGATGACAAGAGCGAGGTCTGGTCATGGCAGCTCGACCTCAGCGAGGCGGACGGAGTGACGACCCTGGCCTTCGCCCAGGAGGTCGTCAACGTGGAGCTCGCCGAGAGCGTCGGCCCCGGGTGGGACTACTACCTCGACCGGATGGTCGTGGCCGAGGCCGGCGGCGACCCGGGGGTCATCGACTTCGACGCCTACTACCCCGGGTTCGCTGCCTACTACCGCGCCGAGCTCGGCTGAGCGTCCGAGGGCGCCCGCCGCGCGAGGTAGAGGAAGTAGGTCTCGGCCCGGTCCTGCAGCTGGACGTCGTGGGGCTGCTCCTCGGCCGCGCCGAAGACCTCGCGCATCGCGGCCAGCAGGCCGGGTGCGGGGCTCGGCCGACCAGATCGACCAGCACTCCACGCGGTGCGAGGATCTCGGCGCACTGGCTGAGGAAGTCCGACTCGTAGACCTGCTTGTTGTCCGCGTGCACGAGGTAGCCCGGCCCGTTGTCCACGTCGAGCAGCACCAGGTCGTAGGTGGAGCGGGCCTCGGCGATCGCCATGGCGATGTCGGCGTTGATCATCGTCACCCGCTGGTCGGCCAGCAGTGCCGGGCCGTGGGGCACCGTGCCGTCGCGCATCCAGCGGATGAGCGTGTCCTCGATCTCCACGACCGCGACGGCCTCGACGCGATGGTCGGCGAGCACGCGCTGGAGCGTGAAGCCGAGCCCCAGGCCACCGACGACGACACGGCGTGGGTGACCGGCCGCTTCGAGGGCCAGCGTGGCGAGCTCGATCTCGCTCGTCGTCTCGTGCGTGTCCATCACGAACACGCCGTTGACGCGCAGCTCGAGGACGTCGGCCGCGGCCTCGGACGTACGACGTCGCAGCACGACCTCACCGCGCGCGGTCTCGGCCCGCGCCACCTCGACGTACTCAGTCACCCGACGACCGTAGCCGCCGTCCTTCAGCCCGTGCGTCGGGCTCGCCTCCGGCGACGTCTTTCCTCGCTGCGCACCTGACTGTTGACAAGGAAGTTCGTGCGCCAGTTCCACATCCAGGTGAGCGGGATGGCGGCCAGCGGCGGGAGGAGGATCAGCCCCAGCCACAGCTTCCCGGGGCTCTCCCGCCGAGCCTCGTGGACCCCCGGCGCGACCCACACGTCGACGCGGTCGCCGACCTCGTAGCTCAGCGGACCACAGGTCCTCAGCTCCGCGGTGTGCACGCCGTCACCGTCGCTCCACCGCATGTCGTGCAGCGTCCGCGGGTCTGAGTCGCAGCCCTGGTCCGTGCTCACTGCGACCACCAGCGCGTTCACCCGCTCCGTACGCCAGAGCAGCCCGGCCCGGAGCGCGGGGAAGGACAGGCAGATGACGACCATGACCACCAGGACGCTCGCCGGGACCCACCAGTCGACCGCCCACCACCGCGTGGAGGGTGGCTCGACCTCCTGGAAGCCGGGGCGCGGGTCGCTGCCGTCCATGTGCGCGCTACTGGGCGGAACGGACGCGAATACCGGAGATGGGGACCGTCACCGCGCCCGAGGGGTCGGTGAAGAAGTCGTTGCCCTTGTCGTCGACGACGATGAAGGCGGGGAAGTCCTCGACCTCGATCTTCCAGACCGCCTCCATCCCGAGCTCCTCGTACTCCAGCACCGACACCGACGTGATGCAGTCCTGGGCCAGGCGAGCGGCCGGGCCGCCGATGGAGCCGAGGTAGAAGCCGCCATGGGTGTGGCAGGCCTCGGTGACCACCTTGGAGCGGTTGCCCTTGGCCAGCATCACCATCGAGCCGCCGGCTGCCTGGAACTGCTCGACGTAGGAGTCCATCCGACCGGCCGTGGTCGGACCGAACGACCCGGACGCCATCCCGGCCGGGGTCTTGGCCGGGCCGGCGTAGTAGACCGGGTGGTTCTTGAGGTAGTCGGGCATCTCCTCGCCGGCATCGAGGAGCTCCTTGATCTTGGCGTGGGCGATGTCGCGGGCCACCACGAGCGGGCCGGTCAGCGACAGGCGGGTCTTGACCGGGTGCTTGCTCAGCTCGGCGAGGATGTCGGCCATCGGCTGGTTGAGGTCGATCTGCACGACCTCACCGCCCGAGATCTCGTCGGAGACCCCGGCGTCGGGCATGTAGTGCGCAGGGTCGGTCTCGAGCTGCTCGAGGAAGACGCCGTCGGGGGTGATCTTGCCGAGCGCCTGACGGTCGGCGGAGCACGAGACGGCGATGGCGACGGGGCACGACGCGCCGTGGCGGGGGAGGCGGACGACCCGGACGTCGTGGCAGAAGTACTTCCCGCCGAACTGTGCGCCGATGCCGAACGACTGGGTCAGCTCGAAGACCTTCTCCTCCAGCTCGACGTCGCGGATCCCGTGCGCGCTCATCGAGCCCTCGGTCGGCAGGTCGTCGAGGTAGTGGGCAGAGGCGTACTTCGCGGTCTTGAGGGCGAACTCCGCGCTCGTGCCGCCGATGACGACGGCAAGGTGGTAGGGCGGGCACGCGGCCGTGCCGAGCGAGCGGATCTTCTCGTCGAGGAACTCCATGAGCCGCGTCGGGTTGAGGACGGCCTTGGTCTCCTGGAAGAGGAACGACTTGTTGGCCGAGCCTCCGCCCTTGGCCATGAAGAGGAACTTGTACTCCGGCACGTCCTTGGCTGGCGTGGAGTAGATCTCGATCTGCGCCGGCAGGTTCGTGCCGGTGTTCTTCTCCTCGAACGTCGTCAGCGGCGCGAGCTGGGAGTAGCGCAGGTTGAGCCGGGTGTAGGCGTCGTACACGCCACGGCTGATGGCCTCGCCGTCGTCGGTGCCGGTGAGCACGCCCTCGGACTTCTTGCCCATCACGATCGCGGTGCCGGTGTCCTGGCACATCGGCAGCACCCCGCCGGCGGAGATGTTGACGTTCTTGAGCAGGTCGAGCGCGACGAAGCGGTCGTTGCCGGAGGCCTCGGGGTCGTCGATGATCTTGCGCAGCTGGGCGAGGTGGCCGGGACGCAGGTAGTGGCTGATGTCGTGCATCGCCTCCTCGGTGAGCCGGCGGATCGCCTCGGGCTCGACCTTGAGGAAGGTCTGGCCGTCGACCTCCACGGTGCTGACGCCCTCGCTCGTCACGAGGCGGTAGGGCGTCTCCGCCGCTCCGTTGGATCCGGCGGTCGGGAGGAGGTCGGAGTAGTGGAAGTCAGCGGTGCTCACGAGCGACCAGAGTAGTCGCCGGGACCATCGAGCCGTGTGTCCGCCTCGGTGCGGGTGCCGGGGCTCTACGGGGGAGCGCCTCGGTGAGCTGCTCGATCGCCCGGAGGAGCGGGACGTGCCCACGGGCCTGGGCATGTGCCCGGCGCAGCAGCCGTGCAGCGAGCGCGCCCTCGCCCTCCTGCAGGGCGAGCTCCCCCGCCCGCCAGCGGCAGTACGCCGCGTCGTGGGGCCGGCCGACGAGGTCCCACTGCTGACCGGCCCCGGTCCAGTGCGCCACTTGCGCGGTGCTGGTGAGCCTCGCCAGCTCGGCCCGCCAGGTGCTGCGGGCGGCCGGCGTGACCACGTGGGGAGCGTCGGGTGCGAACGGGTCCTGCGTCCACTGGCGTGGCCACCTGGACACCGTGGCAGTGAGCTCGGGGACGCGCGAGGGGTCGGTCTGGGCGACATCGGCTGCCGCTCGCGCTCCGAGGACGAGGAGCGAGCCGGTGTGGGGGGACCAAGAGGTGGCCGTCTGGTCGGCGATGCCCGCTTCGACGTGGGCCAGGGCCAGGGAGGGCATGCCGCGCCACAGGTCGTGGAAGGCCCGGACCTTCACCAGGTCCTGCTGGTGTGCGCCGGCGGCGCCGGTGAGCGCAACCAGGGACGCCAGCCTGCGGTCGGCTGCCACCAGGTCGCCCCGCAGCACCTCGGTCCACGCGCGGAGCAGGTGCAGGGAGCGGGTTCCATGCCGAGGCTCGTCCTTGGTGTGCGGGTGGAGCAGGCGTCCTGCACTGGCGACAGCCCCTTCACCGATCCGGGCCTCGGCCACGTTGCAGACCAGGACGGTGCTGAGTCCGAACGACTCGATACGGGTGTCGCGGAGCGCGGCCAGGCCGGCGGCCGCCGCGTCCGCCACCTCGTCCCCGCTTGCGCAGCGCATCAGCAGGAGGTCGGTGTGAAGGGTCCCGAGCCAGACCTCGGCGAAGGGATCGTCCCCGACCTGCATCAGGTACGCCTCGTGGGCCGCGCGCAGCCCCGCCGCCGTTCGCCCGGCAGCGACGTCGAGCCACGCGCGTTGGATCAGGACCTCGCGGTACAAGTCCGGTTCGCCGAGCCCGGCGCTGAGCGCGAGGGCCCGTGACAACACCTCGTCCGCCTCGTCGTACCGCCCGGCAGCGCGCAGCGCAGAGGACTGGTCCCCCAGCGCCCGCACCGTCCCGACCCGGTCCTGGAGCTCGTCCAGGGCCGTGATCGCCCGCCCGGCGAGGCGCACCGCCGAGTCCGCATCGATGTCGGTCAGGACCTGGCTCGCCCGGCGCAGCGCGAGTGCGAAGCGCGCCTCAGCGGGGCCAGGGCTGAGTGCGAGGACCTCCTTCACCCAGGGCCCTACGTCCACGGTGCGTCCGGTGCCGATCGTCGCGTGGATCGCCTCCAGCAGCAGCTCGGGTCTACCGATCCCCGCCTCGGCAGGTGCCGCGCCGTCGGCGGGCCAGAGCTGCAGGACGCGTGCCCAGTGGGCTGCCTCCTCGTGCCGGGCGAGCCGGGCGCAGGCTGTGCGGGCCGCAGCGACCCGCCAGCGCAGCTCCTCCCGGGTGTCGTGGGCCCCGCGCCAGTGCGCGGCGATCTCGGCGGTCGACGTGTGTGACGTCTTCGCCAGCACCGTCGCCAGCCTTCGGTGCACCGACTCAGCTTCCCCCGGCTCGAGCATGGAGCGCACGGTGGCGCCCAGGAGCGGATGCCGCACAGCCACGTCGGACGTGCCGTAGGGGCCGGCAAGGAGATGCTTGGTCACGAGGTCACGCATTCCGTCTGCCAGCTCCGCCTCGCCCATCGCGGCCACGTCCCTGACGACCGGCGCAGGGAGAGGTCGGTCCGCCACGGCCGCGACCACGAGCACGGCTCGCGCGCTGGGAGTCAGGCCGTCGAGATGCCGGGACAGGGATTCCACCAACCGCTCGGGGAGGACGTCCTCGGGCACGGACCGGGCCAGCTCCTCGGTGAACAGCGGCACCCCCCGACTGAGCCGGTGGATGCGGTCCTGGTCCCCGCGTCGCAGCCAGCGGCCCGCGAGCATGTGCAGCTGCTCCCTGGTCTCCTTCTCCGTGAGGGGCGGCAGGTTGAGCAGCAGGGTCGCCTCGCCACGCACGCGGAGCACCCACTCGTCCGCATCCGCGGACGCACCCGCTGGAGCGTGCCGACGACGGGGACGCCTCCGCCGTCGAGGACCAGCCGTTCCAGGCAGGTGCGTGAGCTCGCGTCGGCCCAGTGGAGGTCCTCGAGCACCAGTGCGAGCGGGCGGAGTGCCGCGAGCGAGGCCAGGGCGGACTGGATCGCTGCGAAGAGCCGGTCCGGGGCGAAGCGGTCGTCCTCATCCGGGACGAGCAGCCCGAGCTCGGGCAGGATGCGTGCCAGGGACGGCTCCACGAATGCCGGACACCCGGCCAGCGCCTCCTTGAACCACAGGCCCTCGTCGCAGCGCCAGACCTCGCGGAGAGCCGCCGTCACGAGAGCGAACGGCGCCTCGGACAGCATCAGGTGGCCGCGGGCGTGGGCGACGAAGGTGGAGACCTGCTGGGAGACCGTGGCGACCAGCGTCGTCTTGCCGATGCCCGCCTCGCCCACGACGAGCAGCAGGCCGCCGCCGGACTCGAGGTGTCGGCGGACGACGCAGTAGCTCAGCCCGTCGGCCTGCGATCGGGCGCGACGGCGGAGGTACGTGACGGATGCCCTCCGCCGTGGCGGCGAGCCAGAGCTTCCGGAAAGCCGCAGGCTCGCCCGACAGTGCCGTCACGACGACCGCGAGGAGCTCCCACGCAGGTAGGCGCGGGTGGGAGAACACGTGCTGGACGGTCGTGTGTGAACACCCCGCCCTGCGCGCGATCGCGCGGAGGCTGGGCCGGCCGGCATCGTGATGGAGGCGGTGGAGAGCCTCGATGAGGTCGCGGTGCGGTCCCGGCTCGAGCTCCGGCAGATGCAGCGCGCCCATGGGCCCTCCACAGTGTTCCTGCTCAGGATCGACCCGATGGGTGGGCTTGTCCAGAGCTCCCCGACTGGTCCAGCCAGGCGATCAGCGCCAGGGCCAGACGAGCGCCACCAGGTCGGGGCTGCTAGGTCGCGCTCCCCAGCATGTCCAACGCCAGGAGGGTGCCGAGGAGCGCACCTCCGTAGCAGGCGGCGCCGACGAGGAACCGGTGCTTGACCTGCAGCCCGTCGTACAGGGTGAAGCGGAACCGGTGAGCGGCGTGGATCAGCATCATGACGAACGCCCCGAACAGCACGAGGAACGTGATCGGGTGCCCGACGACGGCGGCGAGGTGCTCGTGATCCGGCGGGTCGAGCCACCCGAGCGGGAACGCCAGCGCGAACAGGATCGCCAGGACGGGCAGGATCATCGCGGCCATCACTCCGCCGCCGCTGAACGCCAGCCACAGGAACGGCTCCACCCGGAACTTCATCGCGTCACCAGCCAGTAGACGAAGGCCGACACGATGCCCAGTCCCACGTACTGCGCACCGATGATCGCGGCGGGCGGCACTCGGCGTCCCCCGACGGCGAGCACCATCGCCTGCGGTGTGAGCGAGAACCAGGTGATCGTGTGCAGGACGAGGAAGGCGAAGGCGACCACGTTGAGCACCACCAGCCACGGCGACGTCGCCCAGTCCAGGAAGTCGGCGTAAGCCGTCTCCCCGCGGCCCACGGCCCGGACGAACAGCAGCAGGTAGAGCACCAGCCAGGCGATGAACAGGCTGCTGAGCTCGCGCATCACGAACACGAAGTAGCTCAGCTTGCGCGTCCACCAGAGCACTGGAACGGTGGGGCGGTAGCGAACGTCCTCGCTGCTCATCGGCGCAACGCCCGGGGGAGGAGGAACATCTTCACCGACTCCTGGGCGGCCTTCAGCTTGTAGCGCTGGATCGCTGCTGCCGGGTCGACGTGCTTGGGACACACGCGGGTGCACTCACCGACGAACGTGCAGCCGTAGACACCCTCGTGCTCGATGAGCACGTCGAGGCGTTCGCGCGCGCCGTGGTCGCGAGAGTCGAGGTCGTAGCGCTCGGCCAGCGCGATCGCGGCCGGACCGATGAACTCCGGATCGAGGCCGTAGACCGGGCACGCCGCATAGCAGAGCATGCAGTTGATGCACATGCTGAACTGCTTGTAGGCGTCGAGCTCCTCCGGGCTCTGGAGGTACTCGCCCTCGTCCACCGACTGCTCCTCGTCGCGGATGATCCAGGGCTTCACCCTCGGCAGCTTCTCCATGAAGTCGGTGAGGTCGACCACCAGGTCGCGCACGACCGGGAAGTTCGACAGCGGTTCGACGTCCACGGGGCCCGGCGCGTAGTCGGACAGGAAGGTCGCACAGGTGAGCCTGGGCTCGCCCGCGACGTTCATGCCGCAGCTCCCGCAGATTCCCATCCGGCACGACCACCGGAAGGAGAGCGTGGTGTCGACCTCGTTCTTCACGTGGTTGAGGCCGTCGAGCACCGTCCACTCCTCGCGCAGTGGCACGTCGTACTCCTGCCACCCCGGTTCGGTGTCCTTGTCGGGCCGGTACCTCGCCACGCGAAGCCGGATGCTCTGCGCCATGCGTCACCTCCCATAGACCCGCTCGCCGGGTGGCCAGCGGGTGATCGTTACCCGTTGCTGCGAGACCGCCGGAACACCGTCGTCGCCGCGGTGGACGAGGTGGTGGACCAGGAACCGTTCGTCGTCGCGGTCGGGGAAGTCCGTCCGCTGGTGCGCCCCCCTCGACTCCTCGCGCCTCACTCCTGAGGCCAGGATGCACTCGGCGACGTCGAGCATGTTCGCCGCCTCCAAGGAGGCCAGCAGCTCGGTGTTGAAGACCTTGCTGGTGTCCCGGACCCCGACGCGGGTCACCCGCTCCTGGAGCCCGCGGAGCTCGTCGACCCCCTTCAACAGCCCCGGTCCGGTGCGGTAGATGCCCGCCGACTCCTCCATCACCTCCTGCATCTCCGCACGGATCGCCGCGATCGCGTCGTCCCGCGGGGACTCGCCCAGAACGTCGCGTTCGATACGCCGCACCTCGTCGGCTGCCTGGCCGCGGATCGCCCGGGCGACCAGGCCGTCAGGGCGCCGGGCGGACACGGCGAACCGGGCGGCCGCCCGGCCTGCGCGGGCGCCGAAGACCAGGCACTCCGGGAGCGAGTTCGAGCCGAGCCGGTTGGCGCCGTTGATGCTGACGCACGCCGTCTCGCCGGCTGCGTAGAGGCCCTCGAGCGGGGATGCCCCGTCGATGTCGGTGTGTACGCCACCCATCATGTAGTGGACCACGGGGCGGACCGGGATCAGGTCGGTCACCGGGTCGATGCGCTCGTACTTCAGGCACAGCTCCCGCACGAACGGCAGCTTGGTGTCGATGAGCTTCGCGCCGAGGTGACGGAGGTCGAGGTGGACCACCGCGCCGTACGGCGTGTCGGTCGTGCGCCCCTTCTCCTCCTCGTGGACGAACGCCTGGGACAGCCGGTCGCGGGGGCCGAGCTCCATGCTGCGCATCTGGGGTTCGGGGGTGGGCGTGCCGAGGTCGTAGTCCTGCAGGTAGCGGTAGCCGTCCTTGTTCAGCAGCCAGGCGCCCTCGGCGCGGGTCGCCTCGGTGATCAGGATGCCGGTGAAGGGCAGGCCGGTCGGGTGGTACTGGACGAACTCCATGTCCTTGAGCGGCGCGCCGGCCCGGTAGGCGAGCGCCATGCCGTCGCCGGTGTTGATGTTGGCGTTGGTGGTGAACGGGAAGACCTTGCCGCAGCCGCCGGTGGCAAGCACCACCGCGGAGGCGGTGATGGCCCGGATGCGTCCGGTGTGCAGCTCCACGGCCACCACTCCGTGGACCCGACCGTCGTCGACCAGCAAGCGGGTCACGAACCACTCGTCGTAGCGGGTGACGGCGCGGTACTTCAGCGAGGTCTGGAACAGCGCGTGCAGCATGTGGAAACCGGTCTTGTCCGCGGCGAACCACGTGCGCATCTTCTTCATGCCACCGAAGGCGCGCACCGCGACGCGGCCATCGGGCTGACGGCTCCAGGGACAGCCCCAGTGCTCGAGCTGCAGCAGCTCGCGTGGAGCCTCGTGGACGAACGCCTCGATCGCATCCTGGTCGCCGAGCCAGTCGCTGCCCGAGATCGTGTCGTAGATGTGCTCGTCGATGCTGTCGTCCCCGGCGATCACCCCTGCCGCGCCGCCCTCGGCCGAGACGGTGTGGCTGCGCATCGGGTAGACCTTGGACACCACGGCCACGTCGAGCGCCGGCTCCGCCTCCGCGATCGCGATGGCGGCGCGCAGGCCGGCGGCGCCGCCACCCACCATCAGCACGTCGTGCGTGGCGACCACCAGGTCGTCACTCACCCCGCAGCTCCTCGTCCACCAGCACCCGGCCGCGGTGGTTGACGACCAGCGTGTGGACGCTCCCGTCGTGGAACTCCTCGCGATGCGTCTGGCACCCGCACGCGAACCGGAGGTCTCGCGTCGCCAGACCCTGCAGGTCCTCGGTCACGAGCTCATCGCCGTCCTGGACCCTGCCGCAGGGCGCGGTCCTCGCCTCGAACCTGCTCGCGGTGGACGTCACGGCGCACCTCCTGCACCGGGGCACGGGGGGACGTGCCCCTACCTCCGTACAGATTCCTCCACGCGGCCCGGAATGGGAAGGGGGAGCCGAGACACGCCCGCCCGTGTCAGCGCCAGGGCCAGACGAGGGCCACCAGGTCGGGGGCGAGCTCCTTCTGCAGCAGCGGCCCGAAGGTCACCCGGTGCACGCCCATCGCGCGGAGGTCCTCCAGGCCGCCGGCGGCGGAGCCCTTGCGCGGGTTCGCGATGACGTTGACGGGGCCGTCGAGGGCGTCGAGGAGGGCCTGGACGGTCGCGGCGTCAGGTGCGCCCACGGGGTAGACGCACCGGGCACCCGCCTCCTCGCACGCCCGCAGCCGGGTGATCGCCTCGGCGACCGGGTCGGCGAACTGGTCCTTCTTGATGAAGGCGTCCGTGCGCGCGTTGATCACGACATCCACGCCGGCGGCGTCGGAGGCCTGGCGCAGGCCGCCGATGTAGTCGGCGTGCTCCTGCACCGAGCGGATCCGGCCACCCTCGGAGTGGACCGAGTCCTCGATGTTGAGGCCGACGGCGCCCGCCTCCAGCATCCGCTCGATGAGCTCGGCCGGGGTGGTGTCATAGCCGGACTCGAGGTCGGCGGTGACCGGCAGGTCGGGCACGGCGGAGCAGATGCGGCGTACGCCGTCGAGCGCGTCGTCGAGGGACATGTCCTCCTTGTCGCCCTGGCCGCGGGAGTCGGCCAGTGGGTGGCTGCCGATGCTCAGCGCGGGGAAGCCGGCCTCGGCGACGGCCCGGGCGGACCAGGCGTCCCAGACGTTGGGAAGGACGAGCGTGGTGCCGGTGTGGTGAAGGTCGAGGAGGGTGCGGGCGAGAGTCGAGAGGTCCATGCTCCGAGGCTGCCATGACGGTGGGCGCGGGCATAGATGCTTCCCGGTCCGTGTTCTGCTCACGTGGACCTCCCCGACCGGGTGCTCGACTCGGCGATCATCGGTGCCGGCCAGGCCGGCCTCGCCGCGTCGTACTTCCTGCGCCGGCGTGGCATCGACCACGTGGTGCTCGACGCCAACCCGCAGCCGGGTGGCGCCTGGCAGCACCGGTGGGCCTCGCTGGGCATGGACGACGTCCACGGCGTCGCCGATCTTCCGGGCTCGACCGCGCCCGACCGCTCGCGGCTCGCGGCCAACGTCGTGGTGCCCGACTACTTCGGTGACTACGAGCGGCGCCAGGGCCTGCCGGTGGTGCGACCGGTGCGGGTCGACCGCGTCGAGAGCGACGGCGACTTGCTCGTGGTGCGGGCCGGCGACCGGGAGTGGCGCACCCGGACCCTGGTCAACGCGAGCGGCACGTGGACACGTCCGTTCGTGCCGTTCTACCCCGGCATCGGGTCCTTTGCGGGAGAGCAGGTGCACACCGCGCACTACCCCGGGGCGCAGCACTTCCGCGGCAAGCGCGTCCTGGTGGTCGGCGGCGGTGCCTCGGCCGTGCAGTTCCTCGGCGAGCTGGCTCCGGTGACCGACACGCTCTGGGTGACGCGGCGACCGCCCGCGTGGCGCGAGGAGTTCGACGCCTCCGCCGGCCTGGCCGCCGTGACCGCGGTCGAGGAGCGCGTACGCCGCGGGCTGCCGCCGGCGAGCGTGGTGAGCGTGACGGGACTGGCGCTGCGCCCCCAGGAGCAGGAGGCGGCCAGGCTCGGCGCCTACGAGCGATTGTCGATGTTCGAGCGGATCGAGGCGGCGGGCGTGCGCTGGGACGACGGTCGCTTCGAACGCGTCGACGCCATCCTCTGGGCGACCGGTTTCCGCCCGGCCGTCGACCACCTGGCGCCGCTGCGGCCTGCGGAGTCCGGAGGGCGGGATCGCGCTGGAGCCGGTGCGCGGCAACGTGCAGGGCGCGACCACCTCGGTCGTCGACCCTCGGGTCCAGCTCGTCGGCTACGGGCCGTCGGCCAGCACCATCGGCGCATCGCGCGCGGGACGTCAGGCCGCGCTGGCCGTGTCCCGGATCCTGGAGTCCCGAGCCGCCTGACGGCCGTTCTCGGCCCGTTCCAGGTGGCAGGTCCGGGGAAGCGCGTTCATGCCGGGACTCGGGTCGCGGCGATGGCCTCCGACAGTGGGACGTGCCCGCGAGCGTCGATGGCTGCGCGCGTGAGGAGCCGGGCGGCGACCGTGCCCTGGCGGTCACGCTGGGCGCACTCCGCGGCTCGCCAGCGGCAGTACGCCGCGTCGTGGGGGCGGCTGAACCGGTCCCACGACGCGGCCACCGTGGTCCAGCGCTCCACGGTCGCCGTGCCCGCGACGCGCGTGAGCTCTGCATCCCACCAGCCCGACAGGGCGGGCAGGGCGACGTCGAACGTGCCCTCGCCGAACGGGTCAGCGATCGCCCCCGCCAGCGTGGCGTCAAGATCCACGGTCACGAGATGGCGCTGCGCTGGTGTCGCGTCCACGGCGTCGAGCCGATCGGCGTGTGCTCGGGCGAGCATGCTGAGCAGGGGTGCTGCTATCAGGGCTGCCTGTGTCGTGAGGGTGACGTCAAGGGCCTCGTCGAGGAGGTGCAGGGCCGCGTCCGTGTTGCGGGCCCAGAGATCCACCTCCGCGTGCCAGGGAACTGTCTCCGCCCAGTTTGCGTTGCGGGCGTGGACGCGCGAGTCCGCGAGGGTGCACCGCGCAAGAGCCGCCTCCACGTGTCCCTCCCTCAGCTCCGCGGCGGCCAGCATGACGTGTCCGGTCGCCGTGTTCGCGGTGGGGTCGGAGTGAGTCACCGGCCGCAGCAGGTCGTGGGCTGCTGCCACGTCTCCCGCACGCAGGAGGGCCCAGGACACGTTGCACCGGAGCAGGACGGCCGCGTAGGAGAGCTCCAGGTGCCATGCGTCGGCCTGGCGGAGCGCGTCGCGGGCGGCCTCCTCGACCTGGACTGCGGGAGAGGCGGCGTGGAGCAGGATGTCCGTGGTGTTCGCCGCGAGCATGATGTCGGTCATCGGATCGGGTTCGGGCAGCTCGATCTCCCGTGCCCTGCGCGCGACCTCGAGGGCCGCATCGTGACCCTCGGTGTGCATCGTGACCCAGGCCCAGCCCGTCAGGTGGCGACGCCTCCGTCCGGGGTCGTCGTGCTCCTTGAGCACGTCGAGCGCGCGACGCAAGGTCGCTTCGGCACGGGCGTATTGACCCGTCTGGATGAAGGTGTTGACCCGCTCCCCGAGGAGCTCCACGAGCTCGAGGGACGGCGGCTCTGCCTCGAGCAGCGCCAGGGCTTCGTCGAGCGCGGCCAGGCCGCGTTCGGGCGATCCGTCGTCCAACAGGCAGACGCCGATCCGTTGCGTCACCAGTGCACGCGGACGATCGGGCAGGTCGAGGGCCTCGGACCGCTCGGCGAGCGCGCGTCCGGCGTCGACGTCTCCCACCTCGATCGCGGCGTCAAGGGCCCGCACCAGCACGTCCCACAGCTCGACACCTGCGGGGACATGGCCGGAATCCCAGAGCGTCAGCGTTCGCTGCCACGCGTCGAGCTCCTCGCGGTGGGCGAACCGTGCTCCTGCTCGGAGAGCTGACTCCACCCGAATGGGGGCCTCGAGATCAGGGCGCCCGGCTGCCTGCCAGTGGTCAGCGATCTCGCCGGGCTCGATGTCCGGTGACGTGGTGAGGGCCTCAGCAAGTTGTGCGTGCACCCGCTGTGCCTCGCCCGGCACCAACCGACGTTCGATCGCCTCGCCGAAGAGGGGGTGTGCCAATCCGGCGTCGTCACCGGTCCGCCGCAGGAGCCCCCGATGCGACAGCGTCCTCAGTGCGTCGTCCGCCTTCTCGGCATCGAGTCCGCTCGCGGCGAGCAGCGTGGCCGGTCCCATCGGTCGTTGGGCCAGGCCAAGCGCCCGCGCCACCCTCCAGGCGGCTCCGTCCAGGTCTCCGATCCGGCGATCGAGGAGAGTCATCAGGCGATCGGGAAGCTCGACCCCAGGAGCGGCCGCAGCGAGTTGGGCGGTGTAGAGCGGGAGACCTTTGCTTCGCATGTGGATGAGCTCGACTGCATCGCTGCCCAGGTCGGACCCACGGAGCATCCGGAGCTGCTGCGCCGTCTCGTCGAGGCTCAAGGTGCTGAGGTCGACGGTGTCCACACCAGCCGCCCACTGGACTCGCGAGAGCCATTCGGAGTGCCTCGGCGACACGTCCGGGTCGCCGGATCGCCACGTCACCACGAGCGGGACCGGCGCCGGGCGACTCGTCAGGTGCGTCAGGAGGTCGAGCGTGCTCCGATCTGCCCAGTGGCCGTCCTCCAGGTGCAATGCCACGGGTCGAATGGCCGCCAGCGATCGCAGGATGCCGGAGACGGAGGAGAAGAGGCGCTCCACGCCCCAGGGATCGTCCAGACCCGCTGTTGCCGCCTTCGGATCCAGCTCGGGCACGAGGCGAGCCAGCGAGGCGCGCACGAAGGAGGGACAGGTTGCGAGTCCCTCCTCCATCCATGTCCCGTCGTCCATCCCGTGGATGCCGCGCAGCGCGTCGACGACGGGCAGCAGGGGCACTTCGCTGGACAGCTTCAGGCAGCGACCGACGGCGACGACGGTGTCGACCGACGAGCCGGCCCCGGCGACGAGCGTGGTCTTGCCGATACCTGCCTCGCCCGTCACCAGGAGCAGGCCGGAGCCGCCTTGCAGGTGGCGACGTACGACGGCTAGCTCCGCCGTTCGTCCGGCGATGCGGGTGCCGGCCGGCTCCGGGGCCTCGGGGGGCGCGGAGGCAGAGAGCCAGAGGTTGTGGAAGTGCCCGACGTCGCCGCCCATGGCCTCGGCCAGCAGCTCCACGGTGCCCCAGCTCGGGAGGGTGGGCGCAGAGAGCGCTTTGGACACCGTGGTGTGGGAGACGCCGGTGTCGGCTGCCAGTCGCCGCAGACTCGGCCATCCTGCCTCGTGATGGAGGGTATGGAGCGCGTCGACGAGCTCCCGGCGGGGGCCGGGAGCGACGTCGGGCCTCGGCAGCGCCCCCATCCGCTCAGGATCCACCCGCAGCCGAGGCGTGTCCATCGGTTTGCCGGCGGTCCGGAAGGCCGGGGGTGACCGGCCGCCGGGCACAATCGCGGGTATGGGCGGTCGGGCGCGAAGCGGCGTGACAGTGGTGGCGGCGACGCTCGCGCTGGCATTCGCCGGATGCAGCTCGACGTCGCCCGTGGACAGCAGGAGCGGCCCGGCCGATCCCGACGCCACCGCCGACGAGGCGGTCGCGACGGCACGGTCCGGCGGGGTCACCGTCGCCTTCGCCGGCGACGTGCACTTCGAGGCACAGGTCAGCGAGCTGCTGGCGCGCCCGCGCGGTGCTCTGGGTCCGATCGCGCGCACCCTGCGCAGCGCCGACGTGGCGATGCTCAATCTGGAGACACCGATCACCCGGCGCGGCGTGCGCGACCCCAAGGAGCTGGAGGAGGACGGCAACCGCTTCCATTTCCGGACGTCGCCGCGCGCCCTCGACGTGCTCGCCGACGCCGGGGTCGACGTGGTGAGCGTGGCCAACAACCACGCCGGCGACTACGGCCAGGTCGGCCTGGCCGACACCCTCGCT
Source organism: uncultured Actinomycetota bacterium (assembly GCA_963712875.1). Lineage (GTDB taxonomy): Bacteria > Actinomycetota > Actinomycetes > Propionibacteriales > Nocardioidaceae > Nocardioides. The sequence goes on along the minus strand of CAVQJS010000011.1, from coordinate 775 downwards.
GCAGGTCGACGCAGCGGCGTCGCGATGGTGGGTGCCGGGCGCAACGAGGTCGAGGCCCTCACCCCGCACCGGGTCACCGTGGACGACCTCGACATCGCCTTCCTCGCCGCCGACGCGGTGTTCCGCGAGGGTCGCAGCGGGGTCTGGGCGGCGGGCCCCGGCAACGCCGGGCTGGCCTCCGCCAGGGAAGCCGCGCCGCCAGACTTGCTCGCGGCAGTCGAGTCCGCCGCGGCGACCGACGACGTCGTGGTCGTCTACCTCCACTGGGGCCTGGAGTACCAAGCCTGTCCGAGCCAGCGCCAGCGCCTGTTGGCGCGCAACCTCGCGGAGGCCGGAGCCGACGTCGTGGTCGGCACCCACGCCCACCTGCTGGGTGGGGCCGGCTGGTCGGGAGACACCTACGTCGGCTACGGCCTGGGCAACTTCGTCTGGTACCACGACCGCCAGCCCGACACCGGCGTCCTGACGCTCACCCTGGACGCCGACGGAGTCGTCGAGGACGCCTGGACCCCGGCCCGGATCGGCCCGGCCGGGCCGCCGCGTCCGCTGGCGGGCGCCGAGCGCGCGGCCGCCGTCGACAGGTGGCGTGCGGGCCGTCGGTGCACCGGCCTGGCGGACACGTCCGGTGGGGAGCAGGCGGCGGATCCGGCGTACGACTCCTCCGTCAGGCGCATCACCCCCGACCTCGCGGAGCGGATGCGCACCAGCCATGGCCCCGGCTGTCCCGTTCCGTTGAGCGCCCTGCGCCACCTGCAGATGTCCTACCGCGACTTCG
>CAVQJS010000010.1:0-184538 GCA_963712875.1 uncultured Actinomycetota bacterium | reverse complement strand
TGCGGGTGTCGAATCCTCAGCCAAGGCGCCCTGTCCGGAGTGGTGATCCGCGTTCACCTGGGGACGTCGCGGAACCACGCATCTCGGTCGAGGGGGTCGGGGCCGTGCCGGCGCCGTCGCGGCAGCTTCCCGGCGCACCGGCGCGTGGTGGTCGAGCGCGGTCACGAGCACCCCTCGCCGCTGGTGAGGTCGGGCAGCCGCGACGCGAGGCCGGGCACGACTTCGGAGGGCAGGTGGCCGACTGAGCCGCGTGTAGCCGCCGGCCGTCGACGTCTCCAGCGTGGCGGCGCCGAGCCGGCCGAGCAGCGCGGCGACCGCCCGAAGGCAGGCGTCGGGCAGGTCGAGGTCGAACCGGTCGACTGGGCGGCACACGCGGGTACCGGCCTCGGCGAGCGCGGCCGCAAGCACCACCGGCGCGAGGTAGCGGAAGTCGGCGGCGACGCGTCGAGATCGACTTGTCGAACTTCTGGTGCGGCCTGCTCTGCCGCGGGCAGTAGCCGAGACTCGGTCATCGTCACCACGCAGTCGGTGACCTCCCAGCCGTGCGGCCCCTGCCGCAGCGCCGGCGCGCACGCCCTCCTCGGTCGCGGCGACGAACGCCGGCGGCAGGTTGCCACGCTCGACGCCTGGCGAGAACTCGACGCCGTGCCCGACCGGCGCGGCCTCGACGCGCAGCCCGAGCCCGGCGAGGTAGGGGTTGCCGCCGCTCGCCGATCCGGTCGACCGATGCGCCTGTCCCGACCACCCGCTCGAGGCAGACCACCGAGGTGTCGAAGAAGCGCGCGCGGACGCCGTACCGCTCCTCCAGCAGGGCGGCGATCACCTCCTTCTGCACCTCGCCGTGCAGGCTGACCGCGGCCTCACCGTCGGTCTCGTCGAGGCGCAGGTCGATCAGCGGGTCCTCGTCGGCGAGCTCGGCAGGCCCGGCGAACAGCGCCGTGCGCTGGGTCGGGTCCTACGGGCTCGACGAGCGCCTGCAACGGGTCGCCGGCGCGAACCGGTGCGTACGCCGCGCGCGGCGGGCGGCCCGACGAGTGTCGCCGATCCGGGCCGCCGGGCCGCGCACCACCGCGATCTGGCCCGGCGCCTGCGACCGGCCGACGCGTCAGACCCGCCGGGCTCGCTCACCGCCACCTCGGTCACCCGCGGCCGGCCGCTGCCGCCGACGCCAACCTGGTCGCGCACCCGCAGCTCGCCCGACCACAGCCGCACCCACGCGCGGCGACCGCGCTCGTCGCGGTCGACGGCGAAGACGGTGCCGGCCGGGCTCGCTCGCCGGCGGCCGAGGGCCGTGGGCAGCAGCGTCGGCGAAGCACGTCGCAGCAGCTGCGGGAGCCCGGCGCCGGTGATCGCCGAGCCGCACAGCGACCGGTGTCAGCGTCGCCGCGCCGCACGCCGCGGCGCAGCGCCGCGCGGCACGTCGCGGCGCGCACCGGACGGCTCGCCGTCCACCCAGCGGGCGAGCAGCCGGTCGTCGGCCTCGGCGACGCGCCACGACCGACGTCGTCGGCGTCAAGGCGACCGCGGTGACCCGGGCGTCGCGGCGCGCCCTGGCGCCGTGCGCGCGTCAGCGGAACGACGGACGGGGTCAGCCGGCGGCGTACCTGCTCGACGACCCGGTCGACGTCCGCGCCGGCGCGGTCGACCTTGTTCACGAACAGGACGGTGGGCACGCCGATCCGCTGCAGTGCCCGCCAGATCACCACGGTCTGCGGCTGGACGCCCTCGACGGACGACAGCACCAGCACGGCCGCGTCGAGCACGACCAGGGAGCGCTCGACCTCGGCGATGAAGTCGGGGTGGCCGGGGGTGTCGACCAGGTTGATGACGAGGTCGCCGAGCGCGAACGACGTGACCGCGGCCCGGATGGTGATGCCGCGACGACGTTCGAGCGTCGATCGAGTCGGTGCGGGTCGTGCCGGCGTCGACGCTGCCGGGTGCGTCGATGGCGCCCGCCTCGTACAGCAGGCGTTCGGTCAGGCTGGTCTTGCCGGCGTCAACATGCGCGACGATTCCGAGGTTGAGGGCGGACGGATGGAGGTCAAAGGGCAGCTCCACGGCGGGACGGAAGAGGGTCCGGGGCGTGGTAGCTGCTCGCATGTCTGCTCCTGAGTTGTGGCCGCTCGGCCGGGGCGTAGACAAGACGGTCGCACGAGAGTCCGATGCCGTGCACCCCCTTTACGTTCGAGGGCCGCCTCGTGCGACGACGGTCGCTCGTAAGGAGTCAGGGATCGGGCGGCTGTGTAGTTGCGGCACTTCATGAGGTTGCTGGCGCTCGAGCATCCGGATCGAGCCGATGTGCGAACGGCGAGGGCTACGGGGTCAAGGCACCTGACAGGAGCGCGCGCGCTTGTAGGTCAGACACGTGGACGTGGGGATCCGCACGATGCCACAGCAACCTCAGAAGCGTCTCCGCCTTGTCTCGAAGCACAATCGACTCGCCGCCGCCGCCAATGACGGCGTCGCCGGAGACGTCCGAACCAACCACGCGGACGGGACGTGACAGGGGCGGAACGCGCCCGAGTCTCACTTGCCGTGGGTAGATCACGTCCCGGACTTCGAGGACTCCATCCCAAGCCAGGTAGGGGTCCATCGGTCGGGAATGGCCTAGCGCATTCTCGGCGTCCCACGCATGCATCACGGTCTCGTGAACCTGACGTCTCATCCAGAACTGTGCGGTGTGGTCTCGGTCGTCGAGGGTCCACGCGGGCGCGTCCGTCGCGGTCGAGGTCAGCACTTCGACCAGGTGCGAGGCGTGTCGGCGGTACCACGCTGTCAACCCCGAGCACCCTTCGTCGGCGGGCGGTTCTGGTCGGAGGTTGGGGTTGCCTTCGACTACCGCATGAGTCGCCCACTGATGGACACCGCCCAGGTGCACCACAAGGTCTCGCAGTGACCAACCCGGACAAGAAGGCACCGGTGCGTCGAGTTCGGCATCCCGAGCAACGTCGCCGAATCGCTCGGTGTGCATGCGCAGTAGCGGCAACCAGTCAGGCGATTCGCTCGTCACTAATTTTCCCCGTCCGCAAGCGCTACACAGGCTCGTGTGCACGAAAAAGCATAGCCAGCAAGTATCCGCATCTGCCGCGTTGAGGGCGGAGCCCGACCATGCCGCGTTGAGGGCGGCTGCGCTCGCCGCGCGGGGCTACGCTTCGCGGGTGACCCCGGAGGAAGTCGGTCAGTATGCGGAGTCGCTGCCGCAGGTCAAGCGCAAGGGAACCGAGTCGCGTCCGGCGTGGTACGTCCATGACCGCTTGGTGGTTCGCCTGCATGATCCGAACACGCTGGTGATCCGGGTCCCCCTGAGTAAGCGAGAATCCTTGCTTAAGGCCTACCCCAACAGTTTCGGGGTGCCACCACGCATGGAGGCACATCACAAGGTCGAGGCCTACCTAGATCACGCACTTCCTCGTGCCGTGCGCGCGGCCATCGACCTTGCCTGGGACATGCAGCGTCACTGAGGGCGGGCGCACCCACATGCCGCGATGAGTGCGTCTTATGCCGCGAGTGCGACGCAGTCCTTGGTCAACGTGGACGCTCGGCTCGGCCGCGCCTTCTAGGTACCGGACTTCTTCGTCGGCGCCGGGTACGGGGTCTTGCCCTGGGCGAGGGCGTCGGTGAGCTGCTCGATGCGGCGGGTGCGGGTCTCCGGGCGCACCGCGGTCTGGATGCGATTCAGGAAGGCGAAGCGGTTGCGGCCGTCCAGCGCGGCGTAGACGTCGGTGAGGTCGCGCGCGGCCAGGGCGGCGGCGAGGTCGTCGGGCACCACTGCGGTGGCCGGGCTGTCGTAGGCGGCGTCCCAGCGGCCGTCCGCCTTCGCCTTTTCCACCTCGGCCAGGCCGGCGGGGCGCATCCGCCCCTCGGCGGTGAGCCGCTCGATGCGCTCGCGGTTGATCTTCGACCAGACGCTCTTCGCGCGCCGCGGGGTGAACCGCTGCACGTACCACTCGTCGTCGAGCCGCCGGGCGATGCCGTCGATCCAGCCGAAGCAGAGCGCCACGTCCACGGCCGTCGTCCAGTCGATCGACGTGACGCCGGTGCCCTTCTTGGCCATCCGAATCCAGACGTGCGTGGCGGTCGACGCGTTGTCGACGAGCCAGGTCTCGAACGCCTGGTCGTCCTCGAAGAACACCGCGTCGGTGTGGACCATCGACATGGCGGCAGCCTAGCCTCGTGCAGCCGATCACCTGCCGCAGGCACTTCGGACCTGCGTCATTCCGCCGCGAATGACCTGGGCGCACAATCGCGTGAAACGTGCGGTCCCGACCAGTCGACCGAAGCCTCAGCTCATCCTCCGCAGCACACCGACCGGGACGTGCTTGACGACGAAGCCGAGCGGAGCCCACGGCCAGGCCGGCACCCGGGCCGACGCCTTCTCCTTCTCGATCGCCTCGACCATCGCGCGCACGCCTCTCTCGGTCGACGCCATCAGCGGGGTGCTCGCCGAGGTGCCGGACATCTCGGAGACGATGTAGCCCGGGTAGAGCACGGTCACCTTGATCGGCGTGCCGTGCACGTCGGCGCGGAACCCCTCGGCGAGGTGCGCGACGGCAGCCTTGGTGGCGGCGTACGTCGTGATGTTCTTCGGCATCCCGCGCAGCGCGGAGAAGCTGGAGACCATCACGAGGTGGCCGGCGTTCTGCGCGCGGAAGATCTGGGCCGCCGCCTCGGTCTGCGCGAGCGCGCCGATGAAGTTGGTCTCCGCGGTCTCCCGGTTGACGTCGAAGCGTCCGGTGCCGAGTGGCTGGCCCTTGCCGAGGCCGGCGTTGACGACGACCCTGTCGAGGCCGCCGAACTCCTCGCGGAACTCCTCGAAGACCCGGAAGACCGCGTCGTGGTCGGTGACGTCGAGGGCCTTGAGCGAGACGCGTACGTCCGGGTGGGTGGCCGCGATGTCGGAGCGGACCTCCTCCAGGCGGTCCGTACGCCGTGCACACAGCGCCAGGTCGTGGCCGAGCGCGGCGAACTGGCGGGCCATCTCGGCGCCCAGGCCGCTGCTCGCGCCGGTGATGAGGATGGTCGACATGGGGGTCCTAGCGGTAGGTGAGCAGGTCGGGGGAGAGGTGGTCGTGGGCGTTGAAGGAGACCAGCGTGATGCCGCGGGAGCCGCAGACGATCGTCGAGACACCGGTGTTGACCGACACCGGGTTCAGGCGCAGCCACAGGTCGGTGCGGGCCGAGGTGTCGTCGGCCAGCAGCGCGGCCGTGGCCCACGCGATCGGCCCGCCGCTGGTCAGCACCACGGCCGTGCCGCGTGCCGGCAGCGTGTGGACGAGCCGGTCCAGCGCAGTCTCGACCCGGCCGGAGAACGCCGCGAACGACTCGTCGTACTCCTCGTCGTGGTCGCCCGACGTCCAACGCAGGGTGGCCTCCTCGAACCAGCGCTGGAAGGCGGCCTTCTCCGACTCGCCCTTCCGCGGTGGACGGCTGGGAGTGCACCGACAGCACCTGGAGGTGGTCGAACTCGTTCCACCCGGCGTCCACCTCGACGTCGGCGTCCCAGCCGGAGCCGTCCCGGGCACTGGCCGCGGTCTGCGCGTGGCGCTTCATCTCACCGGTCACGAGCACGTCGGGGTGGATGTCGCGTGCCGCCAGGGCCGCACCCAGGACGCGGGACTGCTCGGCTCCGGTGGGGGACAGCTGGTCGTAGTCCGCGGCACCGAACGACGCCTGGCCGTGCCTGACCAGAAGGATGCGGCTCACTCGGGGTCCCCGCGGCGTTGTTCGGAGGAGCGCAGCGGGGGAGGAGAACGTCGTGGGGTGTTCACGCCAGCAGCTCGGCGATCCGGCGGTCGAGGATCTGCACGCCGGGTCCGAAGAGCGCGAACATCTCGTTGCTCGTCTGGCCGTGGAAGTAGCGGTAGTAGATCTGCTGGGCGATCACGGCGTTGCGGAAGAGCCCGAAGACCTCGTAGAACCGCCACTGCTCCGGCGTGAGGTCGAAGCCCATCCGTTCGCAGTAGGCCTGCACGAGCTCGTCGCGCGTGATCATGCCGGGCAGGTCGGTCGGCACCCGCTTGGTCATCTTCAGCTCGTCGGAGTCGTCGGCCTGGATCCAGAACGCCAGCGCGCCGCCGAGGTCCATGAGCGGGTCGCCCAGGGTCGCCATCTCCCAGTCCAGGACGCCCACGACGCGGGTGGGGTCGTCGTGGGAGAAGACGAGGTTGTCGATCTTGAAGTCGTTGTGGATGACGCAGGTGGCGACGTCGTCGGGCTGGTGGGCGTCCAGCCAGGACATCACCTCGGTGAAGTGCGGGTTGTCCGGGGTGTGCGCGTTGCGGAAGCGGGTCGACCAGCCCTCGACCTGGCGTCGGACGTAGCCGGCGCCCTTGCCGAGCTCGGTGAGCCCGGCGAGATCAGGGCTGATGGAGTGGAGCTGGGCATGGACGTCTGCGACGTTGAGGCACAGCTGCCGCGCCTGCTCCGGGCCGAGGTCGACGCCGGCCGGCCAGGTGCTCCGGGGGATCACGCCGTCGATCCGACCCATGGCGTAGAAGTCGCCGCCGAGGACGGACGGGTCGTCACAGAAGCCGACCATCGGCGCGACGTAGGGGAACACGTGGGCGAGCGCCGACTGGATGACGTACTCCCGACGCATGTCGTGCGCACCCTTCGCCTTGGTGCCGGCGGGGGCACGCCGCAGGATGAGGTCGCGCGTGGGATAGCGCAGGAGGTAGGTCAGGTTCGAGGCGCCGCCGGAGAACTGGCGCACCTCCGGCGCCTCGTCCAGACCGGAGGGGTCGTCCCCGTGGTCGCGGAGCCACCGGGCGACGGCGTCGACGTCGAAGGCGTCCTCGTCGCGCACGGCGCGAGCACCCGACACCTCGGTCACCGGGCCGCCTCCAGCTTGGTGGCCTGCTCGCGCATGATCGCGTCGTAGGCCGATCGGTCGGCCCACTTGATGAAGTACGCCTGGCGTGCGGCCTCGTCGGGCACGATCACGTCCTCACCGGCGTCCATGCCCGCGAGCACGGCCGCGGCGATGTCGTCGGCGGTCACCTGTGAGCGCTCGACGAGCCCGGAGATGACGTGGCCGACCACCTCGTCGGTGCCCTGCATCGAGTCCATCAGGTTGGTGCGGAAGTAGGAGGGGCACACCACGCTCGCGCGGATGCCGTACGACGCGAGCTCGTGGCCGCAGGTCTCGGTGAAGGCCACCACCGCAGCCTTGACCGCGTTGTAGGACCCCATCCCGGCCGGGTGGACCAGCCCGGCGAGCGACGCGACGTTGACCAGGTGGCCGGAGCCCTGGGCCTTGAGCATCGGGACGAACGCCCGGGTCCCGCGCACGACGCCGAAGAGGTTGATGTCGGTGATCCACTGCCACTCCTCGATCGAGCAGCGGTCGATCCGGCCGCCACCCGCGACGCCGGCGTTGTTGACCAGCACGTCGAGCCCGCCCCAGCGCTCCTCGACGGCCGCCACGGCGGCCGCCCAGTCGGTGTCGGACGTGATGTCGAGGACGAGGTCGATGCCGTCGGCGTCGACCCGGTCGGTGGCCAGCACGTCGTCCCCGCGGTCGCGGAACCGGGCGACGAGGGCCTCCCCGAGACCTGATGCCGCACCGGTGACGAGGACCCGGCTGCTCACGAGGCGTGCTTCCCGAGCTCGACCTTGGCGATCACGTTGCGGTGGACCTCGTCGGGTCCGTCGGCCAGTCTCAGGGAGCGGGCGCCGACCCAGGCCGACGCGAGCGGGAAGTCGTCGGTCATGCCGGCGCCGCCGTGGAGCTGGACGGCCATGTCGATGACGTCGAGGGCCATGGTGGGCACCTCCACCTTGATCTCGCTCACCGCGGAGTAGGCCTCGCGGCTCATGCCCTGGTCGAGCAGCCACGCTGCGTGCATGACCAGCAGGCGGGAGCGGTTGATCGCGATCCGCGCGTCGGCGATGCGCTCCCGGTTGCCGCCGAGGTTGGCGATCGGCTTGCCGAAGGCGGTCCGCTCGAGCGAGCGCCGGCAGGCGAGCCCGAGCGCCCGTTCGGCGAGACCGATCGCGCGCATGCAGTGGTGCACGCGGCCCGGGCCGAGCCGGCCCTGGGCGATCTCGAAGGCGCGACCCGCGCCGAGGAGGACGTTCGACGCCGGCACCCGGACATCGGTGAAGGACACCTCGCCGTGGCCCAGCGGCTCGTCGTAGTAGCCCATGGTGGTGAGCATCCGCTCGACCTTCACGCCCGCGGCGTCGCGCGGGACGAGCACCATCGTGTGGCGGGAGTGGCGGTCGGCGTCGGGGTCGGAGAGACCCATGAAGACGAGGATCTTGCAGTCCGGGTTGCCGATGCCGGTGGAGAACCACTTGCGACCGTTGATGACGATCTCGTCGCCGTCGACCTGCGCGGTGGCGGCCATGTTGGTGGCGTCGGAGGAGGCGACGTCGGGCTCGGTCATGCAGAACGCGCTGCGGATGTCCGCGCGCAGCAGCGGCTCGAGCCACTGCTCCTTCTGGGCGTCGGTGCCGTACTTCAGCAGCACCTCCATGTTGCCGGTGTCGGGGGCGTTGGAGTTGAAGACGAGGGGAGCCAGGAACGAGCCGCCCATCGCCTCGGCCACGGGTGCGTAGTCGACGTTGGACAGCCCTTCGCCGCCGTCGGTGCCGAAGTCCACGGCGTAGCGACCGGCGTGTGCCGCGGGGAGGAAGAGGTTCCACAGCCCCTGCGCCCGGGCCTTGGCCTGGAGCTCCCTGATCACCGGGTCCGGCGTCCAGTTGTCCCCGCCGGACTCGCGCAGGCGCGTGATCCGGGCGTGGGCGGCAGCCTCGATCGGCTCGATCTCGTCGGCGACGAACGCGCGGACCCGGTCGCGGAGATCGGCGGCACGCGGGGAGAGGGAGAAGTCCATGGCATTGACCATAACGGCCTGTTGAGCAATGCTCAACAGTGTGTCCTCCGCCCCCGTCGCCCAGGTCCGGCCCGTACGCCGTCGGCTGAGCGCCGACGACCGGCGCCGCCAGCTGGTGGGCATCGGGCTGGCCAAGATCGTCGAGACGCCGATCCAGGACCTCTCCCTCGACGAGGTGGCCGCGGAGGCCGGGATCTCGCGCGGTCTGCTCTTCCACTACTTCCCGACCAAGACCGACTTCTACCTCGCCTGCATCTCCGCGGCCGGACGCCGGATGCTGCGGACCACGGCTCCCGACGAGGAGCTCCCGCCCGAGGAGCAGGTGGAGTCGATCACCCGCCTGATGGTCGAGCAGATCGAGCGCCGCCGCGACTTCTACCTCGCGCTGGTGCACGGCCACGGGGTCGCCGACCCCCGGGTCAGCGAGGTCATGGACTCGGTGCGCGAGGGCAGCACCGACCGGGTGGTCCGCGCCCTGGACGTGCCGCCGCGCCAGCGCGACGTCGTACGAGCGTGGTGGGCCTACACCGAGGACCGGGCGCTCACCTGGTCGGCAGTGCCGACCGGCGAACGCCCGGTCCCGGTGTCAGCGTTGGTCGCCGAGTGCGTCGCCGCGCTCCACGCCCTGCTGGAGATCAGTGCTTGACCACGCGCCCCAGCACTGAGAAGGGCGCCCTGTCGTCCAGCGGCTTGCCGGCGCAGGCCAGCAGGGTGCGCTTGTTGCAGGTGTAGCGGGTGGAGGCGTTGACCAGGCTCACCGTGACCGCGCCGACCCGCTTCCTGTTGAACGACACCTTGATGTGACCGTCGCCCGAGCTGTTGAGCTTCACCGACTTGGTCTGCAGCTTGCCGTTGAGCAGGCGGAGGACGACCACGGCCGCCGGCGAGGTCTTCTTCGCGGGACCGGACACCTTGAGCGAGAGCTTCCACTTCTTGCCCGAGGTGCCCTTGCCGGGGACGTAGGCGTAGGACCGCGAGGAGAGGTGGTGGACCCGGATGCTGAACTTCTTCTTCTTGCCCTTGTTGAGCGTCTTCACGCCCTTGAGCCTGGGCGCCGGGTAGGAGGCGCCATCGGGATAGGTGGTGGCCGGGGTGAGGTTGGCAGCGGCGTACCTGCCGTAGACCTTGGTGAGGCCGCCCTTGCCCTTCAGCACCTTCTGGAGTGCAGGGATGCTGTTCTTCCCGCCGTCGCTCTTCAGCGAGCCGGACTGCTTCCAGGCCTTGTTGACGAGCCTGGTGCCGTACTGGCTGCTGAGGTACTCCCAGAAGGTCCAGTTGCCGTACTGGTAGGCACCCTCGGTCCGACTGAACAGGTCGAGCGGCAGGTAGGGGGCGTAGAGCTGGCTCCACGGGAGGTACTGGACGTTGTCGTTGACGTCGGTGGCGTAGCGCTCCTCCATCCACGTCGCCGTCGACTCCATCATCCACGGGTCCTCGGCGTAGTCGTAGGCGTACTGGATGGCGTGGAAGAACTCGTGGGCAGCAGTCACGCGCAGGTTGCCCTCCGGTGTGCCGGTGGGGAACTGGGCGGCGGCGAAGTCGTTGTCCAGGACGCAGTAGCCCGACCCGGTGCGCTTCTTCACGCGGGTCTCGCCCGCGCAGAAGCCGTAGAGGTCGCCGCCGAGGTCCTTGAGGTAGACGTCGAACTGGGGGCTGCCGCCCTTGACGCCGTCGGTGAGCGGGGCGCGGTAGCCCAGCGTGTCGACCTCGGTCGTCCACACCGAGTCCATGACGGCGAGGTTGAGGTTGGCCCAGTCCAGGCTGGGGGGAGCATCCGGACCCGCGCCGACGTAGTGCAGGCACAGGCGGGTGTTGCACAGCGGGGGCTGCTCGGCCACGGCGTAGCCGAAGCCCGCGGGGTCGGCGGGACCGTCGGTGGGACGGGCCAGCATCGCCTCGGCCAGGCGCCGCTCGGCACCGCGCAACCGGGGCTTGGCGAGCCACAGGTCGCGCAGGGCGAGAGTGGCAGAGGGGTCGCGGGGCAGTGCCTTCCCGGTGAGCACCCGGCGCGCGGTGGCGAGCTTCTCGCCGGGCGTCGCCTCACCGAGCTCGGGCAGCGCGCCCTCGGGGACGAGCTCGACGGCGTCCTGGGGAGTCGGGATGGGCGCCGTGGCACCGGACCCGGGTCGGTCCTGGTCCGCGTGGGCTGCCGGCACAGTGAGCGCGCCTGCGCCCAGAAGTGCCAGGGCAGCCGCAGCGGTGACGATCGTGGTGCGCATGGGTCCCCTCGTGGTTGATGACTGCGCGCCTCCGGCTCGGCCGGGCGCGCCACTCCGCGAGGAGCCTACAAGCCGATCAGAGATCGGCGATGTGCTCGATGATCGCCGTGGTCGAGATGGCGGGGGTGCGCTCGAGGTAGACGACCTCGCAGACGTCGCCGAACTCGTCGAACTTGCCCGCCCAGTCATCGCCCATGACCAGCACGTCGGCACCGTGCTCGACGATGTAGTCGCGCTTCTGCTCCAGGCTCTCCTCGACGAAGACCTCGTCGACGACGCGCAGGGCGCCCACGATCGCCAGCCGCTCCCGCTGGGTGAAGACCGGGACGCGGCCCTTCTTGCGCTCGTTGAGCGCGTCGGCCGAGACGCCCACGACGAGTCGGTCGCCCAGGTCGGCCGCTCGCTCGAGGACGCGGAGGTGCCCGACGTGGAAGACGTCGAACGTGCCGAAGGTGATCACGGTGCGAGGCATGCGCGGCATTCTGGCACGGTCAGGGAGGATGGGTGCCATGCCCGCTGCCCCCTCCACCGTGAGGCCCCCGATCTCCCTCATCACGCCCGACCCGGGTGCCGACGAGGCCCGTCGCCGCGGCCTGCGCCGGATGCGTACGGTCGCGGTCGCCCTGCTGGTCTTCGCCGCCTGCGTGTACGTCGTGACGCTGGGGAAGGAGGGCTTCTGGGGGTTCGTCAACGCGGGCGCCGAGGCCTCGATGGTCGGTGCCATCGCCGACTGGTTCGCGGTGACCGCCCTCTTCAAGCACCCCCTGGGCATCCCGATCCCGCACACCGCGCTGGTGCCCAAGCGCAAGGACGAGCTGGGCAAGGGCCTCGAGGAGTTCGTCGGGGAGAACTTCCTCCAGGAGGACATCATCCGCGATCGGGTGGCCGCCGCCGGCATCTCGGCACGGGTCGGCGACTGGCTCTCCGACCCGGCGAACGCGCGGCGAGTCGTGGACGAGGTCTCGGAGGTGGCGGTGATCGGGCTCGGCAAGGTGCGCGACGACCACATCGCCGACCTGGTCACCCAGGCGTTCGTCCCGCGCTTCCGCGACGAGCCCATCTCGCCCCTCCTCGGCACGACCCTCATGGAGGTCCTGCGCGACGACCTCCACCACGGCGTGGTCGACCTCGTGCTCGACGAGATGCACCGCTGGCTCCTCGACAACCCCGAGACGTTCGTCAAGGTGCTGGGGGAGCGGGCCCCGTGGTGGGCCCCGCCGAAGCTCAACGACGCGGTGACCACGCGCATCCACAGCGAGGCCGTCGCCTGGGTCGAGGACATCCGGTCCGACCCCCACCACCGCGCCCGCGAGGCCCTCGACTCGATGCTGGGCCAGCTCGCCCACGACCTGCTCAACGACCCGTCCACCCAGGAGCGGGCCGAGGCGTTCAAGACCAGGCTGCTCGACCACCCGCAGGTGGTGACCACGGCGATCTCCCTGTGGAAGGCCATGCGCTCGGCGCTGCTGGCGTCGATCCGCGACCGGGAGGGTGCCGTACGCCTCCGGCTGCTGGCCGAGCTCAACGCGTTCGCCGAGCAGCTGCGCACGGACGCCGACCTGCGCGTGCGGCTCGACCGCACCGCGGCCGACATCACCGTCTTCATGGTCGAGCGCTACGGCGCCGAGGTCACCACGGTGATCACCCACACCATCGAGCGCTGGGACGGCAAGGAGGCAGCCCGCCGCATCGAGCTGCACGTGGGGCGCGACCTCCAGTTCATCCGCATCAACGGCACCATCGTCGGCGGGCTCGTGGGCGTGCTGATCCACGCCGTGAGCCTGGCGGTCCAGTGAGGGTGCGCAGAGGCTCCGCTATCGGCAGGGCTTCATCACCGGCATGATCCGCGAACGGCTCTGGTGGCCGCGGGCGAACGCGTCGTCGAAGTGCGCGGCGTACTGCCCGTAGAGCCAGGGGTTGTCGACGATGCGCAGCATCACCTCGTCGTTGTAGAGCAGCCCGCCACAGGTGGTGTTGGAGGTGCCGGTGACCACGAGGTCGGTCGGGCGACCGCGGAACCTCGCGTGCACGGCGAGCATCTTGTCGTGGGTCAGGACTGTCTTGACGAGGGCGTCCGGCAGGTCGCCCTGGGGCAGGGGGGTCTGCATCCAGTTCTCCACGGTGTCGCGCGACGTCAGCACGCGCACCCGGCACCCGGACTCGGACAGCCGGGCCAGCTGCGCGCGGACGTCGGCGCGCTGGATGACGGCGATCATCGCCGACACGTCGCGCGCCCCCCGCGTGCAGGAGATGTCGCGCAGCGTGGAGAGCAGCAGGTCGTTGCGCTGCGGGTAGACCGCGGCGGTGACGGCTCCCTCCGACCAGGACTTGCGCCGGTCGTCCCACCGGCGGCCGTCGACGCGCAGGCTCTGTGCCTCGAGGCGGGCGAAGTAGTCGAGCCCGAAGCGGTAGAGGCCGGGGTCGTCGATCTTGATGAAGGAGTTGTACTGGCGGTACTGGCGGTCCTCGAGGTTCGCCGAGGAGGTGATGAACGACTGCACGCCGCCGATGTCGGTGACGAAGAACTTCAGGTGCTGGATGTTCTGGCTGTCCGGGAAGGGACCGGGAGCTCGCCACGGGAGGCACGCGCCGCGACAGATGGTGACGTTCTCGCGGGCCGGGTCCTGGTCCTCGATCGTCGTGACGAGCCGGCGCCCGTGGCGGTTGAGCAGCAGGTCGTCGTCGCCGACGAGGTAGACCACGGCTCCTCGCCTCTGGGCGGCGATGACGGCGTCGGTCGGCGGCTTGATGTCCCAGCGGAACATCGCGATGCGGATGGTGTCGCCGGGGCCGGCGGCGTCGAAGAGCCGGCGCGGCCGGTCGAGCACGGTCGGGTCGTCGGTGACCGTCAGCGGCGAGGTGAAGCAGACCTCGATGCCACCCTGGGCGGCGCACCCGCTCCTGCCGGGCGGCTTGGCCGCCGCGGTCTGCTCGGCCACCGCGTCGCTCGTGCCCACGAGCGAGAGGAGGGGAGCCAGCAGGCAGAGGGCGGCCAGGGTGAGGGACCGGCGTGGGCGCGTCATGGACGTGGATTCTCCCCGACTGGGCGACAGTGCGGACGGACGCCACCCTGACACGGCTGGTTCACTGACCACATGACCGACCTCCCCCTGTCCGGCCCCGAGCCGGTCGACGTGTCCATCCGCGACGAGTCGATCCGTCTCGGCCAGTTCCTCAAGCTCGCCAACCTCATCGAGTCCGGCGCCGAGGCCAAGCCGTTGGTGGCCGACGGGCAGGTGCAGGTCAACGGGGAGGTCGAGACGCGCCGCGGCCGCCAGCTGGCCCCCGGTGACGTGGTCACGCTGGGCGGGCTGGCGGCCAGGGTCGTCACCGGGGAGGTCGAGATCGACGTCCCCTGGTGACGGGCGCTGCGCGGCGGGTGGGTCAGCGGACCTCGAGCAGGTCCACGACGAAGATCAGCGTCTCGCCCGGAGCGATCGCACCGCCCGCGCCGCGGTCGCCGTAGCCCAGGTGCGGCGGGATGACGAGGCGGCGGCGGCCGCCGACCTTCATGCCCTGGACCCCGGAGTCCCAGCCGGAGATGACCTGGCCGATGCCTAGACGGAACTGCAGCGGGGTGCCGCGGTTGTAGGAGGCGTCGAACTCCTCGCCGGTGGAGTGGGCCACGCCGACGTAGTGGACCGACACGGTCGATCCGGAGGTGGCCTCGGTGCCGTCGCCCTCGACGAGGTCGGTGACCTCGAGGTCGGCGGGGGCGTCACCCAGGTGGGGGTCGACGTCGGGCTTCTCGCTCACGGGAGCTCCAATCAGTGGTGGGATCAGGTTCGGTGCAGGTAGGTGTCGAGCTGGTCGCGCTCGAACTCGAGCTCGCCGATGCGGCTCTTCACCACGTCACCGATGCTGATGATGCCGGTCAGCCTGCCGTCGGCCACCACCGGGACGTGTCGGATCCGGTGCTCGGTCATGGTCTGCATGAGGTCGTTCACCGCATCGCCTCCCGGAGCAGGTGCGCACGTCGGTGGTCATGATCTGGCTGACCGGACGCGCGAGCACGTCCGTGTCGGAGTGCAGCTGGCGCACCACGTCACGCTCGCTGACGATGCCGCTGACGCGCTCGCCGTCGTCGCTGACGACCAGCGCGCCGACGTTGTGCTCGGCGAGCAGGGCGATGAGCTCACGGACGGTGGCGTCGGGGCTGATGGTCACCACGTCCTGGCTGGGCTTGCCGTGGACCACGTCGTTGATCTTCATCGTCGTCTCCCGCTCTCCATGCTCTCGAGGCGCGCACGCCGTGCCCCTGAGCCCTCACCGTAGCCAAGCCGGGCGGGCGGCAACAGGCCTGTCCCAGGCCCGGGCAGTCCGGGACCTGCCCGGCGTCAGTCCGGGACCGGAGGGGCCTGGCGCTCACGCAGGTTGCTGACCGACCCCGGCCCGCGTCGCAGCACGTCGGGGTCGTCCGCGTCGTCGGCCATCGCGCCGAGGAACGACAGGGCGGCCTCGTGGAGGTGGCGGTTGGTGGCCAGGGCGTTGCCACCCCAGGGGCCGTCGTTGCCGTCGAGGGAGGTGAACCGTCCACCGGCCTCGCGCACGATGACGTCCAGCGCCGCCATGTCGTAGAGCTCCAGCTCGGGCTCGGCGGCGATGTCGACGGCACCCTCGGCGAGCAGCATGTAGGACCAGAAGTCGCCGTAGGCGCGGGTACGCCAGCAGCGACGCGACAGTGCCAGGAAGTCGTCGAGCCGGTCGCGCTCGTCCCATCCGGAGAGCGATGAGTAGCTGAGCGAGGCGTCCTCGAGGCGGCGTACGTCGGACACCTCGCACCTGGTGGCCTTGAGCAGCGAGCGACCGGTCCACGCACCGTGGCCGGACGAGGCCCACCAGCGGCGCTGCAGCTGCGGTGCGGAGACGACGCCCAGCACCACCTCGTCGTCGACCGCCAGGGCGATGAGGGTCGCCCACACCGGCACCCCGCGTACGTAGTTCTTGGTGCCGTCGATCGGGTCGACGATCCAGCGCCGCTGGCTGTGGCCGGTGGATCCCTGTTCCTCGCCCACCACGGCGTCGCGCGAGCGCACCCGCGACAGGGTGCGGCGGATGCCCTCCTCGACGGCGGAGTCGGCGTCGGTGACCGGCGTGAGGTCGGGCTTGCTCATGACGTGCAGGTCGAGCGCCT
This sequence comes from uncultured Actinomycetota bacterium, assembly GCA_963712875.1. Classification (GTDB taxonomy): domain Bacteria; phylum Actinomycetota; class Actinomycetes; order Propionibacteriales; family Nocardioidaceae; genus Nocardioides. The sequence goes on along the minus strand of CAVQJS010000010.1, from coordinate 168,345 downwards.
TGAACCTGGCCAGCGTCAGCGAGTCGGCGTCGTCGGCCAGGACGTGGGCCAGTCGCAGGTCGTCGGTGTAGTCGGTGGAGCCGGGACCTGTGATGGGCATGTCCACAGGCTATTGCCAGCAGCGCGTCCTGCGGTGCACCCTCACCAGTCGACGGCACCCTCGCGAGCCGCGAGCAGGCGGCGGAACGACTCGACGCGGTCGGGGTCGGCCTCGCCGGCGGCCATCGCCTCGTCGAGCCCGCACTCCGGCTCACCCTGGCCGTGGGTGCACCCCCGCGGGCAGACCTCGGTCATCTCGTCGAGGTCGGGGAACGCCTCGATCAGGTTCTCCGGCTGCACGTGCGCCAGCCCGAAGGAGCGGATGCCGGGGGTGTCGATGATCCACCCGTCGCCGTCGGGCAGCTCGAGGAGGTAGGCGCTGGTGGAGGTGTGCCGGCCGCGTCCGGTGACGGCGTTGACGATGCCGACCTCGCGGTGGGCGTCGGGCACCAGGGCATTGACGAGGGTGGACTTGCCGACGCCGCTGTGGCCCACGAGGACGCTCGTGCGCCCGCGCAACCGGTCGAGGAGCTCGGTGAGGTCACCGGCACCCTCGCCCTTGAGGTGGGTGACCACCCACGGCACCCCGAGCGAGCGATAGGTCGAGAGCAGTGTCTCGGGGTCGGCGAGGTCGGCCTTGGTCATGCAGAGCAACGGCGCCATGCCCGCGTCGTACGCCGCCACCAGGGCGCGGTCGATCAACCGCGGGCGGGGCTCGGGGTCGGCCAGCGCGGTCACGACGACGAGCTGATCGGCATTGGACACGATGACCCGCTCGACCGGGTCGTCGTCGTCGGCGGTGCGGCGCAGGGTGGTGCTGCGCTCGACCACCTCGACGATGCGCGCCAACGACCCGTCGGCGCCGCTGGTGTCGCCGACCACCCGCACGTGGTCGCCGACGACCACGCCCTTGCGTCCGAGGGGGCGCGACTTCATCGCCATCACCCGGTGGCCGTCGAGGAGAAGCGTGAACCGCCCGCGGTCCACGGTGACCACGCGACCGAGCACGGCGTCGTCGTAGGACGGCCGGTCCTTGGTGCGGGGGCGGGTGCGCCGCCGGGGTCGCTCGTAGTGCTCGTGGTCCTGATCGGTGTAGCGACCACTCACCGGGACGCTCCCACTGCGTCGGTCCACGCCGACGCGAAGTCGGGGAACGTCTTCGACGTGGTCGCGATGTCCTCGACCAGGACGCCGTCGACCACCAGGCCGAGGATCACCCCGGCATGGGCCATCCGATGGTCGGCATAGGTGCGGAAGACGCCTCCGTGCAGGGGCGCCGGGCGGATGCTGAGTCCGTCGGCCCGCTCCTCCACGTCCGCGCCCAGCCGGCCGAGCTCGGTGGCCAGGGCAGCCAGCCGGTCGGTCTCGTGGCCGCGGATGTGCGCGATGCCGCGCAGGTGGGAGGGGGAGTCGGCGAGGGCGCACAGGGCGGCGATCGCCGGAGTCAGCTCACCGACGTCGTGGAGGTCCAGGTCGACCCCGGTGAGGCGCTCGGGGCCGGTCACGGTGAGGCCCGAGTCGTCGAGGGCCACCTCGCACCCCATCCGCATGAGGATGTCGCGCAGCTCGTCGCCGGGCTGGGTGGTCGCCGCCGGCCAGTCGGTCACGCGCACCCGGCCGCCCGTCGCGGCGGCCAGTGCGAGGAACGGTGCGGCGTTGGAGAGGTCGGGCTCGATGGCGGTGTCCACGGGGTGGATCGGGCCCGGCGCCACCGCCCAGCGGTTGGCGTCGCTGTCGTCCACCTCGACGCCGCGCTCGCGCAGCATCGCGACGGTCATCTCGATGTGGGGGAGCGAGGGCACCGGCTTGCCGACGTGGCGGACGTCGACGCCCTCGTCGTAGGAGGCGCCGGCGAGCAGCAGCGCCGAGACGAACTGGGAGGAGGCGCTGGCGTCGATCGTCACCGTTCCGCCGGTGACCGATCCGGATCCCCGCACCGCGAAGGGCAGCGCACCCCGTCCGCCGTCGTCGAGGTGCACGCCGAGGGACGTCAGGGCAGCGAGCATCGGACCGACCGGACGCAGGCGCATGTGCGGGTCGCCGTCGAAGGCGATGGTGCCGCGGGCGAGGCCTGCGACGGGTGGCACGAAGCGCATCACCGTGCCGGCGAGGCCGCAGTCCACCTCGGCGTCCGTGCTCCACGCGGCGGGAATGATCGCCCAGTCGCCGTCGTCCGTGTCGTCGATCCCGGTGCCCAGGGCGGTCAGCGCGGAGGCCATGAGCAGGGTGTCGCGCGAGCGCAGGGGACGTCGTACGACGCCGGGGCCGGAGGCGAGCGCGGCCAGCAGCAGCGCCCGGTTGGTCAGCGACTTGCTGCCGGGCAGCGACACGGCCCGGTCCACCGGCTGGATCGGCCGGGGCGCGGGCCAGGGCTCAGTCACCCGCGCACCCTATCGAGGTCAGGAGTGCATGGCCTTGGCGAGCCTGGCCTCGCGTTGGGCGTCCCGGGCGAGGCGACGGCTCTCGCGGCGCACGTCCGACGCGACCCGGCGGGCGCGCCAGGCCAGGCCGGGCTGTCCCTCGGTGTCGACGCCGGCCAGGAGCAGGCCGCCCAGGATGGAGGTGTTCTTGAGGAAGCTCAGCCGCTGCTGGGCCTTGGCCTGGGGATCGGTCTCGGCCCAGAAGGCGTGACCGGCGACCGTGGTCGGCACGAGGGACGCCGCCAGGACGGTCGCACTGGTGCGAGGGGCGCGGCCGGTGGCGAGCGCGGCGGCGGCCAGGAGCTGGACACCGGCGTTGATCCGGACCAGGGTCTTGGCGTCGCTCGGGATCGGGGCGCTCGGGACAGCCCGCTGGGCGAGCGGGACGATCCTGTCGGTGACCGGCTTGGCCTTTGCCGCGTGCGCCTCGGTGTTGCGCAGGGCGTTGATGCTGCCCGCGACGAAGATCGACGCGAGGAGGGGTCGGGCGATCAGGCGAGAGATGGTCATGCGGTCTTGTCTACACGATTCGTCGAGCTCGTGCGGTGCGCAGGGTCAGTCGAGCAGGGCGCGCCAGGTGTTGTTGCCGAGGTCGGGATCGAGGTCGGCGATCCGGAGCTCCGCCTGGATCGTGCCGCCCCGGGGTGCGACCGCGCCCAGGTCGACGGACGTCGGACCGGAGACCGCGCAGGTCGCCACGTCGTTGGTGACCAAGCACCTGGCGTCGGTGCCCTTGAGCACCACGGCACCGGTCGTGGTGATCACCAGGGTGCCCTGGGTCCCTGCGGGAAGGCCCGCGAGCTGGAACCGGAAGCGGTAGTTGGGTCGGCCGTCGAGGACCTGCCCGGCGATCGACACGTCGGTGCCGGCGGGCGGCGGCGTCGACGTGGGTTGGGACGTGGGCTGGGACGTGGGCTGGGACGTGGGCTGGGACGTGGGCTGCGAGGTGGGCTGCGAGGTGGGCTGCGAGGTGGACTGGCCGGTCGGCTGTTGTGTGCCCTGAGTCGTGGGCTGGGCGGTGGGTGAGGGGGTGGAGCTCGGCGACGGGCTCGCCGTGGAGGTCGGGCTCGGGTGGCCCGTCGGTGACGTCGAGGCGGTCGACGTGGGGCTCGGGTCCGTGGTCGGTCCGGTGTCATCGGTCGGGCCGGGGTCCTGCGTGCCGGGCGTCGGCGACGTCGTGGGCGAGGTGGTGGATGACCCGGTGGGGTCCTCGACCGAGACCGTGGGCGCGTCGGTGACCGGGACGTCCACGAGCACGGTGTCGCCCGGCGTCACCTCGGCGGCGCCGGGCGAGCTCGTGCCGCTCCGGCCTGACAACGTCAGGTCCGTCGAGTCGTCGGTCGCGGTGACTCCGGGGAGCCCCGAGCCGATCGCGGACGGCTCCACGGGGATGCGGTCGGAGCCGTTGAGCCCGATGGCGATCGCGCCGCCGACCAGGGTGACGCTCGCGGCGACGCCGGCGACGGCGACCGCGGCGGAGTTTCCAGCGACCACGTCGCGGACCCGGCCGATCGCCAGGCCGATGCCCACCGGCAGGGCGACGCCACCCGCGGCGCCGACGTACGCCGTCGCGGCCCCGCCGAGCAGCAGGGGAGCGAGGAGTGCGCCGAGGTTGGAGTTGACCTCGGTCAGCTCGAGGTAGACGGCCATGCAGGAGCGGCACTCGGTCAGGTGTTCCTCGACCTTGGCGGCGTCGCGCCGTGAGGTGCCGTTGCGGATGTAGGCGCCCAGGTGCTGGTGGGTCCAGCGGCAGGTGTCCTGGTCGAGCTCGCCGGCGTGCTCGACGAGATAGGCCTGACGCAGTCCTTCGCGGGCGCGGTAGGCCAGGGCCGAGACGGAGTTGGCGCTCATCCCGAGCAGCGGTGCGATGTCGGCGGGGCGGTCGCCCTCCACCTCGGTGTGCCACAGCACCAGCTGCCAGCGTTCGGGGAGCGAGGCGAAGGCCCGGGCCGCGGCGGTGCTCTCGAACCCCTCGATCGCGGTGTCGCGGAAGGGGACTCCGGGGTCGAATGCCTCCATGTCATCGGTGGTGTGCAGTCGTGCCCCGGCCCGGAACTTGTCGACCCGGAGGCTCCGCACGGAGGTCAGCAGGTAGGCGCGGAAGGCCACCTCGGGTCCGCCGCCTCGCTGGATGATGCCGAGCACCTTGACGAAGGCCTCCGACACGAGGTCCTCCACGTCACCCGGCGACACGAGCTGGCGGGCCAGCCGACGAGCGGCCTCCACATGGCGCTCGAAGAGGTCGCCGTAGGCATCGAGGTCCCCACCGCGGACCGCCGAGATGAGCTCGGCGTCCCCAGGAAGGTCGATGCTGGTGGTGATTGTCATGCTGATCAGGCTCCGAAGACCGAGGGTGACGGCGTTGCCGACCCCTGAACTGTAGTCCTCCAGCAGCGGCTTGCCTTCAGGTCGGAAATTTTCCTTGAACTCCGCGTCATGACCGCGCGTGGCTGCCGTCACACCCTCAGAACAACCACCGAGGGGGGACATGCCGTGAAGATCTTCGCCGCACGCGGGCGTCGAGACACGGCTGTCGTTCCCGGGGCGAGCGGGTCACTACCTCTGGGTCTGCGGGCGGGGTTGCCGCGTGGCTACGAGGTCGTGGGTGAGGCGCTCGCCTCGGGATCCGGTGTCGGCGAGGCGTGTGCCGCAGCCGGTCAGGAGCTGGCGCGCGACGGCGGATCGATGCAGGAGGCCCTCGAGGCCCTCCGCACGACGTCGCGGGTCGTCATGGGGACCGACCCGTCGTACGACGCCGTCGTCGCGCTGCTCACGGCCTGGAACGAGACCACGTTGGGATACCTCCTTCAGATCTCGTGCGAGGACCCACTCACCGGGCTCGCCAGCCAGGCTCACCTGCGCACGCGCCTCGCCGAGCTCTACCGAAGCCCGGGCACCCGGTCGTACGACCTGGTGCTCTGCGCCATGCCGTCCGGCGACGACCCCTTCGACGAGCAGGGCGACCACTTCACCCGGGCCATGCGGCAGGCGCGGATGGGGGAGATGGCCCGGACGGTCTTCCTCCGCAACGAGACGATCGCCCGGCTGGGCTCGCACGGGGTCGCCATCCTGGTGCTGCGCGACGAGCGGCTCGATCGTCGGGTGCGGGTGCTGCAGACCTTGCTGAGCAGGCTGGAGACGGACGCGCCCCCGGCACGGGTCTCCGTCGAGGGACTGCCCGGATCCGAGAGCGGCGCGCTGCACCTGCTCGACGCCTTCGCCCTCGGCTAGGGCCCGGACCGGACCGACGCCCTAGGGTGGGCGTCATGTGTGGCCGCTATGCCTCCTCACGCCGACCCGAGGACCTCATCGAGGAGTTCGAGGTCGTGGAGAGCCGGGTCGCCGCGCCCCTGGCGGCCGACTACAACGTCGCGCCGACCAAGGACGTCTACGCCGTCGTCCAGCGCCCGCCCACGCGCGACTCCCCGGAGCCCGCACAGCGACAGCTCCGGGTGTTCACGTGGGGCCTGGTGCCGTCGTGGGCCAAGGACCCCTCGATCGGCAGCCGGATGATCAACGCCCGGATGGAGACGGTCGCCGAGAAGCCGGCCTACCGCAAGGCGTTCGCGTCGCGCCGGGCCCTGCTCCCGGCCGACGGCTACTTCGAGTGGTACCCCACGGACCGGACCGGCCCCCGCGGCAAGCCGGTCAAGCAGCCGTTCTTCATCCGACCCCGCGACGGCGGCGTCCTCGCCATGGCCGGGCTCTACGAGATCTGGCGCGACCCCGACCGGGCCGACGACGACCCGGACCGGTTCCGGTGGACGTGCACGGTCCTCACCACGGAGGCCGAGGACTCCCTGGGTCACATCCACGACCGGATGCCGCTCATGGTCGAGCGCGAGCGCTGGGCCGAGTGGCTCGACCCGACGACGCCCGGCGACACCTCGCTCCTGGTCCCGGCCGCGCCGGGCCGCCTCGAGGCCTATGCCGTCCCCACCCTGGTCAGCAACGTGCGCAACAACGGACCCGAGCTCGTCGAGCCGCTGCCATTGGAGGACGATTCGTGAAGAAGGCCGTGATCCGTTCGGTGCCCACCCCCCACGGCGAGGGGCGCCTCCACACCCGGCGCGCCACGAGCCCGATGGCGACCCTCCTGCTCAGCCACGGCGCTGGCGGCGGCGTGGAGGCACGCGACCTGTGGGCGCTGGCCGGCGCCCTGCCCGCGCAGGGGATCACGGTCGCGGTGTTCGAGCAGCCGTGGCGGGTCGCCGGACGCAAGATCGCCACCGCACCGCCGACCCTCGACGCGGCGCTGACCTGCGCAGCCGACCTGATGCGTGTGCGCACCCCCCTCGTCGTGGGCGGCCGGTCCGCAGGTGCGCGCTCCGCGGCGCGTACGGCGAAGGCGCTGGGTGCGTCCGGCTGCCTGGCCCTGTCCTTCCCGTTGCACGCGCCGGGGCGGACCGAGCCCACGCGGGTCGGCGAGCTGCGCGGGGCCGGCCTGCCGGTCCTGGTCGTGCAGGGCGAGCGGGACGCGATGGGCCGCCCCGAGGAGTTCCCCGGCGACCTCACCGACCTCGACATGGTGGTCATCCCGGGTGCCGATCACGCGATGAAGGTGCCGGCGCGCGGCGACGTCTCCCAGGACGAGGCGATGGGGATCATCATCGAGTCGACGCTCGAATGGCTGGTGCGCGAGATCGTCGGGAATCCACCGGCCATCTGAGGTGTTCACCCCGTGTGAGCGCACTGACCCTCGAGCGTCCGTTGCCCCCGGAGCAACGCGAGCCCGCCGACCCCCACGGCGTACTGTGGGCCGCGATGACTGACTCGCTCAAGGACGACATGTCCGATCCCGAGACCCTGCTCCGGGACGAAACCACCGAGGAACGCTCCGCGCGCTTCGAGCGCGACGCGCTGCCCTTCCTCGACCAGCTCTACGGCGCCGCCATGCGAATGACCCGCAACCCGGCCGACGCCGAGGACCTGGTGCAGGAGACCTTCGCGAAGGCCTACAGCGCCTTCCACCAGTTCAGGCCCGGCACCAACCTCAAGGCCTGGCTCTACCGGATCCTGACCAACACCTACATCAACTCCTACCGCAAGAAGCAGCGGCAGCCGCAGCAGTCGATGTCCGAGGACGTCGAGGACTGGCAGCTCGCCCGCGCGGAGTCGCACTCCTCGACCGGCCTGCGGTCCGCGGAGATGGTGGCCCTCGAGCACCTGCCCGACTCGGAGGTCAAGGACGCGCTCCAGCGCCTTCCCGAGGAGTTCCGGCTCGCGGTCTACCTCGCCGACGTCGAGGGATTCCCCTACAAGGAGATCGCCGAGATCATGGACACCCCCATCGGCACGGTGATGTCGCGGCTGCACCGCGGCCGCCGCCAGCTGCGTGACATGCTCGCCGACTACGTCCGTGCCAACGACCTGCTGCCGGCTTCCTCCATGCCGGGAGCCCCCGAAGGAGTGAGCGGATCGTGAGCACCCACGAGCACGGCCGCGACGACTGCGTCGACTACATCGAGCGCATCGTCTACCTCCTCGACAACGAGCTCGACCAGGCCGACTGTGCCGTCGTCGAGATGCACCTGCGCGAGTGCGGTCCCTGCCTGGAGCGCTACGACCTCCAGCGCACCGTCAAGCAGCTCATCGCCCGCTCCTGCACCGAGTCGGCCCCCGAGTCGCTGCGCGACCGGGTCCGGATCCAGCTCCGCGAGGTGGAGATCCGCTTCACCGAGGGCACGGCCTGATCTCCTCCGTGGCGGGCGATTAGCCCCACCACCCCTCTTTTGAGACACTGCTCAGAGCACCGACTCCAGGAGGACGACTATGGGCAAGACCGGACGCAAGCGCCGCGCTCGCAAGAAGAAGGGCGCGAACCACGGCAAGCGCCCCAACGCCTGACGCGCATCTGACACCGAACCCCCGTGCCATCCGGCCCGGGGGTTCGCTGCGTCTCAGGCCTGGAGACGCGCGAGGAACCGTTCGGCGTCCACCACGACGCGGGTGATCTCGCCGGTGCCGACGACCTTGCCACTGTCGAGATCGCGACCGGCGACGGTGAAGCGGTGCAGCCGCCCGTCCACGTAGGTGCTCGACGCGCTCACCTCGATGCGGGCGCCGACCGGGCTCGCGGCCAGGTGCTCGACCTGCACGCGCGTGCCGACGCTGGTCGACCCCTCCGCCAGCACGGGCTCGAGCGCAGCGCAGGTGGCTGCCTCCATCCAGGCCAGCAGCCGCGGCGTGCCGAGCACCGGCAGCGACCCGCTGCCCACGGCGAGCGCGGTGTCGTCGTCGCCGACGGTGAAGCTCAGTGTGGACGTGCTGGGCTCGTGCGGAACCGCCATGGAGAGGACCCTTCCAGGAATTGATGGTGCCGTCAGACCTGACGGTTTCAGAACGACTTGCTGAACGCGATCAGGTCCACGCCGGGAAGCGGGGACCAGTCCCGCTCGGGGTCGCGGGCGTAGCCGAGCCGCCTGTAGATGCGGTGCGCGTCGGTCATCTCGGCGAGCGACGACAGCGCCATGCCGACGGCGCCGTGCTCGCGCGCCCGTTCCTCGCAGTGGACCGCGAGTGCCGTGCCTGCTCCGGTGCCGCGGGCGTCGGGGTCGACGGCGAGCATCCGGAACTCGCCCTCGTCGTCGCGACCGATCTCGCGCCAGGGTGACCCGGGTGGGCAGTAGGTCACGTTGCCGAGCAACCGATCGCCGACGACGGCCACCCACAGCTCGGCGCCGGCGGCGCGCGACGTCGCATCGCGCAGGCGGGCGACGTAGGGGTCGGCCGGGCCGAGGGTGAACGTCGCGTAGGCGCGCACCGTCAGCTCGCCCACGCGTTCGTGCTCGTCGGGGCGGGCGAGACGGACCTCCACGTCCGACCCTCAGATACCGAAGGTGGTGCGCGGGTAGGCCGCCTCGACGTCGGTGATGATGTTGACGAGGTAGGGGACGCCCGAGGCGTAGGCGCGGTCGAGCGCCGGTCCGATCTCCTTCGGGTCGGTCACCGTCTCGCCGCCACCGCCGAGTGCCTTGACCACGTCGTCGTACGGCGTGCGCTGGGCGAGGTCGGCCACCACGTCGTAGCCGTAGAGCATCTGCATCGGTCCCTTCTCCAGGCCCCACGCGGAGTTGTTGCCCATCACCATGACGACCGGCAGGTCGTGGCGCACGAGGGTGTCGACGTCCATCAACGAGAAGCCGGCCGCGCCGTCACCGAGCAGCAGCGTGACCTGCGCGCTGGGGCGGGCGATGCGCGCCGCGATGGCCGCGCCGAGGCCGGCCCCGAGGCAGCCGTAGGGGCCGGGGTCGAGCCAGCCGCCCGGGCGCTTGGGCTCGACGTACTTGCCGGCGAAGCTGACGAAGTCGCCGCCGTCGCCGACCACGACCGAGTCGTCCTCGAGTCGCGGGACCAGCTCGCCGTAGATGCGGGCCGGGTGGATCGGGTCGGCCTCCGCGGTCAGGAGCTCGGCGTCACGCGCGGCGGCCGCCTTGACCTGATCGGCGAGCTGGTCGGACCACGACGTCCAGTCCGGCTTGTCGCCACGCTCGACGGCGGCCTGGAGTCCGTCGAGGACGGTGGTGAGGTCGCCGGAGACCGAGGCCGCGAGCTCGGCGTGCCCGGAGACCTGGCCGGGGGAGTCGGCGATGTGGACGACCTTCGCGAACGCGCCGTCAGGGTTCTTGTCCGGGCCGCCGAAGGCGCCGTAGCCGAGGCGGAAGTCGAGGGGCGTGCCGACCACGACGACCAGGTCGGCGCCGGACAGGGCCGCCCCGCGCGCCTTGGTGACGAGCGACCGGTGTCCGCCGGGGATCACGCCGCGGCCCATGCCGTTGGTCAGGGTGGGGATGCCGAGGTCCTCCACGAAGCGCAGCGCGGCCGCTTCGGCGTGGTCGGCCCAGACGTCGGTGCCGAGGATCAGCACCGGTCGACGGGCCGCGGCCAGGAGTCGGGCGACGGACGCGATGGCGTCGGGGTCGGGCTCGACGCGCGTGCCGGTGCCACTGCCGACGGTGCCGGTGGAGGAGTTGAAGAACTCGTCCATGGGGACGTCGACGAAGACCGGGCCGCGGTGGCTGGAACGGGCCAGCGTGAAGGCCTCGTCCATGCCGGAGGCCACGTCACCTGCCGTCATGAGCGTGCGGGCCGCCTTGGCCACCGGGGCGATGATCGGCGGTTGGTCGAGCTCCTGCAGCGAGCCGGTGCCCCAGCGGTTCTGCGGTGCGCGGCCGCCGACGACCACCATCGGTGATCCAGCGAACTGGGCCTGCGCGATGGCGCTGATGCCGTTGGTGACGCCGGGTCCGGCGGTGAGGACGGCCAGCCCCGGGACGCGCGTGAGCTTTCCGGTCGCCTCGGCGGCGAACGCGGCGGTCTGCTCGTGGCGTACGTCGAGCAGTCGCATCGGCGGCTCGGCCTTCACCGCGCCGTCGTACATCGGGAAGACGTGGGCTCCCGACAGGGTGAACATCGTGTCCACGCCGTGGGCGCGGGCGACGTGGACGGCCAGCTCGCCGCTGTGACCCGAGATCTCGCTTCGCTCGCTCATGCCCAGCAGGCTAGCCGGTGCCTACCTGCAGGTAGACGGAGTTCGACATGCGGAGCGCATCGATCACGACGAGCAGCAGGTCGGGTCGCACGGTCGGTGCCTCGGGTGCGAGCGAGAGGTGCACGAAGAGGGCACGCAGGAACGCCTGCGGCGCGGCGGTGGCCGGGAAGGGGTCGCTGACGCCGCCCTTGCCGAAGGGGTTGGCAGCGCCGCCGATGCGGTGCACCCACGGCTCGAGGACGTCCACACCCAGGGTGTTGCGCCTCAGGATCCGCATCGCCGCATGCGCCATCCGGTCGGGCTCGCCCGCCACGAGCGGCTCGTCGCCGGGTTGCCGGAGCACGCGCTCGGCCAGGACGTCGAGCAGCACCTCGTGCTCGGGGCCGGCCAGGTGTGGCGACTCCCCGAGGGCGCCGAGGGCGTCGGCGCCGTGGGCGATCGCGTGGGCCCAGCCCTTGTCCGGCACGTAGCCGCGGGTGTCCTTCTCAGCGAGGAACCAGGTCGCGATCCGGTCTCCCCAGTCCATGATCTTGCTCCCGGGGAGCAGGCGACGGGCAGTGTCGCGCTCGAGGCACTCGGCCAGGATCAGCGCGCTGAAGCTGCGTCGGAAGACGCTGTCGGTTCCGCTCTCACCCACACCCGCGGACAGCCCGACGGTCATCCCGTCGCCCAGGCCGGCCAGCAGGTCGTCGTAGACGCCGCCGTCGATCCAGGTGGCCAGGGCGGGGTAGGCGGTGCCGTCGCGGACCTCGGCCTCGGTCGACCCGAGCATGGTCGTGAGCTCGGCCGTGAGGTCGTCCAGCGGCCGATCGGTCGGGACCTCGAATCCGGTGGCCTGCACCTGGTTCCAGTATCCGAGCGACATGGCGCCAGTCTGCCAGCCGGTCCGACAGCGCCCTAGGGTGGGCGGGTGCCGTCCCTCCAGGAGCTCGTCCGGGCTCACACCGACCTCGACGAGGAGGACGTGGGATGGCTCCAGCGCCTGATGGCCGACTGGCAGATCCTGGCCGACCTCTCCTTCGCCGACCTCGTGCTCTGGCTTCCCGACCGCGAGGGGAGCGGCTACTGGGCCGGCGGCCAGATGCGGCCGACGACCGGCCCGACGGCCCTCGTCGACGACGTGCTGGGCACCTTCATCCCGACCGGTCGCCGCCGGATGCTCGACGAGGCCTTCGAGCTCGGTCGCGTGGTGCGTGAGGGCGACCCCGAGTGGCGCGACGACGTCCCGGTGCGGGTCGAGGTCATCCCCGTCCGCCGGGCCGGGCGCGTGATCGCCACCATCGCCCGCAACACCAACCTTCTCGGCGTACGCACGCCCAGCCGCCTGGAGCTGAGCTACCTCCAGACCGCCGGGGACCTCGCGCAGATGATCGCCGCCGGCTACTTCCCGCTCTCGGGGCAGCGCAGCGACCACGCCGACTCACCGCGGGTGGGCGACGGCTTCGTCCGGCTCGACCCGGCCGGCAAGGTCGTCTACGCCAGTCCCAACGGGCTCTCGGCCTACCGCAGACTGGGCCTGCAGGGCGACCTGGCCGGGCTCGTCCTGACCGACCTCACCCGCGACCTGGTGCCCCCGCGTCGTCGCCCCGACGAGGAGACGCTGAGCGCCGTGCTCGGCGGTCGCGACGGACGCGAGACCGAGGTCGGCACCGACGACGTCACGCTCATCGTGCGCAGCATCCCGTTGCGCCCCACCGGTGATCGCACCGGCGCCCTGCTGCTGGTCCGCGACGTGTCCGAGCTGCGCCGTCGCGACCGGGAGCTCATCACCAAGGACGTCACCATCCGCGAGATCCACCACCGGGTGAAGAACAACCTGCAGACCGTGGCGGCGCTGCTGCGCCTCCAGGCACGGCGTACGCATGCCGAGGACGCCAAGGCCGCGCTGGAGGAGGCCGTACGACGGGTGGGATCCATCGCGATCGTGCACGAGACGCTCAGCCACGCGGTCGAGGAGACGGTCGACTTCGACCAGATCGCCGACCGGCTCGGGGCGATGGTGGTCGACGTCAGCGGCGTCGAGGTCCCGGTGCGCGTGGTGCGCGAAGGTTCCTTCGGGGCGCTGCCCTCGGAGTCGGCGACACCCTTGGCCATGGTGCTCACCGAGGTGCTGCAGAACGCGGTCGAGCACGGCTTCGCCGACCGGGCGGGCACACCACCGGAGGGCGGCCGCCCGGGTCGGGTGACCGTCACGGCCCGACGCATCGTGGGGCGCCTGCACGTCGTCGTCGAGGACGACGGCGCGGGCCTGCCGGAGGGTTTCGATCTCGACGGGTCGACCCAGCTGGGCCTCTCCATCGTGCGCACGCTCGTCGAGTCAGAGCTCGGCGGGGTGTTCGAGATCGGACCCGGCGTGCGCGGGACACGCGTGCAGGCGGACCTGCCTCTCGAGTAGGACCCGGGCGTCGCCCGATCAGGCGGTCCGGATGCGGGCGCGCGCGTTTCGGCGCTTCAGCGCCCGCCGCTCGTCCTCGCTGAGGCCACCCCACACTCCGTGGTCCTGGCCGGCCTCGAGGGCCCACGCCAGGCACTGTTCGCGCACGTCGCATCGACGGCACACCTGCTTGGCTTCCTCGATCTGGAGGATCGCCGGGCCGGTGTTGCCGATCGGGAAGAACAGCTCAGGGTCCTCGTCGAGGCATGCAGAGCGGCTGCGCCAATCCATGATGTGGGGGATTCCCTCTTTCTTTCACGCACAGTGGCTGTTGCGGACAGTCAGCGGAGCCCGGGCGCGGTAAGCGCAGCGACCAGACTGACAACCTTTGATCGTTCACACAACCCCAAACCGGCCACGATCACCGTCGTGTCCGTCACAAGTAGGGTTCCCGAGTGCCCGTTACCGCTCCCGGTCCCGACCGACCCGTGCCGGCGCCCCTGGTCGTGGCGGCCTCCCTGGCCGGCGTGGAGGCCGTGATCCTCGCCTCGCTCGGCATCCTCGAGCTCGCCTCCCTGCGTCTGGCCAGGCTCACCATGGGTGCCACCACCGCACTCTTCTTCGTCGCCGCGGCTGCCGGACTGGCGTGGTGCGCGTGGTCACTGTGGCGCGTACGTCGCTGGGCTCGCGGCCCGGTCGTGATGACGCAGCTGATCTGCCTGGGGCTCGCGTGGAACTTCTGGGCGAGGGAGACGAAGCCGATCTCGATCGGTCTCGCGCTCGTCGCGCTGGTCGTGATCGCCGGCCTGCTGCACCCGGAGAGCACCGCCGCGCTGGAGGCAGACGCCCGCAGCGGGGCCTAGTCCGACTCCAGCGAGACCCTCAGCTGCGCGAGCGTGCGGGTGAGCAGCCGGGAGACGTGCATCTGCGAGACGCCGATCTCCTCGGCGATCTGCGACTGGGTCATGTTCTTGAAGAAGCGGAGCAGCAGGATCCGCTTCTCGCGCTCGTCCAGGCCCTCGAGGAGCGGCTTGAGCGACTCGCGGAGCTCCACGTGCTCGAGGTGGGCGTCGACCACTCCCAGCGTGGAGAGCATGGCCGGCGGGCCGTCGTCGGAGTCGTCGGAGGCGTCGAGGGACAGCGTCGCGTAGGCGTGGCTGGACTCGATTCCCTCCATGATCTCCTCGACCGAGCAGCCGATGACCTCGGCCAGCTCCCGCGGCGTGGGGGAGCGGCCGAGCTTCTGGGTCAGCTCTCCCGTCGCCCCGCCGATCTGCATGCGCAGCTCCTGCAGGCGGCGCGGGACCCGGATGGCCCATCCCTTGTCGCGGAAGTGGCGCTTGATCTCACCGATCACCGTGGGCGTCGCGTACGTCGAGAACTCGACGCCGCGGTCGGTCTCGAAGCGGTCCACGGCCTTGATCAGTCCGATCGTGCCCACCTGGACGAGGTCCTCGAAGGGCTCCCCGCGGTTGCGGAAGCGGCGTGCGCAGTGCTCGACGAGCGAGAGGTGCAGGTGCACCAGGTCGTCGCGGGCCACCGACCGGGCCGCGTCGGAGCCGTCGTCGTCGCGCAGGATCGCGAACAGCTCGGCGCTGCGGGCGCGTACGTGCTCGAGACCGGTGAGCACGACCTCGTCGTGCACCGTCTCGATGGCGGCCTCGACCGCCTCATCCCCCGTGTGTGCGCTCATGTCAGCGCTCGGCACCCGTCATCCCCGCAGCAGCCTGCGATGTCACCGTGAACCGGACGCGGAACCGACCCTTCTCGGAACCGGCCGACACGTCGTGGGCCATGGTGTCCAGCACTTGCCAGGCGAAGCTCTCGGTGTCGAGGGGAGGGTCGTCCATCGCCTCGGCCTCGAGCGTGACCGTCAGCGACCCCGCGCCGAAGAAGAAGCAGGCCACCAGGTCCGTGCCCGGGTCCGCCTCGGGAATCGCGAGTGCCGTCGCCTCGCCGATCGCGATCCGCAGGTCCTCGATGTCGTCGATGGTGAAGTCGAGGCGCGCGGCGAGGCCGGCAGCAGTCGTCCGTACGACGGCGGCGTAGGCCCCTTCGGCAGGGAGCCGGAGCTCGACGTCGGCGCGAATTCCTGAGGTGTGGTCGGCCATCTGCGTCCTGGTCCCGTCCTCGAAGGCTGATGTGCTGCGCACACCCTAACCGGGTCGAGACCCGCGTGTTCTACGCGCGGGGCGGCCTCGATGTCACACCCCATGGGGTCTGACTCCGACGACGGAGGTTCCTTACGTTCGGTCGGGTGGGCGACCTCCGTCGCCTCTGGAGGACCACATCCTTGGAGGAACAATGAACGAACTCGGATCAATCGCCAAGCGCGTCCTGACAGTCGGGGTACTGGCGCTCGTGACCACGGTCGGCTTCACGTCCGTTGGCATTGGCAGCGCAGCCGCCGCAACCGACATCACGCCTCGCGGAGTGGTCGGCGTGTCCGACCTCGGCAAGATCACCAGCACCGTCAAGGGGAAGACCGCGACCGGAGACGCCGTCAGCGGCTCGTTCACGCCGATCAAGGTCATCGAGCGCGACGGCACGATGTACGTGAAGGGCTTCCTGCGCGGAGTCATCGCGGACGCGGGCCCCAACACGCGCTTCTCGGGCGTCCAGAACATCCCGATCAAGAAGATCAACGGCACATCCCTGGCCGACGCCCGCGCGGCGTCGTCGGTGGCGGCGTGCGACGTCCTCAACCTGGTCCTGGGTCCGCTGGACCTCGATCTCCTGGGCCTTCAGATCTCGCTCAACCGTGTCGTGCTCGACATCGTCGCGGTCGCGGGTGCCGGCAACCTGCTCGGCAACCTGCTGTGCGCCGTGGTCGGCTTGCTGGACGGCGGTCCGCTCGCGGGTCTGCTCGGCCAGCTGCAGACCCTGCTGAACCAGATCCTGGGGCTCCTGAACCTCGGAGTCTGATCTGTCGTGACACTGCGGCCCGCTGCCCCTGAGGGGGTGGCGGGCCGCGCCACCGCGTACCCGGTAAGGTCGCTGCTTCGAGATCGCCCCAGAGTGGTGATCCCACCACGAAGGAGTTTCCTTACATGTCAGACGAAACCAACACCCCGGACATTGACGTGAACGCAGCCTTGGTGTCCGACGGTGCATACACGCTCCTCGTCGCCGACTTCAGCAACACCAGCACCGCGTTGGAGGCATATGAGGCCCTCAAGTCCGTGGAGGACGGCCGGACCGTCGAGATCGAGGGCGTCATCGTGGTGAACCGGACCGCGGAGGGCAAGCTGGAGATCCAGAAGGCGACCGATCACAGCACGAAGTCCGGACTCAAGTGGGGTGTCGTCGGTGGTGTCGCGCTCGGCGTGATCTTCCCGCCCTCGCTCCTCGGCGGCGCCGCCCTGGGCGGTTCCGTGGGAGCCCTCGCAGGCAAGCTTCGTCAACGCCACCACCACGGCGAGCTGGAGGACCAGCTCGAGGACGCGATCCAGCCCGGGCACTCCGGTCTGCTGGTCCTTGTCTCGGACCCGAGTGCCGTCAAGATCCGCAAGGCGCTCGAGCTGGCCGACTCCATCGTCGAGTCCACGATCGCGAAGGTCGAGGCCGACGACATCAAGGCAGCCGCCAAGGAGGCGCAGCGCGACGACGCCTGAACGACCAGACGCCGCTCCAAGCCCGGCGGCTCCTGCGGGACCGCGTACGGGCTGGGGCGGCGTCTTTGACGTTCTTGAGCAGTGGTGACGCATCAGCGGCCGGTTTTCCTCACCTAATCCGGATGAGGTAGGTGAGCGCGCTCACTCCCTATGCTGGCCCCATGTCATGGCAGCCCACTGACCCGGCCCGCTCCGGGACCGAGCCTGGCGGTGCGGCCTCGACGATGCCGCGCTCGGTCATCGTGTTGCTCGGCATCATTGGTGTCGTCGCTCTGGGGATCGGCACCAAAGCGGCC
This sequence comes from uncultured Actinomycetota bacterium, assembly GCA_963712875.1. Taxonomy (GTDB): domain Bacteria; phylum Actinomycetota; class Actinomycetes; order Propionibacteriales; family Nocardioidaceae; genus Nocardioides. Next base: position 151,111 of record CAVQJS010000010.1, on the reverse strand, counting down.
GCCGACACCATCGCGCCGACGATGCTCGCCCTCGTGCTCACCATCGCGGTGCTGCCGATCAACCGGTGGACGCGGGCTCATGGATGGCCGGGCTGGCTGGCGACGCTGACTGCCCTGGCCGCGTCGTACCTGATCCTGCTGGTGCTGGTCGTCGGCGGTGTCGTGTGCCTGATCAAGTTCGCCGACCTGCTTCCGTCGTACGCGGACGAGGCCGGGGACTTCACGAAGAACGCTGAGGACGGCCTCGCCCAGCTCGGCCTGAGCACCGGTTCGACAAGCGACGCGCTCTCGAAGCTGGACGTCACCAAGCTTGCCGGCATGCTGGCGGACCTGATCGCGGGGCTCCTCGGAGCGCTCGGCTTCCTGTTCTTCCTGGTGACCTTGATGTTCTTCTTCGTCGTCGCCGTGCCGGGCTTCGCACCGCGCGTCACCAACCTCCAGCGCAGCAAACCCGAACTGGCCGTTGCCCTGGGGAACTGGGTCGCGCGGTGCCAGACCTACTTGGTGATGACCGCGCTCTTCGGCGCCATCGTCGGCGTGCTCGATGCCGGTGCTCTGTGGCTGGTGGGTGTCCCACTGCCGCTGGTGTGGGGGTTCTTCTCCTTCATCACGAACTTCATCCCCAACATCGGTTTCATCATCGGCGTCATTCCGCCGGCCTTCCTGGCGTTGCTGGACTCAGGTTGGAAGGGGCTGCTGGTCGTGGTCCTGATATACAGCGTCCTCAACGTCACCATCCAGACGTTCATCCAGCCGCGCATCGTCGGAAACTCGGTCGGCCTCAGCGGTGAGATCACCTTCATGTCACTGGTTGTGTGGACGTACCTCCTGGGTGCGCTCGGTGCGCTCCTGGCGGTGCCGATGACGCTGCTCCTCCGAGCGATCTTCATCGACGCCGACGCGCGAGCCTCCTGGGTGGCTCCGCTGATCGACGCGAACGTCCAAGACCCACCATCACCTGCGGTGACAGCGCCCCGCCCTCCAGACGCTCCGGCGTGAGCGCTCAGGGTCTGGAGGGCGGTGGCGTCGCGCCGTCGTACTCGACGTTCTCCCGGTGGCCGCAGTGCCGCAGGATCGCGCACAGCGCCACGTGCAGCGCGTCGGCCCCGACGATGCGGTCGGTCGGGAACGGCAGATCCACGGGGACGACGACGCTGGCCCGGTCCTGCCACCCGCCCAGTCCGCCGTGGCAGCCCACCAGGCCCTCGAACGCGGCGACCTCCTCGGTACCCGGATCGACGAGGCTGTTGACGTAGATGTCGGGCGCCTCGGGGCGGTGGGCGACGCGCCTGACGAACTCCGGGGCGTAGCGACCGAATGGCGCGAGGGGGTCCCGACCCTCGACGTGACCGTCGTCGAGCCGGTGCGAGCCGTGGTTTCCCAGCGCCATCGGCCCGTCCTGGTCCATCACCACCACGAAGCCGACACCGGGGTGAAGCGCCAGGCCATCGACCAGGCCGGGAAAGCGCCGGTTCAGCTCCAGGCGGTCCAGGCGTACCTTCTCACCCCGCACGTAGATGAGCCCCAGGTTGCCGGATCCGAAGACGTGGAAGGTCTCCTCACCCGTGGCGGTCCGGTCCGCCGAGCGGGCTGACGTGTCGCCCGGGGTGACCGCGTCCGGCTGGTTGCGGCTTGTCCTTGTCCATCGCCCGTGAGGCGCTGGACATCCCTCGTCCGCTCATGCTGCCCCCGGAGGCCAGCTCGTCGACGAGCGCATGGGTCCGGCCCCAGCCCTCGACACTGTCGTCGGACGCGGCCACGTCACTGTTCGCCAGGCGCGCCACCAACCCGGCCAGGTCCTCCCCGAAGCGGTCGGCGAAGGTCGCGCCCTGGGACTGACCGTGGTCGGAGAGGATCACGAACCGGTAGCGCCTCGGGGCGGCCGCTGCCACGAGCTCCAGCTGGTGGAGCACCGCATCGATGGCCTCGAGTGCCTCGAGGCTTTCGGGGCGCAGGACGCCGGCGTGGTGGGCGATCTCGTCGTAGTCGACGTAGTCGACGTAGATCGACCTCGTCCCGCGCAGCATGTGCTCGGCCACCAGGATCGTGTTGAGGTCGCGCAGCGCGCCGTTGGTGACCGACCTCAGCAGCGCGGTCTCCCAGCTGCGCTCGCAGCGGGGTTGAACGTCGCGTCTGATCGCCCGTCTGGCCTGGAACCGGTCGCGGGTCAGCTCGGACACCGACCGCGAAAGCGCCCTGGTCAAACCGGACGGGTTGAGCACGAAGTTGGCGACGGCTCGTTGGGCGAGCTCTCCACCGCGCACCCGTCGGCTCATGGTCAGGACCGCCGTTGGGGCGTCGCCGGTGAACAGGTTGCTGATGCTGACGCCGTCGTCGACGAGCAACCCCCGGCCGGTGGACATGTCGGCCTCGATGATCGCGGCGTCGGCCGGTTTGTTGGACACCATGACCTTGTTCCTCGCGCGGTCGTACCAGCGGAAGGCCGGGATGCCGTCGATGACGCCGTGCAGAATGCCCATCTGGCTCGCGGGAGTCGTGGCGGGCAGCTTGGGGGTCCATTCCGTCATCAGGTGGCTGCCCGACCTGATCCACCGGGTGAGGGTCGGCACCGTGCCGGCCGTGACGGCCATCTGAAGCACCGGGAACGGGACGCCATCCATCTGGACGAACACGACGCCGTCCACGTCCGGGTCGTCCACCTCGACCGGGTGCCGACGATGGCTCGACACAAGCCGACCCACCAGCACCTGGGACGTGCCCGCGCTCCCGAACCATCCCAGGATGGTCCCGACCAGGCCGACCACGATGGCCACCACCAGGGCCGACCAGTAGTCGTCAAGGGTGACCATGGGCAGCAGCCGCGCCGCGATCATCACGACCAGGGCCTGGCCCACGAACGCGAGCAGGAGCACGCCCAGCCAGCCGAGCCGGACCGCGGCGCCGACCAGGAGTGGTTGCAGGACGACACCGACGAGCGCCAGGACCAAGGCGAAGAGGAAGGGTCCGCCCGGCGGTCCCGCATGGAACCCGGGGAGCAACCAGTCGCAGATCCACACCGCAGGGACCGTGAGCAGCACGGCCACGAGGTAGGCGACGAGCTGGGCGTACCAGGGCCGCCGCCAGCTCTCGCGGGTCAGCTCGCCCGCCACCTGGGCTCGCGCCGACGCCGTCTCCTGTTTCGTCATGGCTATCCGTTCCGCTCGGGCTGGTGCAGCTCTTCCTGCCGGGAGGTCTCGCTCGTCGTCCACACCATCGTGTCCCGTCCGATCCCAGCCGACATGGCGTCGTCGTGCATCACCCGAAGTGAATGAACGGCTTCTCCGACCTCAGATCAGGAGCCGCAGCAGCCCGTCCACGACCAGTGCTCCTCCGATCAGGAGCGAGAGCCACCTGCGGAGTCCCGTCGAGTGCTCTCTCACCCAGCGGCGATGTACACCCCGACCAGGGCAACATCGACGACGTCGCGCAGGCCCGCACTGGTGACTGTGGCCATGGCGAGGACCGTGAGCACGAGCCGTTTGGGCCCTCCGGCAGCTGCTCGGCGATGAGTTGGCGTCCGGTCTCGTCGGTCGCGACCTTCGCCAGCTCAATTGCGCTTTGGACGGAAGAAGGCCTTCACTTCGTTCAGGCCTTCTTGGTCTCCCAGAAGATCTCGGCGATCTCGTCGATCTTGGCGAGCAGCTCGTCGGCCTTGCCGGCGTCCAGCTCACCCTTGGTGCCGCTGGCGCCGGCCAGCTTCGTGGCCTCGTTGACGAGGGTGTGGAGCTGGGGGTACTTCTCGAAGTGCGGGGGCTTGAAGTAGTCGGTCCACAGCACCCACAGGTGGTGCTTGACCAGCTCGGAGCGCTGCTCCTTGATCAGCACCGCGCGGGTGCGGAAGTCCGGGTCGTCGTTGTCGGCGACCTTGGCGATGATGGCCTTGATCGACTCGGCCTCGATGCGCGCCTGGGCGGGGTCGTAGACACCGCACGGGAGGTCGCAGTGGGCCGAGACATCGATGGTCGGGGCGAAGAACGTGCGAAGCATGTGCTTCCTCTCAAAGGTCGGGGAACTGCTCTGCTGCGACACTACTCCGCGTGACAGGTGCCGGTCAGCGGGGTCTCGCCCACAAGGGTGGGCGCATCGGCATCGCCCGCGTGACGGGGCGATCGATGCTCCCGACCCTGCGCGACGGCGACCGGTTGCTCGTCCGACACGGCGCACCGGTGCGTCCCGGCAACCTGGTGGTGGCCCGGTTCGGGGACGGCACGGTGGGGGTCAAGCGGGCCGTCGAGCGGCGTACGACACGCGCCGGTATCGCCCGGGTGGTGGCTGCTCAGCGACAACGCGGCGGAGGGCATCGACTCGCGTCACCGCGGACCGGTGGCTGACGCGGACGTGATCGCGGTCGTACGACTGCGACTGTGGCCTTCCCCACGGCTGGGACGCGGCCTGTCGCGCCGACTGAGCTGTGCAAGGATCGCGGCCATGGCTTCGCAGCACCCGCATGCGGGGGATCCCGTGTTCGACCTCCACGTCGGCGGCAAGATGGAGACGGTCTCGACCGTCGCCCTCCATGGCCCCGACGAGCTCTCGCTGGCCTACACCCCGGGTGTGGCCCGGGTGTGCGAGGCGATCGCGGCCGACCCGTCGATGACCCAGCACTACACGTGGGTGCCCAACGTGGTCGGCATCGTCACCGACGGGACCGCGGTCCTGGGGCTCGGCGACATCGGTCCGGCCGCCGCGATGCCGGTGATGGAGGGCAAGGCCGTGCTCTTCAAGCAGTTCGGCGGCGTCGACGCGGTGCCGATCTGCCTCGACACCACCGACGTCGACGAGATCATCGAGACCGTCGTGCGCCTGGCGCCGAGCTTCGGTGGCATCAACCTCGAGGACATCTCGGCCCCGCGCTGCTTCGAGATCGAGGCGCGGCTCAAGGAACGCCTCGACATCCCGGTCTTCCACGACGACCAGCACGGCACGGCAGTCGTGGCGCTCGCAGCGCTCACCAACGCGCTGCGGCTCACCGGCCGCAGCCACGACTCGGCGCGCGTGGTCATCCAGGGCGCGGGCGCCGCCGGTGTCGCCGTGGCCCGGATCCTGCTGGAGGCGGGCATCAAGGACATCGTCGTGCTCGACCGGCAGGGCGTCCTGAACTCCGCAGCGGTCGGACCTCACGACGGTCAAGGCCGCACTGGCCCGCGACACCGCGGACAACTTCGGTCGTCGCGGCTCGCTCGCCGACGTGATGATCGGCGCCGACGTCTACATCGGTGTCTCGGGCGGCTCGGTGCCCGAGGAGATCGTGGCGTCGATGGCGCCGGACTCGATCATCTTCGGCCTTGCGAACCCGACGCCCGAGGTCCACCCGGACCTCGCCCACAAGTACGCCCGGGTCGTGGCCACCGGTCGCTCCGACTACCCCAACCAGATCAACAACGTGCTCGCCTTCCCCGGCATCTTCCGGGGTGCCTTCGACGTGCACGCCACCTCGATCACCGAGGGGATGAAGGTCGCCGCGGCCACTGCTCTCGCCGAGCTGGTCGGCGACGACCTGCGCGAGGACCTGATCATCCCCTCGCCGTTCGACCCGCGGGTCCCGGGTGCCGTGCGGGAGGCTGTGGCCGAGGCTGCTCGTCGCGACGGCGTCGCCCGCCGCTGATCACACCGGGCAGTAATCCAGCCCGACCTTCGGGAAGCAGAGCTCCACTCCCGCCGGAGCCTCGGCGATGGCCTCGGGGGGTCCTTGCCCGGCTCAGAACCCCACCGACGTCTCCGGCTCCACCGCCGTCCGCAGGGCTTGCGCGAGCTCGGCGTACGCGTCCGTCCGGTGCTCGCGGACGAGGCCGGCGCGCAGCAGCCCCGCGATGCCGTGGCCGAGGAAGCCTGCCCCCAGGACGCTGACGTCCAGGGTCACGGACGCATCGTCCTCGCTGCGGACGGCGGTGCCGCGACCGCTCGCGACCGAGAGCCGCCAGCGACCGGCGTTCCAAGGGGCGTGGCGGTCCTCGACCTCCACCACCACGTCGCAGTCGGACTCGAAGGTGCGCAACGACCAGGCGGCGCCCAGGTCGACCAGACGGATCCAGGTGCCGTCCCAGGTCTTGATGCTCCCCGTGCCCCGCGGACCACCGACCCAGGCCAGGAGCGGCTCGTCGGCGCTGACGTTCTCGAGCCGGGTGGTGCCCATCAGGTCGAGGTCCACGAGCCGCCGCAGCAGCGCGAGGCGGGCGGCCGGGCCGCCCGTGAACACCCCGGCGGTGACCGTGCCGGAGGGGCGCGCGTCGGACCACTTGTGCTCACGGCGCAGGCCCACCACGCCAACGTCCTGGCCGTCGCGTCGCGCGAAGAGGAAGCGGCGCGGCTCCTTGTCGCGCAGCTCCTCCGGGGACTCGATGCCCCACAGGGCCATGAAGTCCGGCGAGCCCACGATCGTGCCGGGGGCGGAGGGCGCCTCGCGCAGCATGCACTGGCGGATCCGCTCGGGCACGCCGGGCTGGCTGCCGGTCACCAGGTGGGTGGTGATCCGGGCGACCTCGTCGGCGAGGTGGGGAGCGGTGAGGACGGTGCCGCGGCCGAGCTCGACCTGCAGCTGCAGGGCGGCCATGCCGTAGCCGTAGCGCCCGTAGATGCCGTGCTCGCTGGCGTGCAGTGCGGAGATGGCCAGACCGGCTTCGCGGGCCCGGGCGAGGTGGTCGGTCATCATCGCGTTCAGCACGCCGCGCCGGCGCGTGTCCGGGTGCACGCCGACCCAGGTGAGGCCGGCGACGGGGACGAGGGTGCCGCCCGGCAGCGACAGCTCCATGGGTCGTACGCCGTAGATGCCGGCGTGCAGGTCCTCCGGGCCGTCGGGCAGGTCGACGACGAACCGCTGGTCGGCCGGGAGGCCGCGCAGCTGCTCCACGTCGCCCGGGGTCTGCTCCGCGAACCAGACGAGCTGGTCGGTGGCGAGGTAGCGGTCGGGATCTTCGGAGGGGCGTACGTCGATGCTCACGCCGCCCACCCTTGCGTCCGGGGCCCGGTGCAGCAACCCGGTTTCGATGCAGGCCGATAGCCTCGGGACATGTTCGCCGTCTATGCAGAGTCCTTCTCCTCCGACGACCCGCTCAGCGGCCTGGTGGTGGGCGAACGCCCCGCCCCCGAGGCCCCGGACGGGTGGGCCACTGTCACCGTCAAGGCGGCCAGCCTCAACCACCACGACCTCTGGTCGCTGCGTGGCGTGGGCCTGCGCGAGGAGGCCCTGCCGATGATCCTCGGCTGCGATGCCGCCGGTATCGACGAGGACGGCAACGAGGTCGTCGTTCACGCCGTCATCAGCGACCCGACCTGGCTCGGCGACGAGACCCTCGACCCGAAGCGTTCGCTGCTCTCCGAGCGACACCAGGGCACCTTCGCCGACCAGGTGGTGGTGCCGCGGCGCAACCTGGTGCCCAAGCCGGCGTCGCTGTCCTTCGCGGAGGCCGCCTGCCTGCCGACCGCGTGGCTGACGGCCTTCCGCATGCTCTTCACCCAGGGCGACCTGAAGCCGGGGGAGACCGTGCTGGTGCAGGGTGCGGGCGGCGGCGTCGCCACCGCGCTGATCACCCTCGGCCGGGCAGCGGGGCTGCGCGTGCTCGCCACCAGCCGCGACGAGGCCAAGCGGGCTCGGGCGCTGGAGATCGGCGCCCACGAGGTCTACGAGGCCGGAGCTCGCCTGCCGGTGAAGGTCGACGCGGTGATGGAGACCGTCGGTCGCGCCACCTGGAGCCACTCGATCCGTGCCCTGCGCCCCGGAGGCCGCATCGTGATCAGCGGCACGACGAGCGGTCCGGCGCTCGACGACGCCGAGCTCACCCGCATCTTCTTCCTGCAGCTCTCGGTGATCGGCTCGACGATGGGCACGCGCGACGAGCTGGAGGGCCTGGTGAAGTTCCTCGACGCCACCGGTGCCCGACCGCTGCTCGATCGCACCATCCCGATGGACCAGGCTCGCGACGGCTTCGCCGCGATGGCCGAGGGAGACGTGTTCGGCAAGATCGCCTTCACCAGATGACAGAGCACGCGATCACCCAGCACCTCGTCACCGGCGCCGGCTCGGGCATCGGCGCAGCCCTGGCCCGCCGGCTCGCCGAGCGCGGCGACAGCCTCGTGCTGCTGGCCCGCTCGGAGTCCCGGGCTGCGGAGCTGGGGCACGACTTCCCCCAGGCCCAGGTGCTGGTCGCCGACCTGGCCGACCCGGGCACCCTCAACGGGATCGGTCGCCAGGTCGACGGACCGGTGGACTCGCTCGTCCACGTCGCCGGTGTCGTCGAGCTGGCTCCGGTCGAGCGGCTGCGCCTGGCCGACTGGGAGGAGCAGCTCACCGTCAACCTCACCGCGCCGGCCGTGCTGACGCGCGAGCTCCTCCCGCACCTGCGCCGGGCGAGCGGCACGGTGGTCTTCGTGAACTCCTCGGCGGGTCTCACCGCCAGCGCCGGGTGGTCGGCGTACGCCGCGTCGAAGTTCGGCCTGCGGGCCTTTGCCGACGCGCTGCGCGCCGAAGAGGTCGAGCGGGGTGTCCGGGTCAGCACGATCTACCCGAGCAGGACGGCAACACCGATGCAGGAGAAGGTCCACGAGCAGGAGGGCCGGACCTACGACTCGTCCAAGTGGATCAGTGTCGAGACGGTCGTCGACACGATCCTCCACGTCCTCGACCTGCCCGCCGACGCCACGATCCCGGACGTGACCCTACGTCCGGTGGTGCCGCGACCCGGCACCTGAGCTTCAGGCGGGAGTCAGCACGAACGCGCGGATGCGCCGGGTCGATCCCACTCGCGTCCGGTAGTGGCCGTAGCCGGGGTAGAACTCGCCGGCGAGGGCGAAGATCTCCTCGGTCTCCTCCGGCGTGGCCGGGCGGGCCACCACGGCGCGTGCCACGTTGCGGTAGGTCACCGTGGCCCGCGGGTCGGCCTCCAGGTTGAGCGCCCACGCCGGCGTGGACTCCTGGCCGAAGTTGGTGCCGAGCAGCGCCAGGGTGGTGTCGTACGGCGTCGCAATGAGGTGGCTGGTGCGCGGCTGCCCGGACTTGCGACCGGTGGTCGTGACGTCAAGCACGGCCAGGCCGGCGAGCAGGCCGGGTGCGCTCTGGCGACCCTTGCTCAGCCGACCGACGAGATCATCGAGGTGGCGCAGGCTGCGTGAGAACACGACGCCTCCGACGGGCGTTCCGGCGAACCACCGGACCAGCCGCTGGAGCGGGTTGGCCGAGGCGTGCGAGTAGCCGAGGTCGGTGGCGAGGCCCATGGGAGACATCATGCCTCGTGGTCTAGCGAGCCGGGTCGAACTCCTCGACCAGCGGCACCACGTCGGCGATCGAGTCGACGACCCTCGTTGCCTGGTAGGGGAAGCTGTCGACCCGTGTGCGCGGGGTGGACCCGGTGAGGACGAGGATGGTCCGCAGTCCGGCCTCGAGCCCGCTGACGATGTCGGTGTCCATCCGGTCACCGATCATCACGGTCGTCTCGGAGTGCGCCTCGAGCCGGTTCAGCGCGGAGCGCATCATCAGCGAGTTGGGCTTGCCGACGTAGTAGGGCTGCTGCCCGGTGGCCGTGGTGATGAGTGCCGCCACCGCGCCGGTGGCGGGGAGGGTGCCGGCGGGGCTCGGGCCGCTGGGGTCGGGGTTGGTGGCGATGAACCGGGCTCCGCACTCGATCAGCCGGATCGCGCGGGTGATCGCTTCGAAGGAGTAGGTGCGGGTCTCGCCGAGCACGACGTAGTCGGGGTCGACGTCGTTGTTGGTGTAACCGACCTCGTGCAGCGCCGTCGTCAGGCCCGTCTCGCCCACGACGTACGCCGACCCGCCGGGTCGCTGGTCGTCGAGGAACTGGGCGGTGGCCAGCGCGGAGGTCCAGATCGACTCCTCCGGCACGTCGATCCCGGCCCTCATGAGCCGCGCGCGCAGGTCGCGCGGGGTGAAGATCGAGTTGTTGGTGAGCACCAGGAACGGGCGGTCGTGCCTGCGCAGCGCCTCGAGGAACTCGGCGGCCCCCGGGATCGGGGTCTCCTCGTGCACGAGCACGCCGTCCATGTCGGTCAGCCAGGTCTCGACCGGGCGACTGTGGGTCATGGACTCAGTCGTCCGGGTCGTCGAGGCGGGCCAGCCAGGTGGCGAACCGCTCGACGGGTGTCTCGAAGTCCGGGTGCGCGTCGACGAACGCCTGGAGCTGCTCGGCGAGCCACTCGCCGGTGAACTCCTCGTCGCCCCGGCGCTTCAGGAGCTCCTCGATGCCGCGATCGGTGAAGTACAACGCTGCCTTCCTCGTCCTTCAGGAGCTCAGTAGTCGTTGCCCCGCGATTGCGGCGCCTCGAAGGCCGCGTCGAGCAGCGTCTTCTGCTCCTCGACGTGGCGCTTCAGGGTGCCGACGGACGGCGCGGCGGATGCCGAGCGGGTGATCGGCTCCACGGTCACGTCCAGCTGGGGCCACACGTTGAGGTGGTAGTGCGGCCACGGACCCATGTTGCGCGGCTCGTCCTGCACCCAGCGCACGGCCTTCAGGTTGGGGTACTTCGCCACCTCGGCCTTGATCTCCGCGAGCGGGTTGGGGTAGAGCCGCTCGATCCGGCCGATGGCGAACGTGTCGCCGTTCTCCCGCTTGGCGCGGTCGACCTTGAGGTCCCACGTCACGCGACCCGAGCACAGGATGAGCGTCTCGACCTTCGACGGGTCGGCCGCGTCGTCGCCGATGAAGGGGCGGAACGTGGTGCTTCCGACGAAGTCTTCTGGCTGCGAGGCGGCTTCCTTGCGCTTCAGCATCGACTTGGGAGTGAAGACGATCAGCGGGCGGTGCTCCTCGCCGAGCGAGTGGCGGCGCAGCAGGTGGAAGTACGACGCGGGCGTCGACGGCTGGGCCACCACCATCGCGTCCTCCGCACTCAACGTCAGGAAGCGCTCGATGCGCGCCGAGCTGTGGTCGGGACCCTGTCCCTCGTAGCCGTGCGGCAGCAGCAGCACGACGCCCGACTGCTGGCTCCACTTGGTCTGGCCGGCGGAGATGAACTCGTCGATGATCGTCTGGGCGCCGTTGACGAAGTCGCCGAACTGCGCCTCCCACAGCACCAGGGCCTCGGGACGGGCCACGGAGTAGCCGTACTCGAAGCCGAGTGCGGCGTACTCGGAGAGCAGCGAGTCGTAGACGTAGAACTTCGCCTGGTCCTCGGTGAGGTTGGTCAGCGGCGTCCACTCGTCGGCGTTGACCCGGTCGATGATGGTCGCGAACCGCGAGACGAAGGTGCCACGACGCGAGTCCTGACCGGCCAGTCGCACGGGTCGCCCGTCCATCAGCAGGGAGCCGAAGGCGAGGATCTCGCCGGTGCCCCAGTCGATGGGGCCGTCGGTGATCGCCGCGGCACGGCGCTGCAGCTGCGGCATGACCTTGGGGTGGACGGTGAACTTGTCCGGGGGAGAGGTGTAGCTGTCGGCGATCCGCTTGAGCACCTCGGGCGTCACCGCGGTGGAGAACTCCCCGGCCGGCTTGTCCGGGTAGTCGGGGACGGTCGTCCACTCGATGAGCGCCTCCGAGCTGGCCTCGCGGACCTCGGTGAACACCCGCTCGAGCTGCTGCTGGTAGTCCTTGAGGACCTGCTCGGCCTCCTCGATCGTGATGTCGCCGCGACCGATGAGCGACTCGGTGTAGAGCTTGCGCACCGAGCGCTTCTGCTCGATCAGGTCATACATCAGCGGCTGGGTGTACGACGGGTCGTCGCCCTCGTTGTGACCGCGACGGCGGTAGCACACGAGGTCGATGACGACGTCCTTGTTGAAGGCCTGGCGGTAGTCGAAGGCCAGTCGCGCCACGCGGATGCAGGCCTCGGGGTCGTCACCGTTGACGTGGTAGATCGGCGCCTGGACCATTCGCGCGACGTCGGTGGCATAGAGCGAGGAGCGCGAGGATCCGGGCGACGTGGTGAAGCCGACCTGGTTGTTGATGACGACGTGCACGGTGCCGCCGGTGCGGTAGCCGCGCAGCTGGGACAGGTTGAGCGTCTCGGCGACGACACCCTGTCCCGCGAACGCCGCGTCACCGTGCACGAGCAGCGGGAGGACGGGGTACTCGGCACCGCGGTTGAGCAGGTCCTGCTTGGCCCGCGCGATGCCCTCGAGCACCGGGTTGACCGCCTCGAGGTGCGAGGGGTTCGCGGCGACGGAGACCTTGATCTGGTCACCCGAGCCGGCGACGAACTCGCCCTCGGCACCGAGGTGGTACTTCACGTCACCGGATCCCTGGACCGTGCGCGGGTCGATGTTGCCCTCGAACTCGCGGAAGATCTGGCTGTACTTCTTGCCCACGATGTTGGCGAGCATGTTGAGCCGGCCGCGGTGGGCCATGCCGATGGTGACCTCGTCGAGCCCGGCCTCGGCGGCGGCCTCGCAGAGCTCGTCGACCAGCGGGATGGTCGTCTCGCCGCCCTCGAGGCTGAAGCGCTTCTGCCCGACGAACTTCGTCTGCAGGAAGGTCTCGAACGCCTCGGCCTGGTTGAGCTTGAGCAGGATCCGCAGCTGCTCCTCGCGTGGCGGCTTCACGTGCGGCTGCTCGACCCGCTCCTGGATCCAGCGACGCTGCTCGGGATCCATGATGTGCATGTACTCGATGCCGGTCGTGCGGCAGTAGGAGTCACGCAGGATGCCCAGGATCGTGCGGAGCTTCATGAAGGGCTGGTCGCCGCCGAAGGAGCCGGTCGCGAACTCGCGGTCCAGGTCCCACAGCGTCAGTCCGTGCGACTCGACCTCGAGGTCGGGGTGGCTGCGCTGTCGGTACTCCAGCGGGTCGGTGTCGGCCATCAGGTGACCGCGCACCCGGTAGGCGTGGATCAGCTCGAGGATGCGCGCCTGCTTGACGATGTCGTCGTCGTGGGAGGCCACGACGTCGCGCGACCAGCGGATCGGCTCGTAGGGGATGCGAAGAGAGCGGAAGATCTCGTCGTAGAAGTCCTGCTCGCCCAGCAGGAGCGCGTGCACCCGCTTGAGGAACTCACCCGACTGGGCACCCTGGATGACGCGGTGGTCGTAGGTCGAGGTCAGGGTCATGACCTTGCTGATCGCGTTGCGCGTGATCGCCTCGTCCGAGGCGCCCTGCCAGTCCGGGGGGTACTCCATCGCGCCGACGCCGATGATCGCGCCCTGGCCGGACATCAGTCGCGGCACGGAGTGGACGGTGCCGATGCCGCCGGGGTTGGTCAGGGAGATGGTGGTGCCCTGGAAGTCGGTGACGGCGAGCTTGCCGTCGCGCGCCTTGCGGACGATCTCCTCGTAGGCGGTCCAGAACGAGGCGAAGTCCATCGACTCGGCGGCCTTGATGCTCGGCACGACCAGCTGGCGGGAGCCGTCGTCCTTCTTCATGTCGATCGCCAGGCCCAGGTTGATGTGGGCGGGGGTGATCAGGTTGGGCTTGCCGTCGACGACCTGGAAGCCGACGTTCATCTCCGGCATGTCCCGCAGGGCGCGGACGAGGGCGTAGCCGATCAGGTGCGTGAAGGAGATCTTCCCGCCGCGGGCGCGGGCGAGGTGGTTGTTGATGACCGTGCGGTTGTCCCAGAGCAGCTTGACCGGGACCGAGCGCACCGACGTCGCGGTCGGGACCGTCAGTGACGCGTCCATGTTGGCGGCCGTACGCGCGGGGGCGCCACGCAGCACGGTGAACGTGGGCTCGTCGCTGGCCTGCGCGGGAGCGGCAGGCGTGGGGTCCTTGGCGACCGGCTTCGAGGTGCCCTTGGCGGGCTCGTCGGCGGCAGCGCGGGGCGCGGCGACGCCTTCGGGGCCGCGGACCTGGCGGCGGGCGCCGGAGCGGCGGCCTTCTCAGGTGCCTTCTCGGCGCCTTGGCGGGGGCGGCTGCCTTGGCGGGGGCGGCTGCCTTGGCGGCCGGCTCCCTCGCCGGTTCCTTGGCCGACGACGCTCCGTTGCCGAAGTAGGCAGCCCATTCGGGCTCGACGCTCCCCGGGTCCTTGTCGTACTGCTCCTTCATCTCCTCCACGAGCCACTCGTTGGCTCCCATGTCGGAGGACGGAGCAACCGACGAGTCGTTGCCGGACTGTCCGTTGGGGGACTGCGCCACTCTTGTTTCGCCTCTTCCAGATGTGTTCGCGCGACGTGTTCAGGAAAGTCGCTCAACAGGCTAGTCGCACACGCACCCAAATGCAGGGGGCGGGCTCGACTTTGGGGCACGCTGTCGCCAGCGCCACATCAAAGGCCCCCTTTTCGGGCCACCGCACCTCATGCCTGGAGTCGTCATGCCACGCCCCGCAACGGGCCGCACGTCATGGGCCTGGATCCCTGCCGTGCTCATCCTTGCCCTGCCCCTGACCGCCTGTGAGGCGGGCTCGGAGCCCGATCCCGCGGCCGCGCCCGTGTCGTACGACGCTCCCGACCAGGTGGCGCTCGCGTCGCACCCGGTTGCCACCCAGACCCGGATCCACCGCGTCTACGGCCGCCTGCCCGACGCCCGTCGCAAGGCCGTACGCCGCGACGTCGGCAGGGTCGTCGACGGCTGGTGGGAGTCGGCCTACCTCGGGGGCACCTACCCGCGGACCTCCTTCCCCGACGCGTTCCCCGGCTTCACCCGCGGCGCCGAGCGTCTGGCGCGCACCGACAAGGCGCTGCTGACCAACCAGACCGGGGGGCCGCGCATCGAGTCGGTGACGTCCCGCAAGCGCTCGGTCTCGCTCGACATCATGGCCGTCGGTGGGCAGCCCCGGTCGGTGACCGCCCACTTCGTGCTGCGCTTCGAGACGACCGGTGCCAAGCAGGGCACCACCACGGTCCGCGGACGCCTCTTCCTCACGCACCGCAACGGGCCGTGGCGCATCTTCGGCTACGACGTCGCGAAGGGCAGTCGGCCGTGAACATCTGGCGACGCGGAGCCCGACTGCTCCCCAAGGCCGTGCTGGCCGGCGTCCTGGCCGTGACCGCGCTCGTGGTGCCGGACGCCGGCGTCCAGTCGACGGAGGTCAGCCTGGTCAAGATCCGGCACGCCGAGGGTGTCTCGGTGGGACGTGACGTCGTCTGGATCCTCGCCGTGGGGTCCGACGCGCGCCCCGGCCAGGACATGAACCGTTCCCGCGGCGATGCGCTGCAGCTGGTCGGCATCAACACCCGCACCGGCGCCGCGACCGCCATCGGGGTGCCCCGCGACTCGTGGGTGAGCATCCCCGGCCACGGCAGCGAGAAGATCAACTCCGCGCTCTACTTCGCCGGCCCGCGCGGCATGGCCGGGGCGATGCGCAACCTGGTCGGGATCGAGCCCGACTACGTCCTGGTCACCCGCTTCCCCTTCTTCGAGGACATGGTGGACGACATCGGCGGCATCACGGTCGCCAACCCGCGCCGCTTCGCCGACCCCTATCTCAAGAAGGAAGGCTTCAAGCAGGGGCGCATCCACCTCGACGGCTACAACGCGATGGCGTTCTCGCGGATCCGCAAGGGACTGGCGGGCGGCGACTTCGACCGCTCGGCCAACCAGCAGCGCACCCTGCGCGGCATCCACGCGCGGATCCGCGCCCAGGCCGACGTCCCCGGCTTCATCGAGCGCGGCGTGATGACCGTGCTGGCCCACACGCACACCAATGCCTCGCCCGGTGAGCTCTACGCGCTGGCCCAGGCGGTCGCCCAGGTGAAGCCCGGGCTGATCACCACGTGCGTCGTGGACGGCAGGGTGGGGTTCGTGGGTGCGGCGAGCGTGGTCTTCCCCGACGTCGCGCAGGCGCGGCGGTGGGGGCGCGAGGCCGGACCGGACGCCACCCTGCGCCGCTGCTGACCGTTGCCTGCGCCGCGGTAGTCGTTCTGGACCAGCTGATGGGCGCCTCCGGCAGTGTGCTGGTTCAGGACATCTGCAAGGCATGTCTCGCGACATCTGCAAGGCCATCGTCCGTGATGCTCCACCGTGTCGAGAGCAAGGCTGGTCATCACCGCCATCACCAAGCAGGGACTCACCCAGGCCGAGGCCGCCCGCACCTACGGCCTGTCCGAAGCCACGGTCAGCCGGCTCATGGCCCGCTACCGAGACGAGGGCGACGGCGCCTTCGAACCCCGGTCCCGGCGCCCCAGGAGCTCACCAGGAGCGACCGCGGCCGAGACCGTCGATCTGGTCCTGCGCCTGCGCAAGCAGCTCCTCGAGGCCGGTCACGATGCCGGCGCCGAGACGCTGGGCTGGCACCTCGCCCACCACCACGCGATCACGCTGTCGCGGGCCACCATCCACCGGATCCTGACCCGCCACGGCGCCGTCACTCCTGAGCCGAAGAAGCGGCCGAAGTCCTCCTACATCCGGTTCGAGGCGGCGATGCCGAACCAGACCTGGCAGTCCGACTTCACGCACTACCCACTCACCGACACCACGACCTTCCCCAAGGGCGTGGAGATCATCACCTGGCTCGACGACTGCACCCGATACGCCCTGCACGTGTCCGCGCACCGGGCGATCACCACCCCCATCGTCAAGGCCACATTCCGCGAAACCGCAGGTCAGCACGGCATCCCCGCGTCCACGCTCACCGACAACGGGATGGTCTACACCGTCCGCCTGGCCAGCATCGGACACCGCGGCGGCCGCAATGGCTTCGAGCAGCAACTCCGCGATTGGCACGTGGTGCAGAAGAACTCCCGACCCAACCACCCCACCACCTGCGGCAAGGTCGAGAGATTCCAACAGACCATGAAGAAGTGGCTCCGCGCCCAACCCCTGCAGCCCGTCCACCATCGCCGACCTGCAAAGGCTGCTCGACCGGTTCCGGCACGAGTACAACACCACCCGACCGCACCGCTCCCTGCCGCACCGGGCCACTCCGGCAGCGCTCTACGACACCATGCCCAAGGCCCTGCCCGGCCCCAGCCGCGACGCCGACACCCACGACCGGATCCGACACGACATCGTCGGAAAGTCCGGCACCGTCACCCTGCGCGTCGCCGGCCAGCTCCGCCACATCGGCATCGGCCGAACCCACAACCGAACCCACGTCATCCTGCTCATCCAGGACCTGGAGGTACGGGTCATCAACGCCATCACCGGCGAGCTTCTACGCGAGCTCACCATCGACCCCAGCAAGAACTACCAACCCCGGAAATGAACAAGATCCGAACCCACTTCCGTGGGTTCGGATCTTGCACATGTCCTGAGACATCACAGGGCGCCTCCGGCAGGATTCGAACCTGCGGCACCTGGTACCGGAAACCAGTGCTCTATCCCCTGAGCTACGGAGGCCCGCTCCGGCTGTGGGCCGGTGCGCGGCGAACACTACCGGGAGGCCGTCCGGGTGGCGAAACCGCCTCAGCGCAGGCCGAGGGCACCCGACGTGTCCGCCTCGAAGGGCAGCTCACGGTGCTCGGCGACCCGGGCGTCGAGCGCCTCGGCGACCTCGGCCGGCCACGGCGCCGTGAGCCTGGACTCGAGGTCGATGTGGAGGAAGACCTCCTCGACCACGCAGGCCACCTGCTCGTGTGTCTCGTCCAGCAGATAGACCAGCACGTGCGCGGCGCGCTCGGAACGACCCAGCAGCCGGACACGTGCCGACATGGTGTCGCCCGTGCGGAGCTCGTGGAGGTAGGTGACGTGGTGCTCGGCGGTGAAGCAGGCGTGCCCGTCGGTCAGCGGCCACATCTGGGGGATGCCGACCTCGACCAGTGACTCGTCGAGGCCCTCGCTGGCGATGCCGATGTAGTGCCGGACGTTGAGGTGGCCGTTGATGTCCTCGAAGGGCATCGGGACGGGCTGCTCGACGTAGGCGGGCAGGTCGATGAGCTGCTGGAAGGTGGGATGCGTCGTCACAAGGAAGACCCTAGGGCTCAACGACCCCTCGTGGGCGATCAGGGCGTGAAACCGGTTCGGCCCGCGAGGCTCGCCGCCGATAGGGTTGGGCGGTGACCCCAGAGCAGCTCTCCTCGTCCATCGTCGATGCCCTCACGGCACTCGTCGCCGACGGCGCGATCGCACTGCCCGACGGCCCGCCGAGCCATGGTCACCGTGGAGCGCCCGCGACAGAAGGGCCACGGCGACTACGCCACCAACGTCGCGCTCCAGCTGGCCAAGCGGGCCGGCACGAACCCGCGTGCCTTCGCCGAGCTGGTGGCCGCGAAGCTGACCGCCTCCGCCGGCATCGCCGACGTCGAGGTGGCGGGTCCCGGCTTCCTCAACATCACGGTCGAGGCAGGCGCCCAGGGCCAGGTCGCCGCCGACGTGGTCGCGGCGGGGGAGTCCTACGGATCCTCCGACGCCTTCGCCGGCGAGAAGATCAACCTCGAGTTCGTCTCGGCCAACCCGACCGGGCCGCTCCACCTCGGTGGCGTGCGGTGGGCCGCCGTGGGCGACGCCCTGGGCCGGATCTTCACCCTCACCGGCGCCGACGTCACCCGGGAGTACTACTTCAACGACCACGGTGCGCAGCTCGACCGCTTCAGCTCCTCGCTGATGGCCTGGGCCAAGGGACTGCCGGTGCCCGAGGACGGCTACGGCGGCGACTACATCGGTGAGATCGCCAAGGACGTGGTGGCCAAGCGACCCGACGTC
This sequence comes from uncultured Actinomycetota bacterium, assembly GCA_963712875.1. Lineage (GTDB taxonomy): Bacteria > Actinomycetota > Actinomycetes > Propionibacteriales > Nocardioidaceae > Nocardioides. The sequence continues at coordinate 132,656 of CAVQJS010000010.1, read as the reverse complement.
CTCGACCTGCCCGACGAGGAGGCGCAGGAGGTCTTCCGCGCCGAGGGCGTCGAGCTGATGTTCGCGGAGATCAAGCAGTCGCTGCACGACTTCGGCGTCGACTTCGACGTCTACTTCCACGAGGACAACCTCCACCAGAGCGGGGCGGTGCAGAAGGCGATCGACCGGCTGACCGCGCTGGGCAACACCTACGAGGCCGACGGCGCACTGTGGCTGCGCACCGAGAAGTTCGGCGACGACAAGGACCGTGTCATCGTGCGGTCCAACGGATCGGCCGCCTACCTCTCCGGCGACCTGGCCTACTACCTCGACAAGCGCGAGCGCGGCTTCGACCGCTGCTTCATCATGCTGGGCGCCGACCACCACGGCTACGTCGGCCGCATGAACGCCATGTGCGCGGCCTTCGGCGACGAGCCCGGCAAGAACCTCGAGATCCTCATCGGCCAGATGGTCAACCTGCTGCGCGACGGCCAGCCGCTGCGCATGTCCAAGCGGGCCGGCACCGTCGTGACCATCGACGACCTCGTCGGGGCGATCGGCGTCGACGCCAGCCGCTATGCCCTCGCGCGCTACCACTCCGACTCACCGATCGACATCGACCTCGACCTCTGGGCGAGGGCCACCAACGACAACCCCGTCTTCACCGTGCAGTACGCGCACGCACGCGTCGCCAGCCTGCTGCGCAACGCGGCCGACCTGGGCGTCGAGGCGGAGTCGCACCCCGACCTGCTGACGCACGAGAAGGAGCGCGAGCTGCTGCGCGCACTCGCCGAGTTCCCGCGCGTCATCAAGGCCTCGGCCGAGCTGCGCGAGCCGCACCGCGTCGCCCGCTACCTCGAGGAGCTGGCCGGCACCTACCACCGCTTCTACGACAACTGCCGGGTGCTGCCGCGCGGCGACGAGGAGACCGCCGACCTGCACCGGGCCCGGCTGCTGCTCGTCGACGCCACCCGGACCGTGCTGGCCAACGGCCTGCGCCTGCTCGGGGTCTCGGCTCCCGAGCGGATGTGACGCGTGCCCACCTCGCACCCGTCCGGCTGGGCGCACGCCGACGGCGCGCTGCGCGGTCCCTCCTGGCTGCGTGAGCCCGGTCGACCCCAACGCGCTCGTCCCGAGCCTCTGGTCGCAGACGGCCGTCAAGTCCGACGGCGTCCTCTCGGTCGGGGGAGTGGCACTGCCCGAGCTGGTCCGCGAGCACGGCTCCCCGGCGTACGTCCTGGACGAGGTCGACTTCCGCGCGCGGGCCCGCGCCTTCCGAGACGCCTTCGCCGGCTTCGAGGTCTTCTACGCCGGCAAGGCATTCCTGTGCTCGACCGTCGTGCGCTGGCTGGCCGAGGACGGGCTGTCCCTCGACGTCTGCTCGGGCGGGGAGCTGCTCGTCGCCGAGCGGGCCGGCTTCCCGATGGAGCGGATCGGCTTCCACGGCAACAACAAGAGCCCGCGAGAGCTCGAGCGCGCCGTCGAGCTGGGTGTCGGCCGGATCATCGTCGACTCCTTCCACGAGATCGACCGGCTCGCCGCGGTCACCGGCGACCTCGGGCGCGCCCCGGGCGTGATGGTGCGCGTCACCGCCGGCGTCGAGGCCCACACCCACGAATACATCGCCACCGCCCACGAGGACCAGAAGTTCGGCTTCTCCATCGCCAGCGGCGACGCGCTCGAGGCCGTACGACGCGTGCACGAGGCCCCCGGACTCCGCCTGCTCGGCCTCCACTCCCACATCGGCAGCCAGATCTTCGACACCTCCGGGTTCGAGGTCGCGGCCCGCCGGGTGCTGGCGCTCCACGCCACCGTCAGCGAGGAGCTCGGCGTCGAGATGCCCGAGATGGACCTCGGCGGTGGCTTCGGCATCGCCTACACCACCCAGGACGACCCGTCGGACCCCGCGCAGCTGGCCACCGAGATGAGCAAGATCGTGGAGCACGAGTGCCGCGCCCTGGGGATCACGCAGCCGCGGCTCTCGATCGAGCCCGGCCGCGCCATCGTCGGACCGTCGATGTGCACGGTCTACGACGTCGGCACGGTCAAGGAGGTCGCCCTCGACGGCGGGCACCGGAGGACGTACGTCTCGGTCGACGGGGGGATGAGCGACAACATCCGCACCGCCCTCTACGACGCCGACTACTCCGCCACCCTTGCCTCCCGCGCGTCGGCGGCGCCGGCCGTCCTCGCCCGGATCGTGGGCAAGCACTGCGAGGCAGGTGACATCGTGGTCAAGGACGAGTTCCTGCCCGGCGACGTGCGGCCCGGCGACCTCCTGGCGGTGCCCGGGACGGGCGCCTACTGCCGGTCGATGGCCTCCAACTACAACCACACGCTACGTCCTCCGGTGATCGGAGTGCGGGACGGGAAGACGTTCACCGTCATGCGGCGCGAGACTGAGGACGATCTGTTGGCAACCGATGTAGGTGTCTCATGAGCGAGCGCAGCGAGGGTGACGTGCGCGCACTGAAGGTGGCGGTCCTGGGCTGCGGTGCGGTCGGCTCCCAGGTGGTGCGGCTGCTGACCGAGCAGCACGACGACCTGGCCGCCCGGGTGGGGGCTCCCGTCGAGCTCGTCGGCGTCGCCGTACGACGGCTCGACGCGCCGCGCGAGATCGAGGTCCCCGAAGGGCTCCTGACCACCGATGCGGCCGGGCTGGTCGCCCGTGACGACGTCGATCTCGTGGTCGAGGTGATCGGCGGCCTCGAGCCCGCGCGGTCGCTGATCCTCTCCGCGCTGGAGAACGGCGCGAGCGTCGTCACGGCCAACAAGGCGCTCCTCGCCGAGGACGGGCCCACGCTGTTCGAGGCAGCGGCGAAGGCCGAGCGCGACCTCTACTACGAGGCCGCGGTCGCCGGTGCGATCCCCATCCTGAGGCCGCTGCGCGAGTCGCTGGCCGGTGACAAGGTCACCCGCGTGCTCGGCATCGTCAACGGCACCACCAACTTCATCCTCGACAAGATGGACACCTCCGGTGCCGGCTTCTCCGAGGCCCTCGAGGAGGCCCAGGAGCTCGGCTACGCCGAGGCGGACCCGACGGCCGATGTCGAGGGCTTCGACGCCGCCGCCAAGGCCGCGATCCTGGCCAGCCTGGCGTTCCACTCCCGCGTGACCGCGGCCGACGTCTACCGCGAGGGCATCTCCGAGGTCACCGCCGCCGACGTCCAGTCGGCTCGCGAGATGAACTCGGTCGTCAAGCTGCTCGCCATCTGCGAGCTCCGCGGCGACCAGGTCGCGGCCCGGGTCCACCCGGCGATGATCCCGCGCAGCCACCCGCTCGCCAGCGTGCGTGGCGCCTTCAACGCGGTCTTCGTCGAGTCCGAGGCCGCCGGACAGCTGATGTTCTACGGTCCTGGAGCGGGTGGCGCCCCCACGGCCAGCGCGGTCCTGGGCGACCTCGTCACGGTCGCGCGCAACCGCCTGGCCAACACGCGTGGCGCCGGCGAGTCGGCGTACGCGGACCGTGGCGTGCAGCCGATGGGGGAGACCCGCACTCGCTACCACGTGGCGATCGACGTGGACGACAAGGCGGGCGTGCTGGCCGCCGTCGCCAACGCCTTCGCCGACCACGACGTGTCGATCCAGACCGTCCGGCAGGAGGGCCGCGGCGCCGACGCCCAGCTGGTCGTCGTCTCGCACGCCGCCCCGGACGCCGCACTGGCCGCCACGGTCGATCAGTTGCGCAGCATGGACATCGTCCGCGAGGTCACCTCGGTGATGCGTGTCGAGGGTGGCGACGAATGAACACCCCATTCGAATGCTCGCTCCGCTCCGCTTCGAACAGGGACCCCGAGTGATGGCCCACGGCCAGTGGCTGGGCGTCATCGAGGAGTACCGCGACCTGCTCGACCTCCCCGAGGGCCTCGAGGCAGTCACCCTGCGCGAGGGCGGGACCCCGCTCGTGCACTCCGACTGGCTCTCCGGGCTCACCGGCGGCGACGTCTGGCTCAAGGTCGAGGCCAACAACCCGACCGGCTCCTTCAAGGACCGCGGCATGACGGCGGCGATCTCCGTGGCCCGACACGAGGGAGCCGAGGCCGTGGTCTGTGCGTCGACCGGCAACACCTCCGCCTCGATGGCGGCCTATGCCGCCAAGGCCGGCATCAAGTCCCTGGTGCTGATCCCCGAGGGCAAGATCGCCGCCGGCAAGATGGCACAGGCCGTCGTGCACGGCGCCCAGATCATCATGATCCGCGGCAACTTCGACCACTGCCTCGACATCGCCCGCGGGCTGGCCCGCGACTATCCGGTCGCCCTGGTCAACTCGGTCAACCCGGTGCGGCTGCAGGGGCAGAAGACGGCGTCCTTCGAGGTCTGCGACTTCCTCGGGGACGCCCCCGACTACCACCTCCTGCCGGTCGGCAACGCCGGAAACATCGCGGCCTACTGGCTCGGTTACCAGCAGTACGCCGACCTCGGCCGCGCCACCCGGCGCCCCGTCATGCGCGGGTTCCAGGCCGAGGGCGCCGCACCGCTGGTGACCGGAGAGCCGTTCCCCGACCCGGAGACCAAGGCCACCGCGATCCGCGTCGGCAACCCCGCGTCCTGGCACCTGGCCGAGATGGCGGCCAAGGAGTCCGAGGGGCGCTTCGCCGCAGTGACCGACGCCCAGATCCTCGCCGCGCAGGCCGACCTGGCCAGGCGCGACGGCGTCTTCGTGGAGCCCGCCTCGGCAGCCGGCATCGCCGGGCTGCTCAGCGAGCTCGCCGCGGGTGAGAGCTATGCCGGGAAGACCGTGGTCATCACCGTCACCGGGCACGGGCTCAAGGACACCGCGACGGCGCTCGAGAGCCACCGCGACTTCGTCGACACGGTCGTCGACGCCGACGTGGACGCCGCTGCAGCTGCTGCCGGTCTCGCCTGAGCATGACCACCTTCGTCCACGGCCCCGTGCGGGTCAGCGTCCCGGCCACGTCGGCCAACCTCGGTCCCGGGTTCGACTCTCTCGGGCTGGCGCTGTCGCTGCGGGACGAGCTCGAGGCGGAGGTGCTGGCCGACGGGCTCGTCGTCGAGGTCGAGGGCGCCGGCGCAGACGGCGTACCCCGCGACGAGTCCCATTTGGTGGTGCGGGCCATGCGGGCCGCCTTCGACCTGATGGGCGCCCAGCCCGCCGGCCTGCGCCTCGCGTGCCGCAACGTCATCCCGCACGCCCGCGGCCTCGGGTCCTCCTCGGCCGCGATCGTGGCCGGGGTAGTGCTGGCCCGCGGCCTGGTGGCGGGCGGTCAGCTGCTCGCCTCCGACGAGGCCCTCTTCGACCTCGCGGCCGACCTCGAGGGGCACCCGGACAACGTGGCACCGGCGTTCTACGGCGGCTTCGTCATCTCCGGGCGCGAGGACGATCACTGGTACGCCGTGCGCGCCGGCGTCGACCCACGGATCAGCGCGGTCGTCTTCGTGCCGCCCACGGGCGTCGAGACCACGGTCGCGCGCGGTCTGCTGCCCGACGCGGTGCCGCACGCCGACGCGGCCGCCAACTCGGGGCGGGCCGCCCTGCTCGTCGCTGCACTGACCGGGCAGCCCGAGCACCTGCTCGCCGGCACGCGCGACTGGCTGCACCAGGACCAGCGCGAGCCCGCCATGCCCGAGACGCTGGCCCTCGTGCGTCGTCTGCGCGCCGACGGTGTCCCGGCCGTGGTGTCCGGAGCCGGGCCGACGGTGCTGGCGTTCGGGACGCACGACCCGGCCGACCTGCTGGGGCGCTGTCCGGACGGCTGGGCGTGTCACGACCTGGCGATCGAGTCGTCGGGCGCACTGCTGCTAGCCTGAGCGTGCGCCGTTCGGCGTACTTGCCCGTCCCGGCCTCTGGCCGAGCGCACGGGCTCATCCATCCGCCTCGCGGCCCGCTCGTTCGGTCCGCGGAGGCGACGCAACGTGTGAAGGACTCACGTGACCGAGACTCCATCTGCTCCTGCCAAGAAGCGCAGCGGCGGACTCAACTCGATGCTCCTCGCCGACCTGAAGTCGATGGCCGCCGGCCTCGCCATCCCGGGTGCCGGCTCGATGAAGAAGGCCCAGCTGGTCGACGCCATCAAGGCCTCCCAGTCGGGCGCCGGCAAGCAGGCCCCCGTCGAGCGGGCCCCCGTCGAGCAGGCGCCCAAGGTCGAGAAGACCGAACGACCGGCCCGGGCCACGAGCCCGGAGCAGGCCGAGCAGTCGATCGAGCAGCAGCCCACCGAGCAGCAGGACCAGCCCGAGCAGAAGCAGGGCCGCCAGCGGACCAGGCAGGGCAGGCAGCAGCAGCCCGAGAAGCAGGACCGCCAGCAGCAGCCCGAGCAAGCAGGACCGCCAGCAGCAGCCCGACAAGCAGGACCGCCAGCAGCAGCCCGACAAGCAGGACCGCCGCCAGCCAGAACCAGGCCAGCCAGAACCAGAACCAGAACGACGACGGCGATGACGACGGCGAGGGCGGCAGCCGCCGCAACCGGCGCCGGCGTGGCCGCGACCGGGAACGTACGCCGGTGCGCCCGGGTGGTCGCAACGAGCCCGACACCACGATCCTCGAGGACGACGTGCTCGTCCCCGCCGCGGGCATCCTCGACATCCTCGACAACTGCGCCTTCGTGCGCACCTCGGGCTACCTGCCCGGTCCAGAGGACGTCTACCTCTCGCTCTCGATGGTCCGCAAGTACCACCTGCGCCGCGGCGACGCCGTCGTCGGCCAGGTCCGCCAGCCGCGGGAGGGGGAGCGCCGCGAGAAGTTCAACCCGATGGTCCGCATCGACAGCATCAACGGCACCGACGCCGAGGGTGCCAAGGACCGCCCCGACTTCGCCGACGCCGTGCCCGTGCACCCGCACCAGCGCCTGCGCCTGGCCACCGACGAGGCCAACCTGATCGGTCGGGTCGTCGACATCGCCACCCCGATCGGCAAGGGCCAGCGTGGTCTGATCCTCGCGCCGCCGCGTACGGGCACGACGTCGCTCCTCCAGTCGATCGCGACGTCGGTGACGACCAACAACCCCGAGTGCCACGTCATGGTCGTGCTCGTCGACACCCGTCCCGAGGAGGTCACCGACTTCCAGCGCGCGGTCAAGGGCGAGGTCGTCGCCTCGACGTTCGACCGGCCGCCCGCCGACCACACCCTGGTCGCGGAGCTCGCCATCGAGCGGGCCAAGCGCCTGGTCGAGCTGGGCCACGACGTGGTCGTGCTGCTCGACTCGCTGACGCGCCTGGGCCGGGCCTACAACCTCGCCGCGCCCGCCAACGGTCGGGTGCTGGGCGGCGTCGTGGACGCCTCCGCCGTCCATCCCACCAAGGAGTTCTTCGGTGCGGCCCGCAAGATCGAGGACGCCGGCTCGCTGACCATCCTCGCGACCGTCACCGTCGACACCGGGTCGGCCACCGACGAGTTCTTCCTCGAGGAGCTCTCCGGCACCGCCAACCTCGAGCTCCGGCTCAGCGCCGACCGCGCCGCCAAGGACATCGTGCCGGCCATCGACGTGGCCGCGTCGGCCACGCGTCACGAGGAGAAGCTGCTCGCGCCCGCCGAGGGGGCGGTGGTGGGGGACCTGCGCAAGCAGCTCGCCGCCGCCGACTCCGCCCAGGCGGTCATGAAGGTCTTCGGCGCCCGGTCGTCGGCCCGCTGACCCGGCCCACACTGGCAGCCGCCGGCCCGCGGGAATCTCCGGATTCGCGCGGGCGTTGGACCCGGTGGCACACTTGTGCGTCGGTTCCGGTTCACGTCATCCGCATCCGCGCGGGACGACCCGGAGCAATCGAGAGGACACCATGAAGAAGGACACCCACCCCGACTACGTCGAGACCGCAGTCACCTGCACGTGCGGCGCGTCGTTCACCACTCGCAGCACCGCGACCTCCGGCAAGCTCCACGCCGATGTCTGCTCGCAGTGCCACCCGTTCTACACCGGCAAGCAGAAGATCCTCGACACGGGCGGCCGTGTGGCCCGCTTCGAGGCGCGCTACGCCAAGAAGTCCGCTGCTGCTGCTCCGGAGACCTCCGAGAGCAAGTAGTCATCGTCAGGCGCCGGTCGCCCGCTCTTCGCGGGAGGCCGGCGCCTTGTCGTCTGTCCAGCCACCGGGTCGATCCGGGTCCTGGGCCCGGGTCGAGGGAGTCAGCCATGTTCGAGGCCGTCGAAGGAATGCGTGCGGAGCACGCGGATCTCGAGGGGCGCCTGTCCCTGCCCGAGACGCACGCCGACCAGCGGCTGGCCAAGCAGCTCAACCAGAGGTACGCCGAGCTGACCGCCGTCGTGACCACCTGGCTGGAGTGGCAGCGGCTGGCCGACGACATCGAGGCCGCCCGCGAGCTGGGAGCGATCGACCCCGCCTTCGCGGAGGAGGCGGACACGTTGACCGCCCAGCGCGAGGTCGCCGCCGAGCGGCTGCGCCGGCTGCTGGTGCCGCGTGACCCGGCCGACGGCAAGGACGCCCTCCTCGAGGTGAAGTCGGGCGAGGGCGGCGAGGAGTCAGCGCTGTTCGCCGCGGACCTGCTCCGGATGTACTCCCGCTACGCCGAGACCAGGGGGTGGACCGTCGAGATCCTCGACGCGACCGAGTCCGAGCTCGGCGGCTTCAAGTCCGTCACTGCAGCGGTCAAGGCGCGGGGAACGGTCGAGCCCGGCCAGGCGCCGTACGCGCTGCTGAAGTTCGAGGGCGGCGTGCACCGCGTCCAGCGGGTGCCGGTCACCGAGTCGCAGGGACGCGTGCACACCTCGGCGGCGGGTGTCCTCGTCTCGCCCGAGGCCGAGCCGGTCGACGTGACGATCGACGACAACGACCTGCGCATCGACGTCTACCGCAGCAGTGGTCCCGGTGGGCAGAGCGTCAACACCACCGACTCGGCGGTCCGCATCACGCACGTCCCCAGCGGGATCGTGGCGAGCTGCCAGAACGAGAAGAGCCAGCTGCAGAACAAGGAGCAGGCGATGCGCATCCTGCGCTCCCGGCTGCTCCAGGCCGCCCAGGACGCCGCCGACTCCGAGGCCAGCGAGGTGCGTCGCTCCCAGGTCCGCACCGTCGACCGCTCCGAGCGGATCCGCACCTACAACTTCGCGGAGAACCGCATCTCCGACCACCGCACGGGCTACAAGTCCTACAACCTCGACCAGGTCCTCGACGGCGACCTCCAGCCGGTGCTCGACTCGTGCGTCGAGGCCGACGTCGCCGCCCGCCTGCAGGCCCTGGAGTCCTGATGCGCGCGAGCGCTTGCCCGTCGCCGTGCCGCCGCGCGGCTGCACGAGGCCGGGGTCGCCTCGCCCGAGCGTGACGCCGACCTGCTCCTGGCCCACGTCCTCGACGTCGGCCTCGGCCGGCTGCCGCTCGTCGAGGACCTGACGCCACCCCAGCAGGAGTCGTACGACGCCCTCCTGGCGCGGCGGGCCGCCCGCGAGCCGCTCCAGCACCTGACCGGCAGCGCGGCCTTCCGCCACGTCGAGCTGTTCGTGGGGCCGGGAGTGTTCGTGCCGCGGCCCGAGACAGAGCTGCTGGCCGGGTGGGCGATCGAGGCAGCCATCGGCGCCGGTCGAGCCGCGTCGAGACCCCCTGTCGTCGTGGACCTCTGCACCGGGTCCGGGGCGATCGCGCGGGCGGTCGTCGACGAGGTGCCGCAGGCCCGGGTGCATGCCGTCGAGCTCGACGAGGGGGCGCTGGCCTGGGCCGAGCGCAACCTGGCCGGGACGGGGGTCGACCTGCGCCACGGCGACCTGGCCACGGCCTTCGACGACCTCCTCGGGTCCGTCGACGTGGTCGTGTGCAACCCGCCCTACATCCCGCTGGAGGCATGGGAGTCGGTGGCGGCGGAGGCCCGCGACCACGACCCGCACCTCGCGCTCTTCTCCGGCGACGACGGCCTGGACGCGATGCGGGTCCTCGAGCAGCGGGCCGCGCGGCTCCTGCGGGTCGGGGGAGTGGTCGGGGCCGAGCACGCCGACGTCCAGGGTGAGTCGGCGCCGGCGGTCTTCGCCGGCGCAGGTCGGTGGCAGGACGTCACGGACCACCGTGATCTCGCGGGTCGGCCCCGCTATCTGACGGCCCGGCTGGCACGATGAGCGGCGTGGACAGGCTCACGACCTCGAACGACGAGGAACGAGAAGCGGCGATCGATGCGGCGGCAGGCGCCGTCCGACGCGGCGAGCTGGTGGTCATCCCGACCGACACCGTCTACGGCCTCGCGGCCGATGCCTTCTCCCACGACGCCGTCCGGGCCCTGCTCGACGCCAAGGGGCGAGGCCGGGAGATGCCGCCGCCCGTCCTGATCTCCGCGGTCACGACCCTCGATGCCCTCGCCGAGGAGGTGCCCGACTGGGCCCGCACCCTGGTCGAGAAGTTCTGGCCCGGACCGCTGACCCTGGTGTGCCGCCAGCAGGCGTCGCTCATGTGGGACCTCGGCGAGACCCGAGGCACGGTCGCGGTGCGGATGCCCGACGACGAGGTCGCCCTCGCCGTCCTGGAGCGCACCGGCCCGCTCGCGGTCAGCTCCGCCAACCTGACCGGACGACTCGCCGCCACCGACGCCGACGCCGCGGAGGAGATGCTCGGCGACGCGGTCGCGGTCATCGTCGATGCGGGTCCCTCGGCAGGGGGAGAAGCCTCGACGATCGTCGACGCGACCCTGCCGGAGGGTCGCGTGCTGCGTCGGGGCGCGCTGAGCCTCGACGACCTCAACGCGGCCATCGAGTCGCACGGGGTCGTGCTCACGGACAACGGCTAGTGGGCGCCTGATGCGGGAGTACCTGCTCGTCTTCCTGGTCGCCGTCTCGGTGACCTACCTCCTCACCGTGGTGGCCCGCGAGATCGCTCTCCGCACCGGTGCCCTGGCGTCGGTCCGCGACCGTGACGTCCACGCCGAGCCGATCCCCTACCTCGGCGGGACCGCGATGTTCGGGGGCCTGTGTGCGGCCTACCTCGTCGCGCGCGAGCTGCCGTTCCTGTCCACCCGCAGCGAGGGCTTCGTCTTCGCCGACGCGGGGGCGGTGCTGATGGCCGGGGCGCTGGTCTGCGCGCTCGGCGTCCTCGACGACATCTTCGACATCGACGCCCTGACCAAGTTCGGCGGTCAGGTGCTGGCGGCCGGCCTCCTGGTCGCGCTCGGGGTGCGCTTCTACTACTTCCCGGGCGCCGACGGCACCCAGTTCGCCCTCGACGACGCCCAGGGCGCCCTGCTGACCCTGGTCGTGGTCATCGGCACGATGAACGCCGTCAACTTCGTCGACGGCCTCGACGGACTGGCGGCCGGCGTGGTCGGCATCGGCGCCGCCGCCTTCTTCGTCTACTGCTACTCCCTGTCGGCGGAGAACAACCTCACCCTCGCCACGACCGGTGCCCTGCTCAGCGCGATGCTCGCCGGCGCCTGCGCCGGGTTCCTGCCCCACAACTTCCACCCGGCACGGCTCTTCATGGGCGACTCGGGCTCGATGCTGATCGGGCTCGTCCTGTCGGCCAGCGCGCTGACCCTGACCGGCCAGTTCTTCGGCATGCCCGACGCCGGCGGCAACAGCCTCTTCGTGACCGTGCTCCCGGTCCTGCTCCCGATCTCCCTGCTGATGGTGCCGATCGCCGACCTGGTGCTTGCCGTCGTACGCCGCACACGCGCGGGACGCTCGCCGTTCAGCGCGGACAAGCAACACCTCCACCACCGTCTCCTGGAGATCGGGCACTCCCAGCGGCGGGCGGTCTTCATCATGTGGATGTGGGCCGCGATCCTTGCCTCCGGTGCGGTCCTGGTGAGCCTGTTCGAGGAGCAGTGGGTGTGGTGGGGCCTGGGAGCCATGGTCGTCTTCGCGATCGCGATGACCTTCGTCCTGCCCAAGGTGCACCGCCCGCGCAAGACCGGTCTGGGCAACACCGGGCTGCCCCAGAACGCCTACGTCGAGCGACCGGCCGACGTCGCGTCCGAGGCCGTCGAGCCGCCCTCGCAGGCGTAGTTGGAGGTCGCCCGGGACTTTGTGATAGTTTTCACGAGCACCCCGATGACCTCCAGAGAACGGCCGCCACCATGACGACCGAGTCGCACCGAGACACCCGCCCGGGAGGCGCCGTCCTCCTCGGCGCTGCGGGCGCGGCTCTCCTCGCGGGCCTGGTCCTCACGGCCGTCGCAGGCCTCGTGTCGGGCAGTACGGCAGCGCTCAGCGCCGCCGTCAGCACAGGTCTGGTCGTCGTCGTCATCGGGTTCGGCGTCTTCGTCCTCAACACGGTCGCCTCGGTGATGCCGAGCGCGACGGTGCTGGTCGCACTGGTCACCTACACGCTCCAGCTGGTGGTGCTGGCGGCCGTCGCGCTGTCGTTCATCCGCAACGGAGTCTTCGAGGAGACCCTCGACCGACGCTGGTTCGGCGCGGGAGTCGCGCTGACCACGGCGGCGTGGATGGTGGCCCAGATCGTGGCAGCGACCAAGGCCCGCATCCCGGTCTACGACCTCCCCGAGGCGGGTGAACGATGACCATCCACGCCTGCTATTGTCCGGTTCGCGATGGCTCAACAACGTGCCCCGTCGGAGCATCCGGACGAACCCCCCTACGGCGACCCCTGGTTGGCGTTTTCCTACCTCGTCTCGGGTGCTGCGGTCTACGGGCTCATCGGATGGGGTCTGGATCGTTGGCTCGGTACGAAGTACCTCGTCGTGATCGGGATCCTGCTCGGCGTCGGGTTGGGCATCTACATGACCTTCGGCCGCTTCGGGCGGCTCGCGTCCACGCAGGACAAGCAGAGCTAGGGCAGGAGAGACAGTGAGCTTCAGTGTGAGCCTGAGTGGCTTGGCGCCTTCCGCCGCAGAGGGTGCGGACGACGGCTTCGTCGCTCCCGGTCCCGGCAGCTTCGAGCTGCCGCCGGTCTTCCACATCGGCGACTTCGGTGTCACCAAGCCGATGATCCTCCTGGTGCTCTCCGCCGTATTGATCCTCGCCTTCACGATCGCCGCCTCCCGCAAGGAGCAGATGGTCCCCAGCCGTCTCCAGTTCGCCGGCGAGACCGTCTACGGCTTCGTGCGCAACACGCTGGCCCGCGACAACATCGGCAGCGAGCACTTCATGAAGTTCGTGCCCTACCTGTTCTCGCTGTTCATGTTCATCCTGGTGAACAACTACTACGGCGTGATCCCGTTCGTGCAGTTCTCCACCTTCTCGCGGATCGGGTTCGTCGTCCCGCTGGCGCTCCTCACCTGGGTCATCTACGTCGGCGCCGGCATGTGGAAGCACGGCGTGCTGGGATACTTCAAGCACGCCACGATGCCCTCGGGCGTCTCCGGGCCGATCCTGATCCTGCTGGTGCCGCTCGAGTTCTTCTCCAACATCCTGGTCCGACCGGTCACGCTGACCCTCCGTCTGTTCGGCAACATGTTCGCCGGCCACCTGCTGCTGATCCTGTTCGCCACCGGTGGCGCCGCACTGCTCACCAGCGGCAACCTCCTCTACGGGGGAGTGGGCATCCTGTCCTTCGCCCTCGGCGTCGGGGTCAGCTTCCTGGAGATGCTGGTGATGTTCCTCCAGGCCTACGTCTTCACGCTGCTCACCTCCATGTACATCGGCGAAGCACTCGCCGACGAGCACTGATCCAACCCATAAGTTTCGCCAAACAGCGACGCGATGGACGCGTCGCCGACGAAAGGAAAAGCCGTGGAAGGCTCCATCAACATGATCGGCCTCGGCCTCTCCGCCATCGGTCCCGGTGTCGGTATCGGCCTGATCTTCGCCGCGTTCATCAGCGGCGTGGCCCGTCAGCCCGAGGCCCAGAGCCGTCTGCAGTCGATTGCCATCCTTGGCTTCGTTCTTGCTGAGGCGCTCTTCATCATCACCGTCGCGCTCGCGTTCGTCCTGCCCATCTGACGACCGTCCCCGCAGTAGGGAGATCACCTGTGAACACCGTTGTCATGGCGGCGAGCGAAGAGGCCCACAACCCTCTTCTCCCGGTCGTGTCGGAGATCGTGCTGGCGCTGATCGTCTTCTCCATCTTGTTCTTCGCCATCCGGAAGTACGTGGTGCCGAGCTTCGAGAAGACGTTCGCCGAGCGCACCCAGGCGATCGAGGGCGGTCTCAGCGCAGCCGAGACCAAGCAGGCCGAGGCCGACGCCAAGCTCGCCCAGCTCGAGAAGCAGCTCGGCGACGCCCGGCACGAGGCCGCGCGCATCCGCGAGGAGGCGCGTGAGCAGGGTGCCCAGATCGTGGCCGAGATGCGGGAGCAGGCCCAGGCCGAGTCCGCCCGCATCGTCGAGCACGGCAAGACGCAGATCGAGGCCGAGCGCCAGCAGGCGGTCACCTCGCTCCGTGCCGAGGTGGGCACGCTCGCCACCGGTCTGGCCAGCCGCATCGTCGGGGAGAGCCTGGAGGACGAGGCTCGACAGAGCCGCGTCGTCGAGCGCTTCCTGGCCGACCTGGAGTCGCAGAACGGTGCGACCACGGGGAGTGTCAACTGATGATGCGAGGTGCGTCCGCAGACGCCTACGCCGCTGCCGCCGCTGCCCTTCCGGGCTCCGGCGACCTGGGGTCGGTGGCTCAGGACCTGTTCGGGATCGCGGACCTGCTCCGCTCCGAGCCGAGCCTGCGCAGGGTCGCCACCGACGCATCCATCGAGGGCGAGGCCAAGGCCGGGCTCGTGCGCGGCGTGCTCGCCGGCAAGGTCTCGGCCGAGGCGCTCGAGGTCCTCACCACTGCGGTCACGCAGCGGTGGACGGCCAGCCGCGACCTGGGCGACGCCCTGGAGCAGCTGGGCGTGGTGGCCGCGGTCCGTTCCACGGGCAGCGACGCCGGTCGCCTCGAGGACGAGATCTTTGCGGTCGGCCAGCTCGTGCAGGCCAACCCGGAGCTGCGCGACGCGCTCTCCGACCCGGCCCGCTCGCGCGAGGACAAGGCGGGCCTGATCAACGGCCTGCTGGGCGACAAGGTGCTCCCGGCGACGGTGGCGCTGGTCAAGCAGGCCCTCTCCGGCAGCCACCGCACGATCACCGTCGCGTTGGCGTCCTACCAGAAGGTGGCGGCCGAGGTCCGCGGGCAGGGAGTCGCGACCGTTCGCGTCGCCCGACCGCTCGCCGACGCCGACCGCCAGCGCCTGGCCGGTGCCCTGTCGGGCACCTACGGGCGGGAGATCCACCTCAACGTGATCGTCGACCCCGAGGTCATCGGCGGCATCAGCGTCGAGATCGGTGACGACGTCATCGACGGGACGGTCTCCAGCCGCCTCGACGACGCCGGGCGCCGGCTTGCCGGCTGACCACTGACATCCAAGAACTTTCGAGCCCCAACCTTGCAAGCACTGAAGAGAACAGGTGAGTGAAATGACGGAGCTGTCCATCCGTCCGGACGAGATCCGGGACGCGCTTCAGCGCTTCGTGTCGGACTACAAGCCCGAGTCGGCGACCAAGGAAGAGGTCGGCACCGTCGCGGAGGCCGCTGACGGCATCGCCCGCGTGAGCGGTCTGCCCTCGGTCATGGCCAACGAGCTGCTCGAGTTCGAGGACGGCACCCTCGGCATCGCCCTCAACCTCGACACCCGCGAGGTCGGCGTCGTGGTCCTGGGTGACTTCGACAAGATCGAGGAGGGTCAGGTCGTGCGTCGCACGGGCGAGATCCTCTCGGTCCCGGTGGGCGAGGGCTACCTCGGCCGCGTGGTCGACCCGCTGGGCCAGCCGATCGACGGCCTCGGCGAGATCGACGCCCCGGAGCGTCGCGCCCTGGAGCTCCAGGCGCCCGACGTGATGGCGCGCAAGTCGGTGCACGAGCCGCTCGCCACCGGCATCAAGGCGATCGACGCCCTCACCCCGATCGGCCGCGGCCAGCGCCAGCTCATCATCGGTGACCGCGCGACCGGCAAGACCACGATCGCGATCGACACGATCATCAACCAGAAGGCCAACTGGGAGTCCGGCGACCCGGACAAGCAGGTCCGCTGCATCTACGTCGCCATCGGCCAGAAGGGCTCGACCATCGCCTCCGTGCGTGGCGCCCTCGAAGAGGCCGGCGCGCTGGAGTACACGACCATCGTCGCGTCCCCTGCGTCCGACTCCGCGGGCTTCAAGTACCTCGCCCCCTACACCGGCTCGGCCATCGGCCAGCACTGGATGTATGCCGGCAAGCACGTCCTCATCGTGTTCGACGACCTCACCAAGCAGGCCGAGGCCTACCGCGCCGTGTCGCTGCTGCTGCGCCGCCCGCCGGGCCGCGAGGCCTACCCGGGCGACGTGTTCTACCTCCACAGCCGTCTGCTCGAGCGCTGCGCCAAGCTCTCCGACGACATGGGCAAGGGCTCGATGACCGGTCTGCCGATCATCGAGACCAAGGCCAACGACGTCTCGGCGTTCATCCCGACCAACGTCATCTCGATCACCGACGGACAGATCTTCCTGCAGTCGGACCTGTTCGCGGCCAACCAGCGCCCCGCCATCGACGTGGGTGTCTCGGTCTCGCGCGTGGGTGGCTCGGCCATGACCAAGGCGATGAAGGCCGTCACCGGCTCGCTCAAGGTCGACCTGGCGCAGTTCCGCGCCATGGAGGCCTTCGCCATGTTCGCCTCCGACCTCGACGCGGCCTCGCGCCAGCAGCTCGCCCGCGGTCAGCGACTGATGGCGCTGCTCAAGCAGCCGCAGTACTCGCCGTACCCCCTCGAGGAGATGACTGCCTCGCTGTGGCTCGGCACGACCGGTCGCCTGGACAAGGTGCCGACCGACGACGTCCTGCGGTTCGAGTCGGAGTTCCTCGACCACCTGCGCCGCAACCACGAGGGCATCCTCGCCGGCATCCGTGAGTCGACGAAGTTCGACGACGACGCCGACGCCGAGATGGCGGCCGCCTACGACTCCTTCCTCGACCAGTTCGAGACCTCCGACGGCCAGAGCATCAAGGCCGGCAAGGAAGAGCACGTCGCCCTCGAGGACGAGGACGTCGAGCAGGAGCAGATCGTCAAGCAGAAGCGGAGCTGAGGCAATGGCTCTCTCGGTACGCGAGTACCGCGCGCGGATCAAGTCGACGGAGTCGATGAAGAAGATCACGCGTGCCATGGAGCTCATTGCTGCGTCCCGCATCATCAAGGCACAGCAGCGAGCCCAGGCCGCAGCGCCCTACGCTCGTGAGCTGACCCGCGCCGTGTCGGCCGTGGCGACGTTCTCCAACGTCGACCACGCGCTGACCACGGAGCCGGAGAACCCGAAGAAGGCGGCGGTCCTCGTGGTCACCTCCGACCGCGGTCTCGCCGGCGCCTACTCGTCCAACGTGCTCAAGGAGGCCGAGCGCCTCGTCGAGAAGCTCAAGGGCGAGGGCAAGACCGTCGACCTCTACACCAGCGGTCGCAAGGGTCAGGCCTACTTCAAGTTCCGGCAGCGCACCGTCGTGCGGGCCTGGACGGGCTTCTCCGACCAGCCGACCTACGACGTGGCCGCGGACATCGGCGCCACGCTCATCGAGGCGTTCCTCGCCGAGGAGGACGACCAGGACGTCAGCGCTGTCGACGAGGTGCACGTGGTCTACACGCGCTTCCGGTCGATGATCAACCAGGAACCCACCGCCGTACGCCTCCTTCCGCTGGAGGTCGTCGAGGGGACCGAGGCGCCCGCCGAGGGCGACCTGCTGCCGCTCTACGAGTTCGAGCCGTCTCCCTCAGAGGTGCTCGACTCACTGCTGCCGCGCTACGTCCAGAGCCGGATCTTCTTCGCCCTGCTCCAGGCCGCGGCCTCGGAGCTGGCGGCTCGCCAGAAGGCGATGAAGTCGGCCACCGACAACGCGGACGAGCTCATCAAGAAGTACACGCGAATTGCCAACCAGGCCCGTCAGGCCGGCATTACCCAGGAAATCAGCGAGATCGTCGGTGGCGTGAATGCCCTTGCCGACGCACAAGCCGGGAGTGAGTGAGAGAGAATGACTGCCACTGTTGAAGAGACGACGGCGGACACGAAGGGCGGCGGCGTCGGCCGCATCGCCCGCGTCATCGGCCCGGTCGTGGACATCGAGTTCCCCACCGATTCGATGCCCGCCATCTACAACGCCCTCAAGGTCGACCTGACCCTGGCCGGCGAGACCACGACCATCACCCTCGAGGTGGCCCAGCACATCGGTGACGGCATGGTCCGTGCCATCTCGATGAAGCCGACCGACGGCCTCGTCCGCGGCGCCCAGGTGCGCGACACCGGCGACCCGATCATGGTGCCCGTCGGCGACGTCACCCTCGGCAAGGTGTTCAACACCACCGGTGACTGCCTCAACCTGCCCGAGGGCGAGACCCTCGAGGTCTCCGAGCGCTGGGGCATCCACCGCAAGGCGCCGGCCTTCGACCAGCTGGAGTCCAAGACCCAGATGTTCGAGACCGGCATCAAGGTCATCGACCTCCTCGCCCCCTACGTCCTGGGCGGCAAGATCGGCCTGTTCGGTGGTGCCGGTGTCGGCAAGACCGTGCTGATCCAGGAGATGATCGCCCGCGTCGCCAAGGACCACGGTGGTGTGTCGGTGTTCGCCGGGGTCGGCGAGCGCACCCGTGAGGGCAACGACCTCATCGCGGAGATGGACGAGGCCGGCGTCATCGGCCAGACCGCCCTGGTCTTCGGCCAGATGGACGAGCCGCCGGGCACCCGCCTGCGCGTCGCCCTGTCCGCGCTGACGATGGCGGAGTACTTCCGCGACGTGAAGAAGCAGGACGTGCTGCTCTTCATCGACAACATCTTCCGCTTCACCCAGGCCGGTTCCGAGGTCTCCACGCTGCTCGGTCGCATGCCGTCCGCGGTGGGCTACCAGCCCAACCTCGCCGACGAGATGGGTCAGCTGCAGGAGCGCATCACCTCGACGCGTGGTCACTCGATCACCTCGATGCAGGCGATCTACGTCCCCGCCGACGACTACACCGACCCGGCCCCGGCGGCGACCTTCGCCCACCTGGACGCCACCACCGAGCTGTCGCGCGAGATCGCCTCGCTCGGCATCTACCCGGCCGTGGACCCGCTGACCTCGACGTCACGGATCCTCGACCCGCAGTACATCGGCGACGAGCACTACCGCTGCGCGGTCCGGATCAAGCAGATCCTGCAGCGCAACAAGGAGCTCCAGGACATCATCGCGATCCTCGGTGTCGACGAGCTGTCCGAGGAGGACAAGGTCATCGTCTCGCGGGCGCGCCGCATCCAGCGGTTCCTCTCGCAGAACACCTACGTCGCCAAGCAGTTCACCGGCATCGAGGGTTCGACCGTGACGATCGGCGACACCATCGAGGCGTTCAACAAGATCGCCGACGGCGAGTACGACCACGTGGCCGAGCAGGCCTTCTTCATGTGCGGCGGTCTGGACGACGTCGAGCAGAAGTGGGCCGAGATCCAGAAGAGCCTCTGATGGCGCTGTCGTCGGACAAGGTCCTGCAGGTCGAGCTGGTCGCTGCCGACCGGCTCGTCTGGTCGGGCGAGGCCAAGATGGTCATCGCCCGGACGACCGAGGGCGACGTCGGCATCCTGCCGAACCACGCCCCGCTGCTGTCCTCGATCATCGAGGGCGTGGTCGACGTGCAGACCACCGACGGGGAGACCTGGGTGGCGGCCGTGGACGCCGGATTCCTCTCGGTGGCCGACAACCGTGTCTCGATCCTCTCCGAGCGGGCCGAGATGTCCCACGAGATCGACCTGGAGAAGGCTCGTCGCGAGCTCGAGCGGGCCAAGGAGTCCGGCGAGAACGACGACGCCCAGCAGGAGGCCGTACGCCGCGCCGAGGCACGCGTGCGTGCCGTGGAGCGGGCTTCCTGACAACCGGCTCCACGCTGACGCTAGGGTGAGCGCACGGACCTCCGGGTTCGTGCGCTCACCTTTTCCGTGGGGACGCAGGACAGGCAGGGCAGGGAGGGCGTGGATGCCGGTCTGGCAGTGGCTGCTCGACATCGTCGGGCTCATCCTGCTCCTCGTCCTGCTCTACGGCATCGCGCTGATCGTGCGGCGGCGAATGCTGGCTCGCCACGGCGGCACCTTCGAGCTGAGCTACCGGCTGGAGGCCGGGCGCACCGGGCGAGGCTGGCTGCTCGGCATCGGGCGCTACTCCGGACAATCGCTCGAGTGGTTCCGCATCTTCTCCCTGTCACCGCGACCCAAGCGGGTCTGGGCGCGTGACCACCTGAGCTACTCGGGCCGCCGCAGTCCCCAAGGCGCTGAGGAGCTCTCCCTCTACGGCGGGCACGTGGTGGCCTCCTGCCACTACTTCGACCAGCCGCTCGAGATCGCCATGAGCGAGGCCTCGCTCACCGGTTTCCAGTCCTGGTTGGAGGCCGGCCCGCCCGGCACCGACTGGAACCGCCGGTGACGGCTGCGCGCAACGCCGTCGCGCTGTCGTTCTTCCTCAACGGGCTGCTGTTCGCGACCTGGGTCTCCCGGATCCCCGAGGTGCGATCGGGCTTCGAGCTGTCCAACGCGAGCCTGGGCCTGGTGCTCCTCGCCACCGCGGTGGGCTCACTGGTGGCACTGCCGACCACCGGGGCCGCCATTGCCCGCCACGGCACCGTACGGGTGGTGCGCCTCGGGATCCTCGTCGCCGCCCTCGGCCTCTCGGTCGCTGCCGCGGCGTTGGGGGAGGCGCTGCCGGTCACTGTCGCCGGGTTGTTCCTCTACGGCCTGGGCATCGGGGTCTGGGACGTCGCCATGAACGTCGAGGGAGCCGAGGTCGAACGACACCTGCGGCGCACCATCATGCCGCGCTTCCATGCCGGTTTCAGCCTGGGCACGGTCGTCGGCGCGCTCCTCGGCGCCGGCCTGGTCGCGCTCGGCGTACCGGGTCGCGGGCACCTGGTGGCGATCGCGCTGATCGCCCTGGTGGTGGCCTGGACGACGTCCTCGGCCTTCCTGCCGATCCCGCCGCGCGGGGAGTCGGACCGACCACGGTCGGCGGCCCGGGCCTGGCTGGAGCCGCGCACGCTGGCCATCGGGGTGCTGGTCATGTCCCTGGCGATGACCGAGGGCACGGCCAACGACTGGCTCGCCGTGGCGCTCGTCGACGGCTACGGCGTCTCCCACTCGGTAGGTGTCGCCGGCTTCGCGGTCTTCGTGACCGCGATGACGCTGACCAGGTTCGTCGGGACCGGCCTGCTCGACGCCTTCGGCCGCCCGGCCGTCCTGTGGGGCACGATGGCCGCGGCCGGGGTGGGGGTCGTCCTGATCGTGGTCGCGGGACACCCTGCCGTGGTGGTGCTGGGGATCGCGCTCTGGGGAGCGGGCGCGTCCCTCGGGTTCCCGGTCGGCATGAGCGCTGCGGCCGACGACCCTGCCCACGCCGCGGCGAGGGTCAGTGTCGTGTCGACGATCGGCTACGCGGCCTTCCTGGCCGGCCCGCCGCTCCTCGGGTTCGTCGGAGACGAGGTCGGGACCCTTCAGGCGCTGCTCGTGGTCGCGGTGCTGCTCGTGCCGGCTGCGCTGGTGGTGCCGGCGACCCGCAAGCAGCAGGTCAGTCCAGCAACCGTCGCATGACCAGTCGCGGCATCCTGCTGGCCACGGCGTCGGTCTCGCCGACGACCTCGAAGCCGCAGTTCTCGAACATCGCCCGGGTGCCGACGAAGGCCATCGTCAGGTCCATGCGGCGGCCCTGCGGGTCGACGGGGTAGGACTCGACCGCCGGCGCACCGCGAGAGGCGGCGTAGGCCACCGCACCCTCGATCAGCCGCGTCGTGACGCCCTGCCTGCGGTGACCCGAACGCACCACCACGCAGATGACGCTCCACACGGCCACGTCGTCGATCGGCCTGATCAGCTTCGACGCGACGAGCCGAGGGATCTCCTCCCGCGGGGCGATGTGGCACCACCCGACCGGATGGTCGTCGCGGTAGGTCACGACGCCGAAGGTGCTGCGGCCCGCGGCCAGGGCGCGGGCCGCGCTCTCGCGGCTGCCGTCGCCGAGGGCGTCGATGTCCTTGACGCGGAGCCGGTGCGAGAGACACCAGCAGTGGGTGGTGCGACGGTTCGGGTTGAGGACGTCGGCGAAGTCGTCGAACCGGCTCGCCGTGACCGGGTGCGTCGCCCACCTGCTGGTGGCCATGGCTCAGTCCGCGGAGCGGTCCCCGCCGGGGACCCACAGCACGTCACCGTGCTCGCGGTTGGCGTGGCGGGCGAGGATGAAGAGGAGGTCGGAGAGCCGGTTGAGGTAGGTGATGGCGAGCACGTTCATCGTGTCCTCGTGCTCGGCCCAGGCGGCCCACCCGGCGCGCTCGGCGCGGCGTACGACGGTGCGCGCGACGTGCAGGTGCGCTGCGCCGACCGTTCCACCGTTGAGGATGAAGGACCGCAGCGAGGGGAGCGCCTCGTTGTAGTGGTCGCACCAGCCCTCGAGTCGGTCGACGTAGTCCTGCTCGATGCGCAGCGGCGGATAGGCGGGCTCGGCCACGACGGGCGTGGAGAAGTCGGCCCCGACGTCGAAGAGATCGTTCTGGACGTGGGTGAGCACCTGGACGACGTCGTCGTCGAGTCCGCCGGTGGCCAGGGCCACGCCGATGTGGGCGTTGGACTCGTCGACGTCGGCGTACGCCGCCAGCCGCAGGTCGGTCTTCGAGGTCGTGCTCATGTCGCCGAGGTTGGTCCGGCCGGCGTCGCCGGTGCGGGTGTAGATGCGCGTCAGGTTGACCATGCGGGGAGCCTACTGGGCGCAACTCGCCGAAAAAGATGAGGCGCCAACGCAACCGGACAGGGTAGAACGAACGTCATAGAAGTGACTACGGTCACGACTCGGCGTCCGGGGGGCGTCGGTGAGGAGAACCCAGTGGACATCATCTCGGACGGTCACACCCTGATGCTGCACGGGGATTTCGACGTGCGGAGCACCTCTGCCGTGCGCACGGCGATCTACGAGGTCCTCGACCTGCACGACGACGACGTGGTCCTCGACATGACCGACGTCTCCGCAATCGACCTCACGGCACTGCGGCTCCTGGCCGTCGCCACCCGCCACGCCTGGCTCACCGGACACCACCTCACGGTGCGCAACCCGGGCCCCGCCGTACGCCGGATGGCGCACCTGGCGCACCTGGCGCACGCCATCGAGGTCGAGCGGGTCGCTGCGACCGCCTGAGGCATCCGTCACACGTCCAGCCGGTGACTGATCGGTAACCCCAGCCCTACGCTGTCGCCATGACCCACAAGGATCGCCCCTGGGTGATGCGGACCTACGCCGGCCACTCCACGGCCGAGGCGTCGAACGCGCTCTACCGCACCAACCTCGCCAAGGGGCAGACCGGACTGAGCGTCGCGTTCGACCTGCCGACCCAGACCGGTTACGACCCCGACAGTCCGCTGAGTCGTGGCGAGGTCGGCAAGGTCGGTGTGCCCGTCCCGCACCTCGGGGAGATGCGCAAGCTCTTCGCCGACATCCCGCTCACCGGGATGAACACGTCGATGACGATCAACGCGACCGCGATGTGGCTGCTCGCTCTCTACCAGGTGGTGGCGGAGGAGCAGGCTGGCGCCGTTCCGGGGGGCGAGCTCGAGCCGAGCGAGGTGGCCCACCAGCTCGCCGGCACCACCCAGAACGACATCATCAAGGAGTACCTCTCCCGGGGGACCTACGTCTTCGGCCCGGAGGCCTCGCTGCGGCTGATCGGCGACATGATCGCCTACACCGTCCACGAGATCCCGAAGTGGAACCCGATCAACATCTGCAGCTACCACCTGCAGGAGGCCGGGGCGACGCCCGTGCAGGAGCTGGCCTACGCGCTGTGCACGGCCATCGCCGTCCTCGACCAGGTCCGCGACTCCGGCCAGGTCTCCGAGGACGACTTCGAGAAGGTCGTCGGCCGGATCTCCTTCTTCGTCAACGCGGGAGTGCGGTTCGTCGAGGAGACCTGCAAGATGCGGGCCTTCGTCGAGCTCTGGGACGAGATCACCCGCGAGCGCTACGGCGTCACCGACCCGAAGATGCGCCGCTTCCGCTACGGCGTCCAGGTCAACTCGCTCGGCCTGACCGAGGCCCAGCCGGAGAACAACGTCCAGCGGATCGTGCTCGAGATGCTCGGCGTCACGCTGTCGAAGAACGCCCGCGCCCGCGCCGTACAGCTGCCGGCGTGGAACGAGGCGCTCGGCCTGCCCCGCCCGTGGGACCAGCAGTGGTCGCTGCGCCTGCAGCAGGTGCTGGCGTTCGAGTCCGACCTGCTGGAGTACGACGACATCTTCGACGGCTCGCACGTCATCGAGGCCAAGGTGGCCGAGCTGGTCGCCGGGGCGAAGGCGGAGATCGACCAGGTCCAGGCGATGGGTGGTGCCATCGCTGCGGTCGAGTCGGGCTACATGAAGCAGAACCTCGTGTCGGCCCACGCCGCCCGCCGCGGGCGCATCGAGTCGGGCGAGGAGATCATCGTCGGCGTCAACAAGTACGACACCACCGAGCCGTCGCCGCTGACGGCCAACCTCGACGACGCGATCATGGCCGCAGACCCGCGGGCCGAGCAGTCCGCACTCGACTCCGTCGCCGCGTGGAAGGAGCAGCGCGACGACGCCGAGGTGGAGGCCGCCCTGGATGCGCTCGCCGATGCCGCCCGGACCGACGCGAACCTGATGCACGCCACCCTCGTCGCCGCCCGTGCGGGCGCCACGACCGGGGAGTGGGCCGGCACCCTGCGCGAGGTCTTCGGCGAGTTCCGTGCGCCGACCGGTGTCTCCGGGGCGGTCGGGGTGGCTGAGCCCGGTGCCGACCTGACGGCCGTGCGCGAGCGGGTCCGCGCGACCGGCGAGGAGCTCGGCGGTCGCCTGCGGCTGCTGGTCGGCAAGCCGGGCCTGGACGGACACTCCAACGGTGCGGAGCAGGTCGCCGTACGCGCCCGGGATGCGGGGTTCGAGGTCATCTACCAGGGCATCCGGCTCACCCCCGACCAGATCGTCGCCGCGGCGGTCGCCGAGGACGTGCACTGCGTCGGGCTGTCGATCCTGTCGGGCTCGCACATGGAGCTCGTGCCCGACGTGCTCGACGGGCTGCGCGCCGCAGGCCGCGAGGACCTGCCGGTGATCGTGGGCGGGATCATCCCCGAGTCCGACGGCAAGCGGCTCGAGGAGCTCGGAGTCGCGGCGGTCTACACACCCAAGGACTTCGGGCTGACCGGGATCATGGGCGGCATCGTCGACGTCATCCGCACGGCCAACGACCTGGCCTGACCCTCGTGCCCCGCGTCGGGCAGACTCGGGGGCATGCGACGTGTGATCGTGGTGGGGGCCGGTGTGATCGGCCTGTCCTGCGCGGTGCGGCTGCTCGAGGCCGGGCACCGGGTGGACGTGGTGGGTCGTGACCTGCCGCTGGAGACGACCTCGTCGGTCGCCGCCGCCGTGTGGTCCCCCTACTCCCAGCCCCAGGAGCACGTGATCCGTTGGGCGCGGACGTCGTACGACGCCTTCGCCGAGCTGTGCGACGACGAGTCCGCGGGCGTGGAGATGCGCACCGGCACCGAGCTCTTCCGCGAGGGACCGGCCCACCTGTGGTGGAGCGAGGCCCTGCCGCCCGGCGCGGGTCCGGACCGGGAGACCAGCCTGCCGGCGGGCTATGCGTCGGGGCTGACGATGCGCACGCCCGTCGTCGAGATGCCGCTCTACCTGCGCTGGCTGACCGCCCGTGTCGAGGCGCTGGGCGGCTCCATCACCCGGATGAACCTCTCCGGGCTGCCGACCGGCGAGGTGCTGGTCGTCAACGCGAGCGGCATCGGCGCGCGGCTGCTCGGCGGCGACGAGTCGGTCGTGCCGGTGCGCGGCCAGGTCGTGATGGTCGAGCAGGTCGGCGTCGACCACTGGTGGATCGACGCCGAGACACCGTCGTACGTCGTGCCGCGCAGCCGTGACATCGTGCTCGGCGGCACCGCGATCACGGGGGAGTGGAGCCGAACGCCTGAGCCGGCCACCGCCGCGTCGATCCTGGAGCGCGCGGCGGAGATCGAGCCGCGGCTGGCCGGCGCGCGGGTCCTGCGCCACAAGGTCGGCCTGCGACCGGGTCGTCCTGCGGTGCGCCTGGAGCGCGAGGGCGACGTCATCCACTGCTACGGGCACGGCGGGTGCGGCGTGACCGTGAGCTGGGGCTGTGCCGACGATGTGGTGGAGCTGGCCGGGTGAGCGATCTCCAGTGCCCCGCCCGCGTCTTCGTGGCCCGCCACGGCGAGGCGGCGTACGAGAGCCCCCTCCTGAGCGACGCCGGCGGCTGGCTGACGCCGCTCGGCCGGCTGCAGGCGCGCGGGCTCGCCGAGTCGTTGAGCGGCGAGCGGATCGCCCGGGTGTGGACCAGCGACATGGCGCGTGCCGTCCAGACCGGGGAGATCGTCGCCTCCGTGCTCGGCGTGGACGTGGTGGTGCGCACGGGGCTGCGAGAGTTCGCCGTGGGCGACGCTGCAGGCACGGACGGCGATCCAGACCCGTTCGCGGCGACCTTCGCGTCGTGGCTGGACGGCGACCTGGGTGCCCGCATCCCCGGGGCTGAGTCCGGGACCGAGGTGGTCGATCGCTTCGGGTCGGTGCTCGACGAGATGGCTGACGACCACCGGGGTGAGGCGGTGCTCGTGGTCAGCCACGGCGGGGTGATGTGCATGGCGTTGCCGCTGCTGGCCCTCAATCTCGAGATGGGCCACGCGCGCGAGCTCCCGATGCCCAACTGCGGTGTGGTCGCCCTGGAGGGCCAGGCAGACGGCTGGGTCGCCAGGTCGTGGGCAGGGTCACCCCTTGAGGCGAGGTAAGCCTGCCCTAACTACCGTGTAGGGTGCGGGTGTGGGCAAGTCCAAGGGCAAGGGTGGCGCCAAGGTCGCCAAGCTGCCGAAGAAGAAGTGCTGCGTCGCGACGACGCGGTGCAACCGCTGCCCCCTGCGCATGCTCAAGGAGGGCACCCTTCCTCCCGGCTACACCGTGAAGAAGCGCCAGCTCGTCAAGGTGAGCGTCAAGAAGGCCGGCAAGAAGGCGGGCAAGAAGGCCGCCTGAGCTCACGGCTCGAGCGGCTCCACCTCGACGACGGCGTCCCGGTTGATCGGGCCGTAGACGTGCGGGTAGGTGTCGTCCCCGACGGGCTCGACCCGAACGTCGGCGTCCGTGAGCCGACTCGGGTCGATGGTCAGCAGGACCAGTGGTTGGCCGAGCGAGCGGTAGTAGCGCTCGAGGACCCCGGCGACCTGCTCCCGCCGGCTGGCGTGGATGAAGCCCTCCTCGGCCAGCGTCCGGCCGACCGTGGACGTGGTGTAGGTCCCGGTGCGCAGGGTCTCGTCCCAGTCCGCGCGAGTGGAGATGTGGAAGATGTGCTCGGTCACCGGGTGAGGGTAGCGAGGGTGGTGGGCCTAGAAGAGCCGGTGCTCGGCGCCGTCGTCCATCCCGCGCAGGGCGTCGTAGTCGACGAGGGCGCAGGCGATGCCGCGGTCGGTGGCGAGGACACGGGCCTGGGGCCTGATCTCCTGGGCGGCGAAGATGCCGCGGACCCTGCCCTTGGCGTTGAGCATCGGGTCGCGGTTGAGGAGCTCGAGGTAGCGGGTGAGCTGCTCGACGCCGTCGATGTCGCCGCGGCGCTTGATCTCGACCGCGACGGACAGCCCGGCGGCGTCGCGACACATCAGGTCGACCGGGCCGATGGCGGTGGGGAACTCGCGTCGTACGAGCGTGAGTCCGTCGGCCAGCGAGGCGGGGTGCTCGGCGAGCAGCTCCTGGAGGTGCTTCTCGACGCCGTCCTTCTGCAGGCCCGGGTCGACGCCGAGGTCGTGCGACGTGTCGTGGAGGACTTCGTCGATGAGGATGCGCAGGGTGTCGTCGGTCTTGGTCGCTGTGACCACCCACTCGGGCCGACCGTCCTCGGCCACTCCCTGGCGCAGCGTGCACGGCGGCGACATCCAGTTGAGCGGCTTGTAGGAGCCGCCGTCGGAGTGGATCAGGACCGAGCCGTCCGACTTGAGCATCAGCACGCGCGTCGCCAGCGGCAGGTGAGCCGTCAGCCGTCCCGCGTAGTCCACCTGGCAGCGCGCAACGACGATCCTCACGACGGGCGAATCTACAGTGGACCCGTGACCGACCACGACGTACGCCCCGCGCGCCGCCGCGACCTCGACGACCTCGGCCTCGAGGACCCCGACGGTCTCGCCTTCGTGATGGTCGCGGGCGACCCGGTGGCGTCGTACGTCCACGTCGCACTTCCGGGCGGTCACGCGCACCTCACCCACCTCTCGGCACCCGGTCCCGCAGTCGGAGCCGCGCTCGTCGACGCCGTGCGCCGAGCGTCTGGCCGCACGCGGGGTCGGTCAGGTGACGGCGCTGACGGAGACGGACGGGCCGTCGGACCGCGAGTGGTACGCCCGCCTCGGTTTCGCCGACGTCGACTGTCGACGAACCGCTGCCCGGCACCCTGTTGTCGGTGCGCGAGGAGGCGGTGGCCAACCCCGGGCGGGTGCTCGTGCGCCGCATCCTGCGCCGGCACCGCACCACCGAGGACCTCGCCGCCTTCCTGCCGACGCTGGACGCGCAGCCGAGCGACGTCCGGCATCCTCCGCCAGTCGTCCGACGGCCCGGCATGGGGCAGCGCGAGGTGCTGGACGAGGGTCGCCTCGACCTCGCCGACGGACTGGTCGGCGACACGTGGCAGGATCGTGGCAGCAAGCGGACCGACGACGGCTCCGCCCACCCGACATGCAGCTCAACGTCATGAGCCACGCGTTGGTCGAGTTCCTCGCGCAGGACCCCGACGCGAGGTGCTGGCCGGAGACCAGCTGTTCGTCGACCTCGACCTCTCGCACGACCACCTGCCCGCCTGGAGCGAGCTGCACATCGGCGGTCCCGACGGCGCCGTGATCGTGGTGACCGACCAGCCGCACAACGGCTGCGGCAAGTTCATCGCGCGCTACGGCAAGGACGCGATGAGCTTCGTCAACGGTCCCGAGGGCAAGCCACGACGCCTGCGCGGGCTGTGCGCCAAGGTGGCGCGCCCCGGTCCCGTACGACCCGGCGACGCAGGTGGTCGTCGTACGTCCCGGGGCGTGAGAAGTCACACAGCCACAGCCTGAGCGGCTCGTGCGAGGATCTGGCCCATGACTGACTCCGCACGTGAATTCACCACCATCGGCGTGATCGGCCTCGGCACCATGGGCGCCGGCATCGCCGAGGTCTTCGCCCGCAACGGCTACGACGTCATCGGCGTCGAGGTGAACGACACCGGGCTGGAGCGCGGACAGCCAGCACCTGGAGCACTCCACCGGTCGCGCGGTGAAGCGCGAGAAGATGACCGTGGAGCAGCAGGGCGAGCTCCTGGGCCGGATCACCTTCACCACGTCGATGGCCGAGCTGGCCAAGGCCGACCTGATCGTCGAGGCCGTCGTGGAGTCGCTCGAGCTCAAGAAGTCGATCTTCCGCACCCTGGACGGCATCGCCCGTCCGGAGGCCGTGCTGGCCACCAACACCTCCTCGCTGAGCGTCACCGAGATCTCGACGGCCTACTCCCTGCCGGGTCGGGTCATCGGCGTGCACTTCTTCAACCCCGCTCCGGTGCAGAACCTCGTGGAGATCATCCGCACGGTCGTCACCGAGCAGGAGGTGCTGGACAGCGTCCAGGGCCTGCTCCGCGAGGTCGGCAAGAACCCTGTCGTGTGCGGCGACAAGGCCGGCTTCATCGCCAACACCCTGCTCTTCGGCTACCTCAACCACGCAGTGGCGATGTACGAGGGCAAGTACGCCTCGCGCGAGGACATCGACGCCGCCATGCGCTTCGGCTGCGGCTACCCGATGGGTCCGCTGGCGCTGCTGGACCTGATCGGGCTCGACACGGCCTACGAGATCCTCGACACGATGTACAAGCAGGGTCGTGACCGGCTGCACGCGCCCGCCCCGATCCTCAAGCAGTACGTCACGGCCGGGCTGCTGGGCCGCAAGTCGGGTCGCGGCTTCTACAGCTACGAGGCTCCCGACTCGCCGATCGTGGTCGCCGACGCGCACACCCCCAGCGAGGACGACAAGCCCCAGCTGCGCCACGACATCACGCTCGTCGGCGTCGTCGGGACCGGCACCATGGCCTCGGGCATCGTGGAGGTCTTCGCCAAGGCGGGCTACGACGTGCTCTTCGCCGGACGAGGCCAGGACAAGGTCGCCGGCGTCGTCACGACCATCACGAGGAGCTTCGACAAGCAGATCCAGCGAGGCCGCGCCACCGAGGAGCAGAAGGCCGAGGCGCTCGGCCGGGTGCGCGGCACGACCTCGCTGGAGGACCTCAAGGACGTCGACATCGTGGTCGAGGCGATCGCGGAGGACCTGGCGATCAAGACCACCCTCTTCGAGAACCTCGACGAGATCTGTCGGGGAGGCCGGGGAGGGGCGGGCGCGATCCTGGCGACCACGACCTCCTCGCTGCCGATCATCTCGATGGCCAAGGTGACCTCGCGCCCCCAGGACGTCATCGGCATGCACTTCTTCAACCCGGCCACGATCATGAAGCTCGTCGAGGTCGTCTCGACCGTCGCCACGGACGAGACGGTCACCGAGACCGTCCTGGCGCTCTGCGAGAAGGTCGGCAAGGTCGCGGTGAAGTGCGGGGACCGGGCCGGCTTCATCGTCGAACGCGCTGCTGTTCCCCTACCTCAACGACGCGGTGAAGATGCTGGAGGCGCACTACGCCACCGCCGACGACATCGACGTCGCGATGAAGCAGGGCTGTGCGCTGCCGATGGGCCCCTTCGAGCTCCTCGACGTGGTGGGCAACGACGTCTCGCTCGCCATCCAGCGGGAGCTCTACCTCGAGTTCCGCGAGCCGGGCTTCTCGCCCGCACCGCTGCTCGAGCACCTCGTGACGGCGGGCTACCTCGGTCGCAAGACCGGGCGCGGTTTCCGCGACTACAGCGCTCGCTGAGTCTCCTCGATCACCATCACCGCGAGCCGGGACCGTGAGTTGATGTCGAGCTTGCGGTAGATGTGGGTCAGGTGGGCGTCCACCGTGCGCGGGGAGACGAACAGCTCCTCCGCGATCTTGCGGCTGGTGAGGCCGTCGGCGACCCGCTCGGCCACCAGGCGTTCGGCCGCGGTCAGCTCGTCGAGCGCCGACGGTGCCGCACTGGCCTGCTGGTTGAAGAGCGCCGTGATCAGCGGCAGCGCCCGGGCGGACAGGTCCGCACCGTCGACCCACTCCCTCGGGTGCGCGAGCGGCCGGCGCGACGGTGTCGCCGGCCGAGTAGCCCCACCGAGCAGCCATCCGCGGCGTGCGCAGCGCGGACGCGGCGGCGGCGAGCAGGCGGGCCTCCCTGAGCTCGCGTGCCTGGGCCGCCGACGCCAGCCCGTCGAGGGTGTCGGCGGCACGCAGCGGCAGCTGCATCGTCTGGCAGTGGTCGAGGGCGGTGAGGAACGTGGTGATGGCCTGCTGGATGTCGCCCAGGGCCAGGAGGGCCCGGCCCAGGAGCAACCGGGCGTCGACGCCGTCACGGCCCAGGCGCGCGGAGTCGGCGAGGGCCACGACGTCGGCCGCCAGCCCGGCCGCGGGACGGACGTCGCCGCGTGCCAGCAGCTCGCGGGCGTCCTGCGCCAGCACCGGCAGGCGAACCGCCCACGGCAGCGCCTCGCGGACGACCTCGGTGGGGACCCACGACGGGTCGAGGCCCCGCAGCAGGGTCTCGGCCAGCAGCCCGACCCTGTCCTCGGCGAGCTCACGCGCCTCGAGGACGACGGCCCGGGTGCCCGCCACGGCCTCGACCACGCGGCCCTGCTCGAGCGCGATCCTCGCCAGGACGGTGCGCAGCGACAGGTCGATCCAGCGCTCGTCCCGACTGCCTCGGGCCGGCATCGCCTCGGCCGCCGCGGTGGCCGCCTCGACGAAGCGGCCCTGCGACGTGTAGATGTCGGCAAGAGTGCGGGTGGCCTGGCGGCGGATCGTCTCGTCCGGGTCGAGGTCGATGGCGCGACGAGCCTCGCTCTCGGCGCGTCGCAGGTCGCCGGCGTCGAGGTGCATCTCGGCGCGGATCGAGGCGGTCTTGGCGAGCTGCTCCTCGGGGCGCGGCGCGGAGGAGGCGTGCTGGTCGGCCCGGTCGAGCAGCCAGAGCCCCTCGTAGGTCCCGCGCATCTCCGAGGCGGCGATGCCGGCCCGTCGGGCGACCTGGGCGCCGATCGCCGGCGGGCCGTCGCCGGACTCGAGCGACGCCCTCGAGGATCTCGACGGCGTCGCGGGTGCGCATCGAGGTGTAGAGGGAGGAGAAGATCCGGTTGGCCACCGAGTAGCCGACGGCGCGGGTGGTCGGGTTAGGCACAGGCGCTGAGCACCGCGTGGCGCATGGCGGGCAGGTCGTCGAGCCAGGCCGCGTCGGCGGCGCCGTAGTTGTCGTGCTCGGGGGCGTGCCGCTCGGCCCACGCGAGCAACCCGGCGTCGACGGCCGCGTGGTCGCTCGGCTCGGCGAGGGTGCGCGCCCGCCCCGGATGGGGGACAGCATGTCGAAGCGGCCGTCGGGACGCACTTCGAGCAGGCTGCGGCGTACGAGGTCCCCGGCGAGCCCAGCGACCTCGGACGTCGGGCGGTCGAGGACGTCGGCGATGACCCCGAGGCCGGCGGGGAAGTCGAGCAGCCCGATCCGGCGAAGTGCGGTGGCGCTGTCGGGGTCGAGCAGCTGGTGCGCGGAGTCGACGGCCTGGTCGAGGGAGACCGCCGGACAGGGCGTTGCTCAGCCCCACGAGGGCCGACTGGACGGCGACCTGCTCGATCAGCATCGGCAGCCCGCCGGTGGCCGAGAGGAGACGGCGTACCTCGTGGGCCTGGGTGGTGAGATCGACCGGTCGCCCACCGGCCGAGCGGATGCGGCGCAGGAAGAGCTCGACGGCAGGACCCTCGAGGGGGGCGCGGGGCCTGGGCACGGGCAGCGGCCCGACGCGGACGACCGACTCGTCCGGCTGGCCGGCGGTCGTGCGGGCCGTGACGACCAGGCGGGCGTCGGAGGTGCCCTCGAGCATGGTCTGCAGCACCGGACCCGCGCCGGTGCGGTCGAGGTCGAGCCCGTCGAGCACCAGCAGGCAGGTACGGCCGTCGAGGGCTCGGCCGAGCGCGCCGGCCAGGGAGTCGCCGGGCGCGAGCTCGGCATCGAACGTGGTCAGAGCCGCCACCAGGACCTCGTCGAGGCTGCGCAGGTTGCGGGCGTCGACCCAGAAGGGCACCTCGTCGGTCTCGAGGTGTCGCACGACGAAGGTCTTGCCGCTGCCGGGAGGGCCGACCACGGTCACCCACCGAGACTCGTCGAGGGCCCGGGCCAGCGCACGCTGGACCTCACCACGACCGAGACAGGGGGACAGCACGGGTCGAATCTATCGTCCTCCGCGCCGCAGGTGGGCGAAGAGATACGTAGGACTACGGATGTGGGCAGCGGGTGTCGACGCGGGAGTCTTCTGCTACGCCGCTGGTGGGCGGGACCGCACAGGGGATGGTCCCGCTTGCTCGGCCTCGGCTCAGGGCAGGTCGCGTCATCGTCGGGGGTCGATGCGCGACCTGCCCTTCTGTCGTCGCTCGTGGTTGTCCGGCCTGCGTACGCTCCTGGGCATGGAACTGGTGCTCGTCCTGGTCGTCCTCGGTGGTCTCCTCGCCGTGGCGATGGCAGCGGGTCAGTACCAGCAAGAGGCGCGCACTGGCCCGAGCCGAGGCGGAGGTCGCACCCGTCAAGCGCCTGGCCGAGGAGGACGTCACCGCGCTCGGTGTGGAGCTGCAGGACCTCGACATCGACATGGCCGGTGAGCCGCTCGACCGCGGTGCCAACGCCGACTACCAGCGGGCCCTCGACGCCTACGAGTCCGCCAAGACCGCGTCCGCGCAGCTCACGCGCGCCGAGGACGTGCGCCACGTGACCGAGATCCTCGAGGACGGCCGCTACGCCATGGCGTGCGTCCGCGCCCGGGTGGCCGGGCAACCGCTCCCGCAACGCCGCCCCCCGTGCTTCTTCGACCCGCGCCACGGGATGTCCGTGACGGACGTGCCGTGGACGCCGCCCGGTGGTGCTCTGCGCGACGTACCGGCGTGCGCGCTCGACGTCGAGCGGGTCCGCGCCGGTGCCGAGCCCGACATCCGCAAGGTCATGGTCGGCTCGCGCCGGGTGCCCTACTGGCAGGGCGGCCGCGCCTACCAGCCCTACGCCCAGGGCTACTTCGGCAACTTCGGCCCGATGGACTGGATGTTCATGGGCATGATGTTCAGCGGTGGCTTCGACGGTCTCGGCGACGGCATCGGTGCGATGGGTGAAGGCCTCGGCGACATGTTCGGCAGCATCGGTGACGGGATCGGCGGCATGTTCGACGGGTTCGACTTCTAGCGCAGGCCGAGCTCCTTGGCGGTCTCCTCCCGCATCTGGGCCTTGCGGATCTTGCCCTGCAGACTAGCCACCCGTGCTGCCAAACTGGGCCGATGAGCGCGACGAGGCTGCACGTGACCCGGGTGGGGGAGCAGGGCCCCGTGATCGCCTTCTGCCACGGCCTGTTCGGCCAGGGGCGCAACTGGACCCAGATCGCCAAGGGTCTCTCGGCTGACCACCGGGTGCTGCTGATCGACATGCCCAACCACGGGCGCTCACCGTGGACGGAGTCCTTCGACTACCTCGACCTGGCCGACTCAGTCGCCGGCGGAGCTCGAGGAGGTGGGGCCGGTGACCCTGGTGGGCCACTCGATGGGCGGCAAGATCGCGATGTGCGTGGCCCTGCGCCACCCCGAGCTCGTCGAGCGGCTCGCGGTGGTCGACGTGTCGCCGATGGCCTACGACAGCGGCCGGGAGTTCGTCGGCTACATCGAGACCATGCGTGGTCTCGACCTGACTGCCCTGGAGCGCCGGGAGCAGGCCGACGAGGCGTTGCGCGAGGCGGTGCCCAACGCCGACCGTGCGCAGCTTCCTCCTCCAGAACCTGCGACGCACCGCCGACGGGTGGCAGTGGCAGCTCAACCTCGACCTGCTGGGCGAGTCGATGTCCCAGCTCGTCGGCTGGCCGGGTGACCGCCTCGGCGACGCGTCGTACGACGGTCCGGTGCTGTGGATCGGCGGCGCCGAGTCCGACTACGTCGGCGACGACCACGGGGCGGAGATGGACCGGCGCTTCCCGCGCAACCGGCGCGTGATGGTCAAGGGCGCCGGGCACTGGGTGCACTCCGAGCAGCCCCAGGTCTTCCTCGAGGTCCTGCGGCGCTTCCTCGCCTAGGGCCTCGCGCCTCAGCCGCGCTGGCGGGCGCGGTAGGCCGCGACGGCCTCGCGGTTGCCGCAGGTGGTCGAGCAGTAGCGTCGCGACCGGTTGCGCGACAGGTCGAGCACCACGTCGTCGCAGTCGTCGGCCGCGCACGTGTCGAGCCGGCCCATCTCGTCGGCACGAATGACGTCGACCATCGCCATCGCGGTCTCCACGACGACCCGCTCCTCGAGCGGGCGGTCGGGATCGACGGCGTGGAGGTGCCAGTCCCAGTGATGGTGCCGCTGCAGCTGGGGGAGGGCCCTGGCCTCGGCCAGCATCCGGTTGACGATGCCGGCGGCCCGTCCCGGTCGGCGAGCAGGAGCTCGCGCAGCCGGGGTCGCAGGCGGCGCAGTGACTCGAGCTCCTCGGCCGTGGCGTCGTGGCGGCCGGTGTAGGCCCACTCGACCAGGAACGCGGACAGGTCCTCGACGGAGCCGAGGGGCTCGCCGGCCTCGTCGGTGGAGTTGGTCAGCAGGACGGTGGCCTGGAGAGCCGCATCCGTGTCATCGGTGAAAACCACATTGACACATTACAACAGGGCTTCTAGTGTCATGACCGTGACGGCTTTGACGCATGACACTGGCTCGTCCCGGTCGGGCACCGGACTGGTCCTGGCGTTCGCCTCCGCCGCGACCTTCGGCATGTCGGGCGTGCTCGCCCGCGGGCTGCTCGACACCGGGTGGAGCGCTGGCGCAGCGGTGACCGTCCGGGTCGTGATCGCGGCGACCGTGCTGCTCGTCCCGGGCGTGCTGGCGCTGCGCGGTCGGTGGCACCTGGTCCGCGACAACGCCGGCCTGATCACCGTCTACGGCGTCACGGCGGTGGCCGGCGCCCAGCTGTGCTACTTCTACGCCGTCACCTACATGCAGGTCAGCGTGGCGCTGCTCCTGGAGTACACCGCGCCCGTCGCCGTCGTGATCTGGCTCTGGCTGAGACACGGCCACCGCCCCTCGTGGCTGACCGTGCTGGGTGCGGGCATCGCGGCCTGCGGGCTGGTCCTGGTGCTGGACGTGATCTCTGGGGCCGAGCTGAGCACCGTGGGCGTCCTGTGGGCGCTGGGGGCGATGGTCGGGGCCGCGACCTACTTCGTCATCTCCGCCGACGAGGGCAACGGGCTGCCCGGCATCAGCCTGGCAGCCGGTGGGCTGCTGGTCGCGGGCGTGGTCCTGATCGGCGCCGGTGCGCTGGGCGTGCTGCCCTTCACCGTGTCCACAGCCGATGCCGTCTACGACGGGCGGCCCGTGGCCTGGTGGGTGCCCGTCCTGGCGCTGGGCCTGGTGACCGCAGCGTTCGCGTACGTCACCGGGATCGAGGCCGGGCGTCGACTCGGCAGTCGGCTGGCGTCGTTCGTGGCGCTGGGCGAGGTCCTGGCAGCGCTCGTCTTCGCCTGGTTGATCCTCGGCGAGCTGCCCCGGTTCATCCAGCTGGTCGGCGGCCTGCTCGTGCTGGCCGGCGTCGTCGTGGTCAAGATCGGGGAGGTGCGCGCGCCCCTGGTGGTCGAGCCGCTGCCCGACCACGAGATCGAGTCCCTCAGCGAGCGTCCTGTCGCTTGAGGAAGACCTCGCGGTGCAGGAGCAGGAGGGCCGCCGCGACCGGCACGGCGAGCAGTGCGCCGACGATGCCGAGCAGCGCACCGCCCACGAGGGCGGCGGTGACGGTCACCGATCCCGGGATGTCGACCGACTTCTTCATGATCCGCGGGTAGATGAGGTAGGACTCCAGCTGCTGGTAGGCCAGGTAGTAGGCGAGCGTGATCAGCGCGACGGTGGGTGAGATCGTGAGCGCGAGCAGGGTCATGATCGCGCCCGAGACGAAGGCGCCGACGATCGGGATCAGGGAGAACAGGCCCACGACGAAGGCCAGCGCGAAGGCGTAGTCACCGAGTCCGACCACGAACGAGAAGATCAGCGTGCTGATGCCGGCGCACACCGCGACGATGAACGCCCCGGCCACGTAGGCACCCGTCGAGCGGATGATCTTGTCGCCGAGCTCGCTGACGCGGGGCCGCTTCGATGCCGGCGCGAGGGAGTAGGCGGAGTGCTTGATGCTCGGCAGCGAGGCCAGGAAGTAGATCATCAGCACGATCACGATCAGGCTGTTGGCCAGCGCGGAGAGCACCTTGAGCCCGACGCCGAGGGCGCCGCCGAAGAGCTTCTCCCCGAAGCCGCCGTCCTGGATGTAGTCGCGAGCCCGGGCGATGATGTCGTACTGGTCGTCGAGCCTCTGCACCTGGCGGTTGGCCTGCAGGGCGTCCAGCCAGTCGGGGGCGTTGCGGGTGATCAGCGCGATCTGCTCGCTGATCACGGGCGCCACGGCGACCACGAAGAGCGTCAGGACGCCGATCGCCACGACCAGGACGAGCAGGACCGACAGCCCTCTCCTCATCCCGCGCCGCATGAAGAACTCCACGACCGGGTTGAGGCCGATCGCGAGGAACGTGGCCATCACCAGCAGGATGAGGATCGAGGAGATCCCGAGCAGCTGCTGGGTCAGGAACAGGGCCACCAGTGCCCCCAGGGCGCCGGTGAACCCGATGCTGAACGGCGAGTGCCGCAGGAGCGACGGGGCGCGCGGCGCCGTCCGCTCGGCCGCCTCGTCGTAAGGGGTGCCGTCGGTCTCGAGGTCGGTGACCACCAGGTCGGTGGCGTTGTCGATCTGCCCCGCGATCGCCACGGAGGACGCCGCCGCCTCCTTGGCCTCGTCAGCGGCCGCATCGGCCTGGTCGGCCGCGTTCTCGGCGCGGTCGGCCTCGGCGCCCGTCGCCTCGACCGCCTGCTCGACGAACTCACCGACCGACGCGAAGTCAGCGGGGTCGGGCGCCTGGGCCGGACGCTCGTGCTCCGACGCCGACCGCTGCGTGCCGCGCAGTCGGTCGAGCCAGCTCAGGACTCGTCCTCGGCGAAGCCGGAGACCACGTCACGCAGGGCGCCGAGCTGCGCGGTGATCGCATCGCGTCGCTTGGCGAGCCGCTCGACCTCGGCCTGCAGGTTGGAGAGCTCGCGCTCGGCCTCCGCGGTGCGGGTCGCGTTCGACGAGTCGGCCTGGGTGCGCGCCGACGCCGTGATCTGCTCAGCCTCACGGCGAGCGCGGCTGAGCAGCCCCTCCGCCTCGGACTGGGCCTGCTGGCGGTGTGCGTTGGCCTGGGTGGTGGCCTCGCGGGCCCGCAGCTCGGCAGCGGTGGCGCGCTCCTCGGCCTCGGTGACGAGGCGCTGCGTCTCCGCCGTGGCGTTGCTGTGGTGGTCGGTCGCCTCTCGGGCCAGGCGCTCCTTCTCCACCGCGAGCGTGCGGCGAGCCTCCTGGACCTCCCGGTCGGCGGCGGCGCGGGACTGCTCGGCCTCGCGCTGGGCGGTCGTGCGCAGCTCGTTGGTCTCCTGCTGGGCGGCGAGGCGTACCTGGTCGGCCTCTCGCTTGGCCGCGGCCACGATGTCCGCGGCCTCGCCCTTGGCCAGGGTGCGCTCCTGGTCGGCGTCGGCGGTCAGGCGCGCCCGCATCTCGTCGAGCTCCTTGAGCTGGACCATGCGCATGTCGTCGGCCTCGCGGGCAGCGTCGGCGCGGATGGCCTTGGCGTCGCGCTCGGCCTGGGTGCGGATCTCGGCCGCCTCGCGGTGGCTGGCGGTGCGAACGTCGTGGGCCTCGTCCTCGGCGAGCTTGAGCATCGACGCGGCGCGCCCGCCGAGACCTGCGTAGGTCGGGTTGGAGTTCTCCTTCAGCTCGGCGCGCAGCCGCTCGAGGTCGGCCTCGAGCTCGATGACGCGTTCCTCGCTGCTGGTGAGGCTCGAGCTGAGGCCCGACTTCTCGCTCTGGAGCTGGTGGAGGCGTTGGTCGACGGCGGCCCTGTCGTAGCCGCCGCGCCGCACGACGGGCAGGGGGGAGCCGACGGCCGGGCGAGGAGGTGCCGCCGGCGCGGCCGGAGTGGCCGGCGCGGACATGGTGGGACGGGGGGTTGTTGCGGCAGCCGCGGGCGGGACCACGGGAGCCGTACGGGTGGGCTCGGGCTCCGGCTCGGGGGGAGCCACGGCCGCCGGCTCGGCCTCGGGGGCCGCGGTGGGACCGGGATCGGATGGTGCGTCGGGCGTTGCGTCGGTCGGGGTGACCGGGAGCACCTGGGTCTCCTCGGCACCGTCCTCGGACTCCGGCTCGTCGAAGATGGACAGGCCCTGGTCGCGGCTCATGCTGCGATACCCACTTTCACGTCTTGCGGACTGCGGAAGCACCAGTCTGGCTGATGCAGGGAAAAGAAACACCCCGGCTCGCGGGTGGACCGCGAACCGGGGTGCTCCGGGGGCTCGGGAAGACTCGCTCAGACCCCGCGGAAGCGGTTGATCGCGGTCTCGTGCTGGGCGCGCATCTCGTGGTCGAGCACGCCGAGGCCCTCCTCGGGGGCCAGGCACAGGACGCCGACCTTGCCCTGGTGGGCGTTCTGGTGGACGTCGAGGGAGGCCTGGCCGACCTCCTCGAGCGGGTAGGTCTTCGACAGGGTGGGGTGGATCTTGCCCTTGGCGATGAGGCGGTTGGCCTCCCACGACTCGCGGTAGTTGGCGAAGTGGCTGGAGATGATCCGCTTGAGGTTCATCCACAGGTAGCGGTTGTCGTACTCGTGCATGTAGCCCGAGGTCGAGGCGCAGGTGGTGATGGTGCCGCCCTTGCGGGTGACGAAGACGGAGGCGCCGAAGGTCTCGCGGCCCGGGTGCTCGAAGACGATGTCGATGTCCTCACCGCCGGTGAGCTCGCGGATCTTGGCGCCGAAGCGCTTCCACTCCTGGGGGTCCTGCTGGGTGTTCTCGGCGTTCCAGAACTTGTAGTCCTCCTCGGAGCGGTTGATGATCAGCTCCGCGCCCATGCTTCGGGCGATCGCGGCCTTCTCCTCGTTGGAGACGACGCAGACGGGCGTGGCGCCGCCGTTGAGGGCGTACTGCGTCGCGAAGCCGCCGAGGCCGCCCGAGGCGCCCCAGATCAGGACGTTGTCGCCCTGCTTCATGTCGCCGCCGTTCTTGGCTGACGAGCTGGCGGTACGCCGTGCAGTTGACGAGGCCGGGGGAGGCGGCCTCCTCCCAGGTGAGGTGCTCGGGCTTGGGCATCAGCTGGTTGGCCTTGACCATGGCCACGTCGGCGAGGCCGCCGAAGTTGGTCTCGAAGCCCCAGATCCGCTGCTCGGTGTCGAGCATCGTGTCGTTGTGGCCGTCGGGGCCCTCGAGCTCGACGGAGAGGCAGTGGGCGACGACGCGGTCGCCCGGCTTCCACTTGGTGACCCCGGGGCCGGTCTTGAGCACGACGCCGGACAGGTCGGAGCCCACCACGTGGTAGGGCAGGTCGTGCCGCTTGGTGAGCTCGGAGTTGCGGCCGTAGCGCTCGAGGAAGCCGAAGGTGGAGACCGGCTCGAAGATCGAGGTCCACACGGTGTTGTAGTTGATGGCGCTGGCCATCACGGCCACGAAGGCCTCGCCGGGGCCGAGCTCGGGCAGCGCCACCTCGTCGACGTGCAGCGACTTGCGCGGGTCCTTCTCCTTGGCGGAGAGGCCCTCGAACATGTCGACCTCGTCCTTCTTCACGAAGGCGGCGCGGTAGGACTCGGGCAGCGCGAGGGAGGCGAAGTCCTCCGCCGTGGCGTTGCCGGACTGGATGGCTTCGAGGATGTTCTGCACGGGTGTCTCCTGGTGAGGCATCGGTGGCACGATCGGGGTCAAGATACCGGCGAGTAACCTCTCGTGGAGCGCGGTGTGAGATACGTCGCTCGGCTCAGCGCGGCCGGCTCGACCAGCTCCACGAGCACGCCGCCCGCGTCCTTGGGGTGGATGAAGTTGACGCG
The DNA here is from genome assembly GCA_963712875.1 of uncultured Actinomycetota bacterium. GTDB lineage: Bacteria > Actinomycetota > Actinomycetes > Propionibacteriales > Nocardioidaceae > Nocardioides. Next base: position 91,839 of record CAVQJS010000010.1, on the reverse strand, counting down.
GCTGTCGGAGGTGCCGCGCTTCGGGGCGTCGTACAGCAGGCGCAGGCCGCGCTCGCGCAGGACGGTGGCCACGTGCTCGACGTCGTCGACCCGGAAGGCGAGCTGCTGGATGCCGGGACCGCTGCGGTCGAGGAACTTCGCGATCGTCGACTCCGGGGACAGCGGGGCGAGCAGCTGGATGCAGGAGCCGGAGTCGCCGACCCCGACCATCGCCTCCCGCACGCCCTGCTCCTCGTTGGTCTCCTCGTGGAGCACCTCCATGCCGTAGGCCTCGCGGTAGAACGCCATGGCCTCGTCGAGGTCGGGCACGGCGATGCCCACGTGGTCGATCGCGGTGAAGAGGTGGCGTACGTCGCGCAGGCAGGTCGGGGGTGCTCATGCCGCACATGGTGTACGACGGGGGCGCGACGCGCGAGTGCCTGTGACGTGTTCCTCACGACGGAGGGCGCCCACACCTCCCCGGCGGGGGTGGGGGTGGGTATCGTCGGCCGCATGACTGGATCTGTGATCGTTGCCGGAGCCCGCACCCCCATCGGCCGCCTGCTCGGCGGGCTGAAGGACCAGATCGGCGGCCGACCTCGGTGGCGTGGCCATCGCGGGCGCCCTCGAGAAGGCCGGAGTCGCGGGCGACCAGGTCGACTACGTGATCATGGGCCAGGTCATCCAGGCCGGCACCGGCCAGATCACCGCCCGCCAGGCCGCGGTCAAGGGCGGCATCCCGATGAGCGTCCCCTCGATCACGATCAACAAGGTGTGCCTCTCCGGCATCAACGCGATCGCGATGGCCGACCAGCTGATCCGCGCCGGCGAGCACGAGATCGTCGTCGCCGGCGGCATGGAGTCGATGACCCAGGCCCCGCACCTGCTGCCGAAGAGCCGCGTGGGCTTCAAGTACGGCGACACCACGTTGGTCGACTCGATGGCCTACGACGCCCTCCACGACCAGTTCACCGACCAGGCGATGATCAGCCTGACCGACGGCTGCAACGCGGCCGGCGCCAACCTGAGCCGCGAGGAGCAGGACGCGTTCGCCGCCCAGTCGCACCAGCGGGCGGCCCTGGCCTGGAAGAACGGCCTCTTCGACGACGAGGTCGTCCCGGTCACCATCTCCAGCCGCAAGGGCGACATCACCGTCAGCGAGGACGAGGGCATCCGCGGCGACACCACGGTCGAGTCGCTCGCCGGCCTGCGTCCGGTGGCGCGGGACGGGAGCATCACCGCCGGCTCGGCCTCCCAGATCTCCGACGGTGCCTGCGCCGTGGTCGTCATGAGCAAGGCGAAGGCCGAGGAGCTGGGCCTGACCTGGCTCGCCGAGATCGGCGCCTCCGGCCAGGTGGCCGGGCCGGACTCCAGCCTCCAGCTCCAGCCGGCCAACGCGATCGCCAAGGCCGCCGAGAAGGAGGGGATCGCGGTCTCCGACATCGACCTCTTCGAGCTCAACGAGGCCTTCGCCGCGGTCGGCATCGAGTCCGCACGCCAGCTCGGCGTCAGCCAGGACGTGGTCAACGTCAACGGTGGCGCGATCGCCCTCGGCCACCCGGTCGGCATGTCCGGGGCCCGCATCGTGCTGACCCTCGCCCACGAGCTCAAGCGCCGCGGCGGCGGCACCGGTGCGGCCGCCCTGTGCGGCGGCGGCGGTCAGGGCGACGCGCTGATCATCCGGGTCCCGCAGGCGTGAGGCCGAGGTGAGTCGACGGGCGGCCCCCGTCGTCGCCGACCTCGTCGCGCGTGCGCGTGAAGGAGATGCCGGGGCTGTCGCCCGCCTGATCACGCTGGTCGAGGACGCCTCGCCGGCCCTGCGCGAGGTGATGGACTCGCTGCGCGAGCACGTCGGGCGCGCCCACGTCCTCGGCATCACGGGCCCCCCGGCGTGGGCAAGTCCACCTCCACCAATGCTCTCGTCACCGCGCTCCGGACGGCCGGGAAGCGCGTCGGGGTGCTGGCCATCGACCCCTCCTCGCCGTTCTCCGGCGGCGCGCTGCTCGGGGACCGGGTGCGGATGGCCGACCACGCCGTCGATCCCGGCGTCTACATCCGCTCCATGGGCTCGCGCGGCCACCTCGGCGGGCTCGCCTGGTCCACGCCCCAGGCCGTGCGGGTCCTCGACGCGGCCGGCTGCGACGTCGTGGTCGTGGAGACCGTGGGTGTTGGCCAGAGCGAGGTCGAGGTCGCCGGGCTCGCCGACAGCACCCTCGTGCTGCTGGCGCCGGGGATGGGCGACGGCATCCAGGCGGCCAAGGCCGGGATCCTGGAGATCGGTGACGTCTACGCCGTCAACAAGGCCGACCGCGAGGGTGCCGAGCGTGCCCGGCGCGAGCTCCGCACGATGCTGTCGATGGCCCAGCGCCGCGAGGGCGCCTGGCAGCCGCCGGTCGTCATGACGGTCGCCACCACGGGGGAGGGGATCGACGACCTCGCCACGGAGATCGCCCGGCACGCAGCCTGGCTGGCCGACTCCGGTGAGCTGGCTCGTCGTCGTACGGCGCGGGCGCGGCGCGAGGTGGAGGCGATCGCGCTGACCGCGCTGCGCGAGCAGTGGGCTCAGGCAGCGCAGGGTGCGGGCGGCAACCACCTCGATCGGCTGGCCGCGCGGGTCGCGGCAGGCGAGATCGACCCCTATGCCGCTGCCGATCAGCTCAGGCGCAGCGTCTGACCGGTGACCCGGGAAGCAGCAGCGCTGGCCAGGAACAGGGTGGCGTCGGCGACGGCCTCCCGGAGCGGCTGCTGCTGCGTGCGGAGCAGGGTGTCGCCGGCGAGCCGGCCGCCGTGTGCGGGCGCGGCGGGGGTGGGGGCGTACTGGCGGGGCAGCACCCCTCGCGCAGAGTGCACGACGCCGTTGACACGGACGCCGAGCCCGGTCCAGTTGTCGCCGGCGCGCTGGGTGGAGGCGACGAGCTCGGCCTGAGCGGCCTCGGGCGTCATCGAGAGCTCCAGCCAGGTGCGTACGGCGCCGGTGTTGACCACGCAGCCGCCTCCGAGCGCGGGACTCTGGCTGAGCCGGAGACGGAGCCGGGTGGTCAGGAAGGACGGTCCGAGCACACCCGAGCGAGCGGCCTCGCCGATGAAGGCCCGCTCGCTCTCGGGGAGCCCGTAGGGGAGGTTGCAGCTCGCGGCCAGCACGAGCACGTCGATCTGGTCGACGACGGCGACGAGGTGGTCGATCGAGGCCTGGCGCGCGAGGTTGACCATCTCGTAGTCGAAGCGCGACAGGTCGGTGTCGTAGAGCTCGCGCAGCATCATGGTGCCGGTCACCGTGACGGAGGCTCCCGCGTCGGCGAAGGAGCCGGCGATCGCGTGGCCCTCGCCGCGCGTGCCCCCGACGACCAGGACCTGGTAGCCGGAGAAGTCGTGACCCGAGATCATCCTGTGGTGCCCTCCCGTGGAATCCCGGCCTTTTCTACCATGGTCGCGTCGAGCACCTCACTCTCGTGGAGGGGATCCGCCAGGTCCAGTCGGCCGGTCCGCACGGCGGCGAAGGTCCAGAGCTTGTTGAGGACGAAGGACAGCGGCATCACCACGGCGATCACGATGAGCTGGGACCAGTAGAGCCGGTTGCGCAGGCCGGTCGAGTCGTCGAAGACCTCGGTGGGCAGGCTGATGGGCGAGTCGGGGTGCATCAGCAGGGTGAGCAGCGCCAGCCCGACGACCTGGCCGCCCAGGCCGACCACGAGGAACGGCCAGTACTCGCTGCCACCACCCGGCGGCGCGACTGCTCTGGAACGTCCACGTGCGGTTGAGCTGGAAGTTGGAGAGGTTGGCGACGAGGAAGGCCACGGTCGAGTAGACGTGGTACCACCGCAGGCTGTAGTCCGAGGAGCCCAGCCCGATGACGGCGTCGTCGAAGGGGGGACCAATCCGGTGCAGCAGCACCAGGGTGAGCAGGTTCACCACCACCCCGGACGCTCCCACCAGGCCGAATCGGACCAGCAGGCCCAGGTTGCGGCGATGGCGTGTCAGAAGCGCCGTCCCCCGAGGTCCCATGCGCCGAGGCTACCGACCCGCGGGCGCACGCGCGGAGGCCCTCCCTAGGATTGGTGCATGACGCAACAACCGTTCAGCCGTCCCGGTGCCATCGACCTCTCCGGCCTGCGCCAGTCCGCGCCGCAGGGTGCCCCCGCCGGTGGTCCCACCGCCCCCGGGGCGACCCCGGCCGGCTCGTCGTACAGCCTCGCGGTGGACGAGGAGAACTTCCAGAGCGTCCTCGAGGCCTCGATGACGGCTCCGGTGCTGCTCGCGTTCTTCTCGCGCACCCGGATGCCCGAGAGCGGCCAGCTGGCCGACGACCTGGCGTCGCTCGCGGGGGAGTTCGAGGGCCGCTACCTCGTCGGGCTCGTGGACATCGACGCCTCTCCGCAGATCGCCCAGGCGATGCAGATCCCGTCGGTCCCGCTCGTCGTGGCGGTCGTCGACGGTCGTCCGATGCCGCTCCTGCAGGACGCGTTGCCGCTCGACGAGCTGCGGACGGCCCTCACCCAGGTCGGCCAGCAGCTCACCGCGCAGGGCATCACCGGCCGGCACCAGCCTCGGCAGACCGCCCCGGCCGCGGAGGGCGACGAGGAGACCGTCGACCCGCGCTACGCCCCGGCGCAGGACGCGCTGGCCGAGGGTGACATCGACCGTGCGGTCGCCGAGTACGAGAAGCTCGTCGACGCCAATCCGGCCGACACCGAGGCGGCAGGAGGCCTCGCGATGGCCAGGGTGATGCAGCGCACCCAGGGCGTCGACCTCGCCACCGCCCGGTCCGCGGCCGCGGACAACCCCGACGACGTCGACGCGCAGACCCTGGTGGCCGACCTCGACATGCTCGGTGGGCACGTGGAGGACGCCTTCACCCGGCTGGTGAACCTCGTCGCCCGCAGCGTCGACCCCGACAAGGCGAAGGCACGTGACCACCTGCTCGGGCTCTTCGCCGCGGTCGGCAACGACGACCCGCGCGTGCTCGCGGGACGTCGCAACCTCGCCTCCGCCCTGTTCTGACGGGCCGCTACTCGCCGCCGAGCGCCGACCGGCCGGCCTCGAGTCGCGCCACCGGCACCCGGAACGGCGAGCAGGAGACATAGTCGAGCCCGACCTCGTGGAAGAAGTGGATCGAGCGCGGGTCGCCGCCATGCTCGCCGCAGACACCGAGATGGAGGTCGGGGTTGGCCGCCCGACCATCGGTCGTCGCGCGGCGTACGAGTGCGCCCACTCCCTCCACGTCGAGTGACTCGAACGGCGAGACGGGGAACACGCCTTCCTCGAGATAGGTGCTGAAGAAGGACGCCTCCACGTCGTCGCGCGAGAAGCCCCAGGTCATCTGGGTGAGGTCGTTGGTGCCGAAGGAGAAGAACTCGGCCGACCCGGCGATCTCGCCGGCGGTCATCGCCGCCCGCGGCAGCTCGATCATGGTGCCGATCTTGTGCGGGATCCTCGCGCCGAGCTCAGCCTCGACCGTCTCGGCGACCTGCTTGATCCGGCCCCTGACGAGGTCGAGCTCGCGGACGCTGGCGACGAGGGGGATCATGATCTCCGGCTCGGCGTGACCACCGCCCCGGATCCACTCGGCGGCCGCCTCCAGGATCGCGCGTGACTGCATGGTGAACAGCCCGGGGATGACGATGCCGAGGCGCACGCCCCGCAGGCCGAGCATCGGGTTGGACTCGTGCAGGCGTTGGACGGCTGCCAGCAGCTTGCGCTGCTGCTTCTTGCGCTGCCCCCGCACGTCGGCCACAGCCATGGCCACGCTGAGCTCGGTGATGTCGGGAAGGAACTCGTGCAGCGGCGGGTCGATGAGGCGGATGGTCACCGGCAACCCGTCCATCGCCTCGAAGATCTTCAGGAAGTCCTGCCGTTGCAGGACCAGCAGCTCGTCGAGTGCCGCCTGCTGGCCCGCCTCGTCGTCGGCGACGATGAGGTTCTCGACGAGCTGGCGCCGCTCGCCCAGGAACATGTGCTCGGTGCGACACAGCCCGATGCCCTGGGCCCCGAACCGGCGGGCGCGCGCGGCGTCCTCAGCGGTGTCGGCGTTGGTGCGTACGGCCAACCGTCGCGTGGAGTCGGCATGGTCCATCAGCCGGGTGACCGCCTCGACGAGCGGCTCGTCGACCTGCTTGCCCTCGAAGTGGCGTACGACGAAGGAGTCGACGACCGGCACCTCGCCGTCGAAGACCTCTCCGGTCGAGCCGTCGATGGAGATGACGTCGCCCTCGACGACGGTCTTGCCGCCGCGCACGGTGAACTCGCCCTCACGGGTGTCGACGTCGAGCGCCTCGGCGCCGCAGACGCAGGTGCGGCCCATGCCACGGGCCACGACTGCTGCGTGCGAGGTCTTGCCGCCACGGCTGGTCAGGACGCCCTTGGCCACCATCATCCCGTGCAGGTCCTCGGGCGTCGTCTCCTTGCGCACCAGGATCACGTCCTCGCCCCGCTCGGTCCACTCCACCGCGGTCGCCCAGTCGAAGACGGCCTTGCCGACCGCAGCGCCGGGGGACGCGTTCATCCCCACGGCCAGCAGGTCCTTCTCGGCCGAGGTGTCGAACCGCGGGAACATCAGGTTGGCGAGCTGCTCGCCGTTGACGCGCCGCAGCGCCTCGTCCATGTCGATCATGCCCTCGTCCACCATGTGCACCGCGATCCGGAAGGCAGCCTCGGGGGTGCGCTTGCCGACGCGTGTCTGCAACATCCAGAGCTTGCCGAGCTCGACGGTGAACTCGATGTCGCACATGTCGCGGTAGTGGTGCTCGAGCGTCGACATGATCTCGAGCAGCTGGTCGTGCGACGCCTTGTCGATGTCGGCCATGTCGGCGAGCGACACGGTGTTGCGGATGCCTGCGACGACGTCCTCGCCCTGGGCGTTCTGGAGGTAGTCGCCATAGACCCCCTGGTCGCCGGAGGCGGGGTCACGGGTGAAGCAGACGCCGGAGCCGCTCGTCATGCCGCGGTTGCCGAACACCATGGCCTGGATGTTGACGGCGGTGCCGAGGTCCTCCGGGATCCGCTCCTGGCGGCGGTAGAGCACCGCGCGGTCGGTGTTCCACGAGTCGAAGACGGCGCGGATGGCGCGGTCCATCTGCTCGCGCGGGTCCTGCGGGAACTCGATCCCGGCGTGCTCGCGCACCAACCCCTTGAAGGTGTCGATGAGCGCCTTCAGGTCGTCGACGTCGAGGTCGAGGTCGTTCGTGACGCCCTTGGCGTCCTTGGCCGCGTCGAGGGCGTCGGAGAAGTGCTCGCCGTGGATGCCCAGCACGGTGCCACCGAACATCTGCAGCAGCCGCCGATAGGAGTCCATCGCGAAGCGCTCGTCCTCGCTCTGCCGGGCGAGCCCCGCGACGGACTCGTCGTTGAGGCCGATGTTGAGGACGGTCTCCATCATCCCGGGCATCGAGAACGCCGCTCCCGAGCGCACGCTCACGAGCAGCGGGTCGTCGGGGTCGCCGAGCGTCCGGCCCATGTCCTGCTCGAGCTTGTCGAGGTGCTGGCTGACCTCGTCCTCGAGACCGTCGGGCTCGCGACCGTGCTCGAGGTAGGCGCGGCACGCCTCCGTGGTGATCGTGAAGCCCGGTGGGACCGGTAGCCCCAGGTTGCTCATCTCCGCGAGGTTGGCGCCCTTGCCCCCGAGGAGGTCCTTCTTGCTCTTGTCACCGTCGGCGAAGTCGTAGACCCAGGTTGCGTTCACCCTTGGCATCTTGCCCCCGCAGAGGGGTGTGGGGCCATCCCCTCAGCGACCGGATTCTGTGTACGGCGACCTTCCGCCCACCGCCGCCCGGATCCGGCGAGCAGTGAAGTCGGCGGCGAGCTCGTCGACCTCCGCCAGCGTGCAGAACCGCACGTCACGGATCTCGCGCGGCTGCTTGACCACCTGCTCGAGGATCGCCGCGTCCTGGGTCCCGCCGTCGAAGACGAGGCACAGGGCGTCGTCCCAGCCGCCCCACGGGGGCAGCCAGTCGGTGAGCAGCAGCTCGCCGGGGGTGAGGGTCAGTCCGAGCTCCTCCTCGACCTCGCGGCCCACCGCGAGCAGGGGTGACTCACCCACCTCGACCACGCCACCGGGCAGGTCCCAGTCGCGCTTGTAGGTGAGCTGGCACAGGAGGACGCGCGCGTCGTGGTCGCGCACCAGCAGCTGCGAGATGGCCCGCTTGCGCGGGAGGAAGGAGTTGAGGAGGGCGCGGAAGCCCTCGGGCTCGTCCAGGGGTACGTCGCCGCGCACCCGGGCGTACACGATCCGGTCGCCTGCCGTGCCGTCGACGGTCATCCCGCGGCTGGTGCCCTCCTTGAGCAGCCCCGACCATGTCGCCGCGCGCTGTCCCTCGCGGTCCTCGGGGTCGAGGAGCGCCTCGACCCGCGCGTGCTCGGTGAGGGCGCCGGCGATCTCGCGGCGGAGCTCGTCGATCGCGGGCTCGCCGTGCCACCTGATCCGGGCCACGCCCTCGGACACGGTCGTCACGCTGATCGATTCGCCCACCCGGCCACCCTAGCGAGGGGCTGCTGCGGCGGCGCGGCGGTGCGCTAGGGATCGACGACGTCGAAGCGGGCCATCATGCCGTGGTCCTCGTGGTCGAGCATGTGGCAGTGGATCATGAAGGGGCCGGTGTAGTCCGTGAAGCGGGCGGCGACCTCGACGGTCTCGCCGGGGTCGAGCTTCCAGGTGTCCTCGAGTGCGCGCTCCCACGGCGGCGGGCGCGTGCCGTTGCGCAGGAGGGTGCGCCACTGCTCGGCGTGGATGTGGACGTAGTGGGTCATGTCGCTGGTGTTGCGCAGCCGCCACCGCTCGACCGTGCCGAGCCGGGAGCGGTGGTCGACCCGGTCGGGGTCGAAGGCGCGGCCGTTGACCGACCAGAAGGTGCCGTGCCCCTCGTGCCCGCCGAGGTCGAAGGTCCAGGTCCGCGACACCTTCTTCGGCGCCGGTGCCAGCCGGGGCGACGGCAGCTTCGCCGGCAGCCGCGAGGGGTCGGCGGCCCGGGCGCCGACGCGGAACTGCATCAGCGCCGCCTCCCGCGTGCCGGTGCCCCGGCCCGCCACCCCCGAGCCGTCGTCACGCGGCACGGACGACAGCACGACGTCCCGGCCGGTCTCGCCGTTGAAGTCGACGATGACGTCGGCACGCTGGGCCGGGCCGAGCAGGATCGTGTCGCGCACCACCGGCTCGGGCAGGAAGCCGTTGCCGGTGCCGACCTGGACGAAGGGTCGACCGTCGGAGAGCGAGAAGTTGTAGGCCGAGAACGGTGAGGCGTTGAGCAGCCGCAGCCGGTAACGCGTCGCGCTGACGTCGAGGTACGGCGCGTAGCGACCGTTGACGAGCACGTGCGTGCCCACGGTCGCGTCGTTCGGGGGAGCCTTGGGCCCGGTCCACGCCATCTGCCCGTGGTGGCCGGTCATCGTCGGTCCGGCGGCGAACGGGTCGGTGAGCCGGTTCTGCGACCGGAACGAACGGTCGCCGACCAGCAACGGGAGGTCGCGCGACCCGTGGGGGAGCCGGAGACCCTTCTCGGCGGGGTCGGTGACGATGAACATCCCCTGCAGGCCGCGCCAGTTGTTGCGCGCGGTGTGATCCATCCGGTGGTCGTGGTAGAAGAAGAACGACGACGGCTCGGGGTCTCCGCCGAAGGTCAGCGGGTAGTGGTAGGTCCGCTCGCCGCCGCGCCGCACGAGGAACGTGGTCGGCTGCCCGTCGTCCTTGGCTGCGTGGTGGTCGCCGTGCAGGTGGACGCTGGTGGCGCCGGCAGCCTTCGGGAGCTGGTTGGCGAACGTCACCCACGTGTCCTTGCCCGCCGGCCGCGTGATGGTCGGACCCGGCCACGACCCCTCATAGGTCCACATGCGCGTACGACGACCGCGTGGCAGCACGCGTACACCGGCCTCACGCATCCGGAGCCGGATCCGTTCACCGCGCACCACCGGCGGGACCACCAGCGGCTGCTCGAAGTCGGGCAGCTGCGGATCGACCGTGCCGTCCGAGCCGCTCACGACAAGGGTGCCGCGCATGTGGGGGTGGAACGTGCAGAAGAAGCCGTAGCTGCCGTCGGCCAGCAGCGCGGTGGCGGACACGTTCACCGTCGACCCGGACGGGATCCGTACGTCGAAGAGCGGCCTACCGGCGGCGTCGACGGCCTGCGAGGTGAAGGTGTGGTCGATCGTGTCGAGATTGACGACGTTGACCGATCCGCCACCGGTCAGGTTGACCACCTGCGGGGAGAACTGCGCCGACGCACCCGCCCGGATGACCACCGTGGCCGAGGCGGCCGAACTGCTCACCTGCGCCCCGGCAGGGGTGACGGGCGTCGGGGTGACGACGTACAGGACGAGCGCGGCAGCGCAGAGCACGGCGACCGTCAGGCACGCCGTGCGCCACCCCCGTCTTCCCCACACCCAGCCGAGTGTGCGCTATCAGGTGCCCGGGTCGACATCCCCATTCTTCGGGTGGTCCAGACAGCAGTCAGTGGTGCTTGCGGAACCAGACCGTCGCCAGCGGCGGCACCACGATGTCGGCGTACGCCGGTTGGCCGAGGTGGTCGCCTGCGACGGCCGTCACCGCACCCAGGTTGCCCACGCCGGACCCGGTGTAGCCCTCCGCGTCGGTGTTGAGGACCTCCTCCCACTGGCCGGCCGACGGCAGCGCGAGGCGGTAGCTGTCGTGGGGACCTCCGGAGAAGTTCGCCACGCAGACCACGTCGGGCGCCCCGGGGGAGGAGCGCACGAAGGAGAACACGTTGCGCGAGGCGTCGTTGGCGTCGAGCCAGGTGAAGCCGTCGGGGGAGTTGTCCTGCCCCCACAGTGCGGGGGAGGACGTGTAGGCGTGATTCATGTCGCGGACCATCGCGTGGACGCCGGCGTGCTCGGGGTGCTCGAGCAGCCACCAGTCGAGCTCGCGGTTCTCGGCCCACTCCGACTCCTGGCCGATCTCGCAGCCCATGAACAGCAGCTGCTTGCCGGGGTGGGCCCACATGAAGGCCAGGTAGGCGCGCAGGTTGGCCAGCTGCTGCCACCGGTCGCCGGGCATCTTGCGCAGCAACGACCCCTTGCCGTGGACGACCTCGTCGTGGCTGATCGGCAGGACGTAGTTCTCGGTGAAGGAGTAGACGAGGGAGAACGTCATCTGGCCGTGGTGGTAGCTGCGGTAGAGCGGGTCCTTGGCGGCGTAGTTGAGGGAGTCGTGCATCCAGCCCATGTTCCACTTGAAGCCGAAGCCCAGACCGCCGTCGCTCGTCGGGCCGGTGACGCCCGGCCAGGCGGTCGACTCCTCGGCGATCGTCACGATGCCGGGGACGCGCTTGTAGACGGTGGCGTTCATCTCCTGGAGGAACTGCACGGCCTCGAGGTTCTCCCGGCCGCCGTGCTTGTTGGGGCTCCACTCCCCGTGCTCGCGCGCGTAGTCGAGGTAGATCATGGAGGCGACGCCGTCCACGCGAAGGCCGTCGGCGTGGTACTCCTCGAGCCAGTAGATGGCGTTGGCGTAGAGGAAGTTGCGGACCTCGTGACGCCCGAAGTTGAAGATGTGCGAGCCCCACTCCTTGTGCCAGCCGCGCTGGGGGTTGGGGTCCTCGTAGAGCGGCGTGCCGTCGAAGCGGACGAGGGCCCACGGGTCGGTGGCGAAGTGGCCCGGCACCCAGTCGAGGATCACGCCGATCCCGGCCTGGTGGAGACGGTCGATGAGCCGCTTCAGCCCGTCGGGGTCACCGAAGCGGGCGTCGGGCGCGAAGTAGGACGTGACGTGATAGCCCCACGAGCCGCCGAACGGGTGCTGCATCACCGGCATGAACTCCACGTGCGTGAAGCCCAGGTCGCTGAGGTAGGGGACGAGGGCGTCGGCCATCTCGTCCCAGGAGTAGAGGTCGCCGCTGTAGTGCTTGCGCCACGACGCCAGGTGCACCTCGTAGACCGACATGGCCTCGGCCACCGGCTGCTTGGACCGACGATCGGCGATCCACGCGTCGTCGCCCCAGACATGGCTCGACTTCCAGACCACCGAGGCCGAGCTCGGCGGCTTCTCGGCGTACTGCGCCAAGGGGTCGGCCCGGTCGGTCCACTCGCCGTCGGCGCCACGGATGCGGAACTTGTACTGCACTCCCACGCCGGCGCCGTCGACGAAGGCGTGCCAGACACCGGAGTCGGCGACGCGGGTCATCGGGTGGCGCGACCCGTCCCAGCCGGCCCACTCGCCGGCCACCTGGACCTCCATCGCGTTGGGTGCCCAGACGCGGAAGGACGTGCCGGAGTCGACGACCTGGGCGCCCAGCACGGACCAGAGCTCCTCGTGCCTGCCCTCGTGGATGAGGTGGAGGTCGAGCTCTCCGGGTGCGTGCGCGTGATCGGTGCCTGTCATGGGGTCCCTCTCAGGGCTGCCAGCGGGATGGAGACCCAGCCGGGACGGTTGCGGGCTTCGTAGACGGCCTCGTAGACGATCTTGTCGGCGAGGTAGGCGGCGAGCAGCGTGTCGGCGTCGGGGTCGACGCCGGTGCCACGCTCGGTGGTGTAGGCCTCCAGGAAGGCAGCGCGGTTGCGCGCCGCCCACTCGGCGGCGCGGTAGGAGCGCTGCCCGGCCTCGGGCCCGGCATTGGGCTCGGCGCCGGTCATGGCGACGACGCGCGGGGCGTAGTCGAACGAGCGGACCATGCCGGCGACGTCACGCCACACCGAGTCCGGCAGGAGGCGTACGTCGAGCGGCTTGGCCGGCTCACCCTCGAAGTCGACGATCTTCCACCCTCTGACCGTGCGTAGCGTCTGGCCCAGGTGCAGGTCGCCGTGCACCTGCTGGACGGTCGAGGTGGTCGAGGGCGCGCAGGCCCTCGAAGCGCGAGCGGAGCTCGGCCTCGTGCTCCCCCAGCGCGGGTACGACGTCGAGCGCGGCGTCGAGCCGCCCGTCCATGGCGTCGGCGAGGGCGACGACCGCCGCGTGGTCGCGGTCCTCGGACGGGAAGTGCTCGCGCGAGGTCGGCGTGCACCTCGGCCAGGGCGACGCCGAGCCGTGCCGCCTCACCGGCGAAGTCGCCGCCGACCTCGTCGGCGTGGAGGTCAGCCTCGGCGAAGAGGTCGCGCACGCTGGACAGGGCCAGGTCCCAGCCGTCGGTGGCGGTGCGGAGGAACTGCTGGAGCATCGCGAGCTGGATGGTCGTGCCGGTCTCGTCGTCGACGAAGTCGAGCCAACCGTAGAGCGACGCGACGTGCTCGGAGCCGGCCCCGGTCAGCACCTGGTGGATGGCGATGTCGGGGTTGACACCCGGGGTCACCTTGCGGAAGACCTTCATCAGCGAGTCCTCGCCGAAGGCGACCGAGGAGTTGGACTGCTCGCCGCTGAAGAGCGTGGAGTGGGCCTCGAGGTCGAACTCGTGACCGGGCAGACGGTGGAAGGCCAGCAGGCCGGGGCTGCCCGCACCCTCGGCGGTGGCGAACGCGCCGCAACCACAGGGCCATCGACTCGCGGTCGTGCACGGCGTCGTACACGTACGCGTGGCCGAAGTCGGCGTCGTCCCACTCACCGACCCAGGCATGGCCGATCCGGTCCTGCGGCTCGGAGTAGTAGGCCAGCGGGAGCTGGTAGAGCTCGGTGTCGCCGTCGGAGTAGGAGAGCTCGGCCAGCTCGATGGCGACATGGAGGCCCTGGTGCGGGCCGGGCAGCTCGCCGACCCGTCGGACCCCGGCCAGGGACCAGTCACGACCCTTGCCGCCGAACCAGCGGGCCTCGGCGATCATCGACTGCATTGCCCCGTTCACGGCATGGCTCCGCTCGCAGATTCGGTGAGCCGCAGCCACAGGAAGCCGTAGCCGCCGAGCGTCAGCAGGTAGGGGAGCTCGCCGACCGCCGGGAACGGCACGCCACCGAGGACCTCGACGGGCACCATGCCCTCCCACTGGCGCAGGTCGAGCTCGACCGGCTGCGGGAAGCGCGAGAGGTTGTTCACGCACAGGATCACGTCGCGACCGTCGGGTCCGTCGTGCTCGCGGATGTAGGACAGCACGCTCGGGTTGGAGCCGCCGAGGTCGACGAAGGTGCCGAGCCCGAAGGCCGGGTGGCGACGCCGTGCGTGCACGAGACGTCGCGTCCAGTGCAGCAGCGAGGACGTGTTCTCCAGCTGTGCCTCGACGTTGACGGACTGGTAGCCGTAGATCGGGTCCTGCACCGCCGGCAGGTGCAGCTTGCCCGGAGTGGCGGAGGAGAACCCCGCGTTGCGGTCGGGCGTCCACTGCATCGGCGTACGGACTCCGTCGCGGTCGCCGAGCCAGATGTTGTCGCCCATGCCGATCTCGTCGCCGTAGTAGAGGACCGGCGAGCCGGGCAGCGACAGCAGGAGCGCGGTGAAGAGCTCCATCCGGTTGACGTCATTGTCGAGCAGCGGAGCCAGACGACGGCGGATGCCGATGTTGGCCTTCATCCGCGGGTCGTGGGCGTACTCGGACCACATGTAGTCGCGGTCCTCGTCGGTGACCATCTCCAGGGTGAGCTCGTCGTGGTTGCGCAGGAAGATGCCCCACTGGCAGCCCTCGGGGATCGCCGGCGTCTGCTCGAGGATCTCCGAGATCGGGAAGCGCGACTCGCGGCGGACCGCCATGAAGATGCGCGGCATGACCGGGAAGTGGAACGCCATGTGGCACTCCGTGCCGACCCAGCTGCCGTCCTCCTTCTGCTCGGGACCGAAGTACTCGACCACGTCGGCCGGCCACTGGTTGGCCTCGCACAGCAGGACGCGACCGGGATAGTTGTCGTCGACGAAGCGGCGGCACTTCTTGAGGAACTCGTGGGTCTCGGGCAGGTTCTCGCCGTTGGTGCCGGGTCGCTCGTAGAGGTAGGGGACCGCGTCGAGACGGAAGCCGTCGAGGCCCATGTCGAGCCAGAAGGCCATCGCCTCCAGCATGGCGTCGTGGACCTTGGGGTTGTCGAAGTTGAGGTCGGGCTGGTGGTGGAAGAACCGGTGCCAGAAGTACTGCTGGCGCACCGGGTCCCACGTCCAGTTCGACGGCTCGGTGTCGACGAAGATCACCCGGGCGTCCTGGTAGAGCTCCTCGGTGTCGGACCAGACGTAGAAGTCGCCGTAGGGACCCTCGGGGTCGGAGCGGCTGGCCTGGAACCACGGGTGCGCGTCACTGGTGTGGTTCATGACGAAGTCGATGATCACCCGGATGCCGCGCTGGTGGCAGGCGTCGAGGAACTCGTGGAAGTCCTCGGTGGTGCCGCACTCGGGGAGGATGTCGTTGTAGTCGGCGACGTCGTAGCCGCCGTCGCGCAGTGGCGAGGTGAAGAACGGCGGCACCCACAGGCAGTCGACCCCGAGCCACTCGAGGTAGTCGAGCTTCTCGATCAGGCCCTTGAAGTCACCGGTCCCGTCGCCGTTGCTGTCGCGGAAGGACCGCACCAGCACCTCGTAGAAGACGGCGGTCTTGAACCAGTCGGGCTCGGCGTTGAGGACAGCCGTCGCTGCTCCCGCATCGGCGGGCATGGCCTGGTCGGTCAACGGGGCCTCCGGACAGAGATGATGTGGGCCGGTTCGTAACCGGGATCGAGCCGGACGTAGTTGTGCTGGTGCCAGGACCAGTCGGCGCCGGTGATCTCGTCGTGGGCCACGAACGAGTCGTGCCAGCTCAGGCCCAGCGCGGGCATGTCGAGGTGGATCATCGTCTCACGCGTGCCGTGCGGGTCGAGGTTGATCACCGTGATCACCACGTCACTCCGCCCGTCCGGCAGGACATGGCGCTTGCTGAAGACCAGCACCTGCTCGTCGTCGGTGTGGTGGATGGAGACGTTGCGCAGCAGCTGCAGCGCCGGGTGCTGGCGCCGGATCTCGTTGAGACGGGTGATGTAGGGCGCCAGCGTGGTGCCCTCGGCGTCGGCCTTCTTCCAGTCACGGATGCGGATCTGGTACTTCTCGGAGTCGAGGTACTCCTCCGAGCCGGGCTTCACCGCGACGTGCTCGTAGAGCTCGTAGCCGGCGTAGACGCCCCAGCTGGGAGACCCGGTGGCGGCGAGCGCGGCACGCACCTTGAACGCCGCCGGGCCGCCGTACTGCAGGTAGCTGTGCAGGATGTCGGGGGTGTTGACGAAGAAGTTGGGTCGCAGCAGGTGGTCGGACTGGCTGGACACCTCGCGGAGGTAGTCCTCGATCTCCCGCTTGCCGGTGCGCCAGGTGAAGTAGGTGTAGCTCTGGTGGTAGCCGATCGCGCCCAGGCCGTGCATCATCGCCGGCTTGGTGAAGGCCTCGGACAGGAACAGCACGTCCGGGTTCGTCCGACGTACTTCGGCGAGCAGCCACTCCCAGAAGGCCAGGGGCTTGGTGTGGGGGTTGTCGACGCGGAAGATCTTCACGCCGTGCGAGATCCACAGCTTGACGATCCGAAGCACCTCGCGACAGATCCCCCTGGGATCGTTGTCGAAGTTCATCGGGTAGATGTCCTGGTACTTCTTCGGCGGGTTCTCCGCGTAGGCGATCGTGCCGTCGGCGCGCGTGGTGAAGAACTGCGGGTGCGTGGTCACCCACGGGTGGTCCGGCGCGGCCTGCAGGGCCAGGTCGAGGGCGACCTCGAGGTCGAGCTCGGCGGCGCGGGCGACGAAGGCGTCGAAGTCGGCGAAGGTGCCCAGCTCGGGGTGGATCGCGTCGTGACCGCCATCCTTGCTGCCGATCGCCCACGGTGAGCCGGTGTCCTCCGGCCCGGGGGTCAGGGTGTTGTTGGGTCCCTTGCGGTTGACCTCGCCGATCGGGTGGATCGGCGGCAGGTAGATGACGTCGAAACCCATGTCGGCCACCGCGTCGAGGCGCTCGAGGGCGGTGAGGAACGTGCCGCTGGTGACCGCACCTGTCTTCTCGTCACGCGTCGCGCCCTCGGAGCGGGGGAAGAACTCGTACCAGCTGCCGAACAACGCCCGGTTGCGGTCGGCCCGGAACGGGAAGGGCCCCACGACGGAGGTGAGCTCGCGCACGGGGTGGGCCAGGAGGACGTCGCCGAGCTCGGGGTCCTGCATCGCTGCCAGGCGCGCGGCCACCGGTCGCTGCGCGTCGCCCGCGGCCTCGATGGCGCTGGCGACCAGGCCCGCTGCGCGGGTGTCGAGGGAGTCTGCCGCGACGCGCTCCAGCAGCAGCCGTCCCTCGGTGAACATCAGCTCCACGTCGACGCCGGCCGGGATCTTCAGGCCGCCGTCGTGCTGCCACGTGGCGATGGGGTCTGACCAGGAGTGCACCTCGAAGGTCCACTCGCCCTCGACGTCCGGGGTGACCTGCGCGACGTAGCGGTTGGGCACGTCGGCCACCGGCTGCATCCGCACCGGCTCACGGCGACGCCCGGCGGGGTCGGTCGCGACCACCTCGGCGCTGAGCTGGTCGTGGCCCTCGCGGAAGACCGTGGCGGCCACCGGCATCGGTTCGCCGACGGTGGCCTTCGCCGCCAGGCGACCCAGGTCGACGACGGGGGCAACGTCCATCACGGGTATGCGTCCAACCATGGCCCCCACACTTCCGACTCGGGAGTCCCGGCGCAACCCGGCGCACGTCCGGGCCACCCCACGGGGCGTGCCGCCCCGTCTCACCTGCTGGAGACGGCGACCCCCCCAAAACTCGCCGCTCGGGTTGGATCGTTCCAAGAAATGGCCTAGCGTGCCGGGGTGCGAGCGTTCCGACGATTCACCGTCCGTCCTGTCCTCCCCGAGGCGCTGGGTGCCCTGTCCGTGTTGGCGGGCAACCTGCGCTGGTCGTGGCACCCCCCGACGCAGGACGTCTTCGCGTCCGTCGATGCCACCCTCTGGCGGGAGGTGAATGGTGATCCGGTGCGCCTCCTCGGCGCGGTCGGGCGCGAGCGTCTCGACGAGCTCGTCGAGGACGCCGACTTCCGTGCGCGGCTCGACGCGGCGCACGCCGACCTCCAGCGCTACCTCGGCGAGGACCGGTGGTACGCCCGCAAGGCAGGCGCAGATGCTCCCCGCTCGATCGCCTACTTCTCCCCGGAGTACGGCATCACCTCGGTGCTGCCGCAGTACTCCGGTGGCCTCGGCATCCTCGCCGGCGACCACCTCAAGGCGTCCTCCGACCTCGGCATCCCGCTGATCGGTGTCGGATTGCTCTACCGCCACGGCTACTTCAAGCAGGCACTCGACCGGGACGGGTGGCAGCAGGAGAGCTACCCCGTGCTCGACCCCGACGAGCTGCCGCTGACCCAGCTGCGCGAGCCGGACGGCACGCGCGCGACGGTGTCGATCGCCCTGCCCGACGGCCCCGACCTGGTGGCGCGGATCCTCGTGGCGAACGTCGGCCGGGTGCCGCTGCTGCTGCTCGACTCCGACATCGAGGAGAACAGCGCCCACTACCGCGACGTCACCGACCGCCTCTACGGCGGCAACTCCGAGCACCGGCTGCGCCAGGAGCTGCTCCTGGGCGTCGGCGGCGTACGCGCCCTCCGCGTCTGGTCGCGCATCACCGGCGATCCCGCGCCGGAGGTCTTCCACACCAACGAGGGCCACGCGGGCTTCCTCGGCATCGAGCGGATCCGCGAGCTGACCGTCGCCGATGACGGGCCGCGGCTCGACTTCGACACCGCGCTCGAGGTCTCCCGCGCCGGCACCGTCTTCACCACGCACACGCCGGTCCCGGCGGGCATCGACCGCTTCCCTGGCGAGCTGGTGTCGCAGTACTTCGGCGGCAACTCGCCGACCCCGGGCGTGCCCGTCGAGCGCGTGCTGGCCCTGGGTGCCGAGGACTACGACGGCGGCGAGGCCGGCGTCTTCAACATGGCCGTCATGGGCTTCCGCCTCGCCCAGCGCGCCAACGGCGTCTCCGAGCTGCACGGCCACGTGAGCCGAGGCATGTTCAACGGACTCTGGCCGGCCTTCGACGAGGCCGAGGTGCCGATCACGTCGATCACCAACGGCGTCCACGGCCCGAGCTGGATCGCCCGCGAGGTCATCGAGCTCGCGGCCAGCCGCGGCGGCGACATCGACGCCGACGACACGGATGCCCTGTGGCCGCTGGTCGACCAGATCAGCGACCGCGACATCTGGGACCTCAAGCGCACGCTGCGCACCCGCTTCATCGACGACGCGCGTGCGCGGATGCGGCGGTCCGCCTCGAAGCGCGGCTTCGCCCCCGCCGAGACGACGTGGATCGACAGCGCCCTCGACCCCGACGTGCTGACCATCGGTTTCGCGCGGCGGGTGCCGACGTACAAGCGGCTCACCCTGATGCTGCGCGACCCCGTCCGGCTCAAGAAGCTGTTGCTCGACCCCGAGCGGCCGATCCAGCTGGTCATCGCCGGCAAGGCCCACCCCGCGGACGAGACCGGCAAGCGGCTCATCCAGGAGATGGTGCGCTTCGCCGACGACCCGGAGATCCGCCACCGCATCGCGTTCCTCCCCAACTACGACATCGCCATGGCGCAGCCGCTCTACCCCGGCTGCGACGTCTGGCTCAACAACCCGCTGCGCCCCTACGAGGCCTGCGGCACGTCGGGCATGAAGGCCGCGCTCAACGGCGGCCTGAACCTGTCCATCCTGGATGGCTGGTGGGACGAGTGGTACGACGGCAACAACGGCTGGGCGATCCCCTCGGCCGACGGCATCGACGACGCCGACCGCCGTGACGACCTCGAGGCGAACGCGCTCTACGACCTGCTCGAGACCGAGGTCGTGCCGCGTTTCTACGAGACCAACGACGAGGGTGTCCCGCCGCGGTGGCTCGAGATGGTGCGCCACACGCTGAAGTCGCTCGGCCCCAAGGTGCTGGCCACCCGCCAGGTGCGCGACTACGTGCGCGAGCTGTACGCCCCTGCCGCCCAGACCGCGCGGTCGCTCAACTCCGACTACGCCGGGGCCCACTCGCTGTCGGTGTGGAAGCAGTCGGTGCGGGCTGCATGGCACGGCGTCCGCGTGGAGCACATCGAGTCCGAGGGCGTGGGTGACCAGGCCGAGGTCGGCGCCACGCTGGTCGTACGCGCCTGGGTCGCCCTCGGTGACCTGTCCGCGTCCGACGTCGAGGTGCAGGTCGTCCACGGCCGGATCGGCGCGGACGACGTGCTCACCTCGACCGCCGTCTCACCGATGGAGGTGGGGGAGTCCTACGAGGGCAACCGCCACCGCTTCGACGCGGCCGTGCAGCTGAAGCACTCCGGTGCGTTCGGCTACACCGTGCGGGTGGTTCCCCGGAACGACTCGCTCGCGTCGGTGGCGGAGCTGGGCCTGGTGGCCGAGCCCGCCTGAGGCTGAAATGCGAGGAGCCCCGACCGCTGACGCGGTCGGGGCTCTTCGTGTCTAGATCAGGAGACGCGGACGTTCTCGGCCTGGGGACCCTTGGGGCCCTGGGCGAGGTCGAACTCGACCTTCTGGTTCTCGTCGAGCGACTTGTAGCCGCCGGACTGGATCGCGGAGAAGTGGACGAACACGTCCTCGCCGCCGCCATCCTGCGCGATGAAGCCGAAACCCTTTTCGGCGTTGAACCACTTGACGGTGCCTGAAGCCATGATCTTTTCCCTTGTTTACCTGTCGGGGGCAGTTTGCTCCCGAGCCGCTGAAGACATCCATCTGTACTGATGTCCAGCGAACCGGAAAACCAGGAGTACGAGATACGGGCCGCGCATCGTGTGCGGCCAGGACGACTCGGAAGCCGTCCCTTCAACACACACCACGATAGGGCATGAGTGCCCGCTTGCGGCGAAAGGCCTACTGCAAACTGACCGTGCTGAAGTAGATCTCCACCCCTTCGGGTGGCTGGTTCACGGCGTCCGCCTGGATTCGAGACAGGACTCGACGGCTACCGGATCTGGGGTTCTCCGGGCGAACGAGGCGCTGAGCAGCTCAGCCCAGCGTGAGCCAGAGGCCGACGAGGGTCGGCACCAGCCCCAGGAGCAGCCACGGCGAGAGGATGCGACGTCCGTGGATGGCCAGGCACACGACGACCGCCAGGACGCCGAAGGCGCCGGCGATGACGTTGAGTCCGATCTGCGAGGAGCGCGTGGCGTCCTCCAGGAACATCGCGGCCAGGATCAGGCCCCCCGCCAGGTGCAGGATCGTGATCACGGCGAGCGTCGACATCACCCAGCGCTGGACCCGGGACAGGCTGCGTTCCTCGGCGGCGGGGTCGCTGACGACCCGACGAGGCGCGTCGAGGTCGAGGAGGTGGCGACGGCGCTTGTCCTCGTGCCGGCTCGGCGTGGTGCTGCTCATGGCGCTCCTCCAGGAGTTACTTGCTGCGGCAATGGTTGTTAGGCTAATCGAATGGTCACCAGCACCCACAATCGGGCCGCGGACGACCCGCTCGCCCTGGAGCAGCAGGTCTGCTTCGCGCTGGCCGTCGCCTCCCGAACGGTCATCTCTGTCTACCGGCCGGTGCTCGAGCCGCTCGGGCTGACGCACCCGCAGTACCTCGTGATGCTCGCTCTCTGGGGTGCGGAGCCGTTGTCGCTCACCGAGCTGAGCCGGATGCTCGAGCTCGACGCGGGCACGCTGTCACGGCTCCTCAAGCGGCTCGAGGCTGCAGGTCTCGTACGCCGCGACCGCAACCCGACCGACGAGCGGAGCCTGGCCGTCGCGCTGACGGAGCGGGGTCGCGCTCTGCGTGAGCAGGCACTCTCCGTCCCCGGCACGGTCCTCGACCGGCTCGACATGGACCTCGCCGACCTGGTGGAGCTCCGTGACCGCCTGACCGAGGTGATCAGTGCGGCCAAGGCCGCCCACGACTGAGCCCGCCCGGGGCAGACTGCGCAAGTGCGATCAAGCCTCAGAGCTGTTCCATCGCCAAGGTGGTGGACATGACGACAGCGGCCGACACCTTCGCCGCGTTCCTCGACACCCTGGCCGAGACCCTCGACCTGGGCAGCGAGGAGCGGGCACGGCAGCTCCACCTCTCCCGCTTCCACCTCGACCACGTGGTGTCGGCGACCGGAGGTGAGCCGCCGGAGCGGATGCGACGGCGCCTGCTGCTCGAACGCGCAGCCCACCGGCTCCTCGCCAGTGACCTGCCGGTGGTCGACATCGCGTTCGAAGCCGGCTTCGGCTCCCACGAGGCGTTCACCAGGGCGTTCTCCCGGGAGTACGGCGCCGCCCCGAGCCGCTGGCGTCAGCACCCGACCCGCACCCAGATCGACGGGCGCGAGCGGCGTGCACTTCCACCCACCCGGCAGCCTGCGGCTGCCGACCCGACGAGAGGTGACCGCGATGGACCTGATGACGCGCATGATCGAGCACCACATCTGGCTGACCTCCGAGATGCTGGAGCGGGCCGGGCGCCTGACCGACGAGCAGCTCGACGCACCGATCGAGGTGCCGATCGGCACCATCGACGACGACATGACGATCCGGTCGGTGCTCGGCCGTCTCGTCGGCCAGCTCGCCCAGTGGAACGCTGCGGTCGCGCAGCGGTCCTACGACTGGGACCAGGAGCGTGGCAAGTCGATCAGCACCCTGAGACGCGAGCTGGACGAGGAGGGCCCGGCCTTCGTCACCCAGGTCAGGGCGACCGTCGACGAGGGCCGCCTCGACGACACCTTCGTCGATGTCACCTGCGACCCGCCCAGGGTGTTCACCTACGGCGGGATGATCGCGCACGTGCTCACGTTCGCGGCCGTGCGGCGCCTCGTCGTGCTGGGTGCCTTCGAGAACGTCGGCATCGTCGACCTGCACGCCGGGGACCCGATGGAGTGGGTGGCGCAACCGGCCTGAGGCGTTCCGTCAGCTCTGCCGCATCACCAGGACCGATCGGCCCTGGAGCAGCACCTCGCTGCCGGCCATCACCGGGGCGCCGATGTCGATGCCGGCGTTGGTGGAGAGCACGACCTCGCCGTGGTGCACCCACTTGTTGTCGGGGAGCGTGAGCTTGACGTCCTCCGCGCCGGCGTTGAGCCAGATCACGAAGGACTTGTCGTGGATCTGCTCGCCGTGCCTGCCGGCGGAGCGCAGCGGGGCGCCGTTGAGGAACATGCCCACGGTCCGGCAGGTGTCGTCGTTCCAGTCGGCGGTCGACATCTCGCGGCCACTGGGATGCACCCACAGGAGGTCCTTCATGCCGCCCCGGATGGTCGGGCGACCCTCGAACCAGTGCCGCTGACGCAGGACCGGATGCTCGCGTCGCAGCCTCAGCGCGGTCTTGGTGATCTCGTAGACGTCGAGCCAGGCGTCGTCAGGTGTCCAGTCGATCCACGAGGTCGCGTTGTCCTGGCCGTAGGCGTTGTTGTTGCCGCCCTGGGTCCGGCCGCGCTCGTCGCCGGCGGTGAGCATCGGCACGCCGCTCGAGAAGCACAGGGAGGCCATCAGGTTGGCGGCCTGGCGACGGCGCAGGGCGATGATCTCGGGGTCGTCGGTCTCGCCCTCGACGCCGCAGTTCCACGACCGGTTGTTGCTGGTGCCGTCACGGTTGTGCTCGCCGTTGGCCTCGTTGTGCTTGTCGTTGTAGGAGACCAGGTCGCGCAGCGTGAAGCCGTCGTGGGCGGTGACGAAGTTGACCGACGCATAGGGCGAGCGCCCGTCGTCGGCGTACAGGTCGCTGGAGCCGGCGAGGCGCGTCGCCACCGTGCGCACGCCGGCGGAGCTCCCGCGCCAGAAGTCGCGCATGGTGTCTCGGAACTGGTCGTTCCACTCGACCCACGGCGGCGGGAACTCGCCCACCCGGTAGCCGTCCATCGACGCGTCCCACGGCTCGGCGATCAGCTTGACGTGGCGCAGGACCGGGTCCTGGCCGATCGCGGTGATCAGGTGGCTGCCCATGTCGACGACCTGGCGGGTGCGGGTCAGCGCGCTCATCAGGTCGAAGCGGAAGCCGTCGACGTGCATCTCGTTGACCCAGTAGCGCAGCGAGTCGAGGACCATCCGCAGGCTGTGGGTGTGCTGGGCGTCGACGGTGTTGCCGCACCCGGTGACGTCCCAGTAGGTGTCCTTGAGCGGCGCGACCGGCGTCTCGCCACCCACCGGCGGCACCACGCGCTGGTAGTAGCCGAGGTCGTCGAGGCCCCGGAAGCTCAGCGTCGGCCCGAGCGGCCCGGCCTCGGCGGTGTGGTTGTAGACCACGTCGAGGATGACCTCGAGCCCGGCCTCGTGGAACGCCTTGACCATCTTCTTGAACTCGGTGACCTGCTGGCCCCGGTCGCCGGTCGCGGCGTAGGCGTTGTGCGGAGCGAAGAAGCCGAGCGAGTTGTAGCCCCAGTAGTTCACCAGCCCGTTGGCCGCCAGCGCCGGCTCCGAGAAGAACTGGTGCACCGGCAGCAGCTCGACGGCCGTGACGCCGAGGTCGCGCAGGTAGTCGATGACGGCGGGCGTCGCGAGGCCGGCGTAGGTCCCGCGCAGCTCCTCCGGCACGCGGTCGTGCAGGGCGGTCATGCCCTTGACGTGCAGCTCGTAGATCACCGTGTCGCGCCAGCGGCGCCGAGGTGGGGTGTCCCCGCCCCACTGGAACTCGTCGTAGACGACCACGCTGCGAGGGACGTACGGCGCGGAGTCGAGGTCGCTGATCGTCTCGGGGTCGCCCAGGACGTAGCCGAAGATCGCGTCGTCGACCGTCAGGTCGCCGGAGACCGCCTTGCCGTAGGGGTCCAGCAGCAGCTTGGCGGAGTTGAAGCGCAGGCCGGCGTCGGGGTCCCAGGGGCCGTGCGCGCGGTAGCCGTAGCGCGTGCCGGGTGCCACACCCGGCAGCGCTCCGTGCCACACGCCGAGCGAGTTCTCGTTCAGCTGGTGCCGCTCCTCGGTGCCGGCGTCGTCGAACAGGCACACCCAGACCGCCTCGGCCGCTGGCGCGTAGACGGCGAAGTTCGTCGCCTGGCTGGACCAGGTCGCGCCCAGGGGGTAGTAGCGCCCCGGCCAGACCGACCGGGTCTCGCCCTCGTAGTTCCAGGCGGTGGTTGTCTCATGGGCAGGTGTCACACGGGCCATTGTCGCGGAGTCGGCGGCGGACGGCACAATGCGGTCACCAGCGTGAGAACTGCAACGACAGGAGCAGCCATGGAGTTCGTCTCGATCGACGTGACCGACGGGGTCGCGACCATCCGACTGGACCGGCCCAAGATGAACGCGATCAGCGTCCAGGTGCAGGCCGACCTGCGCGAGGCCGCCGCCGAGGTGACCGATCGTGACGACGTACGAGCCGTGGTGCTGTGGGGCGGCGAGCGGGTCTTCGCGGCCGGCAACGACGTCAAGGAGATGGCCGACCTCTCCTACGCCGACATGGTGAAGGTGTCCGCCTCGGTGAGCTCGGCGACCCTGGCGATCGCGCGCATCCCCAAGCCCGTCGTCGCCGCGGTCAACGGCTACGCCCTGGGCGGCGGGTGCGAGCTGGCCTTGTCGGCCGACCTGCGCTTCGCCGCCGACAACGCCGTCTTCGGCCAGCCCGAGGTGCTCCTCGGCATCATCCCCGGCGCCGGCGGCACCCAGCGCCTCACGCGCCTGGTCGGTCCGAGCCGGGCCAAGGACATCATCTTCACCGGCCGCTTCGTCAAGGCCGACGAGGCGCTGCGGATCGGCCTCGTCGACCGGGTGGTGCCGGCCGACCAGGTCCTCGACGAGGCGCTCACCTGGGCGCGGCAGTTCAGCGGGGCCGCGGCACTGGCCGTACGGGCCGCCAAGGAGTGCATCGACCGGGGGAGCGAGGTCGACCTCGACACGGCCCTGGAGATGGAGCGCCAGCAGTTCGCGGCAGTCTTCGCGACCGAGGACCGTATCCACGGGATGACGTCGTTCGTTGAGCACGGACCGGGCCAGGCGACCTTCGTCGGGCGCTGACCGGCTCAGGCCCACACGTGGCACACAATCGAGGGAGCTGGCGTGGCCAGTACTGACACCGACACGACCGACAAGAAGCGCAGAGCAGGAGCAGTTGTGGCGTCGATCCGGACCCGCGTGGCCCACCTGGTCTGGCTGTTCTGCGCGCTGTGCGCGCTCATCCTCGCGGCGGGCGCGCTGATGATCGCCCTGGACGCCAACCAGAAGAACGACCTGGTCGCCTTCGTGCTGCGCGCAGCCGATGCGGTCGACATGGGCGTCTTCTCCCGTGAGGACGGCATCAAGCAGTTTCGTGGGCCGGGGGCCGAGGTCAAGAACGCGCTCGTCAACTGGGGCCTCGGCGCCGTGGCCTGGCTGGTCATCGGCCGCCTGCTCGAACGCATCATCAAGCCGTGACACGGCGCGCCGGGCGCTGCTGCGTACGCCGTCGCTGACAGCGTCACTGTGAGCGAACCCACCACGACACCCCGTTCCCCGCTGGGGACGTCGCTTGTAGCCTCACCACCACACATCGAGCGCACAGGAGGGGCCGCGAGGCCACACCACCATGAACATTGTTGTCTGTGTGAAGTACGTGCCGGACGCCACGGCCGACCGGAAGTTCGAGGACGACTACACCGTCGATCGCGTCGGGGTGGACGGCCTGCTGTCCGAGCTCGACGAGTACGCCGTCGAGCAGGCCCTGCAGTTCCGCGAGAAGCGTGAGGGCGAGGAGATCGAGATCACCGCGCTGTGCGTGGGCCCGGAGAAGGCCCTCGACGCGGTGCGCAAGTCGCTGCAGATGGGTCTCGACAAGGGCGTCCACGTCCTCGACGACGCGATCGCCGGTTCCGACTACATCGCCACCTCGCTGGTGCTGGCCAAGGCGATCGAGAAGATCGCCGAGACCAGCGGCGGGGTCGACCTCGTCGTGTGCGGCATGGCGTCGACCGACGCCGCCGGGAGCGTGGTGCCGGCGATGCTCGCCGAGCGCCTCGGGATGCCGCAGGTGACGCTGGCCTCCGTCGTGGAGTCCCAGGGCGACCAGGTCCGCATCAAGCGCGACAACGAGGGATCGACCGAGGTCATCGGCGCGACCCTGCCGATCGTGCTGTCGGTGACCGACCAGTCGGGCGAGGCCCGCTACCCGTCGTTCAAGGGCATCATGGCGGCGAAGAAGAAGCCGCTGGAGACGTTCTCGCTCGCCGACCTCGGTGTCGACGCCGGCCAGGTCGGCCTGTCGGTCGCCTGGTCGCAGGTCGAGGACGCGACCGCCCGTCCGCCGCGCACCGCCGGCGAGATCGTCACCGACGAGGACGGCTCGGGCGCCACGGCGCTGGTCGACTTCCTCGCGTCCAAGAAGTTCATCTGAGCAGGACAGGAGAGTCAACATGTCTGAAGTCCTGGTGGTGATCGACCACGTCGACGGCGAGGTCAAGAAGCCCACGTTCGAGCTGCTCACCCTCGCGCGCCGCCTCGGCGAGCCCGTCGCGGTGTTCTTCGGCTCGCCCGACAAGGCCGACGCCGTCGCGGAGAAGGTCAAGAAGTACGGCGCCGCGAAGCTCTACGTCATCGACGACGCCCAGATCAAGGGTTTCCTCGTGGCTCCCAAGGCCGAGGCGCTCCAGCAGCTGGCCGAGAAGAGCAGCCCGGCCGCGATCCTGCTGCCCTCGTCGTTCGAGAACAAGGAGGTCGCCGGTCGCCTGGCGATCAAGCTGGGCTCGGGCCTCATCACCGACGCCGTCGACGTGCAGGAGGGCGGGGTGACCACGCAGAGCGTGTTCGCCGGCAACTTCACCGTCCAGGCCAAGGTCACGCAGGGCACGCCGATCATCACGGTCAAGCCCAACTCCGCGGCTCCCGAGGAGACCGAGGGCGCAGCCGCGGTCGAGGCCTTCGCCGTGACCATCTCCGACGGTGCCAAGACCGCGCAGATCGTGGCCTCGCAGCCGCGTCAGTCGACGGGTCGTCCCGACCTCACCGAGGCCGCGATCGTGGTCTCCGGTGGTCGTGGCACGGGCGGCAACTTCGAGCCGGTCGAGGGCTTCGCCGACTCCCTCGGTGCCGCCGTGGGTGCCTCGCGCGCCGCGGTCGACTCGGGCTGGATGCCGCACGCGTTCCAGGTCGGCCAGACCGGCAAGACGGTCTCGCCACAGCTCTATGTCGCCAACGGCATCTCGGGTGCGATCCAGCACCGCGCCGGCATGCAGACCTCCAAGACGATCGTCGCGGTCAACAAGGACCCCGAGGCCCCGATCTTCGAGCTCGTCGACTTCGGCGTCGTGGGCGACCTGCACTCCGTGCTGCCCGCGGCCACCGAGAAGATCCAGGCCCACAAGGGCTGACGCGTCCACCCAGCGTCGGGCCGGTCGAGCCGAGGGCTCGACCGGCCTAGGCTTGTCTGTGTGAGCGATGAGGAGGCCGTCCACGAGGCGGCGGTGCGGGCCCGGTCGGCGAGCCACGTGCTCGCCACGGCCACGCGCGCGGTGAAGGACGCCGCGCTGCACGCGATGGCGCAGGCCCTCCTCGATTCCGCCGACGTGATCCTCGCCGCCAACGCCGAGGACGTCGCGCGGGCCGAGGCGGCCGGCACTCCACCGAACATCGTCGACCGGCTCCGCCTGGACGCCGACCGGCTCGCCGCGATGGCCCAGGGCCTGCGCGACGTCGCCGGCCTGCCCGACCCGGTCGGGGAGGTGCTGCGCGGCAGCACCCTGGCCAACGGCCTCGAGCTGCGGCAGGTCCGCGTGCCGTTCGGCGTGGTCGGGATGATCTACGAAGCCCGTCCCAACGTCACTGCCGACGCTGCCGGCATCTGCCTGAAGGCGGGCAACGCGGTGCTGCTGCGCGGCTCGTCGAGCGCCCGATCGAGCAACGCCGCGATCGTCACGGCGATGCGCGGCGCGCTGGCCGACAGCGGCCTGCCGGAGGACGTCGTACAGCTCGTGCCGGGGGAGACCCACGACAGCGTCAAGGCACTGATGCGGGCACGCGGGCTGGTCGACGTGCTGATCCCGCGCGGGGGAGCGGGACTGATCCGCAGCGTCGTGGAGGAGTCGACGGTGCCGGTGATCGAGACCGGCGTGGGCAACTGCCACGTCTACGTCGACGCGTCCGCAGACCTCGATCAGGCGCTCTCGCGATCGTCCTCAACGCCAAGACCCACCGCACGAGCGTCTGCAACGCCGCCGAGTCGCTGCTCGTGCACAGAGACGTGGCCGACGATTTCCTGCCGGTCGTGATCGAGGCGCTGCAGGCCGCGGGCGTGACCATCCACGGCGACCACAGGTTCACGGAGCACGACGGCGTGGTGCCCGCCACCGACGAGGACCTCGCGGCCGAGTTCCTCTCCCTCGACATCTCCGCGGCCGTCGTCGACGACGTCGAGGCCGCCATCGACCACATCCGTCGCTTCTCGAGCGGTCACACCGAGGCGATCCTCGCGCGCGACCAGGCCACCATCCGTCGTTTCGTCGCCGCCGTCGACTCGGCTGCCGTCGTGGTCAACGCCTCGACCCGGTTCACCGACGGCGGGGAGTTCGGCTTCGGCGCCGAGATCGGCATCTCCACCCAGAAGCTGCACGCGCGCGGGCCGATGGGCCTGCCCGAGATGACGTCGAGCAAGTACGTCGTGGTGGGCGACGGACACGTCCGCTGACGCTTCGCGCGTGGCGGGCGATAGGATCGCGCGCATGCTGAGCGTCCAGTTCCTCGCCACCGCCGTCGCCCTCGTGGAAGCCGAGCACGGTGAGCCCGCGGTCCACCCCTACGCCGTCGGTGCGATCGCGCTCGGACTGCTCCTGCTGCTGCTGTTCGCCGTCGTCTCGTTCGGTGGCGGCCGCGAACACAGCTGAGGTCGGGACCGTGCGACGCGTCGGCGTGATGGGTGGCACCTTCGACCCCATCCACCACGGCCACCTGGTGGCGGCCTCCGAGGTGCAGGCGTGGTTCGACCTCGACGAGGTCGTCTTCGTGCCGACCGGCGATCCCTGGCAGAAGAGCGACCGTGACGTCTCCCCGGCCGAGCACCGCTACCTGATGAGCGTCGTCGCCACCGCGGCGAACCCCCGTTTCAACGTCTCCCGGGTCGACATCGACCGCGACGGGCCGACCTACACCATCGACACCCTGCGCGACCTGCGCGCGGAGATGCCCGACGCCGAGCTCTACTTCATCACCGGTGCCGACGCGCTCGCCGACATCTTCACCTGGCGCGACGTCGACGAGCTCTTCGCGCTCGCCAACTTCGTCGGCTGCAGCCGCCCCGGCTACGCCATGGACAAGGCGACGTTGGACAAGATCCCCTCCGACAAGGTCACCATGGTCGAGATCCCCGCACTCGCCATCTCCTCGACCGACTGCCGCGAGCGCAAGCGTCGCGGCGAACCCGTCTGGTACCTCGTGCCCGACGGCGTCGTGCAGTACATCGCCAAGCACGACCTCTACGCCTCCCACAGCAAGGATTCCTCATGACTGCCACCGACCAGGCTCTCGAGCTCGTCGCCATCGCCGGCCAGGCCGCCCACGACAAGCTCGCCCAGAAGGTCGTGGCCTTCGACGTGAGCGACGCGCTGGCCATCACCGACGCGTTCGTCCTGGCCAGCGCGACCAACGAGCCGGCCGTCAAGGCGATCGTCGACGAGGTCGAGGAGAAGCTGCGCGAGGCGGGCGTCAAGCCGATCCGTCGCGAGGGCCACAAGGAGGGCCGCTGGGTCCTCCTCGACTACGGCCAGATCGTCGTCCACGTCCAGCACGAGGAGGAGCGTTCGTTCTACGCCCTCGAGCGACTCTGGAGCGACTGCCCGGTCATCCCGCTCACGCTGACGTGAGCCTGCGCCGCACCCTCGTGGTGATGCGGCACGGGCGTACGTCCTGGAACGAGGCGGGACGGGCCCAGGGCCACGCCGACATCGAGCTCGACGACGTCGGGCACGCCCAGGCGGCGGCCGCGGCCCAGGTCCTGGCCCGGCTGTCCCCGGTGCGGCTGTGGTCCAGCGACCTGGTGCGCGCCCGCCAGAGTGTCGCTCCGATCGCGGAGGCGACGGGCGTCACGCCGGAGATCCTGCCCGCCCTGCGCGAGTACGACGTCGGCACGCGCACCGGCCTGACCTTCGACGAGTTCGAGGCGGCCTTCCCCGACGAGTACGCCGCCTGGCTGGCGGGCGACGAGTCGCTGACGGTGCCCGGGGCGGAGACGACCTCCGACGTGCGCGCCCGCCTCGTTCCGGCCATGCGCTCCTGCATCGACGCCCTCGGGGAGGGGGAGACCGGCATCATCGTGGCCCACGGTGCTGCCTTGCGTGTCGGGGTCGCCGGCCTCCTCGGTTGGCCGGACGAGATGGACGAGACCCTCGCCGGGATGGACAACGGCAGCTGGCTCCGGCTGCGCGAGCACACGCGGTTCGGTCACCTCCAGCTGGCGTCGTACAACGAGCGGGCGGCACCGTGAGCGACCGGGCCCGCGAGGTCGACGTCGCGATGAGTCGGCAGCTGGCCCGGGTGATGGACGACGCGGTGACCATCCCGGGCACCCGCATCGGCCTTGGCCTCGACGCGGTGATCGGGCTCGTGCCCGTCGTCGGTGACGTGGTCGGCAGCGCACTCTCGAGCGTCATCGTCCGGGATGCCATCCGGGCTCGGGTGCCGATGGTGGTCCTGGCCGTGATGGGCCTCAACCTGGTCGTCGACGCCGTGCTGGGCTTCGTCCCCGGCGTCGGTGACGTGCTCGACGTCGCCCACCGGGCCAACCGCAAGAACCTCAGGTTGCTGCTGCGGGAGATGGAGCGTGAGCCGATGCGCGAGCCGCCGACGCCGCTCTATGTCGCCGGTGCCCTGGCACTGATGGTGGTCCCGCTCCTTGCCGGCGTCGCCGCGACCGTGCTGGGTGTCTGGCTCCTGGTGCGCTGGCTGACCTGACGCCGGACCCCGAATTTCATCTGGTCGTCGCTGTCGGCTAATGTTCTCCGCGTTGTCCTCCAGCGCGACTGAGAGGGACGATGTTGGGGCTGTGGCGCAGCTGGTAGCGCATCTGCATGGCATGCAGAGGGTCAGGGGTTCGAGTCCCCTCAGCTCCACCGACACGACGAGGCCGGACCCCCGAGGGGGTCCGGCCTCGTCTGTGTTCTGAGTCCTGAAGTCGGCGTTCCCCACTGGGCGGTGGCACCATGTGCTCATGACCGCGACCGACACCGCCAACAGCACGAGCACCGCCCAGCACATCGAGGCCACCGAGCGCTACGCCGCGCACAACTACCACCCCCTGCCGGTGGTGCTCGCCGAGGGCGACGGCGCCTGGGTGATCGACGTCGACGGTCGCCGCTACCTCGACTGCCTCGCGGGCTACTCCGCGCTCAACTTCGGTCACAGCAACGAGCGCCTGGTCGCCGTCGCGCGCGAGCAGCTGGGCAGGCTGACGCTCACCAGCCGCGCCTTCTTCAACGACAAGCTCAGCGGCTTCGCGGAGGCGCTGACCCGCCTCACCGGCAAGGACATGATCCTGCCGATGAACTCCGGCGCCGAGGCCGTCGAGACCGCGATCAAGGTGAGCCGCAAGTGGGGCTACGAGGTCAAGGGCGTCCCCGCCGGCCAGGCCTCGATCGTCACCATGAAGGGCAACTTCCACGGCCGCACCACCACCATTGTCAGCTTCTCCGACGACGAGGTCGCGACCAGCGGCTATGCCCCCTTCACCTCGGGCTTCCGCTCCGCGACGTACGGCGACATCGACTCCGTCGCGGCCGCCATCGACGAGACGACCGTGGCGGTGCTCTTCGAGCCGATCCAGGGCGAGGGCGGTGTCGTCATGCCGCCCGAGGGCTTCCTGCGCGACCTGCGCGCACTCTGCACCGAGCGCAACGTGCTGATGGTCGCCGACGAGATCCAGTCGGGTCTCGCCCGCTCCGGCAAGACCTTCGCCTGCGACCACGAGGACGTCGTCCCCGACATCTACATCATGGGCAAGGCGCTCGGCGGCGGTCTCTACCCCGTCTCCGCCATCGCCGCCGACCACGAGATCCTGGACGTCATCACGCCTGGCTCGCACGGCTCGACCTTCGGCGGGAACCCGCTCGCCGCGGCCATCGGCACCGAGGTCGTCGCGATGCTCGAGGAGGGCACCTTCCAGGCCCGGGCGCTCGAGATCGGCGCCCGGCTCGAGGCCGGTCTGCGTCCGCTCGTCGGCCACGGACTGGTGGACGTGCGCGTCCGCGGCGCGTGGGCCGGCATCGACATCGACCCGGCGCTGATGACCGGTCGCCACATGTCGGAGGCGCTGATGGAGCGCGGCATCCTGGCCAAGGACACCCACGGCTCGACCGTCCGCTTCGCGCCGCCCATCGTGGCCAGCGACGACGACATCGCGCTGCTCATCAGGTCGATCACCGAGATCCTCGCCGCGGGCTGAGCCCTGAGCGTCCGCTTCGACCACCTCGTCGTCGCCGTCGCCGACCTCGATGAGGCGGCGGCGCGCTGGCGCGAGGCCGGCCTGCCCGCCGTCCGCGGGGGAGCGCACCCCGTCGGCACCGAGAACGTGCTCGTCCGCGGGCCGCGACCGGCGTACGTCGAGCTGATCGCGGCCGGCCGTGTCGAGTCGAACCCCTGGCTGGACCGGGTGCGCTCGGCCCGCGGACCGATCGCGTGGGCCGTGGCGGTCGACGACGTCGACGCATCCCGGGCGGCACTGGTGGAGGCGGCGGTCTCGACCCACGTCCCGTGACGGAGGGCTCGCGCAAGACCCCCGAGGGCGACGTCGTGGCCTGGCGGATGTGCGACGTCGGGTCGGGGCCGTACGACGCCTCGCTGCCCTTCCTGATCCAGTGGACGGCGCCGATGGCACCCGGACCCGCGGACGGACCGGTCATCGAGTCGGTGTCGCTGACGCCGCCCGACCCGGACCGGCTGGCGGACCTGCTGATCGCCGTCGGGTTCGTGCCGAGCCGGCACTGGCCGCGACGGGTGTTCCATGGGGTTGAAGGACCGCTCAGCATCACGCTGAACCCGGTGGGCGAGCCGAAGGACCTGGGCGCTGGGTCGTGGTCGATGTCGTGGGTGGACGATGCGCCCGAGCCCCTCGCGTCGATCACCCTGGCTGTCGCGTCGGGAGAGCTGACGACCCACACGCTGGACGGCGTTGCGGTGACCACGCGACCCGACCGCCGCCGGTTCGCCGGCGCTTCCCTGCTGCCGGCCGTGGACGACGTCTTCGCCCGACTGCGCGGCGACCTCCACGACTGGCCCGACCCCCACCCGGGTGGTGCCTCCCCGGCCGAGCACGAGTACTCCAGGGTCACCGACCCCGGTCGCTACCGGCTGCTCGGCGTCCGGGCGGACGCCTGGGTCGAGGTGCTCACGTCGGCAGGCCTCGGCTCGGTCGACACCCCGGCGCCTGCGGCCGTGCAGTGGCAGGGCGATCAGCACCTCACGCCTTCCCGTGTCGCCGTCGTGCGTGGCCGACCTGGCACACAGCCGGTCTTGGTGGCCTGGTCGCCATCAGGCTCCAGCCAGGACGCTTTCGTCCAGGTCGGGGTCGGCGAACCCGTCGAGGTGCTCGAGCGGCAGCCCGACTGCGGCTGTGACGCATGCGACACCGGCTCGTCCGACCTGCTGGAAACGCTGGACAACGCGTTCGTCCTGGCACTGAACGGCGGCGTGTACGTGGTGCGCGAGGGCACGAAGGTC
The DNA here is from genome assembly GCA_963712875.1 of uncultured Actinomycetota bacterium. GTDB lineage: Bacteria > Actinomycetota > Actinomycetes > Propionibacteriales > Nocardioidaceae > Nocardioides. The sequence continues at coordinate 57,539 of CAVQJS010000010.1, read as the reverse complement.
GTCACCCGGTCGCTCGACGGGTGGGGGAGCACCGGCATGTTCGCCCGGGGCGAGAGTGAACAGTGGCTGGCCGAGGCGGCCGACGGGCGGCGTACGGACGGGGTCGTCTCGGGCGTGACCTGGCTCTAGCTTGAGCGCGAAGATCACGAGGGCGACACCGCCGGAGGCCAGAGTCAGCCGCGCTCGCTCGCCCAACCCCGGTGCGTCAGGCGATCGTGAGTCCACCGTCGACCGGGATCGTCTGGCCGTTGACGTAGCCGGCTGCGGGGGAGGCCAGCCACACGGCGGTCGCGGCGCAGCTCGCGCGGGTCGCCGGCGCGGCCGGCGGGGACGCGCTGGAGTGCCTGGTCGAGGTAGCCGTCGGGGTAGGTGTCGGTCATCTCGGAGGCGAAGAAGCCCGGCGCGAGCGCGTTGACGCGGATGCCCTTGCGGCCCATCCACTGCTGCGCGAGGTCGCGGGTCAGACCGCCGAGACCGGCCTTCGAGGCGGAGTACGCCGCCTGCGGCAGACCGCCGGTGGTGATGCCGAGGATCGAGGAGATGTTGATGATGCTCGAGCCGGGCTGCATGACGCGGCCGCAGGACTGCGCCATCCAGTAGCAGCCGTTGAGGTTGACGTCGATGACCGAGCGGAACTGCTCCGGCGTCTCCCTGGTGGCGGGCACGGACGTGCCGACGCCGGCGTTGTTGACGAGTACGTCGACCCTGCCGAAGGTCTCCATCGCCGCGTCGACCAGTCGCTGGCACTGCTCGGGGTCAGCCACGTCGGTGGCCACCGTGTGCACCCGGCGGCCGGTGGAGCGTACGGACTCGGCGACCGCCTCCAGCTTCTCCACGCGGCGTGCACCGAGCACGACATCGGCTCCTGCCTCGGCGAAGCCGTGGGCGAAGGCGACGCCCAGGCCGCTCGAGGCGCCGGTGACGATGACGACCTTGTCGTCGAGACGGAAGAGGTCCATGACGGTCATGGCGAGACCCTAGTCTCGCTGCCTCCGACCGGTGGCCCGCCCACACCGCGAGAGGAATGTGGGTCACGCACCGCCCGAACGGGCTCCGCCTCGACCACGATCGGGACCCGCTGGAGGTTGCGCACGATCGCGAACAGAGCACGAGGCCGACCACGGCGACGTACGCCACGGCAGAGGCCACGAGGACCGGCTGGAAGCCGAACGCCTCGGCCAGCGGGCCGTAGGCGAGCTGTCCGATCGGCATGGCGATGAAGGAGCCGAGGGCGTCGTAGGAATAGGCCCGCGACAGCATCCGGTCCTCGATGTTCTCCTGCATGGCGAGGTTCCAGCCCATGCCGAAGATCTCGATGCCGGCACCCGCGAGGAAGGCCGTCGTGACGAGTCCGACCAGGGTGGGCGAGACGCCGAGCAGGAGCAGCGGCGGCGCGCACATGGCGACGCCCAGCATGCCCAGCAGCAGTGGTCGCTCGAGCCTGACGCGGAGCAGGACGACCGTGGTGAGCAGCAGTCCCGCCGCCTCCGCCGACAGGACGTAGCCCCACCCCTGGCGGCCGATCGTGTCGTCGGCCACGGCCGGGCCAAGCGTGACCCACGCCCCCGCGTGGATGGCGTTGAGCACACCGAAGCCCACCACGACGATCCAGAGCCACGGGGTGGCCCAGAAGAAGCTCCACCCCTCCCGCAGCTCCCGCACGGTGTCGGGTGCTTCTCGGGCGGCGTCCCGCGGCGGGATCGTCACGGGTACCAGGAGCAGGGCGGCGAGCAGCCAGGTGGCGGCGTCCACCGCGAGCGCCCAGCCCGAGCCGATCGTCACCACGAGCAGGGCGCCGGCGGTCGGGCCCAGCACCATCATCGCGTTGCGGGTGAGGGACACGAGGGCATTGGCGGGCTGCAGCTCGGCGCGGGCCACGAGCTGGGGCAGCACGCTCGCCATGGCGGGGAACCCCACGCCGGACACGGCCCCGTGCACCGCGGAGAGCACGACGAGCATCCAGATCTCCGCCTGGCCGGTCAGCACGAGCAGGGCGATCGCGCCCTGGCTGGCGGCGGAGGCGAGGTTGGAGGCCTGCAGCACCAGCGTGCGCGGGAACCGGTCGGCGATCACGCCGCCGTAGAGGAGGAGCGCCACCATCGGGATCGTGTGCGCCGCCAGCACCTGCCCCAGCGCGGTGGGGGAGTCGGTGATGTCGAGCACGGCGAAGGCGAGCGCGATGGTCGCCATCATGTTGCCGAGCGTGTTCACGAAGCGCGAGGCGAAGTACCACGCGAAGTTGCGGTTGTGCAGCGGCGCGAGGGCTGCGGACCAGGTCATCGGGTCGTCTCCTTGGTGGGCGTCCAGCGCACGGCCTCGCCGGTGAGACCACCGGCCATGGTGAAGGCGTTGCTGGTGAAGCTGACGTGGATCGTGCTCGGGAGTCCCGGCCGGCCGGGCCGCGGCGTGCAGCAGGAGGGAGGCCTCGTGGAGGAGGTCGAGGGCGCGGTGCCAGGCCTCGACCGGGACCCACGTCTCCAGGTCGCTCGAGGTAGCCCGGCCCCTTCGCCGCGTCGAAGAGCCGGCGCTCGACCTCGGCGGCATTGGCCCGGGCATAGGCGACCCGGTCGTCGACCCCGCTGGCGCGGACGACGAGCTCGCGGGTGGCGTCGTAGCGGTAGCGCTTGGCCACACCGCCGCGGATCTTCTCCTCGCTCTCCACCACCAGCTCGCCGATGTCGTGGAGGAGGCGCAGGTGGTACGACGCGTTGGCGTGCGTGATCCCGAGGGCGCGGGCCACCTCGGCAGCGCTCATCGCCTCGGCCGTCAGCAGGGAGAGGATGCGCAGGCGTACGGGGTGCGCGATCGCGCGCAGCCTCGCCACCGCCTCGCTGTCGGTTTCTGCCGTCGTCCATCTCACCCTCCAAGAGTTCTTGGGGAGTGAGTGTGCCCGGGTGCTGCCAGTGACTGTCAAACACTTCTTGGGAGGTCATCCCGGATCGACCCCTGACGTGACCCTGACCCGACCCCGGAACGGGATGAAATCGCCCGCGCGGCGTGCTTGAGTAGGTGACACCACAGGGCCCCCGGCCCACCAAGGAGTGAGTGAGATGTCCGACTACCCCAACGACGACCCGCAGCTGTCCGGCCAGCAGGGCTACGGCCAGCAGCCCGACTACCGCGCGCCGGGCAACAGCCCCGCCACTGTCGCCGCAGGACGAGCGCACCTGGGGCGCCATCGCCCACGGTGCCGCCCTGGTCGCGATGATCCTCTCGGCCGGCTTCCTGGGCTTTCTGGGCTCGCTCGCCGTCTACGTCATCTACAAGGACCGTGGCCCCTTCGTCCGTGCCCACGCGGCGAACTCGGTCAACGTGCAGATCACGATGTTCATCTGGCTGGTGATCTCGATCCCGCTGATCCTGCTGCTCGGCCTTGGCCTGCTGACCTTCCTCGCAGCGCCCTTCGTCGCCGGTCTCCTGCACATCATCGGCGCCATGAAGGCCTACCAGGGCGAGTGGTGGAACCCGCCGCTCACCCCGCGCTTCGTGAAGTGAGCTGGCGCAGGACCTCGTCCTGCCAGGCGAAGGCTGCCCGGGACCGGACCGCGAGGTCCGGCCCGGGCAGCACTGCTTCCACCCGCTCGGCCATGCCGGCGGGCAGGTCCGTACGCAGGTAGCGCAGACCGAAGTCGAAGCGCGCGGGGGAGTGCTGGATCCGCAGCAGCCGCACCAGCGGCTCGACCGCGAAGCGCAGGTGGAGGGCCGTTGCCTCGGCGAGGTCGCCACGCGCGATCGCCCGCCCGACCAGCCAGGCGGCGCTCTGGCGGCGCGCTGCCGTCTGCTGCACCGCCTGGCGCCGCTGCGTCTCCAGCTCCTCCTCGTCGTCGTCCTCGAGGAGCAGCAGGCCAGCCGGGTCGTGCAGCACCATCGGCACCCCGTGGCGACGGGTGTCCATCGTCAGTCGCTCGGGCATCTCCTGGATGACGATGTCGAGCAGGAGGGTGGGACGCGAGAGGTCGGCCGCGTCGGGCTGCAGGTGGATGAAGCACTGCCGCCCGGTCGGCCAGGTGGCCTCGGGCAGCTCCCACACGTGGTCGATCGCGAACCTCTGCCGCGCCAGCGCCAGGACAGCGTCGTACGACGCCCCTGCCGGCCCGCTGCACCACGCCTCGACGTCGAGGTCGGAGTGCGCGTCCCAGCCGCCGGTGACGGCGGACCCGTTGACGACCACGACCTGCAGCGCGGGCACGTGCTCCGGCAGCGCAGTGAGGAAGTCCAGCCAGTCGGCGTAGCGGGTCAGGTCAGCAGTCATCCCGGCAGTATCGCCTCGCAGGTCGCGCGCGGGACAGGCTAGGATGGTGCCGTGCGCAAGCAGCTCCTCCTTCGACGGCCGCGTTGATCGAGTCCCACACCCACCGGACCGAGACGCGGCTACCCCTCCATGCGAGGGGTTTTTTCATGCCCGATCCAGCTCAGCCCGCAACTCCCACAAGGACACGTCATGACAACCGACAGCGGAGCACACGACGGCGAGCGGTCGTCGTACGACATCGAGGCCACCGAGGCGAAGTGGCAGCGGGTCTGGGAGGACCTGCAGCCCTTCCGTGCCGACGACGACAGCCCGCGCGAGAAGCGCTACGCGCTGACGATGTTCCCCTACCCGAGCGGCGACCTGCACATGGGTCACGCCGAGGTGTTCGCGCTGCACGACGTGGTGGCGCGCTACTGGTGGCAGCGCGGCTATGAGGTGCTGAACCCGATGGGCTTCGACTCCTTCGGCCTGCCCGCGGAGAACGCCGCCATCCGCAACGACGAGCACCCCGACACCTACACGCGGGCCAACATCGCCAAGTCGATCGAGTCGTGCAAGAAGTACGCCGCCTCCTTCGACTGGACGCGCACCTTCAACACCTCCGACCCGGACTACTACCGCTGGACGCAGTGGCTGTTCCTGGAGTTCTTCGAGCGCGGCCTGGCCTACCGCAAGAACAGCGCCGGTCAACTGGTGCCCGCAGGACCAGACGGTGCTGGCCAACGAGCAGGTCGTCGGCGGCGTCTGCGAGCGGTGCGGGGCGGAGGTGACCAAGAAGGAGCTGACCCAGTGGTACTTCAAGATCACCGACTACGCCCAGGAGCTGCTGGACGGCCTGGACGACCTGGAGGACACCTGGCCAGCCCGGGTCGTCACCGCGCAGCGCAACTGGATCGGGCGGTCCGAGGGCGCCCACGTCGACTTCGCCATCGAGGGCCGTGACGAGCCGGTCACCGTCTACACCACGCGGCCGGACACGCTGTTCGGCGCGACCTTCATGGTGGTGGCCGCCGACGCCGCCCTGGCGGCGGAGCTGGTCACCGACGAGCAGCGCCCGGCGCTGGAGGACTACCTGGTCGAGGTCCGCAAGGAGACCGAGATCGACCGGCTGTCCAGCGACCGGCCCAAGACGGGCGTCTTCCTGGGCGTGCACGCGACCAACCCGCTGACCGGGACGCAGATCCCGGTCTATGCCGCCGACTACGTGCTGGCCGACTACGGCACCGGCGCGATCATGGCCGTCCCCGGCCAGGACCAGCGCGACTGGGAGTTCGCCGAGGCCTTCGACCTGCCGGTGATCCGCACGGTGCAGCCGCCGGCGGACTGGGAGGGCGAGGCCTTCACCGGCGACGGCCCGGCCATCAACTCCGCCAACGACGAGATCGACCTGTCCGGGCTGGGCGTCGCCGAGGCCAAGTCGACGACGATCGCCTACCTGGAGGGCCAGGGCCTGGGCCGCGGCACCGTCAACTTCCGCCTGCGCGACTGGCTGCTGAGCCGCCAGCGCTACTGGGGTGCGCCGATCCCGATCATCCACTGCCCGGTCGACGGCGAGGTGGCGGTGCCCGAGGACCAGCTGCCCGTGACGCTGCCGATGCTGCAAGGGCGCCGACCTGAAGCCCAAGGGCACCTCGCCCCTGGGCGGCGCGACCGACTGGGTCAACGTCGCCTGCCCGACGTGCGGTGGTCCGGCGACCCGCGACACCGACACCATGGACACGTTCGTCGACTCGTCCTGGTACATGTTCCGCTACTGCTCGCCGCACGACGACACCCAGCCGTTCGACTCGGCCTTGGTCAACGCGTGGATGCCGACGAACCTGTACGTCGGTGGTGTCGAGCACGCCGTCCTGCACCTGCTGTACGGCCGGTTCTTCACCAAGGTCCTGAACGACATGGGCCTGGTCGACTTCCGCGAGCCGTGGTCGGCCCAGCTGAACCAGGGCTTCGTCATCAACCAGGGCAAGAAGATGAGCAAGTCGCTGGGCAACGGCGTCGACCTGGGGGACCAACTCGGTGCCTTCGGTGTGGACGCGGTGCGCCTGACCCTGGTCTTCGCGGGTCCTCCCGAGGACGACATCGACTGGGCCAACATGTCGCCGGACGGGTCGCTGCGCTTCCTGCAGCGCGCCTGGCGGCTGTCGGGCGACGTCACCTCGCGAGCCGGGCGTCGACGTCACGACCGGCGACCTGGCGCTGCGGCGTACGACCGCACGCACGATCCACGACGCGGCCGAGCTGATCGAGGGCTACCGCTTCAACGTGATGGTGGCGCGGCTGATGGAGCTGGTGAACGCCACCCGCAAGGCGATCGACTCCGGGCTGCGGACCGGCCGACCCGGCGGTGCGCGAGGCCACCGAGGCCGTGGCGATCATCCTGTCGCTGGTCGCGCCCTACGTCGCGGAGGAGATGTGGGAGCGGCTGGGTCACCAGCCGACCGTCGTACGCGTCGGGTGGCCGGCCGTCGACGAGGCGCTGCTGGTCGAGGATTCGGTCACCGCCATCGTCCAGGTCAGGGGCAAGGTGAGGGCGCGGCTGGAGGTCTCCCCGGACATCTCCGAGGCCGACCTGGAGGCCGCCGCCCTGGCCGACACGGGCGTGCAGAACGCGATCGACGGGGCGCCCGTGCGGAAGGTGATCGTCCGTGCACCGAAGCTCGTGAACATCGTCGTCTGAGGCTGTGCCCGACCAGTAGGGTCGGCCCATGTCCAAGGTCGTGGTGGTCACCGACTCCACCGCGAGCCTGCCGCCGGAGGTGGCGGCGGCTCGCGGGATCCGGGTCGTGCCGCTGCAGGTCGTCATCGGTGCCAGGGTGTTGGACGAGGGACCGGACGGCGCGACCCCCGACGTGGTCGCCGAGGCGCTGCGGGAGTTCGTGCCCGTCAGCACGTCGAGGCCTGCCCCCGCACTGTTCGCGGACGTCTACCGCGAGGTCGCGGCCGAGGGGGCCGACGAGATCATCTCGATCCACCTGTCGGGTGAGATGAGCGGCACCTTCGAGTCCGCCCAGCTCGCCGCCCTCGAGGTTGACGTCACGGTGCATGTCCTCGACTCCACCCAGGTCGGCATCGCCACCGGCTACGCGGCGCTGACGGCCGTCGACGTGCTCGACGCCGGGGGCACGGCGGAGGAGGCCGTCGCGGCCGCGCTGGCACGTGGGCAGGCCGCGACGTCGCTGTTCTACGTCGACACCCTGGAGTACCTCCGTCGCGGCGGTCGCATCGGCGCGGCTGCCGCGATCCTCGGCAGCGCGCTCTCGGTCAAGCCGCTGCTGGAGATCGCCGACGGCAAGGTCGCCCCGCGCGAGCGGGTCCGTACGGCGTCGCGCGCTCTCGGCCGACTGGTCGACCTCGCCGTCGAGGCGGCCGGCGACCAGCCGGTCGACGTCTGCGTCTCCCACCTCGCCAACGCCGCCAAGGCCGAGGAGCTCGCAGGGCTGCTGGCCGAACGCCTGGCGGACGGGCTGGAGGGTCGTGAGGTGATGTGCGGCGAGCTGGGGGCCGTCCTGGGTGCCCACGTCGGGCCGGGGATGGTCGCGGTCTGCGTCTCCCCGCTGGTCTGAGCGGGGTTCTCCACAGATTGCTCCGACGGGCTTACGGCGAGGGAGCGCCGATTCCTAGCGTGGAGGCATGCGTCGACACCAGCCCTCGTCCGAGCACACCGAGGCCGTGTCGCGACGCCTGGCGACGCTGAGTGCCGAGCTCGCCGCCGTACGACGGGAGCAGTCGCCGGCACCACCCGACGAGCAGCACACCCGCATCCGCGGTGAGGACGGGAGAGGTCGACGTCGCACCTGTCGTGCTTCCCGTCCCCGGCCGGCACGCGTCCCGTCGCCTCAGCGTGGGTGCCCTGCAGCTCGGGCCGGTGCACCTGGCCGTGGTCGCCGTGGTGGCCGCGGTGGCCGTCGGGATCGCGTCCTGGGTCGTGATCCGCGACCAGGCCGAGCCGGTGCCGGTGCCGGAGGTGGCCGCGGCTCCGACACCACTGGCAGAGGTCGCTCCGTCGAGGGCCCAGGGCAGACGGGACGCGACGTGACCGTCGACGTCGCCGGCAAGGTCAAGCGCCCCGGCATCGCCGTGCTCCCGCCGGGATCGCGGGTCGTGGACGCGCTGGACGCCGCGGGTGGGGCGCGGCGCGGCGTCGACCTCACCTCGCTCAACCTGGCCCGGCCGCTCGTCGACGGCGAGCAGATCCTGGTCGGCGTGGCCGTGCCGACGGGAGTGGCCGGCACCCTCGGCACGCCGGGGGAGACCGGCGCGCTCGTCAACATCAACACGGCCGACCCCCTCACCCTCGAGTCGCTCCCGGGGGTCGGCCCGGTGACCGCCGCGGCCATCGTCAGCTGGCGCACCGACAACGGCTCCTTCACCTCGGTCGACGAGCTCCTCGAGGTCGACGGCATCGGCGACGCCACCCTCGCCGAGCTGGCTCCCCACGTCACCATCTGATCGCTGGTCGCGGTGGACCTGCGTGCCCTGTTCCTGGGGGCGGGGGCGTGGGCGGGCTCCCTCGCGGTGCTGCTGCTCCCCGGTCGGGTAGCGCTCGCCCTGGTCGTGCTGGTCGTGGCGACCAGCCTCGCCCTCGTCGTACGCCGCAGGGCAGCTCTCGCCTGGTGGGGTCCGGTCGCCGCGCTGGCGGCCGTCGCCGGCGTCGGCGCGCTCCACCAGACCCTGGTGGCGACCTCGCCCGTGACCGAGCTGGCCGCGGAGGGAGCGGTCGTCCAGCTGCGGCTCGAGGTCACCTCCGACGCGCGGGTGGTGGCCGGGCAGTTCGGCGAGGTGCAGGTGGTCCGGGCCCGGGCGACCCGGATGGTCGGGCGAGGTGGGGCGTGGCAGGTCTCCGTGCCGGTGGTGGTCATGGCCGACGACGACTGGCCGACCCCCGCGCTGGGAACGACACTCGACACCACCGCCCGCCTGGTGCCCGCGGACGACGACGCGGCCGCCCTCGTGCGGCCGGTCGGGGAGCCGTCGGTGGTGCGCGAGCCCGGCGTCTGGTGGGACGCCGCCGCAGCCGTACGGCGTTCCGTCCGCGCCGCGGTCGCCGACCGGGGCGTCGATGCCCGCGAGCTGGTCCCGGCGCTGGTCGCCGGCGACGACGGTGGTCTCGATCCCGAGGTGGCCGACGACTTCCGCACCACCGGGCTCACCCACCTGCTCGCGGTGAGCGGCACCAACCTGACGCTCGTGGTCGGCTTCCTGGTCATCCTCGGGCGGTGGACCGGGGTCCGGGGCCGCTGGATCCATGTCCTGGCGGCCGTCGGGATCATCGGCTTCGTGATGGTCGCCCGGACCGAGCCGAGCGTCGTGCGGGCGGCGGCGATGGGCACGGTCGCGCTGATCGGCATGGGCCGCAACGGTCGATCGCGCGGCACGCGGGGGCTGGGCGTCGCCGTGCTGGTCCTGCTGCTCGTCGATCCCGGGCTCGGGGTGAGCGCCGGCTTCGCCCTGTCCGTGCTGGCCACCGGCGGGATCCTGCTCCTCGCCCCGGCCTGGCGCGACGCGCTCATGCGGTGGACTCCTCGCTGGGTCGCGGAGGCGGTCTCGGTGCCGCTGGCCGCCCAGGTCGCGTGCACGCCTGTGGTGGCGGCGATCTCAGGGGAGGTCAGCCTGGTCGCGGTCGGCGCGAACCTGCTGGCTGCGCCGGCGGTGGCACCGGCCACCGTGCTCGGGCTCGCCGGTGGGTTGCTCGGCCTGCTGTGGGCGACCGCTGGGCGTCGTGGTCGCCGCGCCGGCGGCCTGGTCGGCCGAGTGGATCATCACGGTGGCCGAGCACGGCGCCGACCTCCCCACCGCGGCGGTGACGTGGGGGACCAGCCCGCCGGCGCTGCTCCTGCTGACGGGCCTGTGCCTGCTGCTGGTGCTGCTCGCCCCGCGACTGCTGGGTCAGCCGTCGACCGCGCTGGCCTGCACCGGGCTGCTGGTCGCGGGAGTGCTGGTGCGGCTGCCGAGTCCGGGCTGGCCGCCGGACGGGTGGGTGCTCGCGATGTGCGACGTCGGCCAGGGCGACGGCCTCGTCCTCAGGGCCGGACAGGGCTCGGCGGTCGTCGTCGACGCCGGGCCGGATCCTGCGCTGATGGACGCCTGCCTCGACCGGCTCGACATCACCAGCGTCCCCCTCGTCGTGCTGACCCACTTCCACGCCGACCACGTCGACGGGCTGGCCGGGGTCGTGCAGGGACGCCGGGTCGGGGAGGTCGACGCCTCGTCCCTGCTCGAGCCGCCGGGCGGGGTACGCCAGGTCGCCGAGGTGCTGGGCGCCGACCCCGGCGTGTCGTCGTACGGCGTGACGCGCAGCGTGGGCGACGTGACGCTCCAGCCGGTGTGGCCGCCTCCGGACGGCGGCGTCACGGACCCGGGGGAGAGCGCCCCCAACAACGCGAGCGTGGTGCTGCTGGCCGAGGTCGGTGGTGTGCGGATCCTGCTCACCGGGGACGTCGAGCCGAGCGCGCAGGACGCGCTCGAGCGCACGCTCGCCGGTCTCCGTGTCGACGTGCTGAAGGTGCCCCACCACGGCAGCCGCCACCAGGACCTGCCGTGGCTGACCTCGCTCGGGGCCGGGGTGGCGCTGGTGTCGGTGGGCGCGGACAACGACTACGGCCACCCGGCCGGCGACCTGCTCGCCGGGCTCGCCGCGACGGGCGCGGACGTCTGGCGCACGGACACCTCCGGCGACGTGGTCGTGGTGGTGCGGCACGGGGAGGTGGGTGTCGTCACCCGCGGCTAGGGTTGGCGCACCATGGCACGCACCCCCACCGCAGCGCAGGTCCTCGGCCACGTCGTCCTCGTGACCGGCAAGGAGGAATACCTCTCCGCGCGCACGGTCGCCTCGGTCCGTGACGCGGTGCGCGCCCACGACGCCGACGCCGAGTTCGCCGAGTCGGCGGCCTCGGAGCTGACGCTGGCCGCGCTGGGGGAGATGGCCGCGCCGTCGCTGTTCTCCTCGATCCGCTGCGTGATCGTGCGCGGCTTCGAGGACCTCCCCGACGAGTCCGTCGACGGTGTCCTCGACTACTGCGCCGCCCCGGCCGACGACGTCGCGCTCGTGCTGGTGCACTCCGGTGGTCCGAAGGGCAGCGGCGTGCTCACCAAGCTGCGCAAGCTGTCCGCGGTCACCGAGGTGAAGTCCGAGGAGATCAAGCCGAAGGACATGCCGGCATTCGTGACCGCCGAGGCGGCGGTCCACGGCGCCAAGATCACGCCCGACGCGGCGACCTTCCTGGTGCAGGCGGTGGGCAGCGACCTGCGCTCGCTCGCGGCCGCCGCCGACCAGCTGACCAACGACTTCCCGGGCGAGCAGCTGACCATCGAGAAGGTGCAGCGCTACTTCGGCGGACGGGCCGAGGCGAAGTCGTTCTCGGTGGCCGACGCCGCCTTCTCCGGACGCCGTGCTGCCGCGCTCGAGGAGCTGCGCTGGGCGCTCGACTCGGGCACGGCGTCGGTCCTGGTGACCTCGGCGATGGCGGCCTCGGCCCGCAGCATCGCGCGCTACCTCGGGTCACCGCGCGGAGCGCGGGAGGCCGACCTGGCGCGTGACCTCGGCGTGCCGCCGTGGAAGGTGCGGACCGTGCGTGACCAGTCGCGCTCGTGGTCGGACGAGGCGATCGCCGAAGCGGTGCGGGCCGTGGCCGTCGCCGACGCCGACATCAAGGGCCAGGCCCACGACGCGTCGTACACGCTGGAGCGGTTGGTCCTCACCGTGGCCGGACTCCGCGAGAGCCGCTGACCGACGGGTCCTGAAATGCGAAACACCCGCCACGTCGGGCGGGTGTTCGGCGGTGAAGACCGGTGTCAGAGCGACGCGGTCGTCTTGGCGATCGACGACTTGCGGTTGGCGGCCTGGTTGGCGTGGATGACGCCCTTCGAGGCGGCCTTGTCGAGCTTCTTCATGGCGTCACGGCCGGCAGCCAGGGCGCCGTCCTTGTCGCCGGTCTCGGCGAGCTCGCGGAACTTGCGGACAGCGGTGCGCAGGCTCGACTTCACGGCCTGGTTGCGCTGGCGCGCCTTCTCGTTCTGCTTGTTGCGCTTGATCTGGGACTTGATGTTTGCCACGTGTGAATCCTCTGGTGCGGGAGGTGGAAAGGATAAGTCTGTGCCTGTCGGCTGCCTGGCAACCCCTGCCTGAGAAACACGGTGAGGGTCGGGTGCCGGACATGCAGGGATGAACACTACCGCCAGCGCGCGTGAGCGCCCAAATCGCACCGGTGAGCGGTGGCGGAGACCGGTTCTCGGGCGATGGAACCGGCCTGGCTCACCGCTCTGAGAGGGTACGCCGCCCCGCGGCGACGAACATCCGCGCCGACTCGCGGCGGCGGAAGTCGTTGAGGGTCGGCAGGTTGACGTCCACGGCCGTCACCGAGCGGACGGCCAGGTGGGTCGCGAAGCCGATGAGCCACGCCGTGATCGCCTCGTCACCGGCGGTGACAATCGCCGGGGAGGAGGCGATCGAGCTGTCGAACCACGCCTCGTCGACTCGCTCGAGCCGGGCGAGGAGCGGGTCGGCCCACTCCGGTCCGATCGCCGCCATGCCCCAGTCGACGACCACGATCTCGCCGCCGGGGCGGCGCAGGAGGTTGTCGTTGCGGATGTCCCAGTGCACCAGCTGCCGGTGCGGCTCGGCGGCCAGGTCAGTCAGCGCCGCGGCCCAGCGGTCGGCATCGGCGCGGAGCCACACGGGCACGGGCGCGATCTCTGGTGCGCTGTCGAGGGTCGCGAGCGTCTCGGCCCAGATCGCGAAGCGGTCGTTCACGCTGACGAGCGGCACGGGCGAGGTCCACACCCCCGGGTCGGGCACCCGCTCGCCCAGCACCTCGGCGAGGCGGTCGGTGGTGGCCAGCACCGCGTCGAGGTCGGCGTCGTCGTGGAAGTCGGGGTGCGTCCCCTCGACGTCCTCGAGCAGGAGCGCGACCCAGTCGCCGTCGTCCCGCGACGCGAGCAGGTCGGCCCACAGGTCGTGCGACCCGAGCAGCTCCAGCACCGCCACCTCGCGGCGGAACAGGTTCGGCGTGTCGGGGTTGAGGTCGGCACCGACCGCCTTGACGAAGGCACGGGTGCCGTCGGCGCACACCACCCGGGTGGCGCAGCCCGGCGACATCCCGCCGACCTGCTCGTGGGCCTCAACGACCGGGGAACCCAGCGTGGCGTCCACCCAGGCACGTACGTCGGCGGGAACCTCGGCGTACGGCGTCCGGACCCCCGCCGCCCGCGGTCCGCTCACCGCCAGCCCCGGCGCTCGGCGAGCCACTCCCAGCAGACCTCGCCCTGCCAGCGCTGGTGGTCGCGGATGTGGGGCGACGTCGGCGGCACCGGCTGGGTGGCACTGGGTGAAGAAGTAGCCGACGTAGAGCGCGAGGTTGATGTCGAAGGCCTCGGCGTCGACGTCACGGAGCAACCGTCGGGTGGTGAGCACACGGTCGACGTCGACGCCCTCACCGCGCGGCCCGATCAGGGCGGCGAAGGAGTCGAACCACGAGGCGCCGCGCACCGGCCAGTTCCAGTCGCAGATCCGGGCGCGGCCCGTCTGCGTCGATGAGCACGTTGTCGGACCGGATGTCGGTGTGGACCAGCGTGTCGCCGCGCGCACACCTCGGCGTAGCGGCCGGCCAGGGCCTCGGCCTCGGCCAGGTGCGCGGGATCGAGGTCGGTGCGGGTCTCGCGGATGCTGGCCCAGCCGTCCAGCAGCGGCGCGAAGTCGTCCTCCGCGGTGTCGAGCTCCAGCGCGTCGGCGGCGGAGTGAGTGCGTCGGCGCACGTCTCCAGCGCGTCGAGGAGGGCGTCGAGGTCGGCCGGCTGCCACGGCCGGTGCGGCGCCCGCGCGGCGACGTACTCGATGCCGAGCACCACCCAGTCGTCGTCGAGGTGCCACAGCAGCCGCGGTGCGGGCACCGACGCGGGCAGTGCGGCGAGCTTGCGCGCCTCCTCGCGGTAGGAGTCGGCGAACAGCCGCTGGGCCTTGACCGACGCGGCCTTCACGAAGTGCCGCGACCCGTCCTCACAGACCAGGACCGACGCGAATCCCGGGGTGAACCCGCTCGTCTGCGAGATCGCCTCGACCACCGGGGAGCCGCACTTGCGCTCGATGTAGGCGCGCAGGTTCGCCGGGAGGAAGGGCCACTCCAGCCGGCGCGCGGTCGCTCCGTGCGGGGCGGGGTAGGGATCGGGCATGGCGGCATCCTTCCCCACCGGCGCGAGACGCGACGACCCGATATCGGGTGGAGGTCCCCACGGCGGCGCGATAGGAATGCCCCGTGCCCGAGCTCGTCCTTCCCACCACCGCCGTCCACGCCTCCTTCCTCGCCGCCATGGACGAGTTCGTCGCGGAGGGTGCCAGGGACTCGCAGACCGCGGCCTGGATCGGGCACCAGGCTCCCGGTTGGCAGGACCCCGAGGTCTTCGCCGACTTCGTCGCCGAGGTCATCGCCGACGCGGAGGAGGACCGCCCGCGCCCGGCCCGCTACGTGCCGTCCACCACCCTCTGGTGGATCGACGGCGACGCCTACCTCGGCCGCCTCGCCATCCGGCACCGCCTCAACCACTTCCTGCTCGACGTCGGCGGGCACATCGGCTACGACGTCCGGCCTTCTGCCCGCCGCCAGGGCCACGCGACCGCCATGCTGCGCGCTGCGCTGCCGTGGGCCCGGGGGCTGGGCATCGACTCCGCGCTCGTCACGTGCGACGACGACAACGTCGGCTCGATCCGGGTCATCGAGGCCGCCGGCGGCCGAGCTGGAGGACGTACGCGGGGCGAAGCGGCGCTACTGGGTGCCGACCGGCTGATCCACGGCACGCGGTGCGGCCCGGGAGCGGGTGGCCGCAGCCACTCCCGCCACCGCCACCACGAGCCCGACCAGCTGCATGGCGGACAGCTTCTCGTCGAGGATCACCCAGGCCAGGACGGCCGTCACCGGCGGGCTGAGGAAGAAGAGGCTCGCCGCGGCTCCCGAGCCGGCGCGCAGCACGAGGAGCGACAGCAGCACCAGGCCGACGATCGAGTTGACGATCGCGAGGAACAGGACGGACACGACGGCCTGCCTCGTGTCGGTGACCGGCCAGACACCCTCGGTGAGCCACCCCAGGACGAGCAGCGGCGGCGCCGACACCGCGAACTGGAGTGCCGCCGACCACAGCAGGTCGGGGCTCGCGCCGATCCACCGCTGGCCCAGCGTGCCGAGGCTGAGGGTGAGCATGCTCAGCATCCCGATGACGACCGCCGCCGGGCCGCCTGCGTGGCCGAGGTCCGCGCCGAGGACGATCAGCACGCCGGCGACGCCCACCACGAACCCGCCGACCTGCACCCGCGTGACCCGTTCGCCGAGGAGCGCAGCCGCCAGCAGGACGGTCAGCACCGGGCTGAGCGCGTGGAAGAGGGACGCCAGGGTGGCGCCAAGGCCCAGGTCGAACGCGACGTACATCAGGCCGAACTGGACGGCGTTCATCACCAGGCCGACGGCCGCGACGCGTCCCACCGTGCCTCGGTCCATCCGGGTCGGACGTCGAAGCGCCAGCGCGAGGCCGGCGGCGAGGAGGGCGGCCAGCACGAAGCGCCAGGCGAGGACCGAGAACGGGGCCGCGGCCTCGACCGCCGCCGGGCCGGAGATGTAGCCCGACGACCACACCAGCACGAACGCCGCCGCCGGGAGCAGCGGGAGGTGTCTGCCTGATCCGGCCCGGGACATCACCACGGCACGCTAGCCGCCTCGCGTCGCACCACCGTCGCCGGTTCGTCGCCGCCACACCCGCGTGGGAGAATGCCCGGACCCCGCCGTCGTACTCCTGAAAGCAGTCCGTGAGCCTCAAGAACGCGCCTCAGCCCGGCTCGACCGACCCGTCGATCATCCGCAACTTCTGCATCATCGCGCACATCGACCACGGCAAGTCGACCCTCGCTGACCGGATGCTCCAGCTCACCGGCGTCGTCGACGAACGGGCAGCGCGTGCGCAGTACCTCGACCGGATGGACATCGAGCGCGAGCGCGGCATCACGATCAAGAGCCAGGCCGTCCGCCTGCCGTGGACCGTGCCGGTCGACAACGCCGAGGGCGCCGAGCCCGGCATGTACGTCCTCAACATGATCGACACCCCCGGCCACGTCGACTTCACCTACGAGGTGTCCCGCTCGCTCGAGGCGTGCGAGGCGGCCGTGCTGCTGGTGGACGCGGCCCAGGGCATCGAGGCCCAGACGCTGGCCAACCTCTACCTCGCGCTCGGCGCCGACCTCCACATCATCCCGGTGCTCAACAAGATCGACCTGCCCAACGCCCAGCCCGAGAAGTACGCCGCGGAGCTGGCCGGCATCATCGGCTGCGACGTGTCCGACGTGCTGATGACCTCGGCCAAGACCGGCCTGGGCGTCGAGACGCTGCTCAACGAGATCGTCAAGCAGACGCCCGCCGCCGGTGGGCGACGCGGACGCCCCGCCGCGCGCGCTGATCTTCGACTCGGTCTACGACACCTACCGCGGCGTCGTCACCTACGTCCGCGTCGTCGACGGCAAGCTCAGCCACCGCGACCGCATCAAGATGATGTCCAACGGCGTCGTGCACGAGATGCTCGAGGTCGGCGTGATCAGCCCCGAGCCGATGAAGGCCAGCGACCTCGGCGTCGGCGAGGTCGGCTACCTCATCACCGGGGTGAAGGACGTCCGCCAGTCCCGCGTGGGCGACACCGTCACCAGCCAGCACCACGGCGCCACCGAGTCGCTGGGTGGCTACAAGCACCCCAACCCGATGGTCTTCGCGGGTCTCTACCCGATCGACGGCGACGACTACCCCAACCTGCGCGACGCGCTCGAGCGGCTGCAGCTCAACGACGCCGCCCTGGCCTACGAGCCGGAGACGTCGGGTGCGCTGGGCTTCGGCTTCCGCTGCGGCTTCCTCGGCCTGCTGCACATGGAGATCGTGCGCGAGCGCCTCGAGCGCGAGTTCAACCTCGACCTCATCTCGACCGCCCCCAACGTCGTCTACTCGGTCGCGATGGAGGACGGCACCGTCATCGAGTGCACCAACCCGAGCGAGTACCCCGACGGCGGCAAGATCGCCGAGGTCCGCGAGCCCGTCGTCAAGGCCACGATCCTGTCGCCGTCCGACTACATCGGCACGATCATGGAGCTGTGCCAGGCCAAGCGCGGCCAGCTCGGGGGCATGGACTACCTCTCCGAGGACCGCGTCGAGATGCGCTACACGCTGCCGATGGGCGAGATCGTCTTCGACTTCTTCGACCAGCTCAAGTCGCGCACCAAGGGCTACGCCTCCCTCGACTACGAGCGCGCCGGTGACCAGGCGTCCGACCTCGTCAAGGTCGACATCCTGCTGCAGGGCGAGCCGGTCGACGCGTTCTCCGCGATCGTCCACAAGGACGCGGCCTACGCCTACGGCGTGATGCTGGCCGGCAAGCTCAAGGAGCTCATCCCGCGCCAGCAGTTCGAGGTGCCGATCCAGGCCGCCATCGGCGCTCGCGTGATCGCCCGCGAGAACATCCGCGCCATCCGCAAGGACGTCCTCGCCAAGTGCTACGGCGGTGACATCACCCGCAAGCGCAAGCTGCTGGAGAAGCAGAAGGAGGGCAAGAAGCGGATGAAGATGGTCGGTCGCGTCGAGGTCCCCCAGGAGGCCTTCGTCGCCGCGCTCTCCACCACGCAGCCGACGGAGAAGTCCGGCAAGAAGTAGCCCGTGGCCGTCGTCGTCACGCGCCGAGGAGCGGCGAGAAGTAGCACGCGCGCGGCGGAAGTTGCCCCCGGCTTCGGAATCTCAGGACCACATCCGCCGCACGTGTGTTGGGGCATCGCCGCGCCACTCCGGATCGCGCCCCAGCCGGGCGAGCAGACGATCGGTCGCGGACGCGTCGTCGGGCACGGGCACGGCACCGGAGCAGACCCCTTCGGAGTAGAGCGCGTCGCCCCAGCCGTCGGCCGTCGCGTGCAGCGACGCCGCCTCGGCCTCGGTGACCGACCACGGCTGCCCCGTGGCGCGGGCGATGTCGGAGCCGTGGACGACGAGGTCCCAGCCGTAGAAGTCCCGCATCGTCGCCCCGATGGTGGTGCGTCCGAAGTAGCCGTCGAACTCCCGCTCAGCGACGCCCGTGCGGCCCAGGACGTCCGCGACGTGCGCGGCAGTGGGTGCGCCAGGAGCCGACCGGGTCGTCGAGGTCCGGCCCCGGCCCAGCGTCCAGGTCGTGCCGCTCGAGGAAGTCGCGCTCGGTGTCGATGACGTGCCCGACGACGTCGCGGACCGTCCATCCCTCGCACGGCGTCGGTGCGTCCCACCGCGGGACGGCACGGTCGAGGATGGCGGCGAAGTCGTCGGCGCGCCCGGAGAAGTGTCTGTGCGGTCTCGGTCATGCGACCACGTTCGCAGACCCGCTGTCCCCGGCTCTTGTGATAATCCGACACATGGTGCGACCCCGAGACGTGCGAGCTGTCGACCCGATCGACCGGGCACACCTCACCGGGGTGACCCGGCCCTCTCCGCCGATCCACCGCTACGCCGCCTCGCCCCACCTGGTCGACCTCGTCGAGCGCTACTGGATCCCGGTGTGGTCGCTGACCGAGCCGTCGACGCAGAGCACGCTGCAGCACCCGGTGTGCCTGATCGTCGTCAGCAACACCTATGCCCGGTTCTACGGCGTCACCCACGGACGTTCGAGCGTGACGCTCGAGGGTGACGGCTGGGCGGTCGGCACCATGCTGCAGCCCGCCGCCGGGCGCCTGCTGGCGAGACGGTCGGTCGCCGAGCTCACCGACACCCACGTCGACCTTGACGAGATCGCGGGGCTCGACGCCGGTGGCCTGGTGGCGGAGATCCGCGCGGCCATGACGCCCGACCCCGGCGATCCGGCCGGCCATGCGCGTGGCGATCGAGGCGGTCGAGCGGCGGCTCGGGGCGTACGTCCCGGTGGACGAGCCCGGCCTGATGATCAACGAGCTGGTGACGTGGCTGCGCGACCACCCCGAGGTGACCCGGGTCGACGAGCTCGCCTCCCACGCCGGCCTCAGCGAGCGCAGCCTCCAGCGGCTCGTCGAGCAGCGTGTCGGGATGAGCCCGAAGTGGCTGATCCAGCGTCGCCGGCTGCACGACGCTGTCGAGGCGCTCAAGGAGGGGGAGGCGCACGCTGGCCGACATGGCGGCCCGCCTGGGATACGCCGACCAGGCCCACTTCACCCACGACTTCCGGACCGTGACCGGGATGACGCCGGGGGAGTACCTCGGCGACCAGCCTCAGCCGCGCAACGGCCCGCCGGGCCGGTCGTAGGACTCCGCCACGATCTCGGCGACCACCGACAGGGCGATCTCACCGGGACCCTTCCCGCCCAGGTCGTGACCGGCCGGGACGTGGAGGGTGGAGATGTCCACGCCCTCCGCGGCGAGCTCGTCGGCCAGTGCGGCGGCCCGGGAACGGCTCGCCATCATCGCGACGTACGACGCCTCCGACGCGAGCGCAGCCCGCAGGACGCCCGGCGCGTCGGGGGCGTCGTGATCGCAGAGCACGACCGCGTCACGGGGACCGGGCTGGAGGCCGGGACCTCCGTCGTCGACGGCCTCGATGCGGACCTCGCGGCCGACGGCCGTCGCGATCGTCTCGATCGCCCGCGAGATCGGATTGTCACTGAGCACGAGGATGCGCCCGTGCTGGACCTGGTCGTCCGTCCACGGCTGCTGGCGTTCGCTCATGCGTCCACACTGACACTCTCGCGGGTGAGCGTCACCCCCGTCACGCTGATGCCCAGGGCCGCCTCCAGCGCGGCGACCGGGGCATCCAGCTCGGCGACGCGCGGCTTGCGGGTGCCGGCGAACCAGACGATCTCCAGGGGCCGCCTCTTCGCCGAGCCGGTGGCCCGCCAGTAGCCGGTGATCCGGCCGTCGACGAGCAGCGGCGACAGCACCATGCCGTTGCTCTGGTTCCACAGCCGCCGGAGGTGCCCGGGCTCGGCGAACCGGTCGCGCGCGGCCGGGTCGTACGCGCACATCAGCGCATCGAACTCCGGGAGCAGCCGGACGCCGGTCAGCGCGCGCCCAGCGGCAGGGGAGCCCACGTCGACGTACGACCGGCCGTCGGGTCCCGGCACCCCCTCGAGGCCGAGCTCGTCGAGCGCCTCGTCCACCACCCGCAGCCCGAGGCCGGACCACCACGCGATGTCGTGGCGCGAGACGGGACCGTGGCAGCGCACGTGGGTGGCGACGGCGTCGGTCGGCGTCGTGGGCCGCGTCGGCGTGAGCGTCCGGTAGACCGGTGCGCCCTGCCCCGACCAGTTGCCGTTCACCGGCCTCCGGACGAGCCCGCCGTGCCCGAAGGCGAGGTAGCGCCCCACCTGCTGGCCCTCGAGCAGGTCGCGTCCCTCGTGCGTCATCACCCAGTCATGGAGGTGCTGCTGCAGCTCGCCGGGAGTGCGCCAGTCGGCTGCGAAGTCCTCGGTCGCGGACCACAGGTCGTCGAGCGTGCTGCGCTCCAGCTTGAGCATGCGCTGCCAGAGGGTGCGCTGGCCGATCCGGGTCGCGGCGCCGAGGGCGGCGTACTGCTCCGGGGTCGCCGTGTGCACGGTCCCGCGGATGGTGCTGCCGCGGACGAGTGAGCCCGAGTCGTAGGCCGCCGAGATCGCCTCATGGGTGATGCCCGGGGCGCGGGCGGCCAGGCCGATGAAGGGGGATCGTGCGGTCTGCGACTGCACCGGTCCGGTGCGCGAGACGAGGTCGGCGACGTCGGTCATCGCGTCGGGGAACTGGCGCGCGGTGGTGAGGGCGGCGAGGTCGTCCCACGTCAGGCTCACGGCACGACGTTATGCCCGCGACCGCCGGGGTGGTTGGGTGGATCGGGTGCCGCTCCCTCAGATCCCTCCCGGACTGGCCGCCCAGCGGGTGCTCGGCGAGGACTGGGTCGCCTGGCTGGACGGACTGCCGCGTCGGGCATCGGACCTGCTCGCCCAGTGGGAGCTCACCCAGGTGGCGGCATCCCTCCACGGGTTCTGCTCGCTCGTGCTGCCCGTGGTCGACAACGACGGCCGAGGGGCCGCGCTCAAGATCTCCTTCGACGGCGACGACGAGTCCGAGCACGAGGGCCTGGTGCTGCAGCGGTGGGCGGGGGAGGGCGCCGTGCGGCTCCAGCGGGCCGACCCGCACCGCCGGGCCCTCCTCCTGGACTGGTTGCCCGGTGGCGACCTCCGGGACACGTGGGACATCGAGGCGTGCGAGGTCGTCGGCGGTCTCTATGCTCGGTTGCACGTGCCCGCGCTGCCGCAGCTGCGGACGGTGGCGTCGTACGTCGAGGGCTGGCTCGCCGACCTGGCAGACCTGGGGCATGAGGTGCCCGTCCCGCGGCGCTACGTCGAGCAGGCGTTGTCGCTGGGTCGCGACCTGGTGGCGCCGTACGCCGGCGCGGACGTGGTGGTGCACGGCGACCTCCACTACGCCAACGTGCTGGCCGACGTCGAGGGCCGCTGGGTCGCGATCGACCCCAAGCCGATGAGCGGCGACCCGCACTACGAGCCGGCGCCCATGCTCTGGAACCGGATGGACGAGCTCGGGTCATCGAGCGAATCGGTCCGCGACGGCCTGCGACGCCGCTTCCACACCCTCGTGGACGTCGCCGGTCTCGACGAGGATCGCGCCCGCGACTGGGTCGTCGTGCGGATGGTCCTCAACGCCGGCTGGTCGGTGCAGGACGCGCGCCGCGCCGGCAGGGACCTCACCCGCGCGGAACGGGACTGGGTCACGCGCTGCATCGCGATCACCAAGGCCGTCCAGGACTGAGAGGGCAGCCTCTTGGCGATTTCGCTACCCATCGGTAAACAGAGTGATCTAGGTTACTTCTCGTCAGCCCCCGAAAGCGGCGCTGTGGCGCCGTGACCCGACATTGAGCAGGAATCACATGCCAGAGACGATCGACACGAGCTTCCTCGACACCATGCCGGCAAACGTTGCCGTCCAGTTCTTCGGCCGGGTTGCGGCCTCACCCGACAGCGAGGCGTTCCGGTTCCCGCGAGGCGAGGCCTGGGAGTCGGTCACCTGGAAGCAGGCGGGCGACCGGGTCGAGGCCCTGGCCGCCGGTCTGATCGCCCTCGGCATCCAGCCCGAGCAGCGCGTCGGCATCGCGTCGGGCACGCGCTACGAGTGGATCCTCGCCGACCTCGCGGTGATGTGCGCCGCGGGTGCAACCACCACGGTCTACCCCAGCACCAACGCCGAGGACACCGTCTACATCCTCGCTGACTCCGAGAGCCGCGTCGTCTTCGCGGAGGACGACGAGCAGCTCAAGAAGCTCACCGACCACCGCGCCGAGCTGCCGCACGTGATCAAGGTCGTCACCTTCGAGGGCAAGACCGACGGCGACTGGATCATCTCGCTCGACGACCTCGCGGCGCTGGGCGCCACCAAGCTCGCGGAGCAGCCCGACGTCGTCCGCACGACCTCCGAGGCCATCGCGCCCGAGCAGCTCGCGACCCTCATCTACACCTCCGGCACCACCGGCCGTCCCAAGGGCGTACGCCTGCGGCACTCGTCGTGGGTCTACGAAGGCGAGGCCATCCGCGCGCAGGGCATCCTCTCCGAGAGCGACCTCGAGTTCCGCTGGCTGCCGATGGCGCACTCGTTCGGCAAGGTCCTGATGTCGACCCAGATGGCGTGCGGCTTCGCTGCCGCGATCGACGGTCGCGTCGAGAAGATCGTCGACAACCTGGGCGTGGTGAAGCCGACCTTCATGGGCGCGGCCCCCCGCATCTTCGAGAAGGCCCACGGTCGCATCGTCACCATGCAGGCGGCCGAGGGCGGCGCCAAGGAGAAGCTCTTCAAGGCTGCCTTCGCCACCGGACTCGAGGTCGAGCGCCTCAAGCGTGAGGGCAAGTCGGTCCCGATCGTCCTCAAGGTCAAGCACGGCCTCTTCGACAAGCTGGTCTTCAGCAAGGTGCGCGACCGCTTCGGTGGACGCGTGCGCTTCTTCATCTCCGGTGCCGCGGCGCTCAACCGCGACATCGCCGAGTGGTTCGGCGCGGCGGGCATCACCATCCTCGAGGGCTACGGCCTGACCGAGACGTCGGCCGGCTCCTTCGTCAACCACCCCGACCGCAACAGGTTCGGCACGGTCGGTCCGGTCTTCCCCGGCAGCGAGGTCAAGCTCGGCGAGAACGACGAGGTCATGATCAAGGGCCCCGGCGTGATGGACGGCTACCACAACCTCCCCGAGGAGACCGCAAACACCCTGACCTCCGACGGCTGGCTGCACACCGGCGACAAGGGCGCCCTCGACGAGGAAGGCCACCTGGTCATCACCGGTCGCATCAAGGAGCTCTTCAAGACCTCCGGCGGCAAGTACATCGCCCCCCCGGCGATCGAGTCGAAGTTCAAGGCCGTGTGCCCCTACGCCAGCCAGTTCATGGTGTTCGGCGAGGAGCGCAACTACGTCGTCGCGCTGGTCACCCTCGACCCCGACGCCATGGCGGGATGGGCGCGAGGCCAACGGCATGAGCGGTGCGTCCTACACCGAGATCGTGCAGTCGGAGGCCGTCCACTCGATGGTCAGCGACTACATCGACGAGCTCAACAGCCACCTCAACCGCTGGGAGACCATCAAGAAGTGGAAGCTCCTCGACCACGACCTCACGGTCGAGTCGGGCGAGCTGACACCCTCGATGAAGGTCAAGCGCAACGTCGTGCAGGACAACCACCGGGAACTGATCGACCAGATGTACGCCTGAGCTCGACGGGGGGCCGCGTGGTTGGATTACGCGCGTGCCCCCCGCTCAGCCTGACGGCGACCCCGCGCCCGAGGACGGTCTGCTCCCCGACGAGGCCTGGGCGCAGTTCGGCTCGAAGCCGTTCGGCCTCTACGTCCACGTCCCGTTCTGCAGCGTGCGCTGCGGCTACTGCGACTTCAACACCTACACCGCCGAGGAGCTCGGCGACGAGGTGGGCGCCAGCCGGTCGTCGTACGCCGAGGCAGCGATCCGCGAGATCCGCTTCGCGCGGCACGTGCTCGGCCACCGCGACGTGAAGATCGAGACGATCTTCTTCGGTGGCGGTACGCCGACACTCCTGAAGCCCGCCGACCTCGGCGCCATCGTGGCCAGCGCCGCGGCCGAGTTCGGCCTGGCCGACGACGTGGAGATCACGACGGAGGCCAACCCCGACAGCGTGACGGCGTGGGACCTGGAGGAGCTGCGGACCGCGGGCTTCAACCGGATCAGCTTCGGGATGCAGTCGGCGGTCGACCACGTGCTCCGCACGCTGGACCGCACCCACGACCCGATGCGGGTGCCCGCGGCTGTCGACTGGGCGCGGCAGGCCGGCTTCGGGGACGTCAGCCTCGACCTGATCTACGGCACGCCGGGGGAGTCGCTGGCCGACTGGGAGACCTCGGTGGAGTCCGCGCTCTCGTGCGAGCCGGACCACGTCTCGGCCTACTCCCTCATCGTCGAGGACGGCACCGCGCTGGCCAGGCAGGTCAAGCGGGGCGAGCTGCCGATGCCCGACGAGGACGACCTGGCCGACAAGTACCACCTCGCCGACGAGCGCTTCGCCAAGGCCGGGCTGGGGTGGTACGAGGTGTCCAACTGGGCCACGTCGCCCGACCACTGGTGCCGGCACAACCTCCTCTACTGGACCGGCGGGCACTGGTGGGGCGTCGGGCCCGGCGCCCACTCGCACGTCGGCGGAGTCCGCTGGTGGAACGTCAAGCACCCCTCGCCGTACGGCGAGCGCCTGGCCCGCGGCGTCTCCCCGGCGGCGGCGCGCGAGGTGCTGGGCTTCCGCGCCCAGTTGGTCGAGCGCATCCTGCTGGAGATCCGCCTCGTGGAGGGGCTCCCGGTGTCCGCGCTCGAGGCGACCGGCCGCTCCCACGTGGCGCGTCTGGTGCAGGAGGGACTGGTCGAGCTCAGCGCCGAGCGGTTGGTGCTGACCCAGCGAGGCCGCCTCCTCGCGGACGCCGTCGTACGGGATCTCGTCGACTGACCCTGGGCTCGCTCAGGGCGCCGTCGTGAAGTCGATCAGCTCCTCGACACGACCGAGAAGGGCGGGGTCGAGGTCGGCGAAGGAGCTCACCCGGCCGAGGATGTGCTTCCAGGCCCGGGCGATGTCGGCCTGGTCGCGGTGCGGCCAGCCCAGCTGCTGGCACGTGCCGGTCTTCCAGTCGATGCTGCGCGGCACCGCGGGCCATGCCTTGATCCCCAGGCGCTCGGGCTTGACGGCCTGCCAGACGTCGATGAACGGGTGCCCCACGACGAGCACGTGCTTGCCGATGGGGGAGCGGGCGATGCCCTGGGCGATCCGCGACTCCTTCGAGCCGGGAACCAGGTGGTCGACGAGCACGCCGACGCGGCGGGCCGGGCCGGGCTTGAAGTCGCGCAGGTGGTCGGCGAGGTCGTCGACTCCGCCGAGGTATTCCACGACCACGCCCTCGATCCGCAGGTCGTCGCCCCAGACCTTCTCGACGAGCTCGGCGTCGTGGCGGCCCTCGACGAAGATCCGGCTGGCGCGGGCCACCCGCGCCCTGGCGTCCTTGACCGCGACGGACCCGGACGCCGTACGTGTGGGGGCAGCGGGTGCGCCGGCGCGGACGGGGCGCGTGAGGACGACCGGCTTGCCCTCGAGCAGGAAGCCCGGACCCAGCGGGAACGTACGCCGCTTGCCGCGCCTGTCCTCGAGCGTCACCGTGTCGATGTCACGGTCGACCGCGACCACCTCACCGCACCAGTCGGTCGTGACCTCCTCGACCACCATGCCGACGGCCGTCGGGACATCGGTGGCGCGGCCGTTCGCCGGCTTGCGCCAGTCGGTGGAGAGGACGTCGGTTCCGTAGCGATCCTGGGGCACCGCCTCACGGTAGGCCGACGACGTCGACCTGTCGGGCTGGCACGCCGAGGGCGCCGGATCAGTCCTCGGAATCGTCCTGCGAGTCGACCGGCGGATTGCCGAGGTCCTCCTGGGTGGCGTCCATCTCGAGCGTGTCGGGGTCCTTGGTGGCCTCGTCGTCGGGATCGAGGGGCTCGGCCAGCGGGTTGTCCTCGCCGGGCTGGAGGTCCTCGGGAAGCTGGTCGTCGGAGATGCCGGTGGTCTCGGGCTGCGTGTCGCTGTTCTCGCTCATCACCCAGTCCTATCGACCGCCGCGCCCTGTGGCCAGCCCCCTCGGGGTGGTCAGACCAGGGGGAGCTGCTTCTGGCTGCGGGGGAGGTGCTCGTAGCCCAGGCGCACGGCGCTCTCGAGGAGCTTCGGGTCCCACGGCCAGTCACCCTGTGCGAGCGCCTCGGACTGCGGGACCCCGCGTGAGGCGAGGTCGCGGATCGTCTCCGCGATGGTCCCGAGCTCGGCCCGCTGGTCCTGCACGAAGTCACGGTCGACGACCTGGCCGTGGCCGGGGACCACGACGGTCCGGTCGGTCATCAGGCTGAGCACCAGGTCGAGCGTCGTCGGCCACTCCATCGGCCACGAGTCGTCACCGATGAAGGGCGGGTCGGACTCCTCGATGAGGTCGCCGCCCAGCATCACGTCGGCGTCCGGGACGCGTACGACGAGGTCGCCTGCGGTGTGCCCGCGTCCGGGGTGGATCAGCTCCACCGCGCGATCGCCGAGGTCGACCTGCACCGCGGAGTGGAAGCTGTGGTCGGGCAGGTGCAGCGTGGTGGCCAGGATCTCGTCGCGACGGGGGTGGTCACCGGCCTCGTACATCTCGAACGTGTGCGCGGCGGAGACCTCCATGTGGTCGGTCGCCCACGCCGTGGCGTGGACCGGCATCTCGCCGAACTGCTCGACCATGGTGGCGTTGCCGAAGTGGTGGTCCCAGTGCTCGTGGGTGTTGACCAGGCCGGTGAGCGGCCCCGCGCCCAGGCGTCGTACGTCGTCGGCGACGATGCGCGCCTGCGCGGCCGACCCGTGGGTGTCGACCATGAGCAGCCCGTCCGAGCCACCGACCAGGGTGATGTTGACGTGCATCCAGTCGTAGTGCGCCACCCAGACCCGCGGGGCGACCTCGGTGAATCGGGGGGTGGAGTCGGGCATGCCGGCGAGCCTACGGACTCCTAGTACGCTTGGCACTCCCAGCAAACGAGTGCCAGTGAGGAGGGCCGCAGTGGTCGACGACCGCAAGCTCGACGTGCTGCGCGCCATCGTCGAGGACTACGTCGCCACCGAGGAGCCCGTGGGGTCGAAAGCCCTCGTCGAGCGCCACGGCCTGGGCGTCTCGCCGGCCACGGTCCGCAACGACATGGCGGCGCTGGAGGACGAGGGCTACATCCACCAGCCCCACACCAGCGCCGGCCGGGTGCCGACCGACAAGGGCTACCGCCTCTTCGTCGACAAGCTCGCCACCCTCAAGCCGATGAGTGCAGCAGAGCGGCGCGCGATCGCGACGCTCCTCGACGGGGCCGTCGACCTCGACGACGTCGTCCAGCGTTCCGTGCGCCTGCTGAGCCAGCTGACCCGTCAGGTCGCGATCGTGCAGTACCCCTCGCTCTCGCGCTCGACCGTGCGCCACGTCGAGCTGGTCGCGCTGACGCCGTCGCGCGTGATGGCGATCCTGATCCTGAGCACCGGGCGTGTCGACCAGCGCCTCGTCGAGCTGGACGCGCCGATCGCCGACGGCGACCTGGCCGAGCTGCGAGCCGTGGTCAACCAGACCGCCGCGGGTGAGCCGATCGCCACCGCCGCTGCGGCGCTGGTCGCCCTGCCCGACACCCTGCGCCCGGACCAGGTCGGCGTGGCCACCGACCTCGTGACGGTCCTCGTCGAGGCGATGTCCGACCACCGCAACGACCATCGGGTCGCGGTGAGCGGAGCGGCCAACCTCGCCCGCTACGGCGACTTCGACACCGCCGTCCGCCCGCTCCTGGAGGCGCTCGAGGAGCACGTCGTCCTGCTCAAGCTGCTCGGCGAGTCCGGCGCGGACGCCGTCACCGTGCGCATCGGCCACGAGGGCCCCTACTCAGAACTGGCGGCGACCAGCGTCGTCGCCACCGGCTACGGGCCGCTCGAGAACCATCTCGGGTCGCTCGGCGTGGTCGGACCCACCCGGATGGACTACCCCGGATCCATGTCAGCCGTACGCGCGGTCGCGCGCTACGTCTCGCGGATCCTCGACGAAGGACGCCAGTGACCCAGGACCCCTACGAGATCCTCGGCGTCTCCCGCGACGCCGATGCCGATGCCGTCAAGAAGGCCTACCGCAAGCTGGCCCGCCAGCTGCACCCGGACGTCAACCCGGACCCGGCGACGCAGGAACGCTTCAAGGACGTCTCGCGCGCCTACGAGGTGCTGAGCGACCCGTCCAAGCGGGCGGCCTACGACCGTGGTGGCGACGCGTTCAGCCAGGGCTTCGGCGGTGCCGGCCAGGGGTTCTCGTTCACCGACATCATGGATGCCTTCTTCGGTGGCGGCGCCGCCGGCGGGGCCGCCCAGTCCCGAGGGCCGCGCTCGCGTGCGCGTCGCGGCCAGGACGCCCTCATCCGGCTCGACGTGACGCTGGCCGAGGCGGCCTTCGGCGTGACGCGCGAGCTCAAGGTGGACACGGCCCTGAGGTGCGAGGTCTGCGAGGGAGAGGGCACCGCTCCCGGCACGTCGCCGACCACCTGCGAGACCTGCCACGGCGCCGGCGAGGTCGCCGTGGTCCAGCGCTCGTTCCTCGGCGAGATCCGCACCTTGCGCCCCTGCGCGGCCTGCCGCGGTTTCGGCTCGATCATCCCCGACCCGTGCCGCGAGTGCGCGGGTGACGGTCGCGTCCGCTCGCGTCGCACGCTGACCGTGAAGATCCCGCCGGGCGTCGACACCGGCACCCGCGTCCAGCTCACCTCACAGGGCGAGGTCGGCCCCGGCGGCGGACCTGCCGGTGACCTCTACGTCGAGATCCACGCCGAGGCACACCCGACGTTCACTCGCCACGGCAACGACCTCCACACGACCGTGTCCCTGCCGATGACGGCGGCCGCGCTGGGTGTCCACCTCACCCTGCCTCTGCTCGAGGCCGACCTCGAGTCGCCCGACGACTCCGAGACGGTCACGACCTACGAGCTCGACGTGCGCGCCGGCACCCAGTCCGGCAGCGAGCAGGTGATCCGCGGCTTCGGGGTCCCGGGCCTGCGCGGCGGTCGTGGCGACCTGGTCGTCAACATCGCCGTCGACACCCCGACGCGCCTCGACGCGCGCCAGGAGGAGCTGCTCCGAGAGCTCGCGGCGATCCGTGGCGAGGAGTCGCCCCAGGGCCAGGTCGGTGCGTCCTCGCACAAGTCGATGTTCGGCCGGCTGCGCGACGCCTTCAACGCGGGCTGAGCATGTCGCTGCCGGTGCACCTGGTGCCGTCCCTGACCGGGGTGGTCGCCGGCTCGGTGGTCGAGGTGACCGGTGACGAGGCGCACCACGCCGTCGTCGTACGACGCCTGCGCGAGGGTGAGCAGGTCGTGCTGACCGACGGTGCCGGCACGTCGGTCGCCGGCGAGGTGGCGACCACCGGCAAGCGCGTGTTCACCGTCGCGGTCGCCGACGTCGTACACACCGAGCGGCCAGACCCGGCCTTCACCGTCGTGCAGGCACTGCCGAAGGGCGAGCGCGGCGAGATGGCGGTCGAGGTGCTGACCGAGGTGGGTGTCGACGTGATCGTGCCGTGGGCCGCGGCACGATCGGTCGCGGTCTGGAAGGGCGAGCGGGCGGCGAAGTCGCACGCGAAGTGGCAGGCGACAGCGCGTGAGGCGGCCAAGCAGTCGCGGCGCTCCTGGCTCCCCACCGTCACGCCGCTCGCGTCCACGGTCGAGCTGGCCGCACTCGTCGCCGAGGCGGACCTCGCGGTCGTGCTCCACGAGGACGCCACGGTGGCGCTGGCCGGACTGGACGTCCCCGCCACGGGTCGGGTCGTGGTCGTCGTCGGGCCCGAGGGCGGAATCACCCCCGAGGAGCTCGCCGTGCTGGGGGAGGCTGGAGCACTCTCCGTGCGGCTGGGCGACGAGGTGCTCCGGACCTCGACCGCCGGTGTGGTCGCGGTCGCGGCGCTGCTGTCCCGCACCCGCCGCTGGTCCTGAGCGTCTGGCTCAGTCAGCTCACGGCGATCGTCTTGGTGTCGATCGCCGGGCCGTGGCCCTCGGCGCCGCCGGAGGGGTCGTCGGTCTCGCACTGCACCACGACCTCGCCGGTGACCCCGTCGAGCGGGAGGTCCACCTCGAAGGGGAACAGCCGGTCCTCCATCCAGCCCTCGGTCTGGTAGGCCGCGAGGGCAACCTCCTCACCACCCGCGACCAACCGGCAGGGACCACTGGCCTCGAACGAGTTGGCCACGCCGGTCACGGTCAGGGTGTCGCCGGTGGCCGTGTCGCCCTCGGCGGGGGTGGTGATGTTGACCAGGTTCAGGGTCCGCAGGGCGCTCGCGGCGCGGAACGGGGCGTCGGTCGGCAGGCCGAACAGATCGAGCCCGCCCTCGCGCTCGATCATGACCGGCACGCGCTCCTGCTGCACGCCCTGCAGCGTGTAGACGAGCTGCTGCACGGCCAGCCGGGCGTCGCGCCGGGTCATGCCGTCGGGGCGCTCGGTGAAGCCGTCCGAGGGGATCTCGACGAGGAGCACCCCGTCGGTGGCCGAGACCGACGCGATCTCCACCTGCGGCCAGAGGGTGCGGTAGTCCGGGTCGACCGGCTCCCCGCCGCCGGCGACGAGTCGCGCGGCCTCGGTCAGCTGATCACCCTCGACGCGATGGAACTCGCGGAAGAGTCGCGTCCTGCCGCCGGGAGCGTCACCGGCGAAGTAGACGGGGACGGCCGAGTACGACGCCTCCTCGGTCGTCTCCTCGGTCCCGGCGGCGCGGACGTGGCCTCGCCGCTGGGCGAGTCCGGGGACGTCGCCGACGGCTCGGGGCTGGACGACTGGTCCGAGGCCGGCACCGGGTCGTCGGCGTCCGCTCCGCATCCGGCCAGGGCCACGGTGGTGACGAGGGCGAGCGCGGCGGCGCGGGCGCGGCGTCGTACGGGCTGGGGCGCGGGGAAGGGCGCGAGGGGAAGCATGGTCTCCACGGTAGTTGGACGCGGGGCCCGAACAATCGGTTACACGCCGAGGCACCAGCGCCTACGATTCCCCCCATGACCTCGTCGGATGCGAGCTGCATCTTCTGCAAGATCGTCGCCGGCGACGTTCCCGCCGAGATCCTCGGGCGCTCCGAGCACGCCATCTCCATCCGCGACCTCAACCCGCAGGCGCCCTTCCACGCCCTCGTCCTGCCGCTGCAGCACCACGAGAACGCCGCGGCATCCGCAGGCGCCGACCCGGCGATCCTCGGCCATCTCGTGGCGCTCGCCGACGAGGTCGCCAAGGCGTCCGGCAACGACGAGTACCGCCTCATCGCCAACACCGGCGTCGGAGCCGGACAGAGCGTGTTCCACACCCACTTCCATGTTCTGGGCAGCACACCTGGCATGACCGAGTCACTGATCTGAGCCGAGATGTCCCGACCCCGTTCCGCCTTCGCTGCAGTCGTCACGGTCTGCCTGCTCGCCCTCTCCGCGTGCGGCGGCGCCGACTCGACCTCCGGCCTGCCGCGCCAGGCCACGCAGCCCGCCGAGTCCCCGTCGGCGACGACCGACGAGCCGACCGAGGAGGCCTCGGCGGGACACGACGGTGACCACGACGCCGCGCCCGCCAAGGCCAAGCCGCTGCGCGCCGGCGAGTCGCGCACGACGATCGCGATGCCCGGCAGCTACACCCCGTCGGCCCCCTACGACGTCGGCACCGACGACTACCGGTGCTTCCTGCTGGACCCCGAGCTCGAGAAGGACACCTGGCTGACCGGCACCCACGTGCTGCCCGGCAACCCGGACGTCGTGCACCACGTGATCCTCTTCCAGGTCCAGCCCGGACAGGTCGACGCGGCCGAGGCGAAGGACGCGGCGGAGGAGGGCGAGGGCTGGACGTGCTTCGGCGGCACCGGGCTCGACCAGTTCACCAACGTCGACGACGCAGCCTGGATCGGCGCATGGGCGCCCGGTGGCGAGGAGTCGGTCGTCAAGCCCGGCTTCGGCGTACGCCTGGCCAAGGGCGCGCGGATCGTCATGCAGGTCCACTACAACCTGCTCGCCGGCCAGGAGCCGGACACCTCCGCGGCCCAGCTGCGCCTCGCGCCGGGCAAGCGTCCCTACCAGGCGCTGAGCACGATGCTGCTGCCCGGACCGGTCGAGCTGCCCTGCCGCGCGAAGCACGACGACGGTCCGCTGTGCGACCGCGACGCGGCACTCGCCGACGTCAAGGAGCGCTTCGGCTCCGAGGGCAACACCGCCGACCTCCTCTACTTCCTGTGCGGTGGTGAGCCGAAGCCCGGGCCAGACCCAGTCGTGCCTGCGCACCCTGTCGAAGCCGATGACCATCCACGGCGTGGCCGGCCACATGCACCTGCTGGGCCGCTCGATCAAGATCGAGGTCCGTCCCGGCACCCCCCGGGCGCAGACCATCCTCGACATCCCGGTCTGGGACTTCGACGACCAGGGGAGCCGCCCGATCGAGCCGATCACCCTGCAGCCGTTCGAGCAGGTGAAGGTCACGTGCACGCACGTCCAGTGGCTGCGCGACAAGCTGCCGGCCTTCGAGGGCCAGCCCGACCGCTATGTCGTGTGGGGCGAGGGCACCACCGACGAGATGTGCCTGGGGCTGCTGCAGATCACCCGCCCCTGACGGGGAGCCGCCATCCTGTAGTGAACAGGCGTAGGCGGGACAACGGTGTGGGCTGCCGCGCCCCGCGCTCGGTAGCATGGAGGCGCTCTGCCGCCGACCCGGAAGGACGCCCGCCTCGGGCATCCATGACTGACACGCCCTCACCGACCCACACCGTCGTCGTCCCCAACAGCATCGACATGGTCTCGGTCCTGGGTCCCGGCGACGAGCACCTGCGGTTGATCGAGCGGGCCTTCACGGCCGGTGTCCACGTGCGCGGCAACCGGATCACCCTCACCGGGGAGTCCGCCGAGATCGCCATGGTCGAGCGCCTCCTCGACGAGGTCGTCACCCTGATCCGCACCGGGCAGGGCGTCACGGGCGAGACCGTCGAGCGGATCATCCAGATGCTGCGCACCGAGACCCAGGAGCGTCCCGCCGACGTCCTGAGCCTCAACATCCTCTCCAACCGGGGTCGCACGATCCGGCCCAAGACGCTCAACCAGAAGCGCTACGTCGAGTCGATCGACAAGCACACCATCACCTTCGGCATCGGCCCCGCCGGCACCGGCAAGACCTACCTCGCGATGGCCAAGGCCGTGCAGGCGCTGCAGGCCAAGGAGGTCAACCGGATCATCCTGAGCCGCCCGGCGGTCGAGGCGGGGGAGAGGCTCGGCTTCCTGCCCGGGACCCTGAGCGAGAAGATCGACCCCTACCTGCGTCCGCTCTACGACGCGCTGCACGACATGGTCGACCCCGACACCATCCCCAAGCTTCTGGCGGCCGGGACCATCGAGGTGGCGCCGCTGGCGTTCCTGCGAGGGCGCTCGCTCAACGACTCCTTCATCATCCTCGACGAGGCGCAGAACACGACGCCCGAGCAGATGAAGATGTTCCTGACCCGACTGGGCTTCGGCTCCAAGATCGTCGTCACCGGCGACACCAGCCAGGTCGACCTCCCCTCTGGCACCAAGTCCGGACTGCGCGTGGTCGAGGGCATCCTCGAGGGCGTCGAGGACATCTCCTTCTGCCGCCTCACGCCCACCGACGTCGTACGCCACCGGCTGGTGGGCCGCATCGTCGAGGCCTACGAGGTCTTCGACGCGGAGGTCCCCGCTGCCGACCGACCGCGAGGCACCCGATGAGCATCGAGGTCCTCAACGAGTCGGGTGTCGAGCTCGACGTACGCCGTCTCTCCCGGCTCGCGCGCTTCGTGATGGACGCGATGCGGGTCCACCCCCAGGCCGAGCTGTGCATCAAGGCCGTCGACGAGGACACCATCGCCGAGCTCAACGCGCAGTGGATGGACAAGGAGGGCCCCACCGACGTGCTGGCCTTCCCGATGGACGAGCTGCGCCCCGGCAAGGTCGACCGAGGAGCCCGAGGAGGGCGTGCTGGGCGACCTGGTCCTCGCGCCGGTTGTCGCCGAGCGCCAAGGCGTCGAGGCCGGTCACGGTCGCGAGGCCGAGATCGACCTGCTGACCGTGCACGGCATCCTGCACCTGCTCGGCTACGACCACGCCGAGCCCGAGGAGCACGCCGTGATGTTCGGCCTCCAGGGCGACCTGCTCGAGCAGTGGCGCGCCACTCCCGAGTCCTCCTGACATGACCGCCGACCTCTGGCAGCTGGGTGGAGCCGCCCTGCTGGTGCTGCTCGCCGGCCTGTTCTCCGCGGCCGACGCCTCCATCGCCGGCTTCTCGCGCGCCCGCGCCGAGGAGCTGAAGGCCGAGGGACGCCCCGGCGCGACCCGACTCATCAAGATCCTCGACGACCCGGCGCGCTACCTCAACACGGCACTGCTGCTGCGCCTGCTCTGCGAGATCAGCGCGATCGTGCTGGTCTCCGCATGGGCCCGCGACGAATTCGAAGGGGCGCTCGTCCCGAGCGTCCTCACCACGATCGGCGTGATGCTGGTGGTCTCCTTCGTGGCCATCGGGGTGGCCCCCCGCACCATCGGGCGCCAGCACGACGTGCGGGTGGCGCTCCTCTCGGCCGGACCGCTGACGGCGGTGACCACGATCCTCGGCCCCATCCCCGCCCTCCTGATCATGCTCGGCAATGCGATCACCCCCGGCCGTGGCTTCAGCGAGGGCCCGTTCTCCACGGAGACCGAGCTGCGTGAGCTCGTCGACATGGCTGAGGCGTCCGCGGTGATCGAGTCCGGCGAGCGCCGGATGATCCACTCGGTCTTCGAGCTCGGCGACACCTCCACGCGCGAGGTGATGGTGCCGCGCCCCGACGTGGTCTACATCGAGCGCCACAAGAACCTGCGCCAGACGCTCTCCCTCTTCCTGCGCAGCGGCTACTCCCGGATCCCGGTCGTCGGGGACAACCTCGACGACATCATCGGCATGGCCTATCTCAAGGACCTCGTCCGTCGCGACTTCGAGGCGCCCGACGTGGAGTTCACCCAGCGCGTCGACGAGGTGATGCGCCCGGTCCACTACGTCCCGGAGTCCAAGCCCGTCGACGCGCTGCTCAGCGAGCTCCAGGCGCGCCGGCAGCACATCGCCGTGGTGGTGGACGAGTACGGCGGCACCGCCGGCCTGGTCACGATCGAGGACGTGCTGGAGGAGATCGTCGGCGAGATCACCGACGAGTACGACGACGACGAGGTCGAGGTCGAGCACCTCGACTCCGGCGCGATCCGGGTCTCCTCGCGCTTCCCCATCGACGACCTCGACGAGCTGGTCGGCTTCGGCGTCGAGGACGAGGACGTCGACAGCGTCGGCGGGTTGATGGCCAAGCACCTGGGCAAGGTGCCGATCCCGGGGTCGGTCGTGGACTGCCTCGGCCTGCGCCTGGAGGCCGAGCGCGCCACCGGTCGGCGCAACAAGATCGACACCGTCCTGGTCACCGTGCTGGTGGACGAGTCCCTCGACCACGGTGACGTGGACGGGGCGATCAGCTCCTCCGGCCGGTGACCAGGGCATCCCGCGACCGGTCGGTGCCTGAGGCCCGCACTAGGGTGGGCGCATGACCGACCTCACTGCCGAGGACGCCAAGCTCGTGACGCTGGCGCGCGCGACGCGGGCCCGCACCAGGGCAGCGGAGGGTGCCGCCGTACGCGATCTCGACGGTCGCACCTACGCCGCCGCCAGCATCGGGCTGGAGCATCTCCGCCTGGGCGCGCTCGAGGTCTGCACGGCGATGGCCATCTCGTCGGGGTCGACCGGACTCGAGGCGGCCGTCGTGCTCGCCGACGATGACGAGGTCGACCTGCGGGCGGCCAGCGAGTTCGCGGGGCCGGGTGTCCCGGTGCTCGTCGGTGACGCGCGCGGCACGATCCGCTCCCGCACCAGCACCTGACCCCACCTGCGGCTCGCCCCGGCGCCGTCATCTTCGCTACCGTGGAGGGGTGCGCACGCACGTGGGGCGGGATGCCCACTTCGACGGGGTGTCGAGGCTCAAGGAGTCCTACGCCGCCCTGCCGCCGGGTGCGCCGGTGCGGCTGGCCAAGCGCACGAGCAACCTCTTCCGGGGCCGGTCCGAGCTCGGGGCCGGGCTCGACGTCTCCGGGCTCGCCGGCGTCATCGAGGTCGACGGGGACGTCGCCGAGGTGCAGGGGATGTGCACCTACGAGCACCTGGTCGAGGTGACGTTGGCGCGCGGCCGGATTCCGCTGGTCGTGCCCCAGCTCCGGACGATCACCCTGGGCGGCGCGGTGAGCGGGCTGGGCATCGAGTCGACCAGCTTCCGGAGCGGGCTGCCGCACGAGTCGGTGCTCGAGATGGACGTGATGACCGGCTCCGGGGAGATCGTGAGCACCAAGCCCGGCGACGCCCTCTTCGACGCCTTCCCCAACTCCTACGGCTCGCTCGGCTACGCCACCCGGTTGCGGATCGAGCTCGAGACCGTCCCGGCCTACGTCGAGCTCCGGCACGTCCGCTTCGACGATGCCGCGTCGCTGGCCGACGCCGTCGAGCACGTCGTCGCCGAGGGCGAGTGGGCGGGGGCGCAGGTCGACGGGCTCGACGGGGTCGCGTTCACTCCGGGCGAGCTCTACCTCACGCTCGCCCGGTGGACCGACGAACCCGGAGAGACGTCCGACTACACCGGGCAGCAGGTCTTCTACCGCTCGCTCCAGCACCGCGCGACCGACCGGCTGACGCTGCACGACTACCTGTGGCGGTGGGACACCGACTGGTTCTGGTGCTCACGGGCCTTCGGGGCCCAGCACCCGCTCGTCCGGCGGGTGTGGCCACGTCGGTGGCGTCGTTCCGACGTCTACTGGCGTCTGGTCGCACTCGATCGTCGCCTCGGCATCGGCGACCGGCTGGACCGGCGCGCCGGACGGCCGCAGGGGGAGCGCGTGGTCCAGGACGTCGAAGTGCCCCTCGACCGACTCGCCGAGTTCCTCGACTGGTTCGACCGTGAGGTGGGCATGCGCCCGGTGTGGCTGTGCCCCCTGCGACTGCGGCGCGGCGGAAGCGAGCGGCCGTGGCCCGGCTACCCGCTGGCCGCCGGCACGACCTACGTCAACGTGGGCTTCTGGGGTGTGGTCAACGTCGGGCCCGAAGCTGCGCACTCCCCGCGCAACCGGGCGATCGAGGCGAAGGTGGCCGAGCTGGGCGGTCACAAGAGCCTCTACTCCGACGCGTTCTACGAGCGCGAGGACTTCGACCGCCTCTACGGCGGTGCCGACCTGGCGCGCGTGAAGGCGCTCCACGATCCCGACGACCGATTGACACATCTCTACGACAAGGTGGTGGGACGACGATGAGCTCCACGGCATCAGGACGGATGGCGATCGCGCCGGCCATGGACCGGCTGGTGAGGGGAGGCCTCCCGGTGCGCTTCACGGCGTACGACGGCAGCAGTGCGGGCCCACCCGACGCGGCGCTGGGCATGCACCTGCGCACCGAGCGGGGCCTGGCCTACCTGGTGACTGCACCCGGTGACCTCGGCCTGGCCCGCGCCTACGTCAGTGGTGAGCTGGACCTCTCCGGCGTCCACCCGGGCGACCCCTACGACCTGCTCGTGCTGCTCAAGGACCACACCAGGTTCCGCGTGCCGCCGCCGTCGGAAGCGCTGGCGATCGCGCGCAGCCTCGGCGTGGCCTACCTGCGCCCACCCGCCCCGCCACCGCAGGAGCACCTGCCACGCTGGCGCCGTGCGGTCGAGGGGCTGAGGCACTCGATGATGCGCGACGCCGAGGTGATCGCCCATCACTACGACGTCTCGAACCGCTTCTACGAGCTGGTTCTCGGGCCGTCGATGGCCTACACCTGCGCGCTCTACGAGACCCCCCAGGCGACGCTCGAGGAGGCACAGGCGGCGAAGTTCGACCTGGTCTGCCGCAAGCTCGACCTGGGACCGGGGAAACGGCTGCTCGACGTCGGCTGCGGCTGGGGCAGCATGGTCCGCCACGCCGCCCGGGAGTACGGCGTGAAGGCGCTCGGCGTGACGCTCTCCCTCGAGCAGGCCCAGTGGGCCAAGGAGGCCATCGACCGGGAGGGCCTCGGCGACATTGCCGAGGTGCGCCACCTCGACTACCGCGACGTCGTCGAGACCGGGTTCGACGCAGTCAGCTCGATCGGCCTCACCGAGCACGTGGGGGTCCGCAACTACCCGGCGTACTTCGGTCACCTGCGCGACCGCCTCGTGCCCGGGGGGCGGCTGCTCAACCACTCGATCACCCGGCCGCACAACGGCCGCCAGGGGACCGGTGCGTTCATCGACCGCTACGTCTTCCCGGATGGAGAGCTGATCGGCTCGGGGACGATCATCAGTGCGGCACAGGACCAGGGCATGGAGGTGCAGCACTCCGAGAACCTCCGCCTGCACTACGCCTCGACCCTGCGGGACTGGAACCGCAACCTCGTCGAGCACTGGGAGGAGTGCGTCGCCGAGGTCGGCGAGGGGACGGCCCGGGTGTGGGGCATCTACATGGCCGGGTCGCGGGTCGGTTTCGAGCGGGGCGAGGTCCAGCTGCACCAGGTCCTCGCCACCCGCAACCACGCCGACGGAAGGTCCGACTTCCCGATGCGCCCGGACTGGTGAGCCACCGATAACCTCGTCCGATGAGCACCCGGGCAGCCCAGTTCAAGGCGACCGTGCGTCGCCGAGAACCGCTGACGGACCACCTTGTCCGCCTGGTCCTGGGCGGCCTCGACGGCTTCGAGTCCAGCGGGGTCCCCGACGAGTGGGTCGGCCTGGTGGTGCCCGGGCAGTTCCAGAGCCGCTACTACACCGTGCGGGCCTTCGACGCCGGCGAGCTGACCCTCGACGTCGTCGTCCACGACGTGGGCCTGGTCACCGAGTGGGCCATGCGCGACTGCGTCGGCGACTCGGTGGTCATCACCGAGCCCAAGGCTTCCTTCGACCCTCCCGCCAGCGCCACCTGGCTGCTGCTGGTCGGCGACCTCACCGCGATGCCTGCGATGGCACGGATCGCCGAGACCCGCTCCGACCTCACGACGTACGTCATCGCGGAGGTGTCCGACGACCTCTCTGGCTACCTCCCCGCCCATGCCCAGGTCACCTGGCTCGAGCCGCCGTCGGCGGGGCAGAGCGCGCTCGCCGACGTCGTCGAGGCCATCGACTGGCCCCAGGGTGAGGGCTACTTCTGGATGGCCGGCGAGTCCGCGCAGATGCGCGCCATCCGCAAGCACCTGATGCGTGAGGTCAGGCTGCCGACCAGTCACTACGACGTGATGGGCTACTGGCGCGCCACCGCGGGCCGGCAGCCCCGCGCAGTGGATCCGGGCCCCATCTGGCGCGCCGGCAAGGCGGCAGGGAAGAGTGACGAGCAGATCTGGGCCGAGTACGACGCAGCGCGAGAGGCGACCGATGGCTGACGAGCAGGACGAGACCCCCGAGATCGACGACGAGGCCGTGAGCGACGTCGAGGACGAGCACGAGCTGGACGACGACTTCGACCTGTCCGGCGTCGCGCCGGCCGGTGGGTTCTACCAGGCCCCGGAGGGCTATCGCAGCGGCTTCGCGTCGTTCGTCGGGCGTCCCAACGCGGGCAAGTCGACGCTCACCAATGCACTGGTCGGCACGAAGATCGTGATCACGTCATCCAAGCCGCAGACGACGCGCAACGTCGTGCGCGGCATCGTGCACCGTGACGACGCCCAGCTCATCCTGGTCGACACTCCCGGCCTGCACCGTCCGCGTACCCTCCTCGGTGAGCGCCTCAACGACCTGGTGAAGACCACGTGGGCCGAGGTCGACGTGGTTGCCTGCTGCTTCCCCGCCAACGAGAAGATCGGACCCGGAGACCGCTTCCTGGTCAACGAGCTCGCCAAGGTGCGGCGTACGACCCGGGTGGCGGTCGCGACCAAGACCGACCTGGTCACCCCCGAGCAGCTCGCCAACCACCTGATGGACATCGCCGCCCTCGGCCGGGAGACCAACACCGAGTGGGCCGAGATCGTCCCGGTGTCGGCCGTCGCCGGCGACCAGGTCGGCCTGCTCGCCGACCTGCTCGTGGGGCTGATGCCGGAGGGCCCGCCGCTCTATCCCGACGGGGACCTGACCGACGCACCCGAGGAGGCGCTGGCCGCCGACCTGATCCGCGAGGCCGCACTGGAGGGCGTGCGCGACGAGCTCCCGCACTCGATCGCGGTCGTGGTCGAGGAGATGGGACTCAAGGAGGACCGCCCCGAGGACAAGCCGCTGCTCGTGATCGTGGCCAACCTCTATGTCGAGCGCGACTCCCAGAAGGGGATCATGATCGGCCACAAGGGCTCGCGGTTGCGCGAGGTCGGG
The DNA here is from genome assembly GCA_963712875.1 of uncultured Actinomycetota bacterium. Lineage (GTDB taxonomy): Bacteria > Actinomycetota > Actinomycetes > Propionibacteriales > Nocardioidaceae > Nocardioides. Next base: position 16,982 of record CAVQJS010000010.1, on the reverse strand, counting down.
ACGACCGCGCGCAAGCAGATCGAGGCCCTGCTCGGCACTCCGGTCTACCTCGACCTCCAGGTCAAGATCGCCAAGGACTGGCAGCGCGACCCGCGCCAGCTCCGCAAGCTCGGCTTCTGATCAGACCGTCCGCCGGAGCAGCTCGATCCTGAGCGGCGAGGTCTCCCGGAGGCAGGGGTCTCCGAGCCCGACGAGCACCCGGCCAGAGCCAGGGCCAGCGCGAGCACCACCCCGGTCAGGAGTCGAGCGGGCACCACGGCGTACTCCTCCGGCTCAGGTGGTCAGCAGGGCGGCGATCGTACCGCCCAGCTCGTACGCCGACTCGCGCTCCGCCGGCCCCACGTCACCCAGCACCTCCAGCACCGGCGCGGCCTGCCGCCAGGGCAGGGCACCGACGATCGACTGCACCGAGCGGACGGCTCCGGTCGTGTCGTAGCGACCGTGGACCCAGAGCCCGTAGGGCCGCTTCCCACCCTCGCCCGTGCCCGCCGAGCCGTCGCTGGTGAGGGCGCCGCCGGCCTCGAGGAAGATCGTGTCGAAGAAGTGCTTGAGGGCGCCGCTCATGTAGCCGAAGTTCGCCGTCGTCCCGAGCAGGAAGCCGTCGGCGCCGAGCACGTCGTCGGCAGTCGCGGACAGGGCTTCACGCACGATCACCTCGACGCCCTCGATCGAGTCGTCCCCCGCACCGGCGACCACGGCGTCGGTGAGCTCGCGCACGGTCGGCGTGGGGGAGTGGTGGACCACGAGCAGTCGGGGCATGGCGAGAGCCTACGAGGGCGAGTAGCGTCTCGTGGCGTGTCATTCGACGTCGCCGGTGAGACGTACGACCGGTTCATGGGGCGGTACTCCCGCCCGCTGGCGGCGAGCTTCGCGGACTGGTTGGGCATCACGTCCGGGCAACGTGTCCTCGATGTCGGGTGCGGACCGGGGGCCTTGACCGAGCACCTCGTCGCTCTCGTCGGTGCCGCCCAGGTGGCCGCGGTCGATCCGTCCGAGCCGTTCGTGGAGGCCTGCCGCTCCCGACACCCGGGCGTCGACGTCCGCCTGGGCGTCGCAGAGTCCCTGCCCTTTGACGACGACACCTTCGACGTCACCGCCTCCTGCCTGGTCGTGCACTTCATGAGCGACCCCGTGGCTGGTCTCGCCGAGATGAAGCGGGTGACGCGGCCAGGTGGATGGGTCGGGGCGACCGTGTGGGACCTGGCCGCCTCGCGTGCGCCGATGTGGCCGCTGTGGGTGGCCGTTGACGAGATCGCGCCGGAGCACCCCGGCGAGCGTGGCTTCCAGGGTGGCTCGCGCGAGAGCCTCGTCGCGATCCTGGAAGGCGCTGCACTGCGCGACATCGAGTGGATCGAGCTCCCGGTCACCGTCACCCACCCGAGCTTCGACGAGTGGTGGGAGCCCTACCTGCACGGCGTGGGACCCGCGGGTGAGGCCGTCGCGGCGATGGATCCGAACCGCCGGGCGAGCCTGGAGGAGATCCTGCGGCGAAACCTTGGCGAGGGCCCGTTCGACATCACCGCCGTCGCGTACGCCGTCCGCGGTCGCGCCTGACTCTCCGTCGACGCGCGCCGGATGGGCAAACTCGTCGGGCCCGTCTGCATCCAATGGGGTCCCTTGCGGAGAGTCACTGGTAACGGGTGAACCAGCACCCGCCATGAGAAGGGATTTCACATGAAGCGCATTCTCGCTGCAGGGTCCATCGTCGCTCTCGCCATGATCGGCACCGCCGGCACCGGCACCGCCCATGCTGCACCGGCCGATGCCGCCTGCTTCGGCCAGGTGCACAAGCTGGTCAACAGCGGAGTCCTCGACGGGATCTCCAACGTCGGAGAGCTCGTTCAGGCAGCAGACGGCGGCCAGGCCAAGAACGCGGCCGCGAAGACCTTCTGCTGATCGACAGCTCGTTCCCCCTCCCCCCGGGAACGGTGGCTCGGATCTCGGGATCCGAGCCACCGTTTCGGCTGTGGGGGCCTATCTGCGTCGGTGGAACCTGAGGTCGCCGTTCGCGAGTCGGTCGGTGGTGAAGCCGGTGTCGTGGGCGCGGTGGTGGTGATGGCTGCAGAGCAGGACTGCATTGTCGAGATCGGTTGACCCGCCCGAGGTCCACGGCAGCCAGTGATGCGCCTCGGTCCACGTCCCAGGGATGTCACAGCCCTCGGCCCGGCAGGTCTGGTCGCGGAGCAGGAGTGCCTTGCGCTGCCCGGGTGAGAACAGCCGGCGTGCCCGGCCGAGGTCGAGGGGGATGCTGTCGCCGCCGAGAACGGCGGGGATGATCTTCGCGGTGCACGCGAGACGTCGGGCCTGGGCGGCGGTGATGAGGTCGCCGGTCGACTCATCACCCGGCACCAGGCCGGCACCGGTGAGGTTCGCGGTGCCGAGCTCCTTGCGCAGGGAATCCAGGCTCATCGTGATGACGAGCGTCGTGGCGTCCCCGCCGTGGACAGGGAGCCGCTTGATGTCGATGGACTCGAGGAACCGGCACAGCGCCTCACCCATCCGCCGTGGGTAGGGCAGCCGGGTGAGTGGGTCTGTCTGCGCCCTCTCGTCCGCTCCAGCGCCTGGAGATCCGCCTGGATCCTTCCTGGGGTTCGCGTAGGCCTCGAGGTAGGTGGCAAACCGGGTCGCGGTCGCATCGGGGAGCCGCCCGGCGATCCGGGTCGTGCCATCGCCCAGGCGGCGCATCGTGAACCGGGTCAGCTGTGCTGCGTTGGCTTCGAGCTCGGCCAACCGCCGGGCCTCGGCCTCCTCCGCGATCGCCGGCGCCACCACCTCAAGGATCCGGCGCCCGAGCCGGGCGAGCTCCTTCGGACCGAACACCGCCGCCTCCGCCACCAGATGTGCTTCGGCCTGTGCGACGACGTCCGCATCGACACTCGAGGGCAGCGCCGCGATCGCCCGGCGGATCACCTGCGCCTGCGCCAGGGTCGCATCCCCTTCACGCATCGCCGCGGCCAGCACCGGGTGCTCCCGGTCCAACGCCGTCGCCAACGCGAGGTCGGCGCGGGCGTCGGCGAACCGGGTCCGGGTCTCCTTCGCCAACCACCCGGCCGCGTCCTTCGCCGCCGTGGTCACCGCGAGGTCGCTGGCATCGGCCAGGATCCGCAACCGCAGCTCCGCCAGCTGCCCCTCCGCCCGCACCAGGTCGGTCAACGCGGTCGCCTTGTCCTGAGTGGACATGAACGTCGGGTTCACCGACGCGACGCCCTTCAACGAGGCCCGGATGTCGGCGGCACACGCCACGATCGGGTGAGTCACGATCCGGGTCTCCTGTCGACGACTACTCAGAGTCACGCACCTGCGTGACTACCTGTGGTCGTCGCTCCTGGAGGCTCCACCTAAGGAGCTATTACGTAACCCTCGCGACTGGCCCTCCTGCTGCTCCCACCGCCACCCGCGCCGTGCCTGCGGGTGAAGCGGATCTGGATTCCGAAGTCTCATTCGGGCCTGCGGCCCATGCTATCCGACCGAGACAACTATCAGAACACATGTTCTATCAAGAATCACCCAAGATTCGGCCCACTGATCGTGATCGCACGGCTGCTTGCCGCGATGCCGCTGGGTAGCTTTCGTAGCCATGAGTCCTGAGAGCGGTGAGTCGATGGAGGAGGTGCCGGACCTGGGTCCAGCACCACGGAGGCTCACCGTCGACGTCGAGACCGTACGCCGCCTTGTCGCAGACCAGTTCCCCCAATTGGGCGCACCTGCCACGGGAAGACCCGTCCAGTCGACTGCGTCGACACGCTTCGCTCCCTTGATGCGGCCGTAGGTCGGCTACGCGCGCCGACCCAGGGCAGCCGTCAGGGCAGGCAGCCCGGGACCGGACAGGTCCTCGAGCGCGACGGTCCGCCCGGACACCGCCAGCAGCAGTGACAGGAGAGGCCCGGTCACCTCCGGACCCTCGCCGATGGTGACGTCCGCATCCGTCGCCGCCAGCCGGACGGCGGCCACGAGCTCGCGTGCGCCACCGAACGACGCCGAGGTCCGCACCTGGAGGCGCAGTGCCGCCTCCACGGCGTCGGCCGGATAGTCGCGGCTCAACCCCAGGGGGCGGCGTACGTCCTCGCCGTGCACGACCTCCTCGACGATGCGGCTGACGAGAGGCGCCGGTGGGGTCGAGGTGCGGGTGGCCACCGCCCGCAGCCGGGCAAGCGTCTCGGCCGGGTTGTCGCCGCGGTGCCTCGCGACGCCCACGGCGTTCTGGCGATCGAAGTCGAAGCGGGCTCGTGCCAGGCCGAGCACGAAGCCGACCCGGGTCGTCCGGGCGGTGTCGACCAGGTGGGCGACCACGTCGTGCACCGTCCACCCGTCGCAGAGGGACGGCATCTCCCACTGCTCGGGGCTGAGGGTCTCGAGGTCGCGCACGAGAGCTGCGCGCTCGGCGTGCACGACGGACCAGACGTCGATGTCCACGGTTGGATCCTAGAGTCCGCAGGACGGACGACCGGCTGTGGACGCCCGTGCGACGGCGTACGCTGGTCTCATCATGATGCGCAGCCTCCTTCTTCGCTGCCGCAGCGAGGCCTCAGACGTCGATCAGCCGGCCTCCTCGCTGCGGAGAGCTGTTGTGCCCGGCATCCGTGACCGACAGAGGAGCCTCAGACCATGTCCCAGCAGACGACCGACGTGAGCCAGACCCCGCCGCACGAGCGCAATCCCCAGCAGCCCAGCGGCATGCCGCACCACCGCTACGAGCCGTTCCTGCCGCTCGACCTGACCGACCGCACCTGGCCGACCAAGCGCATGCAGAAGGCGCCGCGCTGGTGTGCGGTCGACCTGCGCGACGGCAACCAGGCGCTGATCGACCCGATGAGCCCCGCGCGCAAGCAGGAGATGTTCGAGCTCCTCGTGAAGATGGGCTACAAGGAGATCGAGGTCGGCTTCCCGGCGGCCAGCCAGACCGACTTCGACTTCGTCCGGATGCTCATCGAGGAGGACCTGATCCCCGACGACGTCGTGATCCAGGTGCTCACCCAGGCCCGCGAGGAGCTGATCGAGCGGACCTACGAGTCGCTCGAGGGCGCCAAGCAGGCGATCGTGCACCTCTACAACTCGACCTCGACCCTGCAGCGGCGCGTCGTCTTCGGCCTCGACGAGGACGGCATCCTCGACATCGCGGTGCGCGGCGCCGACATGTGCAAGAAGTTCGAGGAGCTCGTCCCGGGCACCGACGTCTTCTACGAGTACTCCCCCGAGTCCTACACCGGCACCGAGCTCGAGTTCGCCGTGCGGGTCTGCAACGCCGTCCTCGACGTCTGGGAGCCGACCGCCGAGCGGCCGGTGATCGTCAACCTGCCCGCGACGGTCGAGATGGCCACGCCCAACGTCTACGCCGACTCGATCGAGTGGATGAGCCGCCACCTGCACCACCGCGAGCACGTCGTCCTCTCGCTGCACCCGCACAACGACCGCGGCACGGCGGTCGCCGCGGCCGAGCTCGGCTACCTGGCCGGCGCGGACCGCATCGAGGGCTGCCTGTTCGGCAACGGCGAGCGCACCGGCAACGTCTGCCTGGTGACGCTGGGCCTCAACCTGTTCACCCAGGGCATCGACCCGCAGATCGACTTCTCCGACATCGACGACATCCGGCGCACGGTCGAGTACTGCAACCAGCTGCCGGTCCACGAGCGCCACCCCTACGGCGGCGACCTCGTCTACACCGCCTTCTCCGGCTCCCACCAGGACGCGATCAAGAAGGGCTTCGAGGCCCTCGAGCGCGACGCCGAGCCGCCGGCGTCCCCGTCGACGACGCCGCGTGGGCCGTGCCCTACCTGCCGATCGACCCCAAGGACGTCGGCCGGTCCTACGAGGCGGTCATCCGGGTCAACAGCCAGTCCGGCAAGGGCGGCGTGGCCTACATCCTCAAGACCGAGCACAAGCTCGACCTGCCGCGCCGCGCGCAGATCGAGTTCTGCCGGGTCATCCAGCAGCACACCGACGCCGAGGGCGGCGAGGTCAGCGCCGACCAGATCTGGCAGACCTTCCGGGCCGAGTACCTCGACCGCGAGACCCCGCTCGAGGCTCGACTCCGTGCACACGTCCAGCGCCGCCGGCGAGAAGGACCAGCTGACGACCGGGGTGTACGTCGACGGCGAGCGCCGGGACGCTCGACGGGCGAGGGCAACGGCCCGATCGCGGCGTTCGTCGACGCGATCGCGACGGTCGGCGCACGACGTCCGGGTGCTCGACTACCACGAGCACGCCCTGAGCGCGGGCGGCGACGCCATCGCCGCGGCGTACGTCGAGTGCGCGGTCGGCGACAAGGTCCTGTGGGGCGTCGGCCTCGACGCCAACATCGTCACCGCGTCCCTCAAGGCGGTCATCAGCGCGGTCAACCGGGCCTGAGCCGCTAGATTGCGGCCATGTTGGTCAGCGAGCGGATCGGCCAGTTCTTCCTCGAGCCCGACGCGGGGCGCGACCGGCTCGAGTACACCGAGTACGGCTCGGGCGACGAGTGGGTCGTGCTCCTGCACGGCCAGCTGATGCCGCGCCGGATGCACCAGCCGCTCGCGCGGGCGCTGGCCGCCGCAGGGTCTCCACGTCGTGACGCTCGACCTGCTCGGGCACGGCCGCTCCGACCAGCCGGCCGACCCGCTCGTCTACTCGATGACCGCCTTCGCCGAGCAGGTCGTCGCCCTGCTCGACCACCTCGGTGCCGAGCAGGCGGTCATCGGCGGCACCTCGCTGGGCGCCAACGTGTCGCTCGAGACCGCGGTCCTGGCGCCGGAGCGGGTCGCCGGGCTGCTCCTGGAGATGCCGGTCCTCGACAACGCCCTCGAGGCCGGGATCGTCGCCTTCGCGCCGCTGCTGTTCGCCGCGCGCTTCGTGCCCCTCACCGTCTCCGCCGTGCGCTGGGTGACCCGGCCCGTGCCGCGCGGGCTCGTGCCGTTCTGGGTGGGCATCGGGCTCGACACCTGCAACCAGCAGGCCGCCCCGATGGCCGCCGTCGTGCACGGCATCTTCTTCGGCCGGGTCGCGCCGTCGTCGAGCCAGCGACGCGCGATCAGGTGCCGGCGCTGGTCGTCGGCCACCCGGCCGACCCGATCCACCCGGCCGCCGACGCCGCCATGCTGGCCGCCGAGATGCCGAACGCGCGCTTCGTCCGGGCCCGCAGCATCCTGGAGTGGCGCTTCCGGCCCGAGCGGCTCAACACCGCGGCGGTCGGCTTCGCGCGTCGTGCTGGCGCCCCCGGCCAGCCCGGGCCGCCGGACGCGTCCGTGACGGGGAGAATGGCCGGGTGCCCCTCTACCGCGACGAGGCGGTCGTGCTGCGCACCCACAAGCTGGGTGAGGCCGACCGCATCATCACCCTGCTGACCCGCCAGCACGGCCGGGTGCGCGCGGTGGCCAAGGGCGTGCGGCGTACGACGTCGCGCTGGGGCTCGCGGCTCGAGCCGTTCACCCACGTCGACCTGCAGCTCGCCGAGGGCCGCAACCTCGACACGATCACCCAGGCCGAGACGATCGACCCGTTCCACGCGCCGGCTCGGCGCTCGACTACGAGCGCTACACCGCCGGCACCGTGATGCTCGAGACCGCCGAGCGGCTGGTCACCGAGGAGAAGGAGCCCGCGGTCCAGCAGTTCCTGCTGCTCGTCGGCGGCCTGCGCGCGATGGCGCGGCGGCGAGCACGACGGCCGGCCAGGTGCTCGACTCCTACCTGCTGCGCTCGCTCGTCGGTCGCGGGCTACGCGCCGTCCTTCGACCACTGCGTCGCCTGCGGCGTCGAGGGGCCGCACCGCTACTTCAACCCGTCCGCGGGCGGCGTGCTGTGCCGGCTGTGCAAGCTGCCCGGGTCGGCGACGCCCGGCGCCGGAGACCGTCGCGCCGCTCGCGGCGCTGCTCACCGGCGACTGGCCGGTCGTCGCACGCCGCCGAGCCGCGCCACCTCGCGCGAGGCCAGCACCCTGGTCGCGGCCTACCTCTCCTGGCACCTCGAGCGCGGGCTGCGCTCGATGGCGTACGTCGAGCGCTGAGCCGCGCACGCTGGGCTAGGCGTCTGCCCCGTGAAGCGAAGCGTCCGTCAGCCGCCGACCCGCACCCGAGCGGCGCCGACCCCGCCGCCGTGCCCGCGCGACCTCGTGCCGCGGCACGTCGCGATCGTGATGGACGGCAACGGCCGCTGGGCCAAGGAGCGCGGGCTGCCGCGCACCAAGGGGCACGAGCAGGGCGAGACCTCGCTCTTCGACGTCGTCGAGGGCGCGATCGAGATCGGCGTCAAGGCGATCTCGGCCTACGCCTTCTCCACCGAGAACTGGTCGCGCTCGCCCGACGAGGTGCGCTTCCTGATGGGCTTCAACCGCGACGTGATCCGCCGCCGCCGCGACGAGATGCACGAGCTCGGCGTCCGCGTGCGCTGGGCCGGCCGCGCGCCGCGGCTGTGGAAGTCGGTGATCAAGGAGCTCCAGGTCGCCGAGGAGCTGACCCGCGACAACGACGTGCTGCACGCTCACGATGTGCGTCAACTACGGCGGCCGCGCCGAGCTCGTCGACGCCGCCGCGGTCGATCGCCCGCGAGGTGGCCGCCGGGCGGCTCAACCCGGACAAGATCGACGAGCGCACCTTCGCCCGGCACCTCTACGTCCCCGAGCTGTCCGACGCCGACCTGGTCGTGGCGCACGTCGGGGGAGCAGCGGCTCTCCAACTTCATGCTCTGGCAGGCGGCGTACAGCGAGCTGGTCTTCACCGACGTGCTCTGGCCCGACGTCGACCGGCGCCACCTGTGGCCGGCCATCGAGACGTACGCGCGCCGCGACCGCCGCTACGGCGGAGCGCTGCCCAACGCCTGAGCGGTGAGTGAGGCCGCTTCCGGCGCTCAGGACCGGCGTGGTCACCGCTGCCCGCGACTAGCGGCAGGTCGGGCAGGTGCCGAAGATCTCCAGCGTGTGGCTGACGTCGGCGAAGCCGTGCTCGGCGGCGATCGCGCGGTCCAGCGCTCGACGGCCGGACCCTCGACCTCGACCGTGGCGCCGCAGCTGCGGCAGACGAGGTGGTGGTGGTGGGTGTCGGAGCAGCGGCGGTAGATCGCCTCGCCGTCCTCGGTGCGCAGCATGTCGACCTCGCCGCGCTCGGCGAGCCGCGAGGGTGCGGTAGACCGTCGCGAGCCCGACCGAGTCGCCCTGCTGCGTCGAGCAGGTCGTGGATCTCCTGGGCGCTGCGGAAGTCGTCGAACGACGCCAGCGCGTCCGCGACCGCGCGGCCGCTGCCGGGTGGGACGGACCGCGGGCGGTCAGTGCTCGTCATAGTGCTCTCCGTGCGGCGCGTGCCGGTGGCCGTCGTGGACGTAGTCGACGTGGTCGCCGTGCGGGACCGCCGGGTGGCCGCAGTCGTCGCCGTGCTCGTGGGGGTGCTCGTCGGTGATCTCGTGCGCCGGCGACCTCGTCGGCCGGGAAGCGGCGAGACGCTCGCCGGCGCCGGCGCCGCAGCCACACGCCGACCGGCCAGGTGGCGGCGAACATCGCCAGCGCGAGCAGCACGATCGTGGGACCGGGTGCCACGGTGGCGTGGAAGGACAGCCAGGCGCTCAGCAGCAGCCCGCCGACCGCCGCGATCGCGCCGACGACCATCGCGCCGAGAGCGTCGTGCGGAACGACCGCGCCAGCTGCTGGGACGTCGCGACCGGCACCACCATCAGCGCCGAGACGAGCAGCAGGCCGACCGTGCGCATCGCGACGGTGACGGTGACGGCGGCCAGCACGGCGACGAGCAGGTTGTAGAACCGCACGCGCAGGCCCGCCACCCGGGCGAACTCCGGGTCGGTGGCGACCGCGAACAGCTGGGGGAGCAGGCCGAGGGTGACGACCAGAGCACGACCACCGCGAGCGCCGACGGTGACCAACGTCGTCCGTCGGAGATGCTCGTGATCGAGCCGAAGAGGTACGTCCTGCAGGCTGCGCGGCGCCCTGCCCGGCGAGGCCGGTGATCAGCACGCCGCCGGCCAGGCCGCCGTAGAACAGCAGCGCGAGCGCGACGTCGCCGTTGGTGTGTCCCGCTCGCGGATCACCTCGATCAGCACCGCGCCGAGGATCGCGACGACCACCGCGGTCCAGGTCGGGGAGGCGCCGGTGAGCAGGCCGAGCGCGACGCCGGTGACGGCGACGTGGCCGATGCCGTCGCCCAGCAGGGCCAGCCGGCGCTGCACGAGGAAGGTGCCGATCGGCGGGCGCGGCGAGCCCGGTCAGCAGGGCGGCGAGCAGCGCGCGCTGCATGAAGTCGCAGGCTGAGACAGGTCGAGGAGGTCCTCATCGCGCCGCCCTCCAGCGACGTCGAAGGGGGAGCCGACGTGCGGCACGTGGTCGTGGCGGGCGTGCGACGTGGTGGTGGTGCGCGTGCACCGTCGCCTCGGCGAGCAGCGGCGGGCCGTCGTAGGCGACCCGACCGTCGCGCATGCACGACCGCCCGGTCGACGAGCGGCTGCGAGCGGGCCGAGCTCGTGGGCGACCAGCACGACGGTGGCGCCGCGCTCCGACGAGGGTGCCCAGCGCGTCCGCGAGCGCGTGCTGGTTGGGCAGGTCGACGCCGGCGGTCGGCTCGTCGAGGAAGAAGAGGTCCGGCTCGCCGGCCAGGGCGCGGGCGATCAGCACGCGCTGCTGCTGGCCGCCGCTGAGCGTGGAGACGCCGTCGCCCGCGCGGTCGGCAGCCCGACGACCTCGAGGGCGTCGTCGATCGCCGCCGGTCGGCGCGCGCCAGCGGCCGGAACAGCCGGCGCCGGGTGACTCGGCCGCCGAGCCGGTCGCGGCAGTAGAGAACCTGGACGGCGAAGGCCTCGTTCAGTTCCCACAGGCCGATGTCGCTCGACCGTGAGGCCGTGCCGCTTCGAGCAGCTTCGGCACGGCGAAGACCGGTCCGATGCCCATTTCCTCCGGCGTCGCAGCCCGCCACCGCCATGCCGCGGTAGACGCCGAGCGGCTGCAGGCCGCGACGCTCCGCCTCGCCCGCCTCCATCAGGACGCAGGCCGAGGCGCCATCCGAGAGCTGGTGACGCATTGCCGGCGGTGATGAACGCCCTGCTCCTCGCCATCCGACACCGGCTTAGCCGGCAGACCCTCCAGGGTGGTGTCGGGGCGGTTGCCCTCGTCCTTGGACGAGCGTGACCTCCTTGGGAATCTCGCCGGTGGCCTTGTCCTTGACCAGCATGCGGTCGTGGTCATCGGCACGATCTCGTCGTCGAACCGGCCGGCCTGCTGCGCCGCGGCGGTGCGCTGCTGGGAGTGGAGCGCGTATTCGTCCTGCGCCTCGCGGCTGACACCGTAGCGGTCGGCCACGATCTCGGCGGTCTCCAGCATCGTCATGTAGAGCTGCGGCACGTGCTCCTCGATCCGGGGTCGCCGCCGCGGTAGCGGTTCATCTTGTCGTTCTGCACCAGCGAGATCGACTCGAGCCCGCCGCCGACCACCACCTCGCATGCCGTCGATGATGACCTGCTTGGCGGCCGTGGCGATCGCCATCAGGCCGGACGAGCACTGCCGGTCGAGGCTCATGCCGGCCGCGTGTCAGGCAGCCCCGCGCGGAGCGCGCATCTGCCGCGCGACGTTGGAGCCTGGGCGCCCTGCTGGAAGGCCGCGCCGATGACCACGTCCTCGACCTCGGCGGGATCGACGCCGGCGCGGCTCACGGCCTGCGGCGATGGCGTGGGCGCCCAGCGCCTGCGCCTGGGTGTCGTTGAAGGCGCCGCGATAGGCGCGGCCGATCGGCGTGCGCGCGGTGGAAACGATGACGGCTGAGCGCATGGTGTTCCCTCCCCTCGTGGGGCCGCCTTCCGGCGGCCGTTCCCGCGGTATGGGCCTGATCGAGGGGCGCGGAAAGCGGCCACCATCGCCGCCCCCGCGATCCCGTCAGGTGCCGAGGATCTTCCAGACCCCGTCGGCGTGGACCACCGTGCGCCCGCCCACCTCCAGCACGCCGCGCACGAAAACCACGGTCCGCGTGGCCCGCAGCACCTCGGCCCGCACCTCGACCAGCTCGCCGAGCCGGACGGGCGAAACAAACTGCGTGCTGAGCTGCACCGTCGTGCAGGGCCGGCGGCCGACCGACTGCCACACCGCGGCGCCGAGCGCGTCGTCGGCGAAGCTTCATCAGCATCCCGCCATGGACCACGCCGCCCAGGTTCAGGTGCCGCTGCTCGGCCACGAAGCCGTAGCGCCAACTGCCCTCGCCGTCGCGCCGCGCCAGGAAGGGGCCGACCAGGGCCGGGTAGTCGCTGGCCGGCATGGGCTTCCAGCCGGCGGCGGCGAGGGCGGCGGGAGGGTGGCGTCGGCGGCGTCATCGCGGGGCATGGAGCGGACCTGTGCTGTTCCGCCGCGGCCTATAGCGGGGAGGCCCGGCGCGGCACAGTCACGCCGGGTCGCGCGCCGCGGCGAACTCGCGGTTGCCTTCGGGGCCGAGCAGGGGGCTCGGCTCGATCCCCAGCACGCGCCAGCCGGGCAGGGTGCCCCACCACGCGGCGATGCGGTCGCACACCGCGCGGTGCACCGCGGAGTCGCGCACGACGCCGCCCTTGGCGACCGCGGGGCCGACCTCGAATTGCGGCTTGACCAGCGCGCAGGCCCAGGCGCCGGGCGCGCAAAGGGCGAGGGGCGCCGGCAGGAGGGTGGCGAGGCCGATGAAGCTCGCGTCGCAGACCAGCGCGCCCACGGGCTCCGGCACCTCCTCCGCCGAAAGGTAGCGGGCGTTCACCCGCTCCCGCACCGCGACGCGCCCGTCGTTGCGGAGCGACCAGTCGAGCTGGCCGTGGCCCACGTCCACCGCATACACGCGCGCAGCACGCCGTGCAGGAGCACATGGGTGAAGCCGCCGGTGGAGGCGCCGACGTCGAGGCACACGCGCCCGGCCGGGGACAGGCCGAAATGCGCCAAGCCGTGCGCGAGCTTTCACGCCGCCGCGCGACACCCAGGGGTGGTCCTGACCGCGCAAGGAGAGCGGCCGGTCCGCGGGGAGGGGCGTTTCCCGGGCTTGTCGATCCGCGCCTCGCCGGAGAACACCCTGCCGGCGAGGATCAGCGCCTGCGCGCGGGCGCGGCTCTCGACGAGGCCGCGGTCCACCAGGAGCTGGTCGGCGCGCTGCTTGGGCGGCGCGCGCCCGGCCGTCACGCCCGCGCCGGCAACGCCTTCGCGTCGGCGCCGAGCGCGGAAACCGCCGCGGCGACGATGTGCGCGGCGTTCAGCCCCGCCTCGTCGTACTGCTTCTTCGGCGCGTCGTGGTCGATGAAGCGGTCCGGCAGGCACAGCGGCCGCACCTTGAGCCCCCGGTCCAGCAGGCCGCGCCGCCGCAGGTGCAGCATCACCATCGACCCGAACCCGCCGACCGAGCCTTCCTCCACCGTGACGAGCACTCGTGCTCCCGCGCGAGCCGCACCACCAGTGTCCGCGTCGAGCGGCTTGGCGAAGCGCGCGTCGGCGACCGTGGTGGACAGCCCGCGCGCCGCCCAGCTCCTCCGCCGCCTTGAGGCACTCGCCCAGCCGCGTGCCGTAGGACAGGTGCGCACGCCGTGCCCCCTCCTGCAGCACGCGCCCTCGCCGATCTCGAGCGGCGTTCCGCGACGTCGGCAGCTCCAGCCCGCAGCCCTCGCCGCGCGGGTAGCGGAAGGCGCTCGGCCGGTCGTCGATGCGCGCGGCGGTGGCCACCATGTGCACCAGCTCGACCTCGTCCGCTCGCCGCCATGGCGCCATGCCCGGCAGGCGCCGAGATAGGCGATGTCGAACGACGCCGCGTGGCGTCGGCCCGTCCGCCCCCACCAGCCCGGCGCGGTCAACGCGAACCGCACCGGCAGGCGCTGCAAGGCCACGTCGTGGACCACCGGTCGTAGCCGCGCTGGAGGAACGTCGAGTAGATCGCGCAGAACGGCTTCATCCCGTCCGTCGCCATGCCGGCGGCGAACGTCACGGCGTGCTGCTCGGCGATGCCGACGTCGAAGGTGCGGTTCGGGAAGCGCCTTGCCGAAGGCGTCGAGCCCGGTGCCGGTGGGCATGGCGGCGGTGATGGCGACAATCCGGTCGTCCGCCTCCGCCTCGGCGACAGCGCGTGCGCGAACACCCGCGTGTAGCTCGGCGGGCCGGCCGGCGCCTTCACCTGCTCCCCGGTGACGACGTCGAACTTGACCACGCCGTGGTACCTGTCGGGCGCCGCCTCGGCGGGCGGATAGCCCTTGCCCTTCTTGCGTCACACGTGGAGCAGCACCGGCCCCTTTGGTCGTCGCCGCCGCGTTCCGCAGCACGGGCACCAGGTGGTCGAGGTCGTGCCCGTCGATCGGCCCGACGTAGTAAAATCCCAGCTCCTCGAAGAAGAGTGCCGCCCGTCACCAGCCGCGCCGAACTCGCTCCGCCCCTTGGCCGCCGCTGCGCAGCGGCGTCGGGCACCGCTTGGTGACCCGCCCCAGCCGGTCCCGCAGGACCAGAGAGGCCGCGAGGAGACCGGCCGAGTCAGGTACGCGCTGATCGCCCCGACGGGCGGCGCGATGGACATGTCGTTGTCGTTCAGGATGACGATCAGGCGGCGTTGGAGGTCGCCGGCGTTGTTCATGGCCTCGTAGGCCATGCCGGCGCTCATCGCGCCGTCGCCGATCACCGCGATCACCGCGATGGTCCGCGCCCCTGCCCTCAGGTCGCGCGCCACCGCCATGCCGAGCGCCGGCGAAGATCGAGGTGCCGGCGTGCGCCGCGCCGAAGGGGTCGAGCTCGCTCTCGCTGCCCGCGTGAACCCCGAGAAGCCGCCGCCCTGCGGAGCGTGCGGATGCGGTCGCGCCGGCCCGGTCAGGATCTTGTGCGGATAGGCCTGGTGGCCGACATCCCAGACGATCTTGTCCCGCGGCGTGTCGAACACCGCGTGCACGGCCACGGTCAGCTCCACCACGCCGAGCGAGCTGCCGAGGTGCCCGCCGGTGACGCTGACCGTCTCGATGGTCTCGGCGCGCAACTCGTCGGCGAGCGGCTTCAGCTGCTCGGCCGAGAGGTTGCGCATGTCGGACGGCACGCGCACGCATCGGACTTGTTCGTCACGATGAACTGTGCCCTCGCCGACGATGCGGCGCCGAAGCCGGCGAGCGTCGTCACGGCGAACGCGGCGGCGGCGAACCGCCATCGGCGGCGCGTCCGCTTGATGGATGTCGTCATGAGGATGCGTCGCCTTCCATGTCGGGTGGGGGGTGTCCCTGGACGAACGGCAACCGTCCCAGGCGAAACCTGGGAGCGGCACCCGGGAACCCCCGCAGGACTCCCGCGACCGGGGTCATGGCATCGCCCCTCCCGGTCACGATGCTTAGGGCGAGAGCTGCTCGAACTTGCCGTTGTGGAAAGTTGAGCTAAGCTTTCCAACATGGAAAGTGCACCGGAGCGCCCGACCGTCGCGGAAGCCTCAGCGGCGCCGCCGTTGCCGAGGCGTCGCGCGCGACGTTGGCCCATGGCATCACCACGCCCTCTTGGTTCTTCGCCTCCATGGGCGCCGCGATCGCCACGCAGATCGCGACGACCGCTGTCGGCCTCGGCGACGGCGCCCCGTTCGTCCTGGCGGCCGGCCTCGCGGTCTTCGCCGCCGTCGCGGGTGTCCAGCTGCCGCGGTTCCGGCGGCCCAACGGCGTCTGGCTCGGCGGGTTCGCCAGTCGCGTCGTGCTCCGGAACCGGGACCGCCGCGCGGCGACGTTCGCCTTGGCGCTAGGGGCCGCGATCTGGGCGGCGAACGACGCACGGTGGTGGCTCGTGGCGAATCTGGTCCGTCGGCGGCGGCGCCGCGTACGCGCTGAGCGGCCACCGGTGGATGCGCACTACCGTGCCGGCCCGGGTCCACGGGCGCGGCGAATCGTCCGCGTGGCTCGCGGTGCTCGCCGACGCCGGATCGGTGGCCTCGCGCTGCTCCTAACTCAACGCTGATGGCCGACTCGACGAGAACGTCGTCGCCCCTGCGCGACTGAAGCTGATGACGGCGCTCACGGCGGTCTCCAGGCCGAGTTCGCACGGTCCGCGACGCCCCGCACGTGAGCGACTCCGTGCTCTCCAAGCACCTCGGCGCCCTCGAAGGCCTCGACTACATCCACCGTCGCAAGGGCGTCTACCGCGGGCGACGAACGACGTGGATCGCGCTGACACCGCGCGGACGCGAGGCGCTGAGCGCGCACGTCAGCGCGCTGCGAGAGCTGATCGACGGCGCCGTGTAAGCGCGGGGGCGGAACTCCGCTCTGCTGCTACGCCCGGTATGGGTGCACACTGCACCCATCGGCGATAAGATCTGCCGATGCCGAAGGTCATTCAGATCCGAGAGCGTCCCGGACGACGTTCGCGACGCGCTGGCCGAAGCGGCCGACGCGGGAAGGCTTGTCGTTGACGAGATACGTCCGACGTGAGCTCGAACACCTGGCGCGGCGATCACAGAGGGTGCGCGACAACGCCGCGGTCGTGCGGCGGACGCAGGAGCAGGTCGGCGCTCGCGTCGACCGTGACCTGATCCTGTCTGAGCTGCACGACGGACGCAGCGATTTGAAGATCATCGACGCCGGAGTGATCGTCGAGCTCGTCGCGGGCGGCCTCGATCCCGATCGGCTCGGGGCCGAAGACCTCGCTGCCCCCCATCTGCTCGACAGTGAAGTCACCCACGTCCTGCGAGGGCTCGTGCTGCGCGGCGCCCTCACAGGCGCACAGGCCGCGTCAGCCATGGCAGGTTTCGCCCAACTTGCGATCGTCCGCTATCCCGCCGACTGGCTCAGGCCACGTATGTGGGCGCTGCGTCACAACCTCAGCGCCTACGACGCCACGTACGTCGCGTTGGCCGAGATGACCGACGCGACGTCGTTGCTCACCACGGACGCGCGCGTTGCAAGCGCACCAGGCATTCGGTGCGCGGTGCAGTTGCTCTAACGCATTCGGCTGCCGAACGATGGTGCCCCCAGCGCGGGCGTGGGCCGATTGCCCCGGCCCGCAAGGGCGGTCGCCTGACCACGTGCCGGAGCTGGGCCGTCGACTACATCCGCGGCCCCGCCGCTTGACCACCGACGACGTCG
>CAVQJS010000009.1:0-153809 GCA_963712875.1 uncultured Actinomycetota bacterium | reverse complement strand
GTCCTGGGCGCCGTGGACGAGCAGCACGGGGGCACGGACCGCTGCCAGCGTCTGCGCAGACAGGGTGAGGTCCTCGGCCCACCGGGCACGTGGCGGTGGGAACAACAAGGTGAACGCTGCCGCCCCTGCCTCCATCGCCGCGGCCCGTGCCTGGACCGCCGCGTCCGTGACGAGTGCCTGGTCGAGGACGAGCCGCTCAGCGTGTCCTGCGCCCCGACCGGCCCGGGTGGCGCGGCCCACAGGGCGTCGAGCTCGGCCGACAGCGGCGCCCCGGGAGCGCCCATCGTCGAGACCGCGACCACGCGGGTCACCTGCCGGGGGCGCGCCGCTGCCAGGGCCAGCGCCACGGCGCCGCCCATGGAGTGGCCCACCACCGCGTAGGACTCGACGCCCAGGGCATCCATCAGCCCCGCGGCCTGCTCGGTCCACTGCTGCAGCCAGCCTCTGGCTCCAGCCGGGAGCGGGGTGCTGCCGAATCCCGACTGGTCGGGTACCACGAAGTGCCAGGACGCGTCGAGCGCCCGGATCGTGGCCGCCCACGCTCCGGACCCGGTCGTGCCGGGTCCGGAGCCGTGCAGGAGCAGCACCGGGGGGCCGTGGCCACCCTCGACGACCTGGACGGGGGAGCCGCCGACGACCGTCTGCCCTGCCGTCACCGGCCCACGATGGGGATGCTCATACCAGTGCGGACTCGACGGACTTCGAGAAGCTCCATCATCGCCCGGCCGAACTGCGGCATGTCGGGCCAACCCCGGCAGGAGACGAGGTTGCCGTCGACCACGTCGGGCGCGTCGATGACGGTTGCTCCTGCGTTCTCCATGTCGCCCGTGATCGGCGGGAAGCACGCCGTCTTCCGGCCCTTCAGCAGTCCGTAGACCGCCGGCACCTGCGCGCCGTGGCACACCAGCGCGATGGGGAGGTCGCGAGCGAAGAAGTGCTCGGTGATCCGTCGGACGTCGGCGTCGACCCGGATCCACTCGGGGGCGCGGCCGCCGGGGATGATCAGCGCGTCGTAGAGCTCGACGTCGACGTCGGCCCACGGCACGTCGACCGGCAGCTTGCGGCCGTTCTTCTCCACGTAGGCATCCGAGTTGGGGTCGAACTCGTGGATGACCAGCTGGACGTCACGCATCGTCCGTGACGAGACGTCGACGTCCCAGCCGCCCTCCTGCACGCGGTAGTAGGGGTACATGGTGTCGAGCTCCTCGGCGGCGTCGCCGGTCAGGAGCAGCGCTCTGGGCACCTGGATTCTCCTCGCACTTGCAGCGGATAGTCGGACCTGATCGGATCCGATCCGATCGGATGTGATGGTGATCGGGCAAGGATGACGTGACCGGGGTCACGCGTCAAGCCCCTCCGCCCGAGCCTTCCGACGAGTCGGCCGCGTCGAACAGCCGGCGGAACCGGTCGCGGGACAGCAGGATGTGCTGGCGCATGGCATAGGCGGCGGCGTCCGGGTCGCGGGCGGCAACCCCGGCGAGCACCTCGTCGTGCTCGCCCATGGCGAGGTAGGTGACCTGGGTGTCGAAGACGAGCCGGAACAGGTGGACGTGCGTGTGCAGCCTGGCCAGCGCCTCCCGTACGAGCGGGTTGCCCGCGCTCGCGGCGACGAGGTCGTGGAAGGCGGCATCGCGCAGGCCGAAGGAGCCGTAGGCCAGGTGCCCGTCGCCCTACGCGGCTTCCGCCATCTCCTCCAGCATCCGGCGCATCCCGGCGACCTGCTCCGCGGAGGCGCGCTCCGCGGCCCGGCGTGCCGCGGCAGGCTCGAGGAGCAGGCGCACCTCGACCATGTCCTCGAACCTCTCACGGGTGATCTGCGGCGGGATCCGGTAGCCGGCGTTCGGCGCGCGGACGACGAGACCGTCGGCCTCCATGCGGTTGAGGGCGTCGCGGATCGGTGTCTGCGAGACCCCAGACTCTCTCGCCAGGGCATCGATCGTGACCCGGGAGTCCGGGACGATGCGCAACGACATCAGCTGCCCGAGGAGCGTGTCGTACACCTCGTCGGCCAGTCGCCCGCTGTGCCGCGAGCCCGGCGGCCGGTCGTCAGCGGACCTCGGGCCGTGGTGCCGATCGATCGTCACTTCGCCGTCCACGTATGGGGGTCCCTTTCTCGAATCATCGAGCACCTGTTGACAGCGGATGCCCCGCTGCCCATGCTCCCACTAATCGGATCGTATAGGAAATGGGTACTTGTAGTTCGTTTCGCACCCGCCACTTCCTGTCCACCATCTACCCCGGAGCCCATGAGCATGCTTGGCGTCCTGCGCGGACCGCAACAGGTCCTGTTCGGAGCCGGCCAGCGGCGCGCCCTGGGGACGGTCACCGCGGCCCTCGGGTCCCGGGCCCTCGTCTGCACCGACGCCCGCTTCGGCGCCACGCGCGAGTTCGCCGACCTGGTCCGGCTGCTCGAGGACGCGGGTGTTCAGGTGACGGCGTTCACCGAGGTGCTGCCCGACGTCCCCGTGCACCAGGTGGCTGAGTGCGCCGGGGTCGCGGCCCGCGTCGACCCGGACGTCGTGGTGGGCATCGGCGGAGGCGACTGCCTCGACCTCGCGAAGGCGGTGGCGGTGGTGCTCGCCCACGGCGGCAGCCGTCCGACTACTACGGCGAGCTCCGCGTGCCAGGGCCGGTCGTCCCGGTCGTCGCGCTGCCCACCACGGCAGGAACCGGCTCGGAGGTGACGCCGGTGGCCGTCCTCACCGATCCCGAGCGGGTCAGCAAGGTGGGCATCTCCAGCCCCTACCTCATCCCCCACACGGCCATCTGCGATCCCGAGCTCACGCTCGGTTGCCCGCCCGCGCTCACGGCGAGCGCGGGGGCCGACGCCCTCTCGCACGTGATCGAGGCGTTCACCGCGGTACGTCGTCCGGTGACGGCCGCGCTGGCCACGGAGCGCGTCTTCGTGGGCAAGAACGAGCTGACCGACACCTACGCCCTCCTGGGGGTCCGGCTGATCGCCGGGAGCCTGCAGCGCGCCTGGTCGTCCCCGGACGACATGCAGGCCCGCGAGGCGATCATGCTCGGCGCCACGGCGGGCGGGTTCGCCCTCGGCACCGCCGGCACGGCCGCGGCCCACGCAATCCAGTATCCCGTCGGCGCCGTCACCCACACCCCGCACGGGATCGGGGTCGGGGCCCTCCTGCCCTACGTCATGGAGTTCAACCGGCCCGCGCGGGTCCCGGAGCTTGCGGCCATCGCGCTGGCGATGGGCGCATCCCGGGACGCGTCGCTCGAGGACCTGGCCGACCAGGCGATCGATCGGGTCGCCGCGCTGCTGGCGTCGGTCGCGACCCCCGCCACCCTCGCCGAGCTCGGGCTGCCGCACGACAAGCTGCGCTGGACCGCCGAGCAGGCGATGGGAGCCGAACGGCTGGTCGCCAACAACCCGAGACCCCTGGACGTCGACGCCCTGGAGCGCATCGTCCGCGCCACCACGCCGGCGACCGGGCGGCCCTGCGGCAGGCTCGTACCGAGTCGTCCGCACCGAGCCTCATCGCGACGGCGGATGCCCGATGACCGTCATGGACGCGGCCCTCCGCCCGGTCGTCGACGCGATCGAGGTGCCCACCGGTTTTGCTGGTGGCTGGCGACTGGCACCCGCAGCGAGCGGGCGACGGCTCGAGGTCTGCGACCCGGCGACGGGCGCCGTGCTCGCGTCGGTCGCGGACGCCGACCCGCGAGACGCCGAGGCGGCCGTGGACGCGGCAGCCGCAGCTTCGGCCGAGTGGGCGGCGACGTCTCCCCGCTTCCGGGCCGACGTCCTGATGCGTGCCTTCGAGCTCATGCACGCGCGGAGCGGAGGAGCTGGCCCTGCTCGTCGGCCTCGAGAACGGCAAGGCGCTGGCCGATGCGATCGCCGAGGCCGGCTACGCGACGGAGTTCTTCCGCTGGTTCGCCGAAGAGGCGGTGCGCGTGCCGGCGACTTCCGGCTCGCGCCGGCCGGCGACAAGCGCATCGTCGTCACGCGGCAGCCGATCGGCGTCGCGCTGCTGATCACCCCGTGGAACTTCCCCGCGGCCATGGCGACCCGCAAGCTCGCGCCGGCGCTGGCCGCCGGGTGCACGACCATCCTCAAGCCCGCGCGCGAGACGCCGCTGACCGCGCCTACGTCGTCGACGTGCTGCGGCGGGCCGGTGTGCCGGACGGTGTGGTCAACCTCGTGACGACCGTGCCGACCGGGCCGAATCGTCGCGCGCATGACTCAGCCACCCGGCCGTGCGGAAGCTGTCGTTCACCGGCTCGACCGAGGTGGGTCGCGAGCTGCTGCACGCCTGTGCCGACACCGTCGTGAGCACCTCGATGGAGCTGGTGGCAACGCGCCGTTCATCGTGCTGCCCGGCGCAGATCTCGACCGACCATCCCCGGCGCGCTCGCCGCGAAGATGCGCAACGGCGGCTCGGCCTGCACCGCGGCCAACCGCTTCTACGTGCACGCCGGCGTGCACGACGAGTTCGTCTCGCGGATGACGGCCGAACTCGATCGGGTGCGCACCGGTGCCGGGCTCGACCGGCAGAACACCCTCGGCGCGCTCGTCTCGGTGGCGGAGCGCGACAAGGTCGCGGACCTCGTCGGCACCGCCGTCGCCGAGGGCGCGACCCTGGTCACCGGAGGACGTGCGATCGCCGGGGGGGCCTTCATCGAGCCGACGCTGCTCACCGGCGTGACGCACGGCGACAGCATCACGCGCACCGAGATCTTCGGACCGGTCACGGCGGTCGTCTCGCTTCGACGACGTCGAGGACGCCGTGCGGATGGCGAACGACACCGAGTTCGGCCTGGTCGCCTACGTGTTCGGTCCGGAGCAGGACGCGATGCGCACCGCGCTGCGGCTCGACGTCGGCATGGTCGCCGTCAACCGCGGGGTGCTCAGCGACCCGGCCGCCCCCTTCGGCGGCACCAAGCAGAGCGGGCTGGGCCGCGAGGGCAGCTCGGAAGGCATCCTCGAGTTCCTCGAGGAGAAGTACGTCGCGACCTCCTGGTGATCCCCACAACTGGCTCGGCAACCACCCTGAAACACCCGTCAACATCCCCGATGCAGGAAGCAGGAAAATGATGCGGTACGCACAGCGGCTCCGAACGGTGGTCCCTTCCCGGCCGGCAGGTACGGCTGGCAACGGCGGCCATCCTGGTGGCCACAGCCCTGGCTGCCTGCGGCGGCGGGGACGGCGACGACGACGGTGGCGGCGGTGAAGCCAGCGGCGGCAAGGCGCCGGCGACCATCCCCGGCTGTCCGAGGACCCGTTGACGCTCAGCTTCATCTGGTTCGAGTGGCCGCCCGCCCAGGCGCTGGAGGACTTTGCCAACGCGGAGTACACCAAGGAGCGGCCCAACGTGACCATCGAGGTGAACACCGTGCCGAACGCCAACTGGCACGACGCGATGTTCACCCAGTTCGCCGCGGAGCAGACCGACTTCGACATCCCGATCCTGGACTCCCAGCACATCGGCGAGGCGGTGACGAACGGCAACATCCTCGACATCACCGACTTCGTCGACGAGAACATCGATGTCGATGCCTACGACCCCTACCTCCTGGCGGCCTACGGCCAGTACCCCCAGGCCGAGACGGGACAGCGTGACGAGGACGCCAGCCTCTACGGCCTGCCGCTGCTCGGAGACACCTGGACGATGATCTACCGCAAGGACCTGATCGGCGAGGAGCCCCCCGAGACCTGGGACGAGATGATCTCCGTCGCCCAGCAGTGCCAGGAGGACAACCCCGGCGTCAGCGGGCTGGCCTTCCACCAGTCCAACGGCTCGGACGCCGCTGCCGTCACCTACAACACGGTGAACGGCGTCTACGGCGGCAACCTCTGGGACTCTGCCGAGGGGCAGATCGAGGGCGTCATCAACGACGAGGCCGGACAGAAGGCGATGGACGTCCTGGTCAACGAGATGAAGCCGCTCACCGCCAAGGGCTCGGGCAACTGGTTCATCGACGAGGTCAACGCAGCGGTCGCCCAGGGCAAGGCGTGCATCGCGTTCCAGTGGATCGCCGCCGCCGGCGGTCTGCTCGACCCGGCACAGTCGACGCTCGGCAAGAGCGAGGACGAGATCCTCGACAAGCTCGGCTTCGCCACCCTGCCCACGCAGGACGCCGACGTCGTGCCCCTCGGCGGCATGGGGATGCACATCTCTGCCTACGCACCGTCGGAGCGTCAGGCCGAGGCGCTGAACTTCATGAAGTGGTTCGAGCAGGAGGACATCCAGAAGAAGTGGGCCGCCGCCGGCGGTGTCCCCGCCCGTACGGACGCCCTGGAGTCCCCCGAGTTCCTCGAGGCCGGACCGTTCAACCAGGTGTACGCCGACTCGGTCTCGCGGATGCGGGACATGTGGAACGTGCCCGAGTACGCCCAGCTCATCGACATCGAGAACACCAACGTGAACGCGGCCCTCAACGGCGCCAAGGATCCTGAGGACGCGCTCAACGACATCGCCGAGCAGCAGCAGGGCGTGTTGGACTCCGGTGGCGGCGGGCTGTGATCTGACCCCATGACTACGACGACCGGCCACCCGGTGCAGGAGGCGCCAGTGGCGCCTCCTGTGCCGGGGCGGTCCCCTCGCCTGAGCGACCGCGGGCTCGCGGTGGCCTTCATCTCCCCGGCCATGCTCCTGCTGCTGACGATGTCGGTCTTCCCGCTGCTGTGGTCGCTGTTCTTGTCCTTCACCGACTACTCGGCCACTCGCAACGTGCCCGCCGAGTTCGTCGGCTTCCAGAACTACATCGACGTCCTGACCTCCTCCGAGGTCCACCAGCGGGCCCTGACGACCCTGGTGTACGTGGTCGGTGCGGTGACCTTGCAGACCGTGCTCGGCTTCGGCATCGCCTACCTGATCTCGCGGCGGACGCACGGACGCG
The DNA here is from genome assembly GCA_963712875.1 of uncultured Actinomycetota bacterium. GTDB lineage: Bacteria > Actinomycetota > Actinomycetes > Propionibacteriales > Nocardioidaceae > Nocardioides. The sequence continues at coordinate 146,947 of CAVQJS010000009.1, read as the reverse complement.
GGTTGCTGACCACCCTGTTCCTGGTGCCGATGATGCTGTCACCCGTCGTGGTCGGGCTGTTCTGGCGCTTCATGCTCGACACGCAGTTCGGCGTGATCAACAGCATGTTGGGCTCGCTCGGGTTCGGACAGGTGGAGTGGCTCACCCAACAGCGGACGGCGATGCTCTCGCTGATCGTGGTGGACACCTGGCAGTGGACGCCCTTCATCATGCTCATCGCCCTCGCCGGTCTGACCGCGGTCCCCAAGTACCTCTACGAGGCTGCCTCCATCGACCGGGCATCGGAATGGTTCCGCTTCCGCCACATCACGTTGCCGATGGTGTGGCCCCTGCTGCTGATCGCCGTGATGTTCCGGGCCATCGAGGCCTTCCGGTTGTTCGACCTCGTCTACATCCTCACCAACGGCGGACCGGGGGTCTCGACCGAGACGTTGTCGTTCCACGTCTACAAGGTCGCGTTCCTCGGCTTCAACACCGGGCTCGCCTCGGCCTACGGGATCCTCATGGTCCTCGTCGTCATCGTCCTGGCGCAGATCTACCTGCGCTACCTCAACAAGCTCAAGGAGGGCTGATGGCCATCACCATCGACGAGGCCGTGCCCGCCGGCCCGGTGCATGACGACTCCCCGCCCGCACGGCGCCGTGGCGGAATGCTGCGCGCCGTGGTCGAGGTCACCCTGCTCACCCTGCTCGCGGTGGCCATGCTCTTCCCGGTGTTGTGGATGCTGGAGACCTCCATCAAGGAGAACCGGGACGTCTACGCCGTCCCGGCCCAGTTCTTCGGGTTCGACATCACGATGGACCACTACAAGGACGTCTTCGTCGGCCCGGATGGCGGTCGTTCGGACCTGTCCGTCTCCTTGCTCAACTCCGTCATCGTGGCCAGCGCCTCGACCATCCTGGCCACCCTGCTCGGGGTCCCGGCGGCGTGGGCCTACTCGCGCTTCACCCTGAAGGCCGAGAAGGACCAGCTGTTCTTCATCCTGTCCACCCGCTTCATGCCGCCCGTGGTGGTCGTGATCCCGATCTTCCTGATGTACCGCGAGCTCGAGCTCATCAACACCAGGCTCGGCCTGGTCCTCATCTACGCCGCCTTCAACGTCCCCTTCACCATCTGGATGATGAAGGGGTTCGTCGACGAGGTGCCGTCGGAGTACGAGGACGCCGCGATGCTTGACGGCTACACCCGGCTCCAGGCGTTCCGGCGCTTCACGCTTCCCCTGCTCGTGCCCGGCATCGCCGCAACAGCGGTCTTCGCCCTCATCTTCTCCTGGAACGAGTTCGTGTTCGCCATCTTCCTCACGTCCAGCCAGGAGGTCCGCACGGCGCCACCCGCCATCGCCGGCCTCATCGGCGGCACCACGGTGGACTGGGGCCTGGTGGCCGCATCCGCAGTCGTGTTCGCGCTACCCGTGCTCGTGTTCGCCTACCTGGTGCGCAAGCACCTCGTCGCCGGCGTGACCCTCGGGGCGGTGCGTCGCTGATGGCTGGCATCGAAGTGACCTCCCTTCACAAGCGCTATCCCGACGGGACCGTCGCGGTGGAGCACGTGGACCTGTCCATCCTGGACGGCGAGCTGTTCGTCATGCTCGGTCCCTCGGGCTGCGGCAAGACCACGACCCTGCGGGCCATGGCCGGACTCGAGCGGCAGACGTCGGGCGACATCCGCATCGGCAGCACGCTGGTCAACGACCTGCAGCCGGCGGAGCGCGACATCGCCATGGTGTTCCAGTTCTACGCCCTCTACCCCCACCTGAAGACCCGGGACAACCTCGCCTTCCCGCTCCGGGCCGAGGGCGTGCCCGAGCCGGAGGTGCGCGAGCGGGTCGCCGAGGCCGCCCGGATGATGCGGCTCGACCCGCTCATGGACCGGCGGCCGCAGCGGCTTTCCGGTGGGGAGCAGCAGCGCGTCGCGTTGGCCCGCGCGCTCGTCCGGCGGCCGCAGGCCTTCCTCATGGACGAGCCCCTCACCAACCTGGACGCGGAGCTGCGGGCCGACATGCGTACGGAGATCAAGCACCTGCAGGCCCAGCTCGGCACCACGATGGTCTACGTCACCCACGACCAGGTCGAGGCGATGTCGCTCGGTCACCGGATCGCCATCCTCAACAAGGGTCGCGTGGAGCAGATCGGTACGCCGCTGGAGGTCTACGACCGCCCGGCCAGCCTCTTCTGTGCCGCGTTCATCGGCTCGCCGCCGATGAACCTGATCGACGTCGAGGTTGCCGACGGCTCGCTGCGCGGTCCCGGCGGCCTCGTCCTGACCCCTCCGCCGGGCCTGCCACGCGACCGCTCCCTGGTCGCCGGCGTCCGACCGGAGGCGTTGGAGATCACCGCTCCGGGCGCCGATCGGTCGGTCCCGGCCCGCGTGGTCTCGGCGGAGGCGCTGGGTGACGAGATCATCTACGTGGTCGACAACGGCGGGGAGCGCGACGTACGCGTGCGGATGCCACCGACGGTCCGCTTCGCGGCGGACGCACCGGTCGGCCTGCGGCACGCGGGCGGAACCCCGCCCGTCTATGACCTGAGCACGGAAGAGCTGGTGGCCTGATGGGAACCGTGTCAGCGCGCGGGCTGCGCAAGTCCTTCGGTGAGGTGCAGGCCCTCGACGGGGTCGACCTGGAGGTGCCGGACGGCTCGTTCTTCGTCGTCCTCGGGCCCTCGGGGGCGGGCAAGACCACCACCCTGCGGGCGCTCGCCGGACTGGAGAAGCTCGATGAGGGGACGGTGCACCTCGACGGTCGGGACGCGACCCAGGACACCCCGGCCGCACGTGACCTGGCCATGGTCTTCCAGAGCTACGCCCTCTATCCCCGTCGCACGGCCTACGAGAACATCGCCTCGCCGCTGCGCGCCCGTCGCGCGTCCTCCGGCGAGATCTCCGCCGCGGTCGAGCAGGTCGCGGCCCTGCTGCACATCGAGCGCCTGCTGCAACGACGGCCGGCGCAGATGTCGGGCGGCGAGCAGCAGCGCGTCGCGCTGGCCCGCGCGCTGGTCCGGCGCCCGCGTGCGTTCCTCATGGACGAGCCGCTGACCAACCTCGACCTCAAGCTCCGCGTCGAGATGCGCACCGAGCTCACCCGGATCCACCGGAGCCTTGGGGGGACCTTCGTCTACGTCACCAACGACCAGGTCGAGGCGCTCTCCATGGCCGACCAGGTCGCGGTGCTCAGGGAGGGGAAGGTGCAGCAGGTCGGCACGCCGACCGAGGTGTACGAGCGCCCGGCCAACCAGTGGGTCGCCGGCTTCGTCGGGAGCCCGCGGATCAGCCTGCTGGCCTGCCGGACCGAGGGCGACCGCCTGGTCGGGGCGCAGGGCTGGACCCTGCCGCGGCCGCATTGGAGCACCGCTGAGGAAGGCCGTCCCCTGCTGCTCGGGCTGCGCGCCGAGGACCTGTCCGTCGAGCAGCGCGGTGACGCCTCGCTCGCCGGTGAGCTCTACGGGCTCGAGCCGTTGGGCGATCGCACCGTCGTCGACGTCAAGGTGGGCACGGAGTTGGTCAAGGTCAAGGCGCGGCCCACGGTCACCGGGAGTCCGGGGGAGCGCCTGTCCGTCGCCGTCGACCTCGACCGGGCGCACCTGTTCGACGCGGACACCGGGCTGACCCTGTCGGAGGTCGGGAGGTAGCTGGCCGGCCCGTCAGACGTTGCGGCGGTACTGCCCACCCACCTCGAAGAACGCCTCGGTGACCTGCTGGAGGGAGCACACCCGGGCCGCGTCCATCAGCACGGCGAACACGTTGTCGCCGGAGACGGCCGCCTCCTTGAGCCGGGCGAGCGCGGCCTCCGACTCCTGGGTGTGCGTGGCCTGGAAGGCCCGCACCCGCTCGAGCTGCGACTTCTTCTCGGTCTCGGTCGCGCGGGCCAGCTCGATCTCCGGCGGCGAGACGTCGGAGTCGGGGCGCACGAAGGTGTTGACACCGATGATCGGCAGCGAGCCGTCGTGCTTGCGGTGCTCGTAGAGCATCGACTCGTCCTGGATTCGACCGCGCTGGTAGCCGGTCTCCATCGCGCCGAGCACGCCGCCGCGCTCGCTGATGCTGTCGAACTCGCGCAGCACCGCGGCCTCGACCAGGTCGGTGAGGTCGTCGATGACGTAGGAGCCCTGGAGCGGGTTCTCGTTCATCGCCAGGCCCCATTCGCGGTTGATGATGAGCTGGATCGCCAGCGCCCGGCGCACGGACTCCTCCGTCGGGGTCGTCACCGCCTCGTCGTAGGCGTTGGTGTGCAGGCTGTTGGCGTTGTCGTAGATCGCGATGAGCGCCTGCAGCGTGGTGCGGATGTCGTTGAAGTCCATCTCCTGCGCGTGCAGCGAGCGACCGCTGGTCTGCACGTGGTACTTCAGCTTCTGGCTGCGCTCGCCGGCGCCGTACTTCTCCTTCATCGTCACCGCCCAGATGCGGCGGGCGACCCGGCCGAGGACGGTGTACTCGGGGTCCATGCCGTTGGAGAAGAAGAAGCTCAGGTTGGGCGCGAAGTCGTCGATCTTCATGCCGCGGGCGAGGTAGGCCTCGACGTAGGTGAAGCCGTTGGCGAGGGTGAACGCGAGCTGGCTGATGGGGTTCGCCCCGGCCTCGGCGATGTGATAGCCGGAGATCGACACGGAGTAGAAGTTGCGCACCTGCTGCTCGATGAACCACTCCTGGATGTCGGCCATCATCCGCAGGCAGAACTCCGTGGAGAACAGCGCCGTGTTCTGTCCCTGGTCCTCCTTGAGGATGTCGGCCTGCACCGTCCCGCGGACGTTCGCCAGTGCGTACGCCGCGAGCTGGGCGCGCTCCTCGTCGTTCGGCTCGCGCGACTCCCGCTCGACGAAGGCGTCGACCTGCTGGTCGATCGCGGTGTTGAGGAAGAAGGCCAGGACGGTCGGGGCCGGACCGTTGATGGTCAGTGACACCGACGTCGTGGGGGCGACCAGGTCGAACCCGTCGAACAGCTCCTTCATGTCGTCCAGCGTCGCAACGGAGACGCCGGACGTGCCGACCTTGCCGTAGACGTCGGGGCGCGGGTCGGGGTCGCGGCCGTAGAGCGTCACCGAGTCGAACGCGGTCGACAGGCGGGTCGCGTCGTTGCCCGCGGAGAGGATCTTGAAGCGGCGATTGGTGCGCGCCGGGTCGCCCTCACCGGCGAACATGCGGGCGGGGTCCTCGTTGTCGCGCTTGAAGGGGAACACGCCGGCGGTGAAGGGGAAGTAGCCGGGCAGGTTCTCGCCGCGCCAGAAGCGGACGAGCTCGCCGTGGTCGGCGAAGCGCGGCAGCGAGACGCGGGGGATCTTGTTGCCCGACAGCGACTCGCGGGTCAGCAAGGTGTGAATCTCCTTGTCGCGCACCACGACGACCTGCTCGTCACCGGAGTAGGACTCCACGACCGCGGGCCAGCGCTCGATCTGGTCGCTGACGTCGTGCGGCAGCTCCTTGCGCGCCTCCGCGAGGAGGCCGTCGACGCCACTGGTGGGCTCGCCCACGTCGGCCAGCTCGCCGCGTACGACGTCCAGGCGCTGCACGCGCCGTGCCGCGTCGGCGTACTCCTCGGTGAGCTCGTGGTAGCCGCGCACGGTCTCGGTGATCTCGGACAGGTAGCGGACGCGTTCGGCGGGCACGACCTGGCGGATGCCGGAGGAGTGGCGGACGAAGACATGGGGGAGCGTGCCCTCGGCGACCTCGAGGCCGGAGTCGGCGAGTGCGCCGCGCAGGTGCTGGTAGAGCGCGGTCACGCCGTCGTCGTTGAAGGTCGCGGCGCTGGTGCCGAAGACCGGCATGTCGGCGGGCTGCTTGCCGAACGCCCCGCGGTTGCGCACGAGCTGGCGACCGACGTCGCGCAGGGCGTCCTTGGCCCCGCGGCGCTCGAACTTGTTGATCGCCACGGTGTCGGCGAAGTCGAGCATGTCGATCTTCTCCAGCTGCGAGGCGGCCCCGAACTCGGGCGTCATGACGTAGAGCGAGTGGTCGACGAGGGGAACGATGCCGGCGTCGCCCTGGCCGATGCCCGGCGTCTCGACGATGACCAGGTCGAAGCCGGCTGCCTTGACCACGTCGATCACGTCGCCGAGGTGGGCCGGCACCTCGTGGGCGCCGCGGGTGGCCAGGGAGCGGAAGAAGATGCGGTCGCCGTCGAGGGAGTTGGCACGGATGCGGTCACCGAGCAGGGCACCGCCACCCTTGCGACGAGTCGGGTCCACCGCGATCACGGCGACGCGCAGCTTGTCCTGCTGGTCGACGCGGAAGCGGCGCACGATCTCGTCGGTGAGGGAGGACTTGCCCGAGCCGCCGGTGCCGGTGATGCCCAGGACCGGCACCACCCGGCGCGCGGCCGCTGCGCGGAGCTCGCCGAGCATCGTCTCGTCGAGCCGGCCCATCTCGGCGCCGGTGATGGCGCGGGCGATGGCGACGCGGTCACCGGACAGGACCTCCTCCACGCCGACCGACCGGTCCGCCCACAGGTCGAAGTCGCACTGCTCGACGACGGAGTTGATCATCCCGACGAGGCCCATCTTCTGGCCGTCCTCGGGGGAGAAGATGGTGACCCCGGACGCCCGCAGGCGGGTGATCTCGGAGGGCACGATGACGCCGCCACCACCGCCGACGACACGTACGTGACCGGCGCCGGCAGCACGCAGCGACTCCACGAGGTACTCGAAGTACTCCACGTGGCCGCCCTGGTAGGACGACACGGCGACGCCCTGCACGTCCTCCTCGATCGCCGCGTCGACGACTTCCTGGACCGAGCGGTTGTGGCCGAGGTGGATGACCTCGCACCCCTGGCCCTGGAAGATCCGCCGCATGATGTTGATCGAGGCGTCGTGGCCGTCGAAGAGCGCGGACGCCGTGACGAGGCGGATCGGGTGCTGGGGGCGGTGAAGGTCGGACATCTCTCGATAGTAGGACATCCAAGTAACTACTGGCGAGTCACCTCGGTTGCATCGCGCGGTGGGGCTCAGGGCAGGTCGCCGAGTCCCGTCCGGAGCGCGGTCAGTCGGTCGGTCAGCTCACGCACGTCGTCGCCGGGGAGACCGGGGGTCTCGAACACCTCGCCGTTGAGCGCCACCGTCGCCTGCTCGACGGCCTCACGACCGGCCTCGGTCAGCACCGCTCGTACGACGCGCTTGTCCTGGTCGCCGCGGACGCGCTCGACGTAGCCCTGGGTCACCAGCCGGTCGACCGCGCTGGTGACGCTGGTGGGGTGCACCTGCAGCAAGGAGCCCAGCCGCGACATCGGCATCGCCGCCCCGCGCGTGAAGGACAGCAGGCGCAGGACCTCGTAGCGCGCGAAGGTCAGCCCGCGGGGCCGGAGCACGGCGTCGATGCGCTCCATGAGCAGCTGCTGGGCGCGAACGACGGAGGTCACCATCGCCATCCCGTCGGCGGCGTCGAGCCAGCCGTGGGCCACCCACTGCCGGTGGGCCTCGCCGATCGGGTCGCGGGTCATGGCTGGAGGTTAGCCAGCACCGCGTGTGCCTCGACCATCGCCGGGCCGTACCACGTCAGCAGCCGCCCGGACACGAGCCGCGTCGGGACGGTGAAGACCTCCGGGCCGTCGTCCGCGGTGAAGACATAAGGCTCGTCCGGCAGCAGTACGACGTCCGGGTGGGCGTCCTCGATGTCGCCGATCCGTGACCGTCGGATAGCGCCCGTCGCGGTCGGCGAGAGCGTTGGTCAGGCCGGCCCGGGCGAGCAGGTCCTGGGTGTACGTCTCCGCCCCGACGACCATCCACGGGTCGCGCCAGATGGGGACGGCGACGCCGGCTCGGGCCGCGGCCGGCTCGCTCCAGAGGCGGCGTGACTCCACCAGCCAGTCGGGCTCCGGCAGGTCGAGGGCCTCGGCGAAGAGGCGGGTGATCGAGTCGAGTGCCTCGGTGACGGTCTCGATCCGGGTGACCCAGACAGTGACGCCGGCGTCACGGAGCCGGCGTACGTCCAGCTCGCGGTTCTCCTCCTTGTTGGCGACGACGAGGTCGGGGGAGAGGGCGCGGATGGCGGCGAGGTCGGGGTTCTTGGTGCCGCGGACTCGGGCCACGTCGAGGTCGGCGGGGTGGGTGCACCAGTCGGTGGCGCCGACGAGCCGGTCGGGAGCCGAGGTGGCGATCGCCTCGGTGAGGGAGGGGACCAGCGAGACGACGCGGCGGGCCGGAGCGGCGCAGGGGGACGTCGGCACCCAGGTCGTCGCGCATGGTTCGACGGTAGCGTTCGGCGGGTGACCTTTTCCTCCCGGAACCCCGCCACGGGACAGGTGATCGGCGAGGTGCCGGACTGCGGGGAGGCGGAGCTCGACGCCGCGATCGCCGCGGCCAGACGTGCCGTCGACGACACGGACTGGGCGCGCGATCCCGCGCTGAGGCGCGAGTCCGTGCGCCGACTGCACGACGCGCTGGCCGACGAGGCCGAGACGTTGCGCGAGCTGATCACCGCCGAGCTGGGCCTGCCGGTCCGTCTGACGCCGACCCACCTCGACGAGCCCGTCGCTCGCCTGCTGACTGCCGTGCCTGCCGAACGGCAGGACGTCGTCGCGGTCATCACGCCGTTCACGTCGCCGCTGGCGGTGGCGCTGGACGCGATCGGACCCGTGCTCCTCGGCGGAGGCGCCGTCGTCCTCAAGCCGGCGCCCGACGCCTCCCTGGTCGCCCTCGAGCTCGCCCGCATCGCCGCCAGTGCCCTGCCCGCCGGCGTGCTCACGGTCGTGACCACCCGCGACGTCGATGTCGCGATCGCGCTCACGACCGACCCTGGGGTGGACGCGGTCCGCTTCACCGGGTTCGTCGGTCAACGGCGAGCGCGTCAGTGTCACCGCGAACGCGGCCGGCAAGCGCGTGGACCTCGACGTCGGGGGTACGGCGCCGGTGCGCGCCGCCGACGATGCCGACCTGGCCGCGGTCGTGGCCGCCGCAGCCGCCGCGATGTGCGCCCACGCCGGCCAGGGCTGCCGACTCCCCGCGACGGTCGTGGTGCCCCGGAGCCGGTACGACGAGATGGTCGAGGTCGCTGCGCGGACGATGGCCGACATCGGGCTCGGCGACCCGGCCGACCCGGCGACGACCTGCGGGCCGGTGGTCTCGTCGGTGCAGCGAGGCCGGGTGCTGCGCTACCTCGCGCTCGCCGAGGCCGAGGGCGGGCGCTTCGCCACGGGAGGGCACGCGGTGGACCGCGACGGCGGTTGGTGGGTCGCGCCGACGGTGGTCGCCGGTCTCACCGCGGAGTCACGGCTGGCTCGCGAGGAGATCCTCGGCCCGGTGCTCGTCGTGCTGCCCGGGGACTGACGGACCTAGTCTGACGACGTGACCGACACCGCCCACGCCGTCTCACCGGACTCCGGCACCCACTGGGCCGAGCCGGGCGCCTGGTCCGTGGCCCCGGGGGTGCACCGGATCCCGCTGCCGTTGCCGATGGACGGCCTCAAGGCCGTCAACGTCTACGTCCTGGAGACCGAGGACGGACTCACCCTCATCGACGGCGGCTGGGCGATCGAGGCGTCGCGCACGCTCCTGGAGAAGTCGCTGGCCGACCTCGGCGCCGCCGTCGGGGACATCCGCCGGTTCCTCGTGACCCACGTCCACCGCGACCACTACACGCAGGCTGTGACCATCCGCCGCGAGGTCGGTTCGCACGTCAGCCTGGGCCTCGGCGACAAGGCGACCCTCGACCTGATCAACTCCCCCGACCTCGGCGAGGACCCGCACCTGGCCATGTTCATCGAGGCCGGCGCACCGCACATCGCCCGGGCCTGGGCCGACTTCACCCGCGGCAGCACTCCCGACCTCGACCTCTGGGCCTATCCCGACGCGTGGTTCGACGGGGACCTCCAGCTGACGGTCGGCGAGCGCACCCTCGACGCCGTGCACACGCCCGGCCACACCCGCGGGCACTACGTCTTCGCCGACACCGCCGGCGAGCTGCTCTTCGCCGGCGACCACGTGCTGCCCACCATCACGCCGTCGATCGGCTTCGAGCCGGTGCTCGCGCCCGACCCGCTCGGCGACTTCATGGCCTCCCTTGCCCGGGTGCGCGAGCTCCCCGACCTGCGGCTGCTTCCGCCCACGGCCCGGTCGCACCGTCCACCCACGCGCGCGTCGACGAGCTCCTCGCCCACCACGAGGAGCGGCTGGCGCTGAGCCTGGCAGCCGTCCGCGGCGGCGCGCAGACGTCGTACGACGTCGCGGGCGAGCTGCCGTGGACGCGGCACGGTCGCCGCCTTCCGAGCTCGACGTCTTCAACTCCGCGTTGGCGACCCTCGAGACCCGCGCCCACCTGTCGCTGCTGGTGGCCCGCGGCGAGCTGACCCGCACCGAGACGGACGGGATCGCGGTCTACGCCTGAGCGGGTCGACGCATCGGCACGTGCATCACGCCGTCCTCGTCGAACTCCGGACCGGTGACCTCGAAGCCGTAGCCGGCGTAGAACGCGGTCAGGCCGGTCTGCGCGTCGAGCCGCACCTCGCGGTCCCCGCACACGGCCAGTGCCTCGTCCATCAGCACGGCGGCCAGACCGCGACCGCGTGCGGACCTGCGCCACGGCGACCCGTCCGATCCGCGCCATCCACCGTCGTCGAGGACGCGCAGGCAGCCGATCAGGTCGTCGTCCTCGAGCAGCACCACGTGGCGGGTGGTCTCCTCGAGGTCGCGGCCGTCGAGGTCGGGGTAGGGACACTCCTGCTCCACCACGAAGACCTGCTGGCGCAGCCGCCACAGCTCGTACGCCGTCCGCGGGGCGAGGCCGTCGAAGGCCACGACGCACCACCTCGATCGACATGGTCGAAAGCCTAGGGGAGATGCGGCGTACGATGGCCACCACAACGACAGGGGAGCACGCGCAGGCGTGCTGAGAGTGCGGACCAGCCGCAGACCCTCCGAACCTGATCCGGTTAGCACCGGCGATAGGGAGTCCAGATGAACCACGCCTACGTCCGCGCTGCCGCCACGGCACTCGCCGGCCTCTCCCTGGCGGGCTGCAGCCTCGCCTCCTCCGGGCAGGACGGCGATCGCGGCACGGAGCCGACCGGTGAGACCGAGACCGGTGGCACCGTGGTGCTCGCGACCCACGAGTCGTTCGCACTGCCCAAGAAGCTCATCCGCCAGTTCGAGGCCGAGAGCGGCTACACCCTCGACGTGCGCGCCGCCGGCGACGCCGGGACGCTGGCCACCAAGCTCAGCCTGACCGCCGACAACCCCATCGCCGACGCGGCCTTCGGCATCGACAACACCTTCGCCTCCCGGCCGCTGGGCGAGGGCGCCTTCGCCGAGATCGAGCCGGCCACGGCCCCGCCCGCGGCGTACGCCCTGGACGAGGGTGCCGACCGGCTCGTCCCGATCGACACCGCGAACGTGTGCGTCAACGTCGACTCGGCGTGGTTCGAGGCCGAGCAGCTCGACCCGCCCCAGACGCTGGCCGACCTCGCCGACCCGGCCTACGAGGACCTCTTCGTGACCCCCGGCGCCTCGACCAGCAGTGTCGGGATGGCGTTCTTCCTCGCGACCGTCGCGGAGTACGGCGACGAGTGGCCGTCGTACTGGACCGACCTGCTCGACAACGGCGCCAAGGTCGTCGACGGCTGGGAGGACGCCTACTACGGCGACTTCACCTCCACCGCCAAGGCCGGCACGCGCCCGATCGTCGTGTCCTACGACTCCTCGCCGGCCTTCACGGTCAGCGGCGGGAGGTCCACCACCGCCGCCCTCCTCGACACCTGCTTCCGCCAGGTGGAGTACGCCGGTGTCCTCGAGGGCGCCGACAACCCCGCCGGCGCCGAGGCCGTGATCGACTGGATGCTCAGCGACGCCGTGCAGAGCGCGCTGCCGGAGTCGATGTACGTCTTCCCCGTCAGCGAGACGGCGACCGTCCCGCAGGACTGGGCGGAGTTCGCGATCCAGCCGGAGACGCCGTACGAGGTCGCTCCCGACGAGATCGCCGCCAACCGTGAGCAGTGGCTGACCGAGTGGACGGACGTCATCTCCCGGTGAGCACCACCGTCACGAGACCACAGGTCCATCGCCTGCTGGCCCTCCTGGCGCTGGCCCTCGGTCCGGTGCTGGTGCTCGGCGTGCTCTTCGTGCTGCCGGTCGCCGGCATGATCGCCGAGGGCTTCTGGGTCGACGGGCGAGTTCGCCCCCGACGAGGTCCTCGAGGTCCTGGCGCGGCCGCGGGTGCACCGGATCGCGTGGTTCACGCTGTGGTCCTCCGGCGTCGCGACGCTGGTCGCCGTGCTGCTGGGCCTGCCCGTCGCCCACGCGCTCCACCGGCTGCGCCTTCCCGGTCGCAGCGTCCTGCGTGCTGCGGTGCTCGTGCCGTTCGTGCTGCCGACCGTCGTGGTCGGGGTGGCCTTCCGCACGCTGCTCGGCGAGGGTGGGCCGCTCGGCTCCATCGGCCTCGACGGCACTCCGGTCGCGATCATCGGCGGCCTGGTGTTCTTCAACGTCGCCGTCGTGGTCCGCGCGGTCGGCTCGGCGTGGGAGTCGCTCGACCCGCGCCCCGGCGAGGCGGCGGCAGCGCTGGGCGCCACCCCGCTGCAGGTGCTGCGTACGGTCACGCTCCCGGCGCTGCGGCCCGCCATCGTCGGAGCGGCCAGCGTCGTCTTCCTCTTCTGCGCCACCGCCTTCGGGATCGTGCTGACCCTGGGCGGGGTGCGGTACGGCACGATCGAGACCGAGATCTACCTGCTGACCACCACGGTCTTCGACCTGCAGGCCGCGGCTGCGCTGTCGGTGCTGCAGCTCGTCGTGGTCGTGGGGCTGCTGGCGCTGTCGGCGCGCCTGCGCCAGGTGCCGGACCCGACCGCGCAGCGGGTGGTGTCGCGCCCCCGCGCGGTCCGGCGCAGCGACTGGGCCGTGCTGGGCGCCACGGCCTGCGTCCTCGCCGCCGTGGCGCTGCCGATCCTCGCGCTGGTCTCCGGCTCCTTCCAGGTGGACGAGGGCTGGGGGCTGGGCAACTACCGCGCACTCACGACCGAGGGCGACAACCAGGCGCTGCTGGTCCCGGTGACCGCGGCGCTGGCGACGAGCCTGCGGACCGCCGTCGACGCGACCTGGATGGCGCTGCTCGTGGGCCTGCTCGTCGCCGCGATCGTCACCCGCCGCTCGCACTCGGTGGCCGAGCGGCGGGCGCGGTCGGTGCTCGACGGCTTCTTCATGCTGCCCCTCGGGGTCAGTGCCGTGACCCTGGGCTTCGGGTTCCTGATCACGCTCGACCGGCCGCCGCTCGACCTGCGCGACTCCCCGCTCCTGGTCCCGATGGCCCAGGCACTCGTGGCGCTCCCGCTCGTCGTCCGGACCCTGGCCCCGGTGCTCGGCGGGATCGACGACCGCCAGCGCCAGGCCGCGGCGTCGCTGGGGGCGTCGCCCGCGCGGACGCTGCTCACCGTCGACCTGCCGGTGGTCTGGAAGCCGATGCTCGCCGCCGCCGGCTTCGCCTTCGCCGTGTCGCTGGGGGAGTTCGGCGCGACGTCCTTCCTCGCCCGCGACGACAACCCGACGCTCCCGGTCGTGATCTACCGGCTCATCGGGCACCCCGGCGAGATGAACTACGGGATGGCCCTCGCCGCCTCGGTCGTCCTCGCCGCGACCACGGCGTGCGTGATGCTCGCCGTCGAGCGGCTGCGCGTGCCGAGCCTGGGAGCGCTGTGACGACCGAGGAGCCCCCGATGCTCGAGCTGCGCAGACGTGTCCGTGCGCTACGGCCACACGCTCGCGGTCGACGACGTCACCCTCGACCTCCCGGCCGGCCAGGTGCTGGCCGTGCTGGGCCCGTCGGGCTGCGGCAAGTCGACCCTGCTGCGTGCGGTCGCCGGCCTCGAGCCGCTGAGCCACGGCACGATCCGCGCGGAGGGCCAGGACCTGGCCCGGGTGCCCACCCACCGCCGCGGCTTCGCCCTGATGTTCCAGGACGGCCAGCTCTTCGCCCACCTGACCGTCGCCCGCAACGTGGCCTACGCCCTCAAGCTGCGTCGTACGCCGTCGTCCCGCACGGCCGCGCGGGTGCGCGAGCTGCTGGAGCTGGTGGGCCTGTCCGGCTATGACGACCGGCTGCCCGGCGACCCTGTCCGGCGGCGAGCGACAGCGGGTCGCCCTGGCACGAGCGCTGGCCGTCGAGCCGCGCCTGCTGCTTCTCGACGAGCCGCTGTCCGCCCTGGACGCGACCCTGCGCGTGCGTCTGGCCGGCGAGCTGCGCGAGATCTTCCGCCGTCGCCGGGACGACGGCCCTGCTCGTCACCCACGACCACGAGGAGGCCTTCGCGCTGGCCGACCGACTGGCCGTGATGCGCGACGGGCGCGTGGTGCAGTCCGGCGTGATCGAGGAGGTGTGGCGCGCGCCGGTGGACGAGGAGACCGCGCTGTTCCTCGGTTATGTGCGGGTGCTGCGCGACGACGCCGCCCGCGTGGTGCTCACCGCGGCCGGTCTGCCGGGTGCGGCAGCGGTCGCCGTACGACGCTCGGCGATGGTCGTCGATCCGGCCGGGACGCTGCCCGCCACGGTCGAGTCGGCCCGGGTCACGCCCGAGCAGGTCCGCCTCGTGGTGGCGGTCGACGGGATCGGCCGCGCTCGACGCCGTCGCTCCCCTCGGCAGCCGCGTCGCACCGGGTGAGCCGGTGCGCCTGCGGGTCGATGTGACCAGGCTCGCGGGCTTGCCGATCGCGGCCGATTCCTGACGCGTCCCTAGACTGGCGCGCGTGCATCGTCCGGCCTATGCCCTTCTCGTCGGAGTCGCCGCCCTCATGGGCGCGCTGGCTCTGACGGCGTCGTTGATGCTCGATCGTCCACTCGTCGACCCCGAGGGCTTCCTCGGCCCGTCGTGGCTGCGGCTGCCGCTGCTGATCCTCGGCGCCTTCCTGCTCGACGTCCTGCCCCGCACCCTGTGGGTCTCGCGGATGCGTCCGGCGGCCATGCCCGACCTGGTGAGGGAGCGGGTGCGCGAGCACTGGGACCGCGAGCGGATCACGCTGGTCGTGGTCGGACTGGTGACCTTCTACATCACCTACGTCAGCTACCGGAACCTCAAGTCGTTCCTGCCCTTCATCATGGGCGAGGACAAGTACGACCGCGAGCTGCACCTCATCGACCGGGCCCTCCTGTTCGGGCACGAGCCGGCCACCGCGCTGCACGCCATCTTCGGCACCGGCATCTCGTCGCACTTCCTCTCCACGATCTACCTGTGGTTCCTGCCGCTGGTCCCGCTGGCGCTCGCCGCGTGGCTGGTGTGGTCGAGCAACATCACCTTCGGCTACTGGTTCGCCACCTCGCAGTGCCTGGCCTGGGCGCTCGGCACCGCGTCCTACTTCGCCCTGCCCACGCTCGGCCCGGGCTTCCAGTACTCCTACCTCTACACCGACCTCCCCGCCACCGGGTCGAGCGCGTTGATGGAGGCGTTGTCCTACGGGCGCAAGGACGTGCTGCGCGACGGGGCGGTGGGCTCCGTCCAATCGGTGGCGGGGTTCGCCTCGCTGCACGTCGCGATCACCCTGCTGGTGGCGCTGATGGTGCAGTACACCCTGCGCAACCGGATCCTCCACATCATCTTCTGGACCAACTTCGCGATCACGGTCGTGGCGACCCTCTACTTCGGCTGGCACTACATCGCCGACGACTTCGCCGGCGTCGTCATCGCCCTCTTCGCGTTCTGGGCGGGCGGGCTCGCGAGCGGGCAGAAGTTCGACAGACACGGGTTGTCGTCGCATCCGACGTCGACCACCTCGCAGGTCCCCGTCGACGCCGACTGATCCGGCGTACGGCTGCCCGCGGCCTCGTGAAAGTCCCCGGATATCCGGGGACTTTCTTGCTGTGCACCCCACACATCGGGTGCAAACCGTGAGACTCACCGGATATCCGGAGACTCTGCGCGGGAATTACAACTATGTAGTTCGTCAAGTCGACACGCCGATGAAATGTGAAAACTTTGGGGAATGTGTTCCCAGTGGGACGAAAGTTCACTAGCGTGCTGCGAGTTGCCCGTGCGAAAGGGAAGTCGCACGGGCACCGCCACTCACAAGGGGAACCCCGTGCCCATCGCTGTGCCACCGGCAGAGAGCTCCGCCCGACGTCGTACGACGTTGCGGTGGGCGACTGCGGCCACCCTGGTCGCCGGCCTCGTGCTGGGAGGCGCGCACGGCGCGGCGTTCGCCGACGAGGACACCGTGCCCACCGAGGCCGACATCTGGGCCGCCGAGAACCGGGCGGCAGACGCCGGGCGGGACGTCGCCGCGGTCCAGGCCGACCTGATCCGTGCCAACCTCGCGCTCGACGAGACCGGAACGACTGCGGCCCAGGCCGCCGAGGCCTTCAACGGCGCGCGGTGGCGCGCCGCCGAGGCCCGGGCCGAGGCGCGCGATGCGCAGGCCGCGGCCGACGCCGCCCGCGACGACGTGGAGGCGCAGCGCGACCTCTACGCCAGCACCGTCGTGAAGTCCTACGAGGAGAACTCGCAGGTCCAGGGACTCTCGGCCATCGTCGAGGCCGACGGCATCGAGACGCTCATCGACCGCTCCATCACCATGGGCAACGCGTCGCAGGCACTCGATGGCCAGTACGACGCCTACACCGCGTCCGCGACCATCGCCGATGTCACCGCCGTGGCGGCGACCGACGCCCTGGAGCGGGCAACCGCCGCGGCCGAGGAGGCCGACGCAGCGCGTGCCGCCGCAGCAGCGGCCCAGGCCGATGCCGGAGCGCAGGCCGAGGCGATCGCTGCCACCAAGACCGCGTTGATCGCCGAGCTGGCCGAGCTGGAGGGCATCAGCGTCCGCCTCGCCGAGAAGCGCCAGTCCGCCCTCGAGGAGGCAGCAGCCCAGGCCGCCGCAGCCGCCGCCCAGGCCGCGGCCGAGGCGGCCGCCCAGGCAGAGGCAGAAGCGGCCGCGGAAGCGGCTGCAGAAGCAGCCGCCGAGGCAGCCGCAGAAGCAGCAGCACAGGCCGAGGCACAGTCGACCCCGACACCCTCGTCGACCCCCTCCGCGACGCCGACCTCGAAGCCGACGCCGACGCCCACGCCGACCCCGACGCCCACGCCGACCGCGACGCCCACGGCCACGCCCACCGCGACGCCGACCCCGACGCCGACCCCGACGCCGACCCCCGACGCCGACGCCGACGCCGACTCCGACCCCGACGCCGACCCCGACGCCGACTCCGACGCCGACTCCGACGCCGACTCCGACCCCGACGCCGACCCCGACCACCGGGGACGCTTCCGCCGCGATCGCCTTCGCCGCAGCACAGATCGGCAAGCCTTACCGCTACGGCGCCAGCGGCCCGAGCTCGTGGGACTGCTCAGGTCTGACGGCAGCGGCCTGGGCCGCGGGTGGCACGTCGCTGCCGCACTACTCGGTCGCGCAGTACACCCAGTCCACCCGCATCACTGCGGCCGACCTCCAGCCGGGTGACCTCGTCTTCTGGGGCTCCTCGAGCAACGCGAGCTCGATCTACCACGTCGCTCTCTACGTCGGCGGCGGCCAGATCATCCACGCCCCGCGCACCGGGCGGAACGTGGGCCAGGAGTCGATGTACTACTGGCGGGCCCCGAACTTCTTCGCCCGCCCCTGACGCCACAAGTCTGCGTAGTTAGGGACGATCCGGTCGATCTCCAGCGAGAATGTCGACCGGAACGTCCCTAACTACGCCGGCTGTGCGGCAAGCGGAGAGACCGCGCCGTACGACGCTCACGCCGGCGCCACCCGCAGGGCGAGCTTCGCCGCCAGCTCGGCGGGGTCCAGCGTCCCGTCGAGGATGCGACGGGTCGACCAGTGCGCGGTGTCGATGCCGGACAGCCGCTCGAAGACAGCGAGGTCGGCGGCGTAGAGGTCGGCCACACCGGCCAGGTCGGCCGCGGTGGGCGGCGTACCGGGAATCTGCTCGGCACCGGCGTGCCAGTTCCTCAGCGGCGGCACCCGATCGAAGCGGGGCAGGCCCAGGAAGTCGGTGGTGCGGTGGACCGTGGGCTCGAAGTCGCCGAGCATCGCGCGCAGCTCGAGCAGCAGCCACTGCTCACGACCGAAGAGCTCGAAGCCTCGCTGCAGCTGCTCGCCGTAGAACCCGCGCGCCAGGCCGGTCATGTGCCGCCACCGCATCGTGCGTACGTCGGTGGGCACCTCGTCGGGCAGCGACGTGTGCGGCCACTCGGTGAGGAAGTCGGGCCAGTCGGGCCACGCGAGGTTGCGCGAGCGCAGCATCACCCAGTGGGAGAAGAGCCGCTCGATCGGGTCGCGGAACACCGCGATCAGCGGCATCGTGGGGTTGAACGCCTGCATCCGCTCGAGGGCGTGCGGCCAGTAGAGGTAGGTCGGGGTGGCGTCGCCGACGAGCCGGTGGATCGCCGCCCGCCGCGGGGCGACGTACGCCAGGTTGCGTCCGGGGGAGCTCCAGTCGATCGACTCGTCGTCGAAGTGGTGCGCCTCCTTGGTCGGGGGCTGGCACACCAGCGGGTGCTGGTTGAGCGTCACCGCGAGCGTGGAGGTGCCGCCCTTCTGCACGCCGACGATGGCGAAGTTGTAGGCCATGGTGTCGGGGGTGGCGTTCATCGCAGCGAACCTATCGCGCCGTGGGTACGGTTTGGCCATGGCCACTGACCAGGCGTCACCGCCCCTCGACCAGCAGGCGTTCCGCACCCCCGAGGTCGACGTCGACGAGCTGACGGCGCTGTTGGACGGCCGCTACCGCGAGGTCCGCGAGCTGGTGCGGGCCAACCTCGTCGAGCACGCCCAGGTCCTCGAGGACGCCGAGGAGATGAGCCGCGCGGACTTCCGCGAGCGCGTCAAGGACGTCGTCGTACAGATGGCGAGCACCGGCCAGACCGGCATGGGCTTCCCCGAGGAGTACGGCGGCGGTGGGGACATCGGTGCCTCGCTGGCAGCCTTCGAGACCTTGGCCTTCGGCGACCTGTCGGTGCTCGTGAAGGTCGGTGTGCAGTTCGGCCTGTTCGGCGGCGCGATCCTCCAGCTCGGCACCAGGACGCACCACGACCTCTATCTCGCCGACCTGATCTCCGGTCGGACGATGGGCTGCTTCGCCATGACCGAGACCGGTCACGGGTCCAACGTGCAGGCGCTCGGCACGGTCGCGCGCTACGACGCGGAGACCGAGGAGTTCGTGATCACGACTCCCGACGACGCCAGCCGCAAGGACTACATCGGCAACGCCGCCGCCCACGCCGAGCTCGCGGCCGTCTTCGCCCAGCTCGAGGTCGACGGCGAGTCCCACGGGGTGCACGCCTTCGTCGTCCAGATCCGCCGCGACGGCGCGGTCGTGGACGGCGTACGCATCGAGGACTGCGGCGACAAGATGGGCCTCGACGGTGTCGACAACGGGCGCATCTGGTTCGACGGGCTCCGGGTGCCGCGCAACGCGCTGCTCAACCAGTTCGCCGAGGTGACCCCCGACGGGCGCTACCTCTCACCGATCGACAACCCCAACCGGCGCTTCTTCACGATGCTCGGCACCCTCGTGCAGGGCCGGGTCTGCGTCGGCGGCGCCGGCATCAACGCGGCCAAGGTCGCGTTGACCATCGCGACCCGCTACGCCGACCGCCGCCGGCAGTTCGAGGCGAGCAGCACGGACGAGGAGGAGCTCCTCCTCGACTACGGCATGCACCAGCGGCGCCTGTTCCCCCTCATCGCCGAGAACTACGCCCTTCACTTCGCGCAGGAGGTCGTCGCCGGGCAGCTGCACGAGGTCTTCTCCGGTCTCACCACCGACGAGCAGGCGCGGCGGATGCTGGAGGCGCGCGCGGCCGGCACCAAGGCGCTCGGCACCTGGCACGCCACCCGCGCGATCCAGGAGTGCCGCGAGGCCTGCGGCGGCGCGGGCTACCTCAGCGAAAATCGCTTCACCGCCCTGAAGGCCGACACCGACGTCTTCACGACGTTCGAGGGCGACAACCACGTCCTCCTGCAGCTCGTGGCCAAGGGCCTGCTGACCGACTACTCCAGCGAGTTCGAGGACATGGACCAGTTCGGCATGGTCCGCTTCGTCGCCGGGGTGGCGGTCGAGACCGTCGTCGAGCGGACGGCGGTGCACAAGCTCTTCCAGTCCATCCGCGACCTGCTGCCCGGCGGTGACGAGTGGGACCAGGAGGCCGGGCTGCTCGACCCCAACTACCAGCTCGCGATGCTCCGGTTCCGCGAGGAGCACATGCTCGGCGGCGTGGCCCGCCGGCTCAAGCGCGGCATCGACAGCGGGATGAACCCCGGTGCGGTCTTCTCGCGCGTCCAGGACCACGTCATCGCCACGGCCCGCGCGCACACCGAGCGGCTGGTGCTCGAGGCGTTCGTGGCCAAGGTCGCGGCCGTCCCCGACGGCGACACCAGGGTGGCCCTCAACCTGCTCTGCGACCTCTACGCCCTCACCACCATCGAGGCCGACCGGGCCTGGTTCATGGAGCACGGTCGTCTCTCCAGCACGCGATCGAAGGCCATCAGCCGCGAGGTCAGCGGCCTGTGCCGCAAGATCCGGCCCATCGCCGTCGACCTGGTCAACGGCTTCGGCGTGCCCGACGCGATGCTGCGCAGCCCGGAGCTGCTCGGGTGAGGCTCCCCGGGCTCGGTGGCTGGCACGAGGACCCGCTGTGGTCCTACGTCTACCCCTGGCTCGTCGACTCCGGGCTGGTCGGTCGTACGGCGTGGCGCGCCGGCATGGGCAGTGACCTGGGCCTGCTGCACGAGGCTGCGGCCGAGATCGGGACCCTGCCCGCGGGGTCGCGGGTCCTCGACGTCCCGACCGGGTCGGGCGTGGCGCTGCGTGGGGTGCGTCCGGGTCAGGGCCTCGACGTCGTGGTCGCCGACATCTCCACCACCATGCTCGACCGCGCGCGGGCCACTGCGTCCCGCCTCGGTGTCGCCGACCAGGTGACCCCGACCGTGGCCGATGTGGGCGACCTGCCCTTCGGCGACGGAAGCTTCGACCTCGTCGTCTCGTTCACCGGGCTGCACTGCTTCCCCGACCCGCACCGAGCGATCGGCGAGATGGTGCGCGTCCTCGCCCCCGGCGGCGCGATCACCGGCAGCTCGCTCTTCACCGACACCGGAGCCCGCTACGCGCCGCTGCGCCGCGCCGGCACCCGGGCAGGCATCCTCGGCCCCATGTGCACCTCGGGTGAGGCCCGCACCTGGCTGCGCTCGGCCGGCTGCGACCGGGTCGACCTGTCCCTCCACGGCGCCCTGGGCTACTTCCGTGCGGTCCGCGGGGGTGATGCGCGATGACGTTCGGGGGCCTGCCGACCCGCTGGGAGCCCGCAGGCCGCAGCCGAGGCCTGGCCCTGGTCGCGCCGGGCCGGGCGTACCCGCCCTCGGCTCCACTGCTCGACTTCGCCCGCCAGGCCCTGCTCCAGCACGACTTCACGGTGCAGCAGCTCTGGTGGGACAGCACGTCACGGGGCGAGGAGGATCCCGAGCAGTGGGTACGCCGTCACGTCGAGGCCGCGCTCGTGGAGGAGTCGGCCGACCACGTGGTGGTCGTCGGGAAGTCGCTCGGCACCCGCGCCGCGGCGTACGCCGCCGAACGCGGGCTCGACTCCATCTGGTTCACCCCGCTGCTCGTCGACCCGGAGGTCGCCGAGGCGATCGCTGCCAACGCCGGCCGTCAGCTCCTCGTCGGAGGGCTGGTCGACGAGCTCTGGGACGCCTCGGTCGCGCGCGAGCTGGCCGACGCCGGGTGCGACGTGCTGGAGGTGCCAGACGCCGACCACGGCATGGGTACGCCCGACGCGGTCCGCACCGCCGAGATCCACCTCGAGGTGGCGCGCGCGGTGGCGGCTTTCCTGGCCTCGCTCTGAGGGTCAGCGTTCCCGGAACGACCACTCGTCCCCGTCGACGTCGATGTGGACGGACCCGGTGCCGCCACCCCCGCCCGAGTCGTACGTCACCTGCAGCCGGTGCTCACCGCCCTCGGTGACAGTCACCCGCAACGTCGGGACGCCCTCTCCGGATCCGGCCGTCAGGACCAGCGTGTCCGGCTCCACCACCACACCCTCTGCGGGGTCGACCACCGACTCGACCGTCGCGCCGGAGTCGCCCGGCACGCAGAGATAGATCGTGGCGGACGATCCCAGGGGGTGCTTGTCCTCGGAGTAGGTCATCGTCCACACGGAGCTCGCATCGGCGGAGTTGCCGCCGCGCTGCTCACGGCCCGCGCCGTAGCACTCGTCCCGGGTCGTCGGCGCGACGAAGTCGCTTCCGCACGCCGTCGTGGTCGTGACGAACGCAACCGCCGCCCCGGCCCGGACCAGCGCTCGGCCACCCATCGCCCTGGTGAGCCTCAGGTGTCCTCGCCGAGGCTCTCGTCGGCGATGTTGTCGAGGTCGTTGCCGTGGCCCTCGGTCTTGAAGCGCGCGAAGGAGGCGTGGACCTCCGCCTCGGCCTCGACGCGGCCGACCCAGTCAGCGCCCTCGACGGACTTGCCGGGCTCGAGGTCCTTGTAGACCTCGAAGAAGTGCTGGATCTCGAGCCGGTCGTACTTGGAGACGTGGTTGATGTCGCGCAGGTGCTCCAGGCGCGGGTCGTGCGCAGGCACGCACAGGACCTTGTCGTCGCCGCCGGCCTCGTCGGTCATGCGGAACATGCCGATCGCGCGGCACGTGATGAGGCAGCCGGGGAAGGTCGGCGCCTGGAGGATGACGAGCGCGTCGAGCGGGTCGCCGTCCTGGCCGAGGGTGTTCTCGATGAAGCCGTAGTCGGCCGGGTAGGCGGTGGAGGTGAAGAGCATCCGGTCGAGGCGAAGGCGACCGCTCTCGTGGTCGACCTCGTACTTGTTGCGCTCACCCTTGGGGATCTCCACCAGCACGTCGAACTCGAGCACGTCTTCCTCCACACTCCCGGCACGCCATCGGGCCGACTCAGTCCAGCACAGCTGCGTCAGGCATGGAGCCCGACGCGTAGGTCTGGGGGCAGTGTCGCGCACAATGACCCCGATGCGCGAAGCGACAGGGACAAAAGGTCGGGGACGTGGGGCACGCCACTGGGTGCCCACCCTCCTGGTCCTCGTCCTCCTCGCCTCCGGGCTGGCCGCCTACCGCTTCGACCTCGGCCAGCGCTACCTCCCGTGGCTGGCGGCCGACCCGGTCACCGAGCCCGAGGCCGTGGCGCCACCGGCCGGCCTCGACCTGCCCGACTGGACCGTCCCGACGCCCGACGAGGTGCCCCTCGACACCACGCGGCAGATCGCCCCGGAGCGGGTCGGCGCGGCCCTGGCCCCCGGCCTCGCCGATCCCGACCTCGGCCGCCATGTCGTCGCGGCCGTCGACGACCTGAGCGCGACACCGGACGTCTGGACATCCGGCGACGGCCGCTTCCTCCCGGCCTCGGTCACCAAGCTCCTCACCGTCGGTGCCGCCCTCGACCGGCTCGGCCCCGACCACCGCTTCACCACCCGGGTCGTCAGCGGTACGACGCCGCGCGAGGTCGTCCTCGTGGGCGGGGGAGACCCTTACCTCGCAAGCAGGCCGGCCACGCCCGACGAGTCGGCCGCCGTCTATCCGCCGCGTGTCGACGTCACCTCGCTGGCCTTCACCACAGCGCAGGCCCTGGGCGGGCGCGGCCGGGTGCGGGTCAGGTTCGACGACAGCCTCTTCACCGGTCCGACCGACAACCCGGCCTGGCGCCAGGACTACGTCCCCGACGACATCGTCAGCCCGATCACGGCGCTGATGGTCGACGGCGGTCGCGAGCAGGACGGGTTCGACCGGTCCGCCGACCCCTCCCTCGCCGCCGCCCAGGCGTTCGCAGCCGGGCTCGCGCAGGCGGGGATGAAGGTGGTCGGCAACCCCGAGCGGGTCGTCGTACCACCCGGGTCAGCGGAGCTGGCCGCCGTCGACAGCGCCCCGCTCGCCGACATCGCCGAGCGGATCCTCGAGGTGAGTGACAACGAGGGTGCCGAGGTGCTCGGCCACCAGGTCGGCATCGCCACCTCTGGCGTGGGGTCCTTCGAGGCCGGCGCCGCCGGCGTCCTCGAGAGCCTCCGCGTACTCGGCATCGACGTCTCCACTGCCGAGCTGTACGACGGATCCGGCCTGTCGCGGCGCAACCGGATCACCACCTCCCTGGTGCTCGGGCTGCTTCAGCACGCGGCCGGCCCGGACGGCGAGCGGATGCGCAGCCTGATCAGCGGGCTGCCGGTGGCCGGGTTCTCCGGATCGCTGACCTATCGCTTCGCCGGCGACCCGCCCGAGGCGCGTGGACTGGTGCGCGCCAAGACCGGGACGCTCAGCGGGGTGCACGCGCTCGCCGGGACGGTCGTCGGCCGTGACGGGGCCCCGATGGTGTTCGTGGTGGCCGCCGACAAGGCGCCGCTGGACGACGAGGTCGACGCCCAGGAGGCGATCGACCGGCTGGCCGCCTCGCTTGCCGCCTGTCGCTGCGCAGCACCGCGCGCTGGTTGACGAGGTCGCCCCGCCCGTTGGACGGCCCCGGCTAGGGTCGGGACATGAACACTCTGGTCGACTGGGACCTCGCGGTGACCCTGGGCTCACGGATCGCCGGGCCGGGCCCCGACGTCTCCCTCGAGGAGGCCGGCGCTGCCGTCGTCGAGCTGCGCGAGCACGCCAACGCCTCCACCACTCTGGTCCGGGAGTTCACCGGCCTCGATGCCCCGGACGGCACCGCCCCCGTGCTGGTCGTGGACCGGCGCGGCTGGATCCAGGCCAACGCCTCCAGCTTCTCCGTCCTGATGGGCCCGCTGTTCGACAAGGTGACCGAGAAGAAGGGCACTCCGACCGGCGTCTCGGCGGCGTTCGGCTCGCGGGTCACGGGCGCGGAGGTCGGGCTGATGCTCGGCTTCCTCGGCACCAAGGTGCTCGGGCAGTTCGACCCGTTCCACGACCCGGCCGGGCGGCTGCTGCTGGTCGCGCCCAACATCGTCCACGTCGAGCGCGAGCTCGGGGTCGACCCCCGCGACTTCCGGCTCTGGGTCTGCCTCCACGAGGAGACCCACCGCGTGCAGTTCACGGCCAACCCGTGGATGGGTGACCACCTCCGCGAGCAGATGCAGGTGCTGGTCGACACGATCGAGCCGCGCGCCCTCTTCGAGAACCTCCGCCACGCGGCCGGGTCGATCCGCGGTGAGGGCGGGAGCATGCTCGATGTGCTCTCCACGCCCGAGCAGAAGGCGATCCTCGACCGGATCACTGGTGTGATGTCGCTGCTGGAGGGCCACGCCGACGTGGTCATGGACGGGGTCGGTCCGTCCGTCATCCCCTCCGTCGAGAAGATCCGCGCGAAGTTCAACGAGCGCCGCAAGGGCGTCGGCAGCCTCGACAAGCTGCTGCGCAAGGTCCTCGGCCTCGACGCCAAGATGGCGCAGTACCGCGACGGTGCGATCTTCGTGAACCACGTCGTCGACAAGGTCGGCATGGCCGACTTCAACACCATCTGGACAGGCCCGGAGACCCTGCCGTCCAAGGCCGAGATCGAAGACCCGTCTGCGTGGATCGCCCGGGTGCTGTGACGCTTCACCCCTCGATCGCCGCGGTCCGGTTGCCGGTCCGCTCCACCCTGGCAGCGTGCGAGCCCGGCGACGTGGTCGTCGTCGCCTGCAGCGGCGGCGCCGACTCGCTGGCGCTCGCGGCGGCCGCGGTGTTCGAGGGTCACAAGCTCGGACTGAGGATCCTCGGCGCGACCGTCGACCACGGCCTTCAGCCGGGGTCGGCCGAGCAGGCCGACCGGGTCGTCGCCCAGCTCGCCGCGATGGGCGTCGACGAGACGCTGACCGCGCGCGTGCAGGTCGACGGTGCCTCCGGCCTGGGCCCCGAGGCCGCGGCCCGCGAGGCGAGGTACGCCGTGCTGGAGGAGGTCGCGGAGCGCGTCGGTGCCCGCACCGTGCTGCTCGGGCACACCCTCGACGACCAGGCCGAGACCGTCCTGCTCGGGCTGACCCGGGGCTCCGGGGGTCGGTCGCTGTCCGGCATGCGGCGCGGCTTCGGAGTCTTCACGCGCCCACTCCTCGACGTACGGCGTGATGACACCGTCACCGCGTGCCAGGTGGAGGGTGTTGACTTCTGGGACGACCCGCACAACGACGACCCGTCCTTCACCCGGGTCCGGGTCCGCCGCACCGTCCTGCCCCTCCTCGAGGCCGAGCTCGGGCCGGGTATCGCCGAGGCGCTGGCCCGTACCGCCGACCAGCTGCGCGAGGACACTGCGCTGCTCGACGAGCTGGCCGACGGGCTGCTGGAGGCCGCGCGCCGGACCGACGGACTGGACCTGGCCGAGCTGGCCTCCGCGCGACCGTCGCTGCGTCAACGCGTGATCCACCGGGCCGCCCTCGAGGCGGGTGCGCCGCCGGCCGAGCTCACCCGGGCGCACGTGCTCGAGGTCGACAAGCTCCTCGTCGGGTGGCGCGGGCAGCGCTGGATCGACCTGCCCGGTCCGCTCCGCGCGATCCGCCGCGACGGCGTGCTGGTCTTCGAGCGCCCCTGACGATGGCGACCCGAGGTGTCGTCTGCCGCCATGGTGGCGACCACCGGCGCCCGACGCCCTAGGCTGCGCCTATGGACTCGTCCCATGTGGAGAACGACCTCGTCAACATCCTCTTCACCGAGGCGCAGATCCAGCAGCGACTGGGCGAGATGGCCGACCAGATCACCGAGGACTACGAGGGACGCGACCTGCTGATGGTCGGCGTGCTACGCGGAGCGGTCATGGTCATGGCCGACCTGTCGCGGGCGATGCCGCGGCACCTGGAGATGGACTGGATGGCCGTCAGCTCCTACGGCTCGGGCACCAAGTCGAGCGGTGTCGTGCGGATCCTCAAGGACCTCGACACCGACATCTCGGGTCGCCACGTGCTGATCGTCGACGAGATCATCGACACCGGCCTGACGCTCAGCTGGCTGGTCAACAACCTGGGCAGCCGCAACCCGGCGAGCGTCGAGATCGCCACCCTGCTGCGCAAGCCGGAGGCGCTGGCGATGCCCGTCGAGCCGAAGTACATCGGCTGGGACATCCCCAACGAGTTCGTCGTCGGCTACGGCCTGGACTACCGCGAGCGCTACCGAAATCTGCGCGACATCGGGACTCTCGCACCCCACGTCTACTCCTGATCAGGGGCGGACAGGTCGCCCCCGCTTCACCCCGCCTGAAAGAATGGCCGCCCGAGCGACGTGTAGCGTCGCGCCCTCAACTCCTGAACCGGTGAAAGTTGCTTGTGAAGCGCTTATTCAAGGGTCCCTGGCTGTGGATCGTCCTGTCCGCCTTCGCGGTGCTCCTGGCGATCCAGTTCCTCGCGCCCAACAACGGCTCCGACGAGATCGAGACCTCACGGTTGTCCGAGTACATCGCCGCGGGCGAGGTCAAGGAGATCGTCTTCAACGGCGTGGACCAGGAGATCACGGCCACTCTCGACGAGGACGTACGTGACGAGGGCGACGAGGTCGTCACCCACTACATCGACGGTCAGCAGGAGACCCTGCTCGCGGCGGTCTACGAGCAGATCGACGAGGGCACGATCGAGAAGTCCAACTCCGAGTTCCCCCAGCCCAGCTTCCTCGGCTCGCTGCTGGCGACCCTGTTGCCCTTCGCGCTGATCATCCTGCTCTTCATCTTCTTGATGAACCAGGCCCAGGGCGGCGGCCGCGGCGTCATGCAGTTCGCCAAGTCCAAGGCCAAGCTGATCACCAAGGACATGCCGAAGACGACGTTCGCCGACGTCGCCGGCTGTGAAGAGGCGATCGAGGAGCTCGGGGAGATCAAGGAGTTCCTCCAGGAGCCAGCCAAGTTCCAGGCCGTCGGCGCCAAGATCCCCAAGGGCGTCCTCCTCTACGGCCCGCCCGGCACCGGCAAGACCCTCCTCGCGCGTGCCGTGGCCGGCGAGGCCGGTGTGCCGTTCTACTCCATCTCCGGCTCCGACTTCGTCGAGATGTTCGTGGGTGTCGGCGCGAGTCGCGTGCGCGACCTCTTCGAGCAGGCCAAGGAGAACGCCCCGGCGATCGTCTTCATCGACGAGATCGACGCCGTCGGTCGCCACCGCGGCGCCGGCATGGGCGGCGGTCACGACGAGCGCGAGCAGACGCTCAACCAGCTGCTCGTCGAGATGGACGGCTTCGACGTGCGCGGCGGGGTCATCCTCATCGCGGCGACCAACCGGCCCGACGTGCTCGACCCCGCGCTCCTGCGCCCGGGACGCTTCGACCGCCAGATCCAGGTCGACGCGCCCGACCTCAACGGCCGCCACATGATCCTCAAGGTGCACTCGCGCGGCAAGCCGATCGCACCCGACATCGACCTGCTGAGCGTCGCGCGTCGCACCCCCGGCTTCACCGGTGCCGACCTGGCCAACGTGCTCAACGAGGCGGCACTGCTCACCGCCCGCACCAACAGCAAGCTCATCGACAACGAGGCCCTCGACGAGGCGATCGATCGCGTCATCGCGGGTCCGCAGCGTCGTACGCGCCTGATGAGCGAGCGCGAGAAGCTCATCACCGCCTACCACGAGGGTGGCCACGCGCTGGTCGCCGCGGCACTCCCCGGCACCGATCCCGTGCACAAGGTGACGATCCTGCCGCGCGGTCGCGCGCTGGGCTACACGATGGTGCTGCCCGACCGCGACAAGTACTCCCAGACCCGGTCGGAGATGCTCGACAGCCTCGCCTACATGCTCGGTGGCATGGCCGCGGAGGCGCTGATCTTCCACGACGTGACCTCGGGTGCCGGCAACGACATCGAGAAGGCGACCGGCCTGGCCCGGGCGATGGTCACCCAGTACGGCATGACCGAGCGCCTCGGCGCGGTCAAGCTGGGCGACAGCAACTCCGAGCCCTTCCTGGGTCGCGACATGGGTCACACGCGCAACTACTCCGAGGAGACGGCCGCCGCTGTCGACGGGGAGATCAAGAAGCTGCTGGGCCACGCCCACCAGGAGGCCTTCGAGATCCTCGACGAGAACCGCGACGTCCTCGACTCGCTGGTGCTGGCGTTGCTCGACAAGGAGACGCTCGACAAGGCCCAGATCGCGGCGATCTTCGAGCCACTGCGCCGACGCCCGGAGCGTCCGTCGTGGACCGGGTCGCCCGAGCGCATCGGCTCGACGATCCCGCCGGTCGACATCCCCCAGGAGATCCGCGACCGCGTCCACGCCAACTCCGTGCCCGACGAGCGGGACGGCGGCGCCATCCTGACGCCGCCGTCGTCAGGCGGGGACGTGCACGGGGGGCCCATCGTCGGACCCGGCGACCCCCCGGTACCGCCGACGTCCTCGGGCCTGTCGTGACCAACCCGATCGCCGCGCCGGATCGCGATCCTGCCGAGATCCCCGAGTTCGACCATGCGCGGGCCGAGGCTGCCGTGCGCGAGCTGCTCGCGGCGATGGGGGAGGATCCCGAGCGTGAAGGCCTCCACGAAACTCCGGCGCGCGTCGCCCGGGCCTATGCCGAGCTGACCCAGGGCCTGCGCCAGACGGCGGACGACGTGCTGACCACGACGTTCGACATCGGCCACGACGAGCTGGTGCTCGTGCGCGACATCGAGCTGTGGTCGATGTGCGAGCACCACCTGGTGCCGTTCACCGGCGTCGCGCACGTCGGCTACCTCCCGGCCGAGTCCGGCAAGATCACCGGCCTGTCCAAGCTGGCCCGGCTCGTCGACGTCTACGCCAAGCGCCCGCAGGTGCAGGAGCGGCTGACCACGCAGGTCGCCGACTCCCTCATGGAGATCCTCGAGGCCCGCGGCGTCATCGTCGTGATCGAGGCCGAGCACCTCTGCATGACCATGCGTGGCGTGCGCAAGGCAGGTGCCCGCACCATCACCTCGGCCGTACGCGGCGCCATGCTGACCAACCAGGCCACGCGCGCCGAGGCGATGTCGCTGATCCTCTCGGGCACCAGGTGATCGAGGGCTCCCGCCCCGCCGTTCCCCGCATCATGGGGGTCGTCAACGTCACCCCGGACTCGTTCTCCGACGGCGGGCTCCACGCCTCGACGGGTGCCGCGGTCGCCCACGGCCTCGACCTCCTGGCCCAGGGTGCCGACATCATCGACATCGGTGGCGAGTCCACGCGCCCGGGTGCGACGCGGCCGCTGGTGGCCGAGGAGCTCGACCGGGTCGTGCCGGTCATTCGCGAGCTGGCCGACGCGGGTGCCGCTCGTGTCGGTCGACACCATGCGTTCCGAGGTCGCCGCGGCCGCGCTCGAGGCCGGTGCCCGGGTGGTCAACGACGTCTCCGGCGGCCTGGCCGACTCCCGGATGCTCGAGGTCGTCGCCGACTCCGACGCCCACTACGTCGCCATGCACTGGCGTGGTCACAGCGACCGGATGGCCGACCTCACCGACTATCCCGACGGCGTCGTGGAGACCGTACGCCGTGAGCTCGGCGCCCGGCGCGACGCGTGCGAGGCGGCCGGAATCGGTCGCGACCGCCTGGTCCTCGACCCCGGCCTGGGCTTCGCCAAGGTGGCCGCCCACAACTGGGAGCTGCTCGCCTGTCTGGACGTGCTCGACGGCCTGGGCTGCCCGCTGCTGGTCGGCGCGAGCCGGAAGTCCTTCCTGGGGGCGCTGCTGGCCGAGGACGGGGAGCCGCGCCCGGTGGGGGAGCGGGAGCACGCCCACGTGGCGCTGGTGGCGTTGCTGGCCCAGCGGGGCGTGGCGGTCCTGCGCGTGCACGACGTCCGGGCGACCGCGGACGCCCTCCGGGTCGTGGCCGCGATGTCGACCCGACCGCAGGGGGCCGCGTCCTGGCTGTCCTGGCGCACGGAAGGATGGCAGCCGTGAGCGCCGACCGAACGACCGACGAGCTGGCCGTGACCGGCATCGAGTGCTTCGCCCACCACGGCGTCTTCGACTTCGAGAAGCGCGAGGGCCAGGTGTTCCTCGTCGACCTCGTCCTCGGCTTCGACACCCGCGCCGCGGCTGCCTCCGACGACCTCGAGGACACCGTCAACTACGGCAGTCTGGCCCTCGATGTCAAGGCCGCCGTCGAACGCGACCCGGTTGACCTGATCGAGACGGTCGTGCAGCGGATCGCCGATGTGTGTCTCACGGACCGTCGTGTTGAATGGGCGCGAGTCACGCTCCACAAACCTGATGCACCCATCGACGCGACGTACTCGGATGTCGCGCTGACGATCACCAGAACGCGAGGCCCCGCCCATGACTGAGTCCCCCAACCCCAACATCGTGGACACCGACTCCCTCACCGGGGAGATGCACCCGATCCGGCGGGTGGTCGTGGCCCTGGGATCCAACCTGGGCGAGCGGTTCACCGCCCTGCAGGGAGCGGTCGACGCGCTGGCCGACACCCCCGACTTCTTCGTCACCGGCGTCTCGCCGGTCTACGAGACCGACCCGGTGGACTCCCCCGAGGACGCCGGGCCCTTCCTCAACGCCGTCGTGCTGGCCGACACCACCTTGCCGGCCGCGCGCCTGATGGAGCGGGCCCTCGCGATCGAGGACGCCTTCGAGCGCGAGCGCAGCGAGGTGCGGAACGCCCCGCGGACCCTCGACGTGGACCTGATCGTGGTCGGTGATCGTCGCTCCAACGAGGACTTCCTGCGCCTGCCGCACCCGCGCGCCCACGAGCGGGCCTTCGTGCTGCAGCCGTGGCACGACCTGGAGCCCGACGCCGTCTTCCCCGAGCTGGGACCGATCTCCGACCTGCTCGACGCCACCGACGCCACCTCCGTCCGCAAGCGCGAGGACCTCACGCTCGAGGCCGGGTGAGCGAGCCCGACCCCGCCGGGCAGGAGCCACCCCCGCCCCGACCCGGCTCCCTGCGGCCCACGACGGGGCGGGCGCTGACGATCGCGGCCGTCACCGGGCTCGTCGTCGGCTGGGCCAGCCACCTGGTCGTGGAGCGCCTCACGGGCCATCCGCCGCTCGTCTCGTGGACGCAGTCGTTGGCGCTCGTGCTGGTCGGCGCGATCATGGCGTTCCTGGCCTGGCAGACGTGGTTGACCGTGCAGGTACGCGGTGAATGGCTCGAGCCGCAGCGTGCGGTGAACCGCCTGGTCCTGGCCCGCGCCTGCGCCCTCGGCGGCGCGTTCGTGGCCGCCGGCTACGTCGGCTACGCCGTGAGCTGGCTCGACGACCCGTCGCAGCGGGCCGACCAGTGGATCCTGCGCGCGCTGGTCGCGGCGCTCGGGGCAGGAGTGGTGACAGTGGCCTCGCTGGTGCTCGAGCGTGCGTGTCGCACCGATGAGGCCGACCCCCGGCCCTAGCATGGCCCCATGTCTTCCCAGCAGTCACAGCAGGCACAGGTGTCCCGTACGGCCGCCCGTCGTCGTCAGCGCAGCACTCGCCTGATGGTCGCCGCCGGTCTCCTCGTCGTCGCCGCCCTGCTCGTGATCGGCGCGATCGTCTCCGGCTCCTCGGTCCTCGTGACCGTGGCCGCGGTCGTCGCGCTCCTCGCTGGTGCCGCCGCGACCCGCATCACCCACTCCGAGCTGATGCAGGCCCGCCGCGAGGCCGCCCGGGACCGCGCCACCCAGGCCCAGCAGTACCGCGTCCTGACCGAGCGTCGTACGGCCGAGAACGCCGTCTTCGCGAGCGACATGAAGCGCAAGATCGCCGACCGTGAGCACGCGATCGACGTGCTCGAGCGGGCCCTGTCGAGCGCGCAGAAGAACGCCGCCGAACAGACCCTCAAGCGTGGCCAGGAGGCCCGTCGTGCCGACGCTGCCGAGAACGGTCGCGACGACGCCGAGACCCGCGCCGCCGAGGCGATCGTGCTCGTGGCCGAGCTCGAGGCCGAGCTCGACGTGCTGCGTGCCGAGCTCGACGCCATGCGCGCCGACACCGCGCGCCGCGGCCACCGCAGCGCCTGACTGCAGGGCGCACCTGCGTCGTACGGCAGACTCGCTCCGTGATTCCTGAGGACAACCGGTTCGAGAGCGACCCCGCCGAGGTCCTGCCCGAAGACCCGGTGCTGCCCGCCGGCTGGACGGCCGACGCGCCCGACGGAGCCGACGCGGGCACCGTCGCCCGCCTCACCGAGCTGCTGCGTGCCCACGAGCGCGCGGCTCGTGGCTGGGCCGGGTCGGGTGAGGACGACGTCCTCGTCGAGATCTCGCAGCACGGCCTCGCCATGCGCGAGAACCTCGTCGTCCGTGATCCCGACGGTCGCATCCAGGCCTGGGGGAGCGTCCACGACCGCGCCGAGGGGCGGATGCTCTTCGTCCACGTCGTCGACCGCACCCTGTCCGACGACCTGGGCCGCCGGTGCTCCGACGTCCTGTTCACCTGGGCCGAGGGCCAGGCCCGCGAAGTCGGCCGTGCCCGCGGCCTGGACGTGCAACAGATCGACACGGGGGCCTTTGCCGACGACGACCGTCACCACGAGTGGCTTGTTGCGGCCGGCTTCAGCAAGGTGCGCACCTGGTGGCAGATGACCCGGTCGGTGATCTCCGAGGAGTCCGAGCTCGTGGCGGACCCGGCCCGGTGGGAGCGCAAGGGCGTCATCTTCCGGCTCGTGGAGCGGCAGGGTGACGGGATGCCCGCCGAGGCCGACCTGAGGGCTGTCCACGACGTCCTCGAGGGCGCCTTCACCGACCACTTCAACTCGGCGGAGGAGACCTTCCACGAGTTCATCCACCGCCTGCGCGAGGACCCCGGGCACCGCTGGGATCACTGGTGGATAGCCGAGATCGTGTCGGAGGACGGCAACCAGGCGGAAGCGGCCGGCGCGCTGGTCGGCACCGTGAGCGAGTCGACCACCGGTCCTGCCGGGTCCTACGTCTCCTACCTCGGCGTCCTCGAGTCCGCGCGCGGTCGCGGCGTCGCCACCGGACTGCTGCGCACGATCATCGCGGACGCGGCCAGCCGCGGGCGCGACCGCGTCGGCCTCGAGGTCGACGCGGACTCACCGACGGGTGCCGACGGCCTCTACACGGCGATGGGCTGGGGCACGAAGTACGTCACCGAGTCGTGGCACAAGGACGTCACGGTCGGCTGAGGCCGACGCCTCAGCGCAGCGACTCCCGCAGGGCCCGGTGCACCCCGGCCGGGGTGAGGACGCCGACGAACTGGGCGCCCTTCTTCACCCCGATCATCGGCTTGTCGTCGCGCAGGAGCGCAGCGAGCGCCTCCTCCAGCGAGGAGTCGAGGTCGATCGCGGCGCCGAGCTGCCCGCCGCGTACGCCGTCGAGCGGCTCGAGGTTGTCCTCGCGGAGCCGGGTCACCCTCAGCGTCCGCAGGCCGCCGGAGCCCACGAAGTCGGCCACCCGGTCGTCGGCCGGGTGGGCGAGCAGCTCGGCGGGGGTGGCGTACTGGGCGAGTCGGCCGCCGGCCTCGAAGACCGCCACCCGATCGCCCATCCGGATCGCCTCGTCGATGTCGTGGGTGACGAGCACGACGGTCTTGCCGAGCTCGTCCTGCAGCCGGCGGAACTCGTCCTGGAGCCGGCCGCGAACCACGGGGTCGACGGCGCCGAACGGCTCGTCCATCAGGAGCACCGGCGGGTCGGCGGCGAGCGCACGTGCCACGCCGACGCGCTGGCGCTGCCCGCCGGACAGCTCGTGCGGATAGCGACGGGCGTACTGATCGGGATCGAGGCCGACAGTGCTGAGCAGCTCGTGGGCGCGCTCGCGAGCGGTCGACTTCGACTCGCCGTAGAGCAGCGGCACGGTCATCACGTTCTGCTCGATGCGCTGGTGCGGGAAGAGGCCGATCTGCTGGATGACGTAGCCGATGCCGCGGCGCAGCTCCACGGGATCGACGTCGGTGACGTCCTTGCCGTCGAGCCAGATGCGACCGGTCGTGGGCTCGATGAGCCGGTTGATCATCTTGAGCGTCGTCGACTTGCCGCACCCGGACGGGCCGACCAGGCACACCATCTCGCCGCGACGGACGTCGAGGTCGAGCTCGTGCACTGCCACCGTGCCGTCGGGATAGGTCTTGCCGACACCCGTGAGCTGGATCATCGTGTCGGGGGCGGAGCCCGCCGTCATGGGTGAGGTCGTGCCGACCCCCGAGGCGGTAGCGTCCATGCGGTGACCCTACTCGTGGCGGCTGCGGCTGAGCCCAGCTGCTACAGCCGGACGGTCAACGACTGGTGGTGCCCCGCCTACCTGAGCGACTACCGCACCGAGCTGGTCGACGCGACCGTGGAGCACCTGCTCATCACCATCAGCGCCATCGTCCTGGGCGTCGTCGTGGCCTTCCCGCTTGCCCTCCTCGCCCGGCGCAACACCCGCCTGGAGACGGGGATCGCCGGCGTCTCGACCGCCCTCTACACCATCCCCTCGCTGGCGCTCTTCCCGCTGCTGGTGCCGTTCACAGGCATCTCCGCCACCACGGTGGTCATCGGGTTGGCGCTCTATGCGCTGACCATCCTGGTGCGCAGCATCCTCGACGGCCTGCGGTCGGTGCCGGACGACGTACGCGAGTCGGCCCGCGGCCTGGGCTACGGCTCGGCGTCCCAGCTGACGAGGATCGAGCTGCCCCTGGCCCTCCCGGTCATGATGGCCGGGCTGCGGGTGGCGACGGTCTCGACGGTGGCGCTGACCACGGTGGGCGCGCTGGTCGCCTACGGCGGCCTCGGCAACCTGATCGCCCACGGGGTGCTCACCGACTTCAAGGCCGAGCTCCTCGCCGCCTGCCTGCTGTGTGTGGCGATCGCGGTGCTCCTCGACCTGACCATCGTCGGTGTACAGCGTCTGGTCACTCCCTGGACCCGGACGCGGGTGGACCGATGAGAGTGTTCGGAGACGTCTGGGACTACCTCACCACCGCCGCCAACTGGACCGGCACGGGCGGCATCCTCGACTACCTCGTCCAGCAGCTCCTGCTGACGGCCTCCGCGCTGGTCCTCGCCGTCGCGATCGGGCTGCCGCTGGCGCTCTGGCTCGGGCACATCGGCCGCGGCGGCTTCCTCGCGATCAACATCTCCAACGTCGGCCGGGCCATCCCCACGTTCGCGCTGCTGGCCATCCTGGTCACCGCGGAGTGGCCAGGGGTCGCGACCTTCGGGCCGTTCGGCCGCGCGGGCATCGCGACCCTCATCGCCCTCACCCTGTTCGCGCTGCCGCCGATCATCACCAACTCCTACGTCGCGGTGCGCGAGGTCGCCGGCGAGGTCAAGGAGTCGGCGCGCGGGATGGGGATGACCGGCTGGCAGCAGTTCCGGCAGGTCGAGCTGCCCCTCGCGACGCGGCTGATCGCCGGCGGCGTACGACTGGCCCTTGTCCAGGTCTGGGCCACGGCGACCATCGCGGCGCTCGTGGCCGGGCCCGGCCTGGGACGTCTGATCACCGACGGCTTCGCCAACAGCGACTACGGGAAGGGAATCGCCGGTGCCGTGGTTGTCGCTGCCGTGGCAATGATCCTCGAGGTGCTCGCGACGCTCGCACAACGAGCGCTCGACCCGGTGCCCAGCACCGACGTACGACACACGCTAGAAGCCCTGCCCACGACGACGTGAGCAGACCGGACACGCGTGGCCACCCGGCCGCGGGACACAGAAGGTGAACGAGATGAAGCTACGACGGATGGCAGCCAGCGCGCTCGCGATCAGCACGGTGATGCTCGGCTCGGCGTGCGCCGGCGACGACCTCGCCAGCGACGACACCGGCTCGGAGTCCGGCGGCGGGGGTGACAAGGGCGCGGTGAAGATCTCCGGCCAGGACTTCGGCGAGGTGCAGATCGTCGCCGCGATGTACGAGCAGCTGCTCGACGCCGAGGGGTACGACGCGTCGGTGCAGCTCGTCGGCACGCGTGACGTCTACATGGGCGCGGGGCAGTTCCCCGAGTCGATCCAGCTGGTGCCGGAGTACGTCGGCGGCATCGTCGACTACCTCAACGTCACCGAGAACGGCCCCGACGCCGAGCCGCTCACCACCCCCGACGCTGACGAGTCGGTCTCCGCCGCGGCCGACCTGCTGGAGGCCAAGGGCATCACCCTGCTCGACCCGTCGGCCGCGGTCGACACCAATGCCTTCTTCGTGACCCAGGAGTTCTCCGACAGCGAGGGCGTCACCAAGCTCTCCGACCTCGAGGGCATGTCGGTCGTCGTGGCCGCCGCCGAGGACTGCGCCGACCGCACCGACTGCGGCAAGGGCCTCACCGAGGACTACGGCATCGACGTCACCGAGTTCCTGCCGCTGGGCTTCGCCTCCGCGGATGTCTTCAAGTCGGTGGCTGACGGCGAGTCGCAGCTCGGCCTGACCTCCACCACGGACGGCACCCTTGAGTCGCAGGGCATGGTCCTGCTCGAGGACGACAAGCAGATCCAGCCGGCCCAGAACCTGATCCCGGCCGTCTCCTCGGAGTGGCTGGCCGACAACGGTGACGTCGAGGGCATCCTCAACGACCTGATGGCCGCCCTGACCACCGAGAAGCTCACCGAGCTCAACGGGCAGGTCTCGGTCGACCGGGCCAAGCCGGAGGACGTCGCCAAGGAGTTCCTGAGCGCCGAGGGCCTCCTCTGACGCTCACCGCGGGCGGGCGATCTGCTCACACCTCGTGGGCGCGGAGGGCGAGCGCTGCCGGGTCCACCGTGCTCGCGTCGAGCACCGAGGGAGGTACGGACAGCCGCCAGGCCCCGGTGGCGATGTCCTGCGCGCGCGGCGCCGGCCCGTCGAGGGTGCCGACCCACTCCATGAGCGCGTGGACGTCCGCGCGCCGGTCCTGCTCGACCAGCCAGCCTGCCAGCCGGTGGACCGGCGGCAGCCCGCTGTGGACCAGTGAGCGCTTCCCCCAGAACTCGAGGACCCCGCCGCGCAGCAGCCGCCACCACTCCTCGCTGGCACCCGGCACGAGCAGGAAGTAGCGCCACAGGTCGCCGGCCAGCACCCGGTCGACGAAGACCTCCTCGACCTCCGCGGCGCCGTGGGCCCGTACCGAGGCCAGGGCCGACCTCTTGGTCTCCCACCGGTCGCGCAGGTCCTCCAGCGAGGCGCGGGTCTGGGTGATCGACCCCGCGCGGATCCGCCAGTGGTAGACGACCTCGTCGATCACGTCGAAGGTGCCGGCAAGGAAGGCCCGCGTCGTCGTCGGCTGGTCCTCGTAGCGCACGCCCTCGGGCCACGCGAGGCCAGCTGCGTCCCAGAAGGACCGTCGCCACAGCTTGTTCCAGGCGAAGACGTCACCGAGCAGCTCGGGCCGCTGCTCGATCCGGGCCCTGCGCAACGGCTGGTGGAGTCGTCGCATCCACGGCGGCTCGGTCTGCACGCCGTCCTCCCAGCGCACGATCGAGCCGGTGGCGAAGTCGGACCCTGAGTCCTCGAGAGCCCCCACGAGAGCGGCGTACGCCGTGGGTGGAAGCACGTCGTCGGAGTCGAGGAAGGCGAGGTAGTCGCCGCGCACCCGCCCGGCACCGAGGTTGCGGGCGGCGCCGAGGCCGCCGTTGACGGTGTGGACGACGCTGATCCGGACATCGCGGCGCGCCCAGTCGTCGGCGATCTCGCCGGTGCGGTCGACCGAGCCGTCGTCGACGATCACCGCCTCCCAGCGGGTGTGCGTCTGCGCCAGCAGCGAGCGGATGCAGTCGTCGAGGTAGTCCTCCACGCCCCACGCGGGGATCACCACGCCGAGGAGGGGAGCCCTCGTGAACAGCCTCATAGGGCCGGACCCTAGTCGCCGGTAGGCTGCCCGCCGTGACTGAGCAGGCCAGAGCGATCGACGAGATCAACCCCGACGGTGTCGCGCGGAAGGTCCTCTTCATCGCCGGCGCAGGCCGCAGCGGCACGAGCACCCTGGCCGGCATCGTGTCCAAGCTGGGCATGCACGTGCCGTTGCCGGAGGTGCCGCCGGACGACTCGAACCCGCGCGGCTTCAGCGAGCCGCAGTGGGTCGTCGACGTCCACGACGAGTGGCTCGCGGAGGCACTCGTGCAGGTCAGCGACGCCCGGCCCACGGCGTGGTTCGACACGGGCCGCATCTGCAGCCGCGAGCCCGCGCGGATCCGGGTCAGCGAGTGGCTCGAGCCGCACTTCGCCGAGCACCCCGAGCTGGTCGTCAAGGACCCGCGGCTGAGCTGGTTCCTCGGCCTCTGGCGGGTGGCCGCGATCCGTACGGGCGCGACGCCGGTCTTCGCGACCATGCTGCGGCCGCCCGCGGAGGTCGTCGGCTCCAAGCAGAAGTACTACGCCAACAAGCTCGGCTCGGCCCACCTCGCGGCCAGCTGGGTCAACATGCTGCTCCACACCGAGCGTGCCACGCGTCCCGCCGAGGGCGACGGCGGGCGCGTCTTCGTGCGCTACGAGGACCTGCTCACCGACTGGGTGAAGACGACCACGGCGATGGGTCACACGCTCGACCTGCAGACGATCGTCCACACCCGCAGCGACCAGATCCGCGAGGTGCACCGCTTCATCGACCCCAACCTGCGCCGCGTCACCGCCACCCTCGACGACCTCGGTCTGCCCGGGCGCCTGCACGACCTCACCGGCCAGACGTGGGAGGAGCTCAACAAGCTCGCCGACCAGGGCGGGGACACCACCGACGCGCACGCGACCTTCGACCAGCTGCGTGAGGCCTACGTCGACCTCTACGAGGAGGCCGAGGCGATCAGCCGTTCCACCGCCGAGCACGCCCGACTCCAGGGTCGCCGCCGGGCGCTGGCAGAAGGTTCGTCGGAGGAGGGGCACCGCTCGCTGTCGGACCGGCTGCCCCACGACGTACGCGCTGCGATCCCGCCATCGTTGCGGCGCGGGGTGCGCAAGGCCCTGGGGCGCCCGCGGGACGACCAGTGACGATCCCGATCGGCGCCGGTCACGGCCTGACCAACATCGAGGGCCACACCGACTTCGACATCGTCTGGCCCTGGAACCAGCCCGGCGGACTGCGGCGGGGAGCGACTGCCGTGCTCCGGGTGAAGAACGAGGCACCCGGGCTGCGGTTCGTGCTGCCGCCGCTGCTGAGGGCCTGCGACCACGTGCTGCTGGTCGACAACGGCTCCGACGACGGCACCGGCGAGGAGGCCCTGCGCGTGGCCGACGAGCACGGGCTGGGCCACAAGTTCACGCTGAAGACGTACCCCTTCGCGGTCGCCCGCGCCGGCGGGGAGCACCTCGCTGTCAACGAGCGCTCGGTGCACTCCCTGGCCTACTTCTACAACTGGTGCTTCTCCCACGTCCGCACCCGCTACTCGTGGAAGTGGGACGGCGACATGGTCCTCACCACCGAGGGCGAGGTCTCGATGGCCGACCTGTCCTGGCAGGTCGGGATGGCCGAGGCGGTGATCCGCTTCCCGCGGCACGGCCTCTACATCGAGTCGGAGTCGAAGGCCTACCTCGACCTGGGGCTGCGCAACATCGAGGAGTGGGGCTTCCCGATGAGCCCGGACTACGTCTACGCCAAGGCGCCCGAGTGGGAGATCCGCACCACGCCCGACCACATCGAGATGTTCGCGCTTCCCCAGGGGTTGTGCGTCGAGCTCAAGTGGCTCGACGGCGACGAGTTCGCCCACTGGACCAACCCCGAGGCCTTCGCGACGTCGATCCGCAACCGCCGCAAGCGCCGCGAGTGGCTGGTGTGGAACGCGCTTCACGCCGGCGAGGTGCCGGAGGGTGTCGTCGAGATCGTCGCCCCCGAGGGCGTCCACGTGGTCGACCACGTGACCCACACCTGGCTGCCGCGCGCTCCGCGGCCGTTCGTCGTCGACGACCCCGACCACGCGCGGCTGCACCTGCGCGCCTGACTTCCGGCGGTGTAGTCAGGGACGTTGTGGTCGCCGGAACTCCCTTGGTCGCGTCCATTTCGTCCCTCACTACACCGGGAGCTGGGTTACCGATCGGTAGGAATTCACGTGGGATGCGTCACCTCCGCAGATGGTTCCACCGCGGAATCCGCCGGCGTAGGCTCGATGTTGATCGAGTAGATCGGTACCCGCGAGGGACTGAAACGAAGAGGTCAACATGATGTCGTCCAACAAGTTCCGCGTGGGTGTGGTCGGAGCCGGCCGCGTCGGTGCGGTGCTCGCCGCCGCCCTGCGCGCTGCAGGTCACGAGGTCGTGGCTGCCGCCGGTGAGTCCGACGCCTCCCGCGGCCGCATCGAGGCGCTGCTGCCCGGCGTCGAGATGACCAAGCCCAGTGACGCCGCCCGGGCCAGCGATCTGCTGCTGCTGACCGTCCCCGACGACATGCTGCCCAACGTCGTGACGATGCTGAGCGCGAGCGGTGCGATCCACGCCGGCCAGGTCGTCGTGCACACGAGTGGTCGACACGGGCTCGCCGTGCTCGAGCCCGCCCGCGCCGTCGGTGCCCGCGTGATCGCCATGCACCCGGCGATGACGTTCAGCGGCACCGAGATCGACCTGCCGCGGCTGGCCGGTTGCGTCTTCGGTGTGACGGCCGACGAGGCCGATCGCGAGCTCACCGAGGCGCTCGTCGCCGACCTCGGCGGTCGCCCGATGTGGGTGCCCGAGGACCGCCGCACGCTCTACCACGCAGGCCTGGCCCACGGCGCCAACCACCTCGTCACGCTGGTCGCCGAGGCGATGGAGATCCTCTCGGCCGCCGGTGCCGAGGACCCCGCGGCGACCCTGCGCCCGCTGCTCACCGCCGCCCTCGACAACGCGCTCGAGCACGGTGACGCCGCGCTCACCGGCCCGATCGTGCGTGGTGACGTCGAGACGGTCCGCGCCCACCTCGCCGACCTGGTCGCCAACGCGCCGCAGACGCTGCCGTCGTACGTCACCATGGCGCGCGCCACCCTCGACCGCGCCGTGACGGACGGCCGACTGCTCCCCATCCGCGCGGCCAAGATGCTGCGGGTGCTCGACGGGGCCTCGACCCCGCTCGACCAGCCGACGACCAGCGACAACAGTCGGTGAGCTCCACGCCTGTCCTCGCGCACACCCGCGAGGAGCTCGCAGCGCTGCTCATCGGCGCCCGCAGGGACGCGGAGAAGATCGCCTTCGTGCCGACCATGGGCGCCCTGCACGACGGCCACGCCAGCCTGATGCGCACCGCGCGCGGGGCCACGTCCGGCCCGGTCGTGGTCAGCATCTTCGTCAACCCGATGCAGTTCTCCCCGACCGAGGACCTCGACCGCTATCCCCGCACCCTCGACGCCGACCTCGAGATGTGTGCCGCCGAGGGTGTCGACGTCGTCTTCGCACCGAGCGTGGACGAGATGTATCCCGGGGGCTTCAGCCACGACTCGGTCCG
This sequence comes from uncultured Actinomycetota bacterium, assembly GCA_963712875.1. Lineage (GTDB taxonomy): Bacteria > Actinomycetota > Actinomycetes > Propionibacteriales > Nocardioidaceae > Nocardioides. Next base: position 104,960 of record CAVQJS010000009.1, on the reverse strand, counting down.
CGACGGGGTGACCGTGGCGCCGGGGACGCTCGCCGACATCCTCGACGGGGAGTCCCGACCCGGGCACTTCGACGGGGTCCTCACCGTCGTCGCCAAGCTGTTCGGCCTCGTCCGTCCAGACCTCGCGGTCTTCGGTCAGAAGGACTACCAGCAGCTCACCCTCATCCGCCGGATGGTCCGCGACCTCTGCATGGGCATCGAGATCGTCGGCGCGGAGACCGTGCGCGAGGCCGACGGACTGGCCCTGTCGAGCCGCAACCGCTATCTCGACGCCGAGCAGCGACTGGCCGCCGTGGCACTCAGCCGCGCGCTGGCTGCCGCGCAGGCGCGGGCGTCGTACGGCGTCCCTTCCGCACGCTGGGCCGCGATGGCCGTCCTGAAGGCCGAGCCGGGCCTCGAGCTCGACTACCTCGCCCTCACCTCGCCCGACCTCGGCGAGGCCCCTGAGGCCGGCGAGGGCCGGGTCCTGGTGGCCGCCAGGATCGGGACCACGCGCCTGATCGACAATGCGCCCATCATCTTCGAACGATCGGTTCCACAGGCGGGCACCGCACTCGCGGGCTCGACCAGCAACGAAGGGAGCAGCTGATGCTGCGCACGATGATGAAGTCCAAGATCCACCGGGCCACCGTGACCCAGGCCGACCTCCACTATGTCGGGTCGGTCACGGTCGACGAGGACCTGCTCGACGCCGCCGACCTGCTGGCCGGCGAGCTGGTGCACATCGTCGACGTCACCAATGGCGCCCGGCTGGAGACGTACACGATCGCCGGCGAGCGCGGCTCAGGCGTCATCGGCATCAACGGCGCCGCTGCCCGCCTGGTCCACCCCGGCGACGTGGTGATCCTGATCGGCTATGCCCAGATGGAGACCGCGGAGGCCAGGGAGCTCAAGCCGCACGTCGTCTTCGTCGATGCGGACAACAAGGTGATGGCGACCGGATTCGACCCGGCCGAGACCTTCGGAGACAAGTCGCTGACCCGTGGCGACTTCATCGATCGCTAACCTGCCCTGATGAACGCACACCGGCCGGTCCCGGGTCGACTCCTCGCGCCCGCTCCCGGCTGGACGACCCGCGCGGACGTGGTCGTCGTCGGGTCTGGCATCGCCGGCCTCACCGCGGCGCTGCGCATCCACGCGGCCGACCCGTCGCTGCACCTGCTCGTCGTCACCAAGGACGTGCTCAACGCCGGGTCGACGCAGTGGGCCCAGGGTGGCATCGCGGCGGCCCTCGGTCCCGGCGACACCCCCGACCAGCACGAGCACGACACCCTGGTGGCCGGCGCGGGAGCGTGCGACGTCGAGGCCGTGCGGATCCTGGTCAACGAGGGTCCCGAGGCCGTGCGCGAGCTGATCGCCCTCGGCACCCAGTTCGACCACCACCCCGACGGCGAGCTGTCGCTGACCCGCGAGGGCGGCCACCACCGCGACCGGATCGCCCACGCCGGCGGCGACGCCACCGGAGCCGAGATCCAGCGCGCCCTCATCGCGGCCGTCGATCGGGCCCCCGAGATCGAGGTCATCCAGCACGCGCTGGCCGTCGACCTGCTGCTGGCCGCCGACGGCGGCGTCGCCGGGCTCACCCTCCACGTGCTCGGCGAGGGCCAGCACGACGGGGTCGGCGCAGTGCACTGCCGCGCGGTCGTGCTCGCATCCGGCGGCCTGGGCCAGGTCTTCTCGCAGTCGACCAACCCGTCGGTCTCGACCGGCGACGGGATGGCCGTCGCGATGCGCGCCGGGGCGATCCTGCGCGACCTCGAGTTCGTGCAGTTCCACCCGACCGTGATGTGGCTCGGTCCCGACTCCCAGGGCCAGCAGCCGCTGATCTCCGAGGCCGTACGCGGTGAGGGTGCGTTCCTCGTCGACTTCGAGGGCACGCGCTTCATGCAGGGCCAGCACGAGCTGGCCGACCTCGCTCCCCGCGACGTCGTCGCCAAGGCGATCACCCGACGGATGCTCGAGACCGGCCAGCCCCACATGTGGCTCGACGCCCGCCACCTCGGCGCGGAGTTCTGGGAGAAGCGCTTCCCCACCATCCTCCGGGTCTGCCGCGAGCACGGGGTGGACCCGGTCACCGAGCTGATCCCCGTCGCGCCGGCCCAGCACTACGCCTCGGGCGGCGTCGCCACCGACCTGTGGGGTCGCTCGTCGGTCCCGGGCCTCTACGCCACGGGCGAGGTCGCGTGCTCCGGCGTCCACGGCGCCAACCGACTGGCCTCCAACTCGCTGCTGGAGGGTCTCGTCTTCTCCCGCCGGATCGCCGACGTGCTCCCCGGCGAGCTCCGGGAGTGGTCCGAGCCGGCCGCCGACGTGCGCCCCGAGGGGCTGATCTCCGGCGACCGGCGACGCGGCATGCAGGACGTGATGACCACCCGCGTCGGTGTGCTCCGCCATGCCGACGGCCTGGCCGAGGCGCTCGCCTTCCTCCGCTCCCTCGAGCCCGGCGACGCCACTCCCGGCACGCCGGCCTGGGAGACGACCAACCTGCACACGATCAGCACCGCGCTCGCCGAGGCCGCCGCGTTGCGGACCGAGACCCGCGGCTCCCACTGGCGCGAGGACTTCCCCGACCGCGACGACTCCAAGGCGGGTCACATCGACTCGTGGCTGTCCTCCGGTGCGGTCGCCATCGAGTGGACGTACGCCCCCTCGACCGACCCCGACACCGTCACCGAAGGAGCTCCGGCATGACCAGCCTCAGCGCTGCCGTACCCACCGAGCTGCTCGACGAGCTGACTGCCTCCGGGCTCGACCACGACGTCGTCCGGGACACGATCCGTCGCGCATTCGAGGAGGACCTGCCGGACAGGTCCAGGGTCGACCCGACGAGCTGGGCCACGATCTCCGAGGGGGCGCTGGGCGAGGCGGTGTTCGCGGCCCGCGAGCCCGGCGTCGTCGCCGGCCTCGCTGTCGCGGCCGTCGTCTTCTACATGGTCGGCACGGAGGTCACCGACCGACTTCCCGACGGCACCCGGGTCGAGAAGGGCGACGTGGTCATGCGCGTCTCCGGCCGCACCCGGCAGCTCCTCGTCGCCGAGCGCACCGCCCTCAACCTTGCCTGCCACCTCTCCGGCATCGCCACCGCCACCGCACGCTGGGTCGAGGCGCTCGAGGGCTCGCCCACGCGGGTGCTCGACACCCGCAAGACCCTGCCCGGCCTGCGGGCCCTGCAGAAGTACGCCGTCCGCTGCGGTGGTGGCGTCAACCACCGCACCAGCCTCCAGGACATGGCGATGGTCAAGGACAACCACGTCATCGCCGCCGGGGGAGTGCTGCCGGCGCTCGACGCCATCCGCGGCCAGTTCCCGGGACTCCCGGTCGAGGTCGAGGTGACGACGCTCGAGCAGCTCGATGAGCTCCTGGCGCTGCCCCGGCCGCCGGAGCGGATCCTGCTCGACAACATGACCGATGAGCTGATGACCGATGCCGTACGACGTACGGCCGGGCGGGTGCCGCTCGAGGCCAGCGGCGGGATCACCCTCGAGCGGGCCGCGCGCATCGGGGCGACCGGCGTCGACTTCGTCTCGGTCGGGGCGCTGACCCACTCGGTGACGGTCTTCGACATCGGCATGGACCTGGTCGCGACAGAACACCCCACGACGTTCTTCTCCGCCGCTGGGCTCCCCCGAACAACGCCGCGGGGGCCCCGTATGAGCCTGCTCGCGGCCGACATCGGCAACAGCCACACGTTCCTCGGGCTGCTCGACGGCCAGGACGTCACCGCCCACTGGAGGGTGGCCACCGACGAGCGGCGCACCGCCGACGAGTGGTCGGTGCTGATCCGCGGCCTGCTCGCCGACCGGGCCGACGACGTCGTCGGCATCGCGGTCTGCGCCACCGTGCCCGCCGTCCTGCACGAGTGGCGCGAGATGCTGGAGGCCCACTTCAGCGGGGTGCCCGCGATCGTGGTCGAGCCGGGCATCCGCACCGGCATCCCGGTCCTGATGGACAACCCGCGCGAGGTCGGGGCCGACCGCATCGTCAACTCCCTGGCCGCCGTCACGCTGCACGGCGGTCCGGCGATCGTGGTCGACTTCGGCACCGCGACGACGTTCGACGTGGTCAACGCGGCCGGGCAGTACGTCGGCGGCGCCATCTCTCCCGGCATCGAGATCTCCCTCGAGGCGCTCGGACGTCGCGGTGCGCAGCTGCGCAAGGTCGAGCTCGCCCGCCCCCGATCGGTGATCGCGAAGAACACCGTCGAGGCGCTCCAGAGCGGCATGGTCTTCGGCGTCGCGGCCCAGGTCGAGGGTCTGGTCGCGCGGATGATCGTCGAGCTGGGAGAGCCGATGCCGACGACGTCACCGTCATCGCCACCGGACATCTCGCTCCGCTGTTGATGGATGAATGCAGATGTTTCACCGTGCATTCCCCGTGGCTGACGCTCCAGGGTTTGCGACTGGTTTTCGAACGCAATTCCTGACTTTTACCCGCGCCCTTTTGATATTCGCCTCGCGGTGCCCGACAATGGTGAATTGTCTGAATTCCCCCGCACGAAGTGAGGCACTTTCCATGGCGCAAAAGGTGAACATTGTTCTCGTCGACGATCTCGACGGCAGCGAGGCCGACGAGACCGTGACGTTCGGCCTCGACGGCACGACGTACGAGATCGACCTCAACGACTCCAACGCCGCGGCGCTGCGCGAGGCGCTCAGCGGCTACGTCGGTCACGCCCGCAAGGTCACCGGCGGCGCGCGACGCGGCCGCAAGGCCTCGGGCGCCTCGTCCACCGGCACCAACACCAAGGACGTCCGTGAGTGGGCCAAGTCGCAGGGCATGGAGGTCTCCGAGCGGGGCCGCATCTCCGCCGATGTCCAGCAGGCCTACGACGCCGCACACTGACCCGCCCATGTAACGCCGGGTTACTGGTTGTTCCACCCAGGCTCCAGCAGGTGGCGAACACCACGTAACCCGGCGTTACATCGGCCGTACTCCTGATTCGGGGGATCACCACGCAGGACGTGCTGCGCGCTGCCACTGTCGCCAGCTGACTGCGCTCATCGCGTCGTCACCGGCGCGACCGGGCGTGGCGTGCCGCGGAGCGTGTTCGCTGTGAGCGGACCGACTCGTGTCGTGGGCGGGAACACGTAGGCTGAGGTCGGGCGTTGAGCCCAGTGTCCGCACCCGACCGCCTGCGCCGGGACCGCGGTCCACGCAGACGTAGAGGAGCGCACATGTTCGAGCGGTTCACCGACCGAGCCCGGCGAGTTGTCGTGTTGGCCCAGGAAGAGGCCCGCATGCTCTCCCACAACTACATCGGCACCGAGCACATCCTGCTCGGGCTGATCCACGAGGGCGAAGGCGTCGCTGCCAAGGCGCTGGAGTCCCTCGACATCTCCCTGGAGGCCGTACGCGCCCAGGTCGAGGAGATCATCGGCCAGGGCCAGCAGGCACCCTCGGGTCACATCCCGTTCACGCCGCGCGCCAAGAAGGTGCTCGAGCTGTCGCTGCGCGAGGCGCTGCAGCTCGGTCACTCCTACATCGGCACCGAGCACATCCTGCTCGGCCTGATCCGCGAGGGCGAGGGCGTGGCCGCCCAGGTCCTCCAGAAGCTCGGCGCCGACCTCAACCGGGTCCGCCAGCAGGTCATCCAGCTGCTCAGCGGCTTCCAGGGCAAGGAATCGACCACGGCCGGCGCCCAGACCAGCGGTGCCGGTGGCGAGGCGCCGTCCAGCTCCCTGGTGCTCGACCAGTTCGGCCAGAACCTCACCCAGGCCGCCCGCGAGGGCAAGCTCGACCCCGTGATCGGTCGCGAGGCCGAGATCGAGCGCGTCATGCAGATCCTGTCGCGCCGCACGAAGAACAACCCCGTCCTCATCGGCGAGCCCGGTGTCGGCAAGACCACCATCGTCGCGGGCCTGGCGCAGGACATCGTCAAGGGCAACGTGCCCGAGACGCTCAAGGACAAGCAGATCTACACCCTCGACCTCGGCGCCCTGGTCGCCGGCAGCCGCTACCGCGGTGACTTCGAGGAGCGCCTGAAGAAGGTGCTCAAGGAGATCCGCACCCGCGGCGACATCGTGCTCTTCATCGACGAGATCCACACCCTCGTCGGTGCCGGCGCGGCCGAGGGCGCCATCGACGCCGCCAGCATCCTCAAGCCGATGCTGGCCCGCGGCGAGCTGCAGACCATCGGCGCGACCACGCTGGACGAATACCGCAAGTACCTCGAGAAGGACGCGGCGCTCGAGCGCCGCTTCCAGCCGATCCAGGTCGCCGAGCCGTCGATCGCCCACACGATCGAGATGCTCAAGGGCCTGCGCGACCGCTACGAAGCCCACCACCGCGTCACGATCACCGACGAGGCGCTCGTCTCGGCGGCGACCCTGGCCGACCGCTACATCTCCGACCGGTTCCTGCCGGACAAGGCGATCGACCTGATCGACGAGGCCGGTTCGCGACTGCGGATCCGCAAGATGACCGCTCCGCCGGACCTGCGCGAGTACGACGAGAAGATCGGCGACGTACGCCAGCGCAAGGAGGCCGCGATCGACGGCCAGGACTTCGAGGCGGCCGCGCGCCTGCGCGACGAGGAGAAGCAGCTCACCGCCAGGAAGGCCGAGCGGGAGAAGCAGTGGCGTGCCGGTGACCTCGACGAGATCGCCGAGGTCGACGAGGAGCTGATCGCCGAGGTCCTCGCCGTCGCGACGGGCATCCCGATCGTCAAGCTGTCGGAGGAGGAGTCCACCCGACTGCTCAAGATGGAGGACGAGCTGCACAAGCGCGTCATCGGCCAGGAAGAGGCCGTCCGGGCCCTCAGCCGCGCCATCCGTCGTACGCGTGCGGGTCTCAAGGACCCCAAGCGTCCCGGTGGCTCGTTCATCTTCGCCGGCCCCTCGGGCGTCGGCAAGACGTGGCTGTCCAAGACGCTCGCGGAGTTCCTCTTCGGCGACGAGGACGCGCTCATCCAGCTCGACATGAGCGAGTTCTCCGAGAAGCACACCGTGTCGCGACTCTTCGGTTCGCCGCCCGGATACGTCGGTTATGAAGAGGGCGGCCAGCTCACCGAGAAGGTGCGCCGCAAGCCGTTCTCCGTCGTGCTCTTCGACGAGGTCGAGAAGGCCCACCCCGACATCTTCAACAGCCTGTTGCAGATCCTCGAGGAGGGACGCCTGACCGACTCGCAGGGTCGCGTGGTGGACTTCAAGAACACCGTCATCATCATGACGACCAACCTCGGCTCGCGAGACATCGCCAAGAGCGTCAACCTCGGCTTCGGCGCGGTCGGCGCCGATGCGGCCGGCTCCTACGAGCGGATGAAGAGCAAGGTCTCGGAGGAGCTCAAGCAGCACTTCCGTCCCGAGTTCCTCAACCGAGTCGATGAGATCGTCGTCTTCCCGCCGCTGTCGCAGGAGCAGATCGTGGCGATGGTCGACAACATGATCGCCGGCGTCGAGCTTCGCATGAAGGACCGCGACATGTCGCTCGAGCTCACCCAGCCCGCGAAGGCGCTGCTGGCCGAGCGTGGGTTCGACCCGGTGCTCGGTGCGCGGCCGCTGCGTCGCACGATCCAGCGCGAGATCGAGGACGTGCTCGCCGAGAAGATGCTCTTCGGCGAGGTCGGCCCGGGCCAGATCGTGCTGGTGGGCGTCGAGGGCGAAGGTCCTGCCGCCACCTTCACGTTCAAGGGTCAGAAGCACTCGACCGTGCCGGACATGCCGCCGTTCGAGACGGTGGACGCGGAGGGTGTCCCGATCGAGGGTCCCGACGACTCCGCCGGCCCGGTCGACGTCCCCCGCGACGACACGGCCTGACCTCCGCACCCGCTCCAGCCCACTGACCCGGCAGACCTCGTCTGCCGGGTCAGTGGCATGTCAGGGCCGGCTCCGGGCGGGAAGTTCAGGGCAGGGCCCACTCCTGCGGGCCGACCTGGGCGACGAGGCCGTCGGCCACCAGTGAGACCAGGCAGCGCTCGCGCTGGTCCGCGTCCGACCACACCGTGTCGAGCCGCGAGCGGTGCACCGGGCCGGGCGAGTCGCGGAGCACGGCCATCAGCCGTCCTCGGCACTGGCGGTCGGTGCCGGCCCAGGCCTGCCCGCGCCGGGGCGGCCCGTCGTACGCCGGGAAGCCGGCGCCGCGCCACGCGCAGGAATCCGCGATGGGACAGTCGGCGCAGCGCGGCGTGCGGGCGGTGCACACGAGCGCGCCGAGCTCCATGGTGGCGACCGCCCACGTCGCGGCCGTCGGCACGTCGTCGGGTAGCAGGGAGGTGGCGAGGTCGCGTTCGGCGCGGGTGACCGCAGGAGCGGGGAACTCCATCCCGCCGACCGCCCGCCCCAGCACCCGTCGCACGTTGGTGTCGAGGACGACGTGGCGCTGTCCGAAGGCGAAGCTGGCGATCGCCGAGGCGGTGTAGTCGCCGACCCCGGGCAGACCGAGGAGGTCGTCGTAGGAGGACGGGACCTCCCCGCCGAACCGCTCGACGATCGCGCCCGCCGCCGCGTGCAGGCGCAGGGCGCGCCGCGGATAGCCCAGCCTGCCCCACATGCGTACGGCCTCGCCGGTCGGTTCGGCCGCGAGTGCCGCCGGCGACGGCCAGCGCTCGAGCCAGGCGGCGTGCACCGGAAGCACCCGGGCGACGGGGGTCTGCTGCAACATGAACTCACTGACCATGACCGACCACGCCGAGGCGTCGGGTCCGCGCCACGGGAGCTCGCGGGCGTGGTCGTCGTACCAGTCGAGCACGGCATCGTGTAGGTCGCTCATCGCTGGCGATCGTAGGTGAGCCGGTGCGCCTCCGCCGCGAGAGTCCCCTCGCTGCCTAACCTGACGGCATGCCGCCGACCGTGTCGCCCCGTGGCCCGCTCCCGGCCCGGGTCTACTGGACCCGGCGCCTGCTCGTCCTCGGTGTGCCGCTCCTGCTGGTGGTCGTGCTCGCGCGCGTGCTCGGCGGGTCGGCGGACGGCAAGGATGCTGCGTCCGACCCGCAGGCCACCCAGGCCGGAGCCCAGGTCAGCGAGAGCCCCGAGGCGCCCGCGGCCGGCCCGACGGCCCAGGCCGGCACCACCGAGGGCACGGGCAAGAAGGGCAAGAACAAGAAGAAGAAGGACGTGCCCGTCGAGCCGGTGCTGGCCGAGCCCACCGGTCCGTGCACCGACTCCGACATCGTCGTCACGCCGGCGATCACATCTGCTGCCGGCGGCTCGGACATTCCGGTCACGCTGAACCTGCGCACCGTCACCACCGCGGCCTGCACCTGGCACGTGTCCGCGGAGACCCTGACCGTCACGATCACCTCCGGCGACGACCACATCTGGAGCAGCCGCGAGTGTCCGGCCTCCATCCCGGAGCAGGACATCGTGGTACGCGCCGCCGTCGACGCCCCGGTCGTGGTCACCTGGTCGGCCAAGCGTTCGGACGAGACCTGCTCCACCCTCACCGAGTGGGCGCAGCTGGGCTTCTACCACGTCGAGGCCGCAGCCCTGGGTGGTGAAGCGACCGACGTCCAGTTCGAGCTGGTCGCCCCGGCCGCGGGCGTGGTCACCAAGACCGCCGAGCCCGAGCAGCAGGGCGGCAAGGGCAAGAAGAACCGCAACGGCGACGAGTCACACACCCCCGGCGAGGACGGCGCGGGCAACTCCGTCGGCTGAGCCTCAGATGTAGCGCTCGGTGATGCTCGACTCGGCGAGGCGGGAGAGACCTTCTCGCACGCTGCGCGCGCGGAGCTCGCCGACACCCTCGACGGCCTGGAGGTCGTCGATGCCGGCCGACAGCAGCTGTTGCAGGCCTCCGAAGTGCTCGACCAGCCGGTCGACGACCGCGGGGGGCAGGCGCGGCACCTTGGCGAGCAGGCGGTAGCCACGCGGGGCGACGGCACCGTCGAGGTGCTCGCTGCCCCCGAGGCCGATGGCCCGTGCCACGGCTGCCGGGTCCACGAGCTCGGTCGGGGAGAGGGCCTCGAGCTCCGCCAGGTGCGACTGAGGGCTGGCCTGGCGACGCTTGCCGGAGGGAAGGTAGTCACGCACCACGAGCTCGCGCTCGGCATCGACCCCGGTGACGAGCTCCTCGAGCTGGAGGGAGAGCAGTCGGCCATCGGTGCCGAGCTCCAGGACGTAGTCCTCGATCTCGCTGGCGATACGGGTGACCATCTCCAGTCGCTGGGCGACCACGGCCACGTCGCGCACGGTGACGAGGTCCTCGATCTCGAGGGCCGAGAGCGTCGCAGAGACCTCGTCGAGGCGCATCTTGTAGCGCTCGAGGGTGGCCAGCGCCTGGTTGGCCCGCGACAGGATCTTTCCGGAGTCCTCGAGGACGTGGCGGATGTCGCCGACGTAGGCCGCGATGATCTGCATCGACTGGGACACCGAGATCACCGGGTTGCCGGTCTGCTTCGCCGCGCGGTCTGCGGTGCGGTGGCGGGTGCCGGTCTCCTCCGACGGAATGGTGTGGTCGGGCATGAGGTGGACGGCCGCACGGTGGACGCGGGTGATGTCCTTGTCGAGGATGATCGCGCCGTCCATCTTGGCCAGCTCGCGCAGGCCGGTGGCGGTGAACGGCACGTCGAGGGTGAAGCCGCCGGTGGAGATCGAGTCGACGGTCTTGTCCTGGCCGAGCACGATCAGGGCCCCCGTGCGGCCGCGCAGGATCCGCTCGAGACCGTCGCGCAACGGGGTGCCCGGAGCGATCGAGGCCAGCGTCGCGCGCAGGCGCAACTGGTCGTCGGTGCGCTCTGCCACGGATCCTCCGGAAGATGAAGTCGGCGCCCCCGTGCGCCGTGCAGGTGCAGTCTAGGGCCGCTCAGGCCGGTGGTGTCAGACGGAGCGTCAGAAGCGCGCCGAACACGTCGTCGACCTCGATGACCTCCAGCCCGTCCACCAGCCGGGCCGTCGGGATGCCGCGTTCGCGCTCGGACGAGCGGTCGCGCGGCGCGACGGCGACCTTGAATCCCAGTCGGGCGGCCTCGGCCAGTCGCTGGGGCAGGTCGCGGACCCGGCGCAGCTCACCGGCCAGGCCGATCTCACCGATCGCGATGACGCCCCGGGGCGGGGCGACACCGAGATGTGAGCTGGCGATCGCGACGGCCAGGGCCAGGTCGGCGGCAGGGTCGTTGAGCCGGGCGCCGCCCACGGTGGCGGCGAAGACGTCGCTGCCGTAGAGCTTGAGACGGCAGTGTCGCTGGAGGACGGCCAGCACCATGTCGACGCGCGAGGACTCCACGCCCGACACCGTCCGCCGCGGCCGCTCCAGCGGGGACGGGGTGACGAGCGCCTGCACCTCGGCCAGCAGCGGGCGCCTGCCCTCCATCGTCACCGCGACGCACGTGCCGGCGACCTCCTGGGCGTGGTGCTCGATGAAGAGCCCGGTCGGGTCGCTGACGGCGGAGATGCCGTCGGAGGACAGGTCGAAGCAGCCGACCTCGTCGACCGGCCCGAAACGGTTCTTCATGGCGCGGAGCATGCGGAAGCGCGAGTTGCGGTCGCCCTCGAAGTTGAGGACGACGTCGACGAGGTGCTCGAGGACCCGCGGCCCGGCGATCGAGCCGTCCTTGGTCACGTGGCCGACGATGACGGTCGTGATGTTGCGGGTCTTGGCCACCCGGATCAGGGCGGCGGCAACCTCCTTGACCTGGGTCACCCCACCGGGCACCCCTTCGATGCCGGACGCGCCGATCGTCTGGATGGAGTCGACCACCAGCAGCGTCGGGCGTACTTCCTCGATGTGGGTCAGGACGGCACCCAGGTCGGTCTCGGCGGCCAGGAACAGCTCGTCGTGCACGCCACCCGTCCGGTCGGCGCGCATCCGGACCTGGGCCGCGGACTCCTCGCCGGTGACGTAGAGGGTGCGGTGCCTGATGCGAGCGGTCTGCGACGCGACCTCCAGCAGCAGCGTGCTCTTGCCGACACCCGGCTCGCCGGCCAGCAGGATGGCGGCGCCGGGGACCAGGCCGCCGCCCAGGACCCGGTCGAGCTCGGGCACGCCGCTGGTGCGCGCGATCGACTCGCTGACCGAGACCTGCCCGATCGGGACGGCGGGGCTCGACACCGGACCGGCTGCTGCCCGCAGCGTCGGGGCACCGACCTCGGCCACCGACCCCCAGGCCTGGCACTCGCCGCAGCGACCGACCCACTTGCCCGTCTCCCAGCCGCACTCGGAACACCGGTAGGACGATCGGACCTTCGCCTGCTTCGACATGGCGGTCACGGTAGGCGACAGCACCGACAGGCTGCCGCAGGTGCCACCGCTCGTACGACGAACTGGTCTGCACCACCTCTCCACAGTTGTCCCCGCCAGCCTGTGGAGAACGCCCTCAACCTGTGCACGACGGGCGGTGATCTGGGGACGAGAACCCCCCATTCTGGGGATGACAGACCCGTGTGGAGCGACCGCCGCGATGGGTGACGGTGTCGCGGGGATCAGCGGGGACGAGACGTCGACCGGAGGTCGTCACACGATCCGGTCACGCTGAAGGGCCCTTGCGACTCATGCTCGCGAGGGCCCTTCACCCATTTCATGGGCTTATGCTGTGCCCGGGTTGGATCGATCAAGGGGGCGTGGATGTCGCGCAGCGAGCACAGACCTGGCAGTCAGCTGCCGGTCACGCCGCCCACCCTCGCCGACGTCGCCGAGCGGGCCGGGGTCTCGCGGCAGACCGTCTCCAACGCGGTCAACAACCCCGACCTGCTGCGCCCCGACACCCTGGAGCGGGTCCGCCAGACGATCGCCGAGCTGGGCTACTCGCCGAACCGCGCCGCCCGCAACCTCCGCACCCGCACCTCCTCGCTGATCGGGCTCCGCTTCAACCCGGCGCAGGAGGGCACGGCCAACGCGATGATGGACCGCTTCGTCCACTCGCTCGTCGAGGCCAGTGCCGCCGCGGGCTACCACGTGCTGCTCTTCACCAGCGACGACGACGACGCGATCGGGGGTTACGACAACCTGCTCCGCTCGACGGCCGTCGACGCCTTCGTGGTCACCGACACCTATCTCGGCAACCCGCAGGCGGCCTGGCTCAGCCAGCAGCGGGCGCCCTTCGTGTCGTTCGGCCGGCCGTGGGACGACAACGTCGCGCGGCACGTGTGGGTGGACGTCGACGGCGCCGCCGGCACCCGCCTGGCCACCCAGCACCTCATCGATCGCGGCCACACCCGCATCGCCTGGATCGGATGGCGCAAGGACTCGCCCATCGGCGAGGACCGGCGCTCGGGCTGGCTCACGACGATGCACGCCAACGGCCTGTCGACCACCGGCCTCGCCTCGCGGGTCGAGGACATCGTGCTGAGCGGCGCGGAGGCCGCCGCCGTGCTCCTCGACGAGTCGCGGCCCACCGCCTTCGTCTGCGCGTCCGACACCCTCGCGATGGGGGTCCTGCACACGCTCTGGATCCGCCAGCTCGCGCCCGGTCGCGACATCGCGGTCGTGGGCTTCGACGACTCCCAGGTGGCGCAGGTCTTCCCGGTGGGCCTCACGTCCGTACGCCAGCCGCTCGAGGACGTGGCCGTCGAGATCGTGCGGACCCTCAGCGCGTTGCTCTCGCACCAGCAGGTCGAGGAGCGGGGCGTCCTCCTGACGCCGACGCTCGCGATCCGCGAGTCCAGCTGAGGTTCAGTAGGCCTTCGACCACAGGTTGACCGCGTAGTCGACATCGGTGCCGGTGTGCTCGGCGAGCACGGCGTCGGCGACGTCGCGGCTGAACTCGATCCGTACGACGGCCTCCAGGTCGGCGCGTGACTCGAAGCTCCACCCCATGTCGATCGGCGTGCGCGTCCAGCCGTGTCGCGACCAGAACCGCTCGACCGCGACCGGGTCGATGTCGGGATAGCCGCGGCGGAACCACCGGCCGAACGTGGACCGGGTCGGGTCGTTGTCGATGACGAAGGCCGTGCCGCCGCGGCGCATCACCCGGTCCAGCTCGAGCAGCCCCGGCTCGCTGCCGGCGCCGAAGAAGTAGGCCCACCGTGCGTGGGCCACGTCGACGGACGCGTCGGGGACGGGCAGCGCCTGGGCGGTGCCGGGAAGCACGGCGACGTTCGGCAGCTTCTTCGTACGGCGTCTCGCCAGGGTCGTCAGCGGCCCGTGCGGCTCCACCCCGACCACCCGGTGCGCCGATGCGGCCCAGGTGGGCAGGTGGAAGCCGGTGCCGCAGCCGATGTCGAGCATCGTGCGACCCCTCCAGTCACCGATCTCGCGCATCGCGGCCGTGATGCGGCCGTGCGGGTCTGCGGCGAGGTTCTCGAGCTCGTAGAGGCCGGGGGTGTTCCAGATGTTGGGGCTGGGGCGGACGTGCGGCCTCACCTCGACATCAGATGCGGACGAGCCCCGAAGGGGTCTGGAACTGGGCGGCGACGATGCCGGGGGTGCCGTTGGGGGCTACCCACTCGACCTTCACGTCCTCGAGCGGGGACTCGACGGTCTCGCCGAGCCACTCGCTGACGCGCTGCGGGTCGCCGGCGATCTCCAGGCAGGCCAGGGAGAAGTCGCCGGTGCCGCCGAAGCCGGGGTGGAGCTCGGCCGGGCTGTCCCAGCAGATGAAGTAGGGGAGCTGCGGGTCGGAGATCAGGCCGTTGACCCCGATCTGCTTCCAGAGCAGCTCGGTGCCGTCGGGGCGGTGGCGGTTGCCCTTGGCGGACTCGCGACCGAGACGCTGCTCGACGGGACTCATGTCGTCGACCGCGACGACCCAGCCCATCCAGCCGCCGCCGAGGGCGGAGCGGGCGCGGACGGCCTGGCCGAAGGGGGCCTTGTCGCTGGCGGGGTGGTCGAGCACCTCGACGATCTCCATGTAGACGCCACCCCCGAGCGGCAGCGTCATGTTGCGCGTGCCGAAGCGTGGATGGACACCTCCACTGATGAATTCGGTGCCGAGCAGCCCCCCGATGCGCTGGGCGGTGCTGGCAAGTCCATCAGGTCCGGCGGCGAAGCTGACGTGATCCAGGCGCATGTGGAGATTCTGGGCCGGGCGCACGCGCCGCTTGACACCGGGGTAGGAATGTCTTGACGTCGAGAGACATTCGGGACGGTCAGCGCGGATCGGCTGGGTGCAGTGCCAGTGCCGAGCGCGACCGTACGTGGGCCTCGCAGTGGCGGGTGAGCTCGGCGTAGCCGGCGGCTCCCATCAGCTCGACCAGCTCCGCCTCGTGGGTCACGAAGACCGGCTCCAGCGCGACGTGGGCCTCGGTGTTGCCCGAGCAGTACCAATCCAGGTCGTGCCCGCCCGGACCCCAGCCGCGGCGGTCGTACTCGCCGATCGAGACCTCGGTGTAGGACGTGCCGTCCTGGACCTCGACGGTGCGGAACTGGCGGCGGATCGGCAGCTGCCAGCACACGTCGGGCTTGGTCTCGAGCGGGTTCCGACCCTGCTTCAGTGCAAGTCCGTGGAGCGCGCAGCCGGAGCCGCCCTGGCCGCCGGCCGGCGCGAAGTCGCCCCGGTTGTGGAACACGCACGCCTGCTGCCCGTCGTACTCGATGGCGAGGGTCTTGCGCTCGCCATCGTCGTCGGTCTCGATCCAGTCGGACTTCTTCACCGGCCGGCCCGGGTGGAACTGCCAGTCCTCGGGCGTCAGCTGCGAGACGTTGCGGGCGACGCGCTTCTCGTCGGCCTTGTCGGCGAAGTGGGCGCCGAGGGTGCAGCAGCCGACGTCGGGCGCATCGGCATAGATGCCCTGGCAACCCTGGCCGAAGATGCACATGTAGGAGGACGTCAGCCAGGTGAGGTCGCAGCGGAAGACCTGGGTCTCGTCGGCGGGGTCCGCGAACTCGACATGGACGCGGGGAAAGACGAGGTCGACTTCGGGCACAGGGTGAGCCTAGTAGCGTGGTCATCATGCGCCTGGGCGTCCTCGACATCGGCTCCAACACCGGCCACCTGCTGGTGGTGGATGCGCACGGTGGCGCGGCGCCGCTGCCGGCGTCCTCACACAAGCAGGCGCTGCGTCTGGCCGAGCACCTCGACCCCGACGGGGCGGTCACCCAGAAGGGCGTCGACGCCCTCACCGACTTCTGTGCCGAGGCGACGCGGATCGCCGACGACAAGGGCTGCGAGGAGATGCTCGGCTTCGCCACGTCCGCGGTGCGAGATGCCGTCAACTCCGACGAGGTCCTCGCGCACGTCGAGACCGAGACCGGCGTCTCGCTGGAGGTGCTGTCGGGCGAGGACGAGGCGCGCCTGACCTTCCTGGCCGTGCGCCGCTGGTTCGGCTGGTCGGCCGGGCGCCTGGCCGTCTTCGACATCGGCGGGGGCTCACTGGAGATCGCTGCCGGGACCGACGAGGCTCCGGACGTGGCGTGGTCCCTGCCGCTCGGCGCCGCCCGGATGGCTCGCCTGTGGTTCGGCGGGGGACGTCCCTCGGACGCCGACACCCGCGAGCTGCGCAAGCAGATCAGGGCCGAGATCGCCCGCGACGCCGGCCACCTGCTCCGCCCCGGGGTGCCCGACCGTGCGGCGGCGACGTCGAAGACCTTCCGGTCGCTGGCGCGGATCTGCGGCGCTGCGCCCAGTGGCGACGGGCCGCTCGTGCCCCGGGTGCTGGAGCTGGAGACGCTGTCGACCTGGATCCCCAAGCTGATGGAGCTCTCGCCCGACGAGCTCGCCGCGCTGCCCGGCGTCTCGCCCAGTCGCACCCACCAGATCGTGCCCGGTGCGCTGGTCGCCGAGGCGTGCATGGACATCTTCGACCTCCCCGCCCTGGAGATCTGCCCGTGGGCGCTGCGCGAGGGCGTGATCCTCGAACGACTCGACCAGATCTCGGTGCTCCCGGGTCTGGGCAGGCGCGGCTGACGTGCCGCCCACCATCGGTCTCTCCACCGCCTCGGTCTATCCCGAGTCGACTGCCCACGCCTTCGGTTGGGCGGCGTCGGTCGGCTACGACGCCGTCGAGGTGATGGTCGGCATCGACGGCCTGAGCCAGCAGGTCGGCACCGTCAAGAGGCTCAGCGAGCACCACGAGATGCCGATCTGCGCGATCCACGCGCCCTGCCTGCTCTTCACCCAGCGCGTCTGGGGCACCGACCCGTGGGGCAAGCTCGAGCGCTCGGCCGAGATGGCCGAGGCCGTCGGCGCCGACGTGGTCGTCGTACACCCGCCGTTCCGGTGGCAGAAGGACTACGCCGCGGGCTTCGTCGAGGGCATCGCGTCGCTGGAGGCCACCACCGGGATCGCCTTCGCGGTGGAGAACATGTATCCCTGGCGTGCGTCGTCGCGCCGAGGCATGGAGATGTACCTCCCTGGCTGGGATCCCAGCCAGGAGGACTACGCCAACACGACCATCGACCTCTCGCACGCCGCCATCGCGCGCAGCGACGTGGTGGAGATGGCCGAGCGGATGGGCGACCGACTGCGCCACATCCACCTCACCGACGGCACCGGTTCGGCCAAGGACGAGCACCTCGTGCCGGGGCGGGGCGTGATGCAGGCCGAGCGCTTCCTGCGCCACCTGGTCGGCACCGGCTTCGAGGGCCACGTCGTGCTGGAGATCAACACCCGTCGCTGTTCGACCCGCACGGAGCGGGAGAACGACCTGCGCGAGTCCCTCGAGTTCGCCCGCCAGCACCTGGGCGTCCGCACGCCATGACCCTCTCGCGTGGTCGTCGTCCCGGTGCTCCCGACACCCGGGCCGAGGTCCTCGACGCCGCCCGGGTGCTGTTCGCCGAGCGTGGCTTCAGCCGGACGACCATCCGTGCGGTCGCCGCCGATGCCGGGGTCGACCCGTCGCTGGTGCACCACTACTTCGGCTCGAAGGACGACCTCTTCATGGCCGCGCTGGCACTGCCGATCGACCCGCGCGAGCTGCTCGCGACGGTCGTCGCCGCCGGTCCGGACGGCGCGGGGGAGCGACTGGTGCGGACGCTGCTCTCGGCCTGGGACGACCCGCAGGTGCAGCCCGCGCTGCTGGCCGTGGCCCGGTCGGTGATCGGCGACGACGGCGCACGCCTGGTGACCGAGGGGTTCATCCCGGTCGTCGTCGGTCCGGTGCTGGCCGCCCTGGTCGTCGACCGCCCCGAGGTGCGGGTCCCGCTCGTCGCCAGCCAGCTGGTCGGCCTGATCGTGACGCGCTACGTCCTGGCCGTCCCGGGCATGGCCGACATGGCGCCCGAGGACATCGTCGTACGCCTCGGCCCGACGATCCAGCGCTACCTGACCGGTCACCTGGGCTGAGCGTCGTGCGCACGTCTCCTCCCCATCTCAGCGGTGAGCCAGACCGCTTCGGGGAGCCCGGTACCGGCCTCACTCACCGCTACCCCTTGACCCCGGTGCCACCCCCGGAGCACAATTCAACACATGGTGAATAACGTCGTAGCGGTGCGCGACCTCGTCGTCGTACGCGGTGCTCGCGAGGTGCTGCCCGGGATCTCGGTCGACGTGCCGGCCGGCGTGACGGGCCTGCTCGGGCCGAGCGGGTGCGGCAAGTCCACGTTGATGCGGTGCCTCGTCGGCGCGCAGCAGGTCCGCTCGGGAACGGTCGAGGTGCTGGGCGAGCCCGCGGGCAGCCCGGCGCTGCGGACCCGGGTCGGCTACGTCACCCAGGCCGCCAGCGTCTACGACGACCTCACGGTCGCGGAGAACCTCACCTTCTTCTCCCGCGTCCTCGGCGTCGGCCGCACCGCGGTCGGCGAGGCCATCGACGCGGTGGCCCTCGGTGACCACCGCGACCAGGTGGTCGGGCGCCTCTCGGGAGGCCAGCGCAGCCGTGCCAGCCTCGCTGTCGCCCTGCTCGGCGACCCCGACCTGCTCGTACTCGACGAGCCGACGGTGGGCCTGGACCCGGTGCTGCGCCGCGACCTGTGGGAGCTCTTCCACCGCCTGGCGGACGCGGGCAGCGCCGTCTTCGTCTCCAGCCACGTCATGGACGAGGCGGAGCGGTGTCACCGGCTGCTGCTGATGCGCGAGGGCCGGATCATCGCCGACGGCTCGCCCGACGAGATCCGCGAGCAGCACCGGCGCCTCCGACATCGAGCAGGCCTTCCTCAGCCTGGTCGAGCAGACCGGAGGCATGGCATGAGCACCCCACGACGTTCTTCTCCTCCGCTGCGCTCCCCCGAACAACGCCGCGGGGACCCGCATGAACCCCCGGATCACCCTCGCGGTCGCCGGACGGGTGCTGACCCAGATCCGGCGCGACCACCGCACGCTGGCGATGCTGCTCGTCGTCCCGTGCGCACTGATCAGCCTGCTGTGGTGGATGTTCGAGGAGCTCCCCGGCGACCTGTTCGACCGCTTCGGACCGGGGCTGCTGGCCATGTTCCCGTTCATCGTGATGTTCCTCGTGACCAGCGTGACGACCCTGCGCGAGCGCAGCAGCGGCACCCTCGAGCGCCTGCTCACCATGCCGATGGGCAAGCTCGACTTCCTGCTCGGCTACGCGCTCGCCTTCGGCCTGCTGGCCGCGATCCAGTCGGCGCTGGCCGTCACCGTCAGCGTCGGGCTGCTCGGCCTCGACGTCCAGGGACCGGTCTGGCTGCTCGGCGTGGTGGCCGTCGCGGATGCCGTCCTCGGCGCCGCCCTCGGCCTCCTCGTGAGCGCTTTCGCGACGACAGAGTTCCAGGCCGTCCAGTTCATGCCCGCCTTCGTGCTGCCGCAGATCCTGCTCTGCGGACTGTTCGTGCCCCGCGAGGCGATGCCCGACGCGCTCGAGGCGATCAGCAACGTGCTGCCGATGTCGTACGCCGTCGACGCGATGCAGGAGCTCGTCGGTGCGGCCGACACCGCCGTGGTCTGGCGGTCGTGTGGCCGTGGTCGCGGCCTTCGCCCTCGCGGCGCTCGCGCTGGGTGCGGCGACGCTGCGACGACGTACGCCCTGAGCCCGCTCAGGCGAGCTGGTCGCTGCGCCGGAACAGCCACGCCGAGGCACCGAACAGCAAGGCGTACATGGTGCTGAGCCCGACGATGTCGAGGAGCGAGGCGGTCTCGTCGGCGCGGACCACCAGCACCACGGCGACCGCGCCCGCGACCAGTGTGGTCACGGCCGCTGCTGCGAGTGCGGCTGCCATCCCGTGGGCCCGGAAGCGGGCGACGACCGCGCCGACGAGGGCGACGACGGGTGCCGCGAGGTAGAGCATGTCGCGGTCCCCGTCGCCCACGATGCCGAGCGCCCCGATGCCGAGGAGCAGGAACAGCACGGTGGCGACGGCGAGTGCGGCGGCCTGCGCGTAGCGACGGCGGGACGCGGTCGAGGACGTGGTCATGGAATTCCTCCGGGTGCAGGATCGATGCCGCCGACGCTAGGTCGATCGGTGGCGGTTCGGGTGGAGGACCTGTGAAGGTTCGGTGCGGATCGGCGTAGCCTTTGGCCATGTCGTTGCTCCGTCAGCCGATCCTCCTCCTCGCCCGCAGCACCAAGATCAAGAAGCTCGTCTCGACCATGCCGGTCTCCTCCGGCATCGTGACCGCGCACGTCCCCGGCGAGACCACCACCGACGCCGTACGCGCGACGCAGGGCCTCGTCGACGACGGACTGCGGGCGACGCTCGACTACCTCGGCGAGGACACCACCGACGTCGCTCAGGCCGACGCCACCGTCGCCGCCTACAAGGACGTGCTCGCCGAGCTCGTCGCCAGAGGCCTGGCCAGCAAGGCGGAGGTGTCGGTCAAGCTCAGCGCGATCGGCCAGTTCCTCCCCGACCAGGGCCACAAGGTCGCGCTGGAGAACGCCCGCGAGATCTGCCGGGCCGCGCGCAACGCTGGCACGACGGTGACCCTCGACATGGAGGACCACACCACCACCGACTCGACGCTCTCGATCCTGCGCGAGCTCCGCAAGGACTTCCCCGAGACGGGCGCGGTGCTGCAGTCGATGCTCCACCGCACCGAGGCCGACTGCCGTGCGCTGGCCTACGAGGGCTCGCGCGTGCGGCTGTGCAAGGGCGCCTACATGGAGCCCGAGGACGTCGCCTTCCAGGACAAGGTCGAGATCGACAAGTCCTACGTACGCTGCCTCAAGGTGCTGCTCGGCGGCCAGGGCTACCCGATGATCGCGACCCACGACCCGCGGATGATCCACATCGCCTCGTCGCTCGCGAGCCGCTTCGGTCGCCGCGCCGGGACGTACGAGTTCCAGATGCTCTACGGCATCCGACCCGAGGAGCAGAAGCGCCTCGCCGCAGCCGGGGAGACGGTGCGCGTCTACATCCCCTACGGCAGCGAGTGGTACGGCTACCTCATGCGCCGCCTGGCCGAGAAGCCGCAGAACCTCGCCTTCTTCGCACGCTCCCTCGTCTCCAAGAAGTAGGTTGCCCCCATGACCACAGCGATCATCGGCGCCGGCGTGATGGGGGAGACCCTGCTCTCCGGACTGGTCCGGGCCGGCCGACGCGTCGACCAGCTGATGGTCGGGGAGAAGCGTGCCGAGCGCGCCCGCGAGCTCGAGGAGCGCTACGGCGTCGCCGTCGTCTCCAACCGCGACGCGGCGGCGAAGGCCGACACGGTCGCGCTGGTGGTCAAGCCGCAGGACATGGGCGACGTGCTGGAGGAGATCGCCCCCGCCCTGCGCGCCGGACAGCTGCTCGTCTCGCTCGCCGCGGGCATCACCACCGCCTTCATCGAGTCCCGCGTGCCCGAGGGTGTCGCGGTCGTGCGGGTCATGCCCAACACGCCGGCCCTGGTCGACGAGGGGATGGCCGCGATCGCCCCCGGCTCCCACTGCGACGAGAGCCACCTCGCCGAGGCCGAGTCGCTGATGGCCTCGACCGGCAAGGTGCTGCGCATCCCGGAGAAGCAGATGGACGCGGTCACGGCGATCTCCGGCTCCGGCCCGGCCTACATCTTCTTCGTCGTCGAGTCGATGATCGAGGCGGGTGTGCACCTGGGTCTCCCGCGCTCCACGGCCACCGAGCTCGTCGTGCAGACGCTGGTCGGCTCGGCCACCATGCTGCGCGAGACCGGCACCCACCCCGCAGTCCTGCGCGAGCAGGTCACCTCGCCTGGCGGCACGACCGCCTCGGCCCTGCGGGAGCTGGAGATCCACCGGGTCCGCGCGGCATTCCTCGCGGCGATGGAAGCCGCCCGCAACCGCTCGCGCGAGCTGGCCGAGGGATCCTGACCCACCTCGTCCCACGTGCGGAGGAGGGGTCAAGCGGGCCGAGCCTGAGCGGGCAGCCGAGCGCGGCGCGGTAACGTCCGTCACATGGAGTGCTCCGGGCCGGCGACCGTCGTCTTCGACAAGTCCCTCACGGAGTACAACTTCGGCCCCAGCCACCCGATGTCACCACTGCGTGTCGACCTGACCATGCGGCTGGCCGAGGAGCTCGGCGTCCTCGAGCGGCTGCGGGTGGTCGATGCGCCGATGGCGACCTCCGAGCAGATCGCCACCGTCCACGACGAGGCGCTGATCGAGGCGGTCACCAAGGCAGGTACGACCCCGGGCTGGGTCGACCTCTCCCGCGGCCTGGGCACCGACGACGACCCGGTCTTCCACGACATGCACCTCGCGAGCGCCCACGTCGTCGGCGCCAGCCTGGAGGCCTTCCGCCAGGTGTGGAGCGGCGAGTCGCTGCACGCCCTCAACATCGCGGGCGGACTGCACCACGCGATGCCCGACCGCGCCTGCCGGCTTCTGCATCTACAACGACGTGGCCGTGGGCATCAAGCAGCTCCTCGCCGACGGTGCCGAGCGGGTGGCGTACGTCGACGTCGACGTCCACCACGGCGACGGGGTCGAGAAGATCTTCTGGGACGACCCCCGGGTGCTCACGATCTCGCTCCACGAGACCGGCCAGATGCTCTTCCCCGGCACCGGCTTCCCCACCGACTCCGGTGGTGAGGGGGCAGAGGGCTCGGCGGTGAACGTCGCCCTCCCGCCCGGGACCGGCGACGCGGGGTGGCTGCGCGCCTTCCACGCAGTCGTACCTCCCGTCCTGCGCGCCTTCGACCCCGACGTGCTCGTCACCCAGCACGGCTGCGACTCCCACATGGACGACCCGCTCGCCCACCTGATGCTGAGCGTGGACGGCCAGCGGGCGGCGTACATCGCCCTGCACGAGCTCGCCCACGAGGTCGCCGACGGGCGGTGGGTGGCCACGGGTGGTGGCGGCTACGCCATCGTCGAGGTGGTCCCGCGGGCCTGGACGCACCTGCTCGCGGTCGCCGGTGGGCATCCTCTCGACCCCACCACGCCGACCCCGCCGGAGTGGCGGGCCTACGTCGAGTCCGTGATCGGCGCGACGGCCCCGCACCGGATGACCGATGGTCGTACGCCGGCCTACCGAGACTGGTCGGGTGGCTACGACCCCGACGCGTGGCTGGACCGTGCGGTGCACGCGACCCGCACCGAGATCTTCCCGCTGCACGGCCTCGACCCCATGCCCTGACACGGTCCGGGGACCCGGCTTCGGACAGGCTGCTCGGTGAAGAATCAAATCGACACGCCGCCAGTCCCACAAGTTTCTTTGGCGTTCCTCTTCCCCACGTGTCACGCGAGGCCTATTCTCACCAAGAGCGGCACGCCTGTGACGCCGGTGGGGAAGCCGGCGCCGTCCCGCAAGAAGGATCGGTGCACATCATGGCTGCTCACACCCCCGGAGACATGTCCGAAGCCCAATTCCTCACCATCGCCGAGGTCGCCGCGAAGATGCGCGTCTCGAAGATGACGGTCTACCGCCTCGTCCACGGCGGGGAGCTCCCGGCCGTCCGTGTCGGTCGCTCGTTCCGCGTCACCGAGGACGACGTCAACGAGTACCTGCGCAAGAGCTTCTACGACGCCGGCTGACCCCGCTCCTGCCTCCGACCTGACGCGATTCCGCTCGGCGCGCACCTGGCACGTAGGGTGTGCAGGTCGTGCCGGCACGTGTCGGCCGGAAGGAAAGGTCTGATCACGTGGGTTCTGTCATCAAGAAGCGGCGCAAGCGCATGGCCAAGAAGAAGCACCGCAAGCTGCTGAAGAAGACGCGCGTCCAGCGCCGCAAGCTCGGCAAGTAACTCCCCGAACCATGGGACGGGTCGTGCTGGTCACCGGGATCTCCCGGGACATCGGTCGACGCTTCGCGCGCGCCGCGGCCAGCGACCCCTCCATCGATCGGGTGATCGGCGTCGATGTCGTGCCTCCACGGGGCGACATCGGCGACGTCTCCTTCATCCGCGCTGACATCCGCAACCCGGTCATCGCGAAGGTCCTCGCCAAGGAGGACGTCGACACGGTCGTCCACATGAGCGTGATCGCGACGCCCGGCTCGGCCGGTGGGCGAGGGACGATGAAGGAGCTCAACGTCATCGGCTCCATGCAGCTGCTCGCCGCGTGCCAGAAGGCGACGAAGCTCGAGCGCCTGGTGGTGAAGTCGACGACCACGGTCTACGGCTCGGGTCCGCGCGACCCCGCCATGTTCACCGAGGACATGGGACCCAAGCGATTGCCGTCCTCGGGCTACGCCAAGGACGTCTACGAGATCGAGGGCTACGTCCGCGGCTTCGCGCGTCGACGCCCCGACGTGGCCGTCACGATGATCCGCGCCGCCAACGTCATCGGCCCCCACGTCGTCAGCCCGCTCACCGGCTACTTCCGGTTGCCGATGATCCCGCGCGTCCTCGGCTTCGACCCGCGCCTGCAGTTCCTCCACGAGGACGACCTCATGGGGGTGCTGCGCCACGCCGCCCTGACCGGCATCCCCGGCACCTTCAACGTGGCCGGTGACGGGCTGCTGACGCTGAGCCAGGCCATCCGTCGCCTCGGCACCCCGGCGATCTCGATGCCGGGCTTCGCGGTGGGGCGCCTCGGCGCGACCATGCGCCAGGCCCGCCTCTCGGACTTCTCGCCCGAGCAGCTCGGCTTCTTGACCTACGGTCGTGGGGTGGACACCACCCGGATGCGGACGACCCTGGGCTTCGAGCCGACCTTCACCACGGCCCAGGCCTTCGCCGACTTCTGCGAGGCCGTCGGTGGACGCACCCCGGCAGGAGCCTCACGTGCCTGACGAAGCAGCGGCGCGCGACGCCGACGTCATCCCGATCGGCACCGGTGGCCGACCCGGGCGCGGCACCGGTCGCGCCCGACCGTCGGCGGCCGCCCGCAACCTCGCCCCCGAGAAGAAGACGGCCGCACCTCGAGCCGCCGCCTCCCGCAAGGCGAGCAGCCCCGCAGCTGCCCGGAAGACGTCGAAGAAGACCGCGCCCGCACCTGCTGCCACGTCCGCCCCGGCGGCACCTGTCGACCCGCCCCGCCCGGCCGCGACCACCGAGGACCTCAACCCGCTGGCCGGCATCCCGGTGGCCGACTGGCTGCAGGCGCTCCAGGTCGGCGGCCGTGGAGATCTTCGGCGACGACTGGGAGCGCCGGGCCGCCGAGCTGATGGCGTTCCTACGTCGCCGGCTCGACGGCGACTACGTCGTGGACGACTACGGCTTCGACCGCGAGCTGACCGAGCGCTTCTTCATGGCGGCGCTGCGACCGATCGCCCAGAAGTGGTTCCGGCTCGAGGTCCGTGGCCTGGAGAACATCCCCGCCGAGGGCGGCGCGCTGGTGGTCTCCAACCACTCCGGCACCATCCCGCTCGACGGCCTGATGACCATGCTGACGGTCCACGACCACACCGGCCGCTTCCTGCGCCCGCTGGGCGCAGACCTCGTCTTCAAGATGCCGGTCGTGAGCTCGCTGGCCCGCAAGGGCGGTGCCACCCTGGCCTGCACCGAGGACGCCGAGCGGATGCTCTCGGGCGGCGAGCTCGTGGGCGTCTGGCCGGAAGGCTTCAAGGGCATCGGCAAGCCGTTCAGCGAGCGCTACAAGCTCCAGCGCTTCGGTCGCGGTGGCTTCGTCTCCGCCGCGCTGCGCACCGGCGTACCCATCATCCCGCTCTCGGTGGTCGGCGCCGAGGAGATCTACCCGCTCGTCGGCAACATCCCGTCCCTGGCCCGCCTGCTCGGGGTGCCCTACATCCCGATCACGCCGTTCTTCCCGTGGCTGGGCCCGCTCGGTCTGGTGCCGCTGCCGTCGAAGTGGATCCTGGAGTTCGGCGAGCCGATCCGCACAGATTCCTACGACTCGGCCGAGGCGGAGGACCCGATGCTGGTCTTCAACGTGACCGACCAGGTCCGCGAGACCATCCAGCACACCCTCTTCGACCTGTTGCGCGACCGCGACGGCGTCTTCGGCTGATCCACTGCACGATCAGGGAAGCAGGCCGCCGGTCACGCCGGTGACCGTACCGCCGGTGATCTCGTCGAGCGTGCCGGTGACCTCGTCGATCAGCCCGCCGGTGGCGTCGTCGAGCCCACCGGTGAGCCCGCCGACCGCACCGCCGGTGACCTCGTCGAGGGTCTCGGTGACGCCCCCGGTGGTCCCGGTGACTGTGTCGGTCAGCCCGCTCACGGGTCCTTCACCGGGTCCTTCACCGGGTCCTTCACCGGGTCCTTCACCGGGTCCTTCACGCCGCCTGTCGTCTCCTTGACCGGCTGCTCGACCAGCGAGCGTCGGCGTCGTGGCCGGCGGCGTGGTCCGGGTGGTCGGCTGCGCGCCGGGCAGGAGGCCCTGGGGGACGATGATCCCAGTGACGTCCTGGCCGGAGACAGGCGCCGCCTCCAGGGTCAGGTTGTCGACGTCGAGTCCGGCCATCAGGTCGGCGGGCGCGCTCCTCAGCAGGAAGTCCGGGGTGATGGTGATGCCACCGCCGCAGGCCGGGCAGGCGATGCCGGCCTCGAGGTCGAGGTCGGTCAGGGTGCGACCGGCCGAGAGGAGCTCGTCCCGGGCACTCTCGGGGACCTGGCCCTCCAGCGCGCTGAGGCGGTCCAGCGAGGTGGCAGTGAACTCCCGTGCCCGCTCCACGTCGGCCTCCGACCCGGACTGGGCGTAGGCGGTCAGCAGGCTGTCCACGCCCTCGCTGGACTGCTCGGTGAATGCGTCGAGGGTGTCGGGGACCGTCTGCTGCGTGGACGGGTCGTCGCTGGCCGCCAGGGCCTCCAGCTCGGTGAGACGGGTCTCGGCGTTGGCGAGCAGGGCGCGGCCACGCGCCGCGTCGTCGCCGGCGAAGCGCACCTCGGCAGCCTCGATGCCGCGCTTGACGGAGTAGAGGGACTCGCCCGGCAGCGCGGTCTGCGCCGCCACCGCCATGGTCGCGGTGGCGCCGACCATCGCGGCGCCGCCGAGCAGGATCGCCACGCGGCGGTCGCGACCGCGAGCCGGCATGGACAGTCGCTGCGGGGCGAGCGGCGAGCTGGGCTGGGGCAGGAGGACGGTATCGGCCTCGGTCATCAGGCGCTCGCGCAGCGCCCCGGCGAACTCGGGTCGAGGCATCGCCTCGGGCATGGCGCGCAGCTCGGAGACGACCGTGAGGAGCGCCGCGAAGCGCTCGGCCTCGCGGTCGGTGAGCGGAGTCTCAGGGCGTCGGGAGAGGAGCGCCTCGAACTCGTCCGCACGCCGCTGCGCCGAGAATAGCCCTGTCATCGGCTGTCGTCCCGTCCAGCTTATGGGTGGTTCTCCCACCCATGAGAACGACCCGGGCCGCACGGGGGTTACGGGCGAGGTCATCAGTCCCTCAACCCCTCGGGCAGCAGCTTGGCCAGGTTGCGTACGCCGCGGAGCTGGAGCTGCTTGACGGCGCCGCTGGTGCGGTTGAGCGCCAGCGCCGTCTCGGCGATGGACATGCCCTGCAGGAACCGCATGATGAGGCACTCTCGCTGCTCGGTGGGGAGCTCGGAGAGGGCCGTGAGCAGCACCTCGTTGGTGAGGCTCGCGAGCACCGCCGACTCCGGGCCCTCCGTGGCATCGTCGTGGGGGGACATGTCCTCGGTGGTGAGCTCGAGGCGGGTCCGTCCGGCCTTGAAGTGGTCGGTGGCCAGATTTCGCGCGATGGTCATCAGCCAGGCGCCGAAGTCGCGGCCCTGCCAGCGGAAGTTGTTCATGCTGCGCAGGGCGCGGAAGAAGGTCTCGGAGGTGAGGTCCTCGGCGAGTGCCTGCGAGCGGGTGCGGTAGAAGAGGAAGCGGTAGACCGAGACGTGGTAGTGGTCGTACAGCAACCCGAAGGCGTCCTTGTCGCCGGCGCGTGCGAGCTCGACCAGGGCGATCATCCGCTCGCGGTCGCCGGCGTCGTCCTCGGAGGAGACCGCCTGGTCCTCGTCACCGATCCGGCCGGGGCCGGACGGATCCGGCGGGCCCGACGCCCGAGGTCGTCGCCCCGGTCATGAGGAGCCTGCCGCCGCCGGTGCGCAGGAGCGGGCCGGAGGGCAAGCAGGACCGCACGTCGGAGTGCTTCGAGCCCTCGCTCGAGGTCGTGCGGTGCCCGCATGCGGTTCCCTCCCGGTTGCGCCCCCACGATAGGTGGCACTCGGGCTTCTGGGAACCCGTCGGTAACCATGAGCTACGCCTCCGATCTGTGCCCGCGACCCTTCAGGCTGATGCCCGCAGCCACGGCCCCGGAGACTGCGCCGGCGACCGCTGCAGCCAGGAGACCGGCACGCGCGGCCTTGCGCCCGGTGCGGTAGTCGCGGATTCGCCAGCCCTGGGCCTTGGCGTGCGCCCGCAGACGGGAGTCGGGGTTGATCGCGACGGGGTCGCCGACCATCGAGAGCATCGGCAGGTCGTTGAAGGAGTCGGAGTAGGCGGAGCACGCGGCGAGGTCGAGCCCCTCCCGGATCGCGAGCGCCCTGATGGCCTCGGCCTTGGCCGGACCGTGCAGCAGGTCGCCGACCAGCCGACCGGTGTAGACGCCGTCCACGTGCTCGGACACCGTGCCCATGGCGCCGGTCAGGCCCAGGCGGCGAGCGATGATGCTGGCGATCTCGATGGGCGCCGCGGTCACCAGCCAGACCCGCTTGCCCTCGTCGAGGTGCAGCTGGGCGAGCGCGCGGGTCCCGGGCCAGATGCGGTGCGCCATGCCCTCGTCGAAGATCTCCTCACCCAGCTCCTCCAGCTCGGCGACGGTGTGCCCGGCGATGAAGCTGAGCGCGGAGTTGCGCGCCTCGGCGACGTGCTCGGGGTCCTCGACCCCGACGATCCGGAAGTAGGCCTGCTTCCAGGCCGCGCCGGCGATCTCCCGGGTCGTGAAGAACTTGCGGCGATACAGCCCGCGGGCGAGGTGGAAGATGCTGGCGCCCTGCATGACCGTGTTGTCGACGTCGAAGAACGCCGCCGCGCTCAGGTCGCTGGGGGTCAGGAGTGCGCTCTCCACCTCTGCCGCGGCCGCGGCGGCCTCGCCGGCCATGGTCGAACGCTGTTGCAGGTTGAGGCGGCGCGGGCGTTCTGGCGGGGTCACCCGGCCAGACTAGTGGCGTGGGCGGGCCTCCCAAGGCCCCTTCGGGCACGAACTTGCTGTGGAAGGATCGGGCCATGCAGCGCACCGACATCTCCGCGTTCGTGGCCGAGGCCGCCGAGGAGGTCCCCGAACGCCAGGCGCTCGTGGAGAGCGGCGGACGATCCCTGACCTGGGCGCAGCTCGAGGACGAGGTCGGTCGGATCGCCACCGGCCTGGGTGCCGAGGGCATCCGTGCGGGCCAGCGGGTGATGCTCGTCGTCGGGAACCGCATCGAGTTCGTCACCGCCTACCTCGGTGTGCTGCGTGCCCAGGTCGTCGCCGTACCGGTCAACCCGCGCTCGGCCCCCGGTGAGATCGCCCGCATGATCGCCGACTCCGGCACCCGCCTGGTCGTGGTCGACGAGTCCGCGCTCGACGTCGTGCGCCAGGCGCTGATCGGAGCTCGACGACGCACCCGCCCCCCGCATCGCCGTCGTGGGGACCGAGCCGGGGGAGGGCGAGATGGCGTTCGCCGCGCTGCGCGCCGACGTCGTACGACCCGTGCCGCCGCTGCCTGACCCCGAGAAGCTCGCCGCGCTGCTCTACACCAGCGGCACCTCGGGTCGCCCCCGCGCTGCCATGCTCAGCCACCGTGCCCTGCTGGCCAACCTGGAGCAGGTCGCCTCCGTCGAGCCGCCGATGATGCACGGCGACGACGTCGTGCTGGGCGTGCTCCCGCTCTTCCACGTCTACGGGCTCAACGCCGTGCTGGGGGGCGTGCTGCGTCACCGCGCCCGGCTGCTGCTCGTCGAGAAGTTCGACCCGCAGGCGGTGCTCGACCTGATCGACGACGAGGCCTGCAGCGTGGTCCCGATCGCGCCGGCGGTCTTCCCGCACTGGCTGCCGGACGAGCACCTCAAGGAGCGGCTGGGCCCGGTGCGGCTGGTCCTGTCCGGCTCGGCGCCGCTCGACCCGGCGGTGATCGACGAGTTCACCGAGCTCACGGCGATCCCGGTCCACCAGGGCTACGGCCTGACCGAGGCGTCGCCGGTCGTGACCAGCACGCTGTGCAGCGTCGAGCTCCAGAGCGGGTCCGTCGGGGCGGCGCTGCCCGGCATCGAGATCCGCCTCGTCGACGAGACCCACCACCTCGTCGAGGGCGAGGACCCGGGCGAGATCGAGATCCGCGGCGCCAACCTGTTCAGCGGCTACTGGCCCGACGGGACCGACGGTCCCGAGTGCCGACGGCTGGTACGGCACCGGCGACGTCGGTTTCCTCGACGCGTCCGGCGACCTCTTCCTCGTGGACCGGGTCAAGGAGCTGATCATCGTCAGCGGCTTCAACGTCTATCCCACCGAGATCGAGGACGTCCTGCGTGAGGTCGAGGGCGTCACCGACGCCGCGGTCATCGGTGCTCCCGACGCCGAGTCCGGCGAGGCGGTGGTGGCGTACGTCGTCGCGCCCGGTGCGGATGCGGTCGCGCTCGAGGAGGCCGTGCGCGACCACTGCGGCCAGCGGCTGGCGCGCTTCAAGCAGCCCACCCGCATCGAGGTCGTGGACGAGCTGCCCCTCACGGTCACCGGCAAGGTGCAGAAGGGGCGGCTGCGGGGAATCGAACGCCGTCGCACGCTCGGGCTGCTCGAATGAACACCCCACGTGAGCGCCACGGAGAGCGCTCGCGTCACGCTCTACACCCGCCCCGGCTGCCACCTCTGCGAGGACGCCCGGGCGGTCGTCGCGCGGGTCTGCGAGGAGCTGGGGGAGTCGTTCAGCGAGGTCGACATCACGACCGACGAGGACCTGCAGGACCGCTACGGCGAAGAGATCCCGGTGACCCTGGTCGACGGTCGCCAGCACGACTTCTGGCGGGTCGACGAGACCCGGCTGCGGGCCGCGCTGGGCTGACCGGCCCGCCCTCCCGACCCCCGGTGCCGGTGGGTCATCTCACATGTGCTGGGCGGGGGCGTCTGCGGTTTTGTTCTCCCGTTCACAAACTCCTACAGTGGCCGGGTCACGCGAGGTTCGCGGGACTGGAAAGAAGCAGCGGTGACCGCACGGACCCCCGACTCTGCCCGGGACATTCCCGAGGCGACTGTCGCACGGCTTCCCGTGTACCTGCGTGCCCTGACCGGCCTTGCCGAGGGCGGCACCACGACGTGCTCCAGCGAGGAGCTCGCCGCCGCAGCAGGCGTCAACAGCGCCAAGCTCCGCAAGGACCTCTCCTACCTCGGCAGCTACGGCACCCGCGGCGTCGGCTACGACGTGGAGTACCTCCGCTACCAGATCGCCCGCGAGATCGGTGTCACCCAGGACTGGCCCGTGGTCATCGTCGGGATCGGCAACCTCGGCCACGCCCTCGCCAACTACTCCGGCTTCCGCAGCCGCGGCTTCCGGGTCGTCGCGCTCCTCGACGCCGACCCCGACCGCCACGAGGAGGTCGTTGCCGGCATCGACGTGCGCTCCTTCGACGACCTCGAGCAGATCGTCACCGACCACGGAGTCGCCATCGGCGTGATCGCCACTCCCGCGATCGCCGCGCAGGACGTCGCCGACCGGATGGTCGCGGCCGGAATCACCAGCATCCTCAACTTCGCACCGGGCGTGCTCACGGTGCCGGACGGCGTCGACGTGCGCAAGGTCGACCTCTCCATCGAGCTGCAGATCCTGGCCTACCACGAGCAGCGCAAGGCCGTGGCTGCCGGAGCGGAGGACGCTTCATGAGCGTTCTCGTCGTCGGGATCTCCCACAAGTCGGCCCCCGTGTCCCTCCTGGAGCGTCTCGCCCTCGACAGCGATGCCGCCCTCAAGCTGGTCGCCGACGTGGTGAGTGGCTCGCACGTCACCGAGGCGACGGCGATCGTCACGTGCAACCGGCTCGAGGTCTATGCCGAGGTCGACCGCTTCCACGGCAGCGTCGAGGACGTCTCGCGCCTGCTCGTCGAGCGGGCCGGCCAGACGACCGAGGAGCTCCTCCCGCACCTCTACGTCCACTACGACGAGGGCGCGGTGTCCCACCTCTTCAGCGTCGCGGCCGGCCTGGAGTCGATGGTCGTCGGCGAGGGCCAGATCCTCGGCCAGACCCGTGACGCGCTGCGCCTGGGCCAGGAGCACGGCACCGTCGGGCCGTCCCTCAACACGCTCTTCCAGCAGGCGCTGCGCGTCGGCAAGCGCGCGCACGCCGAGACCGAGATCGACCGCGCGGCCCCCTCCCTGGTGGGTGCGGCGCTCCAGCGCAGCTCGGTGCCGATCGCCGGCTCCCGCGTCCTCGTCATCGGCGCCGGAGCGATGGCCTCGCTGGCCGTCGCCCACGTCTCGCGCGGCGGTGCCGAGCGGATCGCGGTCGTCAACCGCACCTCGTCCAACGCCGACCGACTGGCCGCCGAGTACGGCGCGGTCTCGGTCCCGATGGCCGAGCTCGCCGCTGAGCTCGCCTATGCCGACCTGGTCGTGTCCTGCACCGGTGCGCCGGAGCTGCTCGTCCGTCGTGACGCGCTGGCCGCGGCGCTCGGTGGCACCGGTCGCGCGATGAGCATCATCGACCTGGCCCTCCCGCACGACGTCGACCCGGCCGTGGTCGACGTCCCGGGTGTCGAGCTGATCAGCCTTGCCGCCCTCGCCGACGTGCTGCGCGACAGCGAGAACACCGTCGGGGTCGAGGACGTCCGCACCATCGTCGCCCAGGAGATCGCCGCGTTCCTCGTCCGTACGCCGTCAGGCCAGCGTCACCCCCACCGTCGTGGCCCTGCGCTCGATGGCGACGTCGGTGGTCGACGCGGAGATGGAGCGGCTGGCCGTGCGCCTGCCCGACCTCGACGACGCGACGCGTGCCGAGGTGCTGCACACCGTTCGCCGCGTCGCCGACAAGCTGCTCCACGAGCCGACCGTTCGCGTCAAGGAGCTCGCCGACGCCGAGCCGGCCGTGTCCTACACCGCCGCCCTGGCCGAGCTGTTCCGCCTCGATCCCGAGGCCGTCGACGCGCTGACCCGGACGGAGGGCAAGCAATGAGCACCCCACGACGCTTCTCCTCCGCTGCGCTCCCCCGAACAACGCCGCGGGGACCCCGCAGTGAAGCACCCTGCGCCTGGGGACCCGCGCCTCTGCCCTCGCCACGACCCAGTCGAGCCTCGTCGCCGACCTGGTCCGCGAGCGGCTCGGCCGCGAGGTCGAGCTCGTCGAGATCGCCACCGAGGGCGACGTCAGCAGCGCCCCGCTGGCCACCCTGGGCGGCACCGGTGTCTTCGTCAGCGCCCTGCGCGACGCCCTCCTGCGCGGTGAGGTCGACCTCGCGGTGCACTCGCTGAAGGATCTCCCGACGGCTCCGGCGGACGGCATCGCGCTGGCCGCCGTACCCCTCCGCGAGGACCCACGCGACGTCGTCGTGGCCCGCGACGGGCTCACCCTCGGTGAGCTCCCGGTCGGGAGCCGGCTCGGCACCGGTTCGCCGCGGCGGATCAGCCAGCTGGCCGCCCTCGGCCTGGGCCTCGACCTGGTCGGCATCCGCGGCAACGTCGACACCCGCCTCCGCAAGGTGCGCGAGGGCGACTACGACGCGATCGTCCTGGCCCGCGCCGGGCTCGCGCGCCTGGGCCGGCTCGACGAGGTCACCGAGGCCCTCGACCCCATCCAGATGCTTCCCGCACCCGGTCAGGGGGCGCTCGCGATCGAGTGCCGGTCGGCCGATGTCGACCTCGTCGCGGCGCTCTCCGCGCTCGACGACGTGGCCACCCGTGCGGCCGTCACGGCCGAGCGCGCGGTCCTCTCCACCCTCGAAGCCGGGTGCTCGGCTCCGCTGGGTGCGTTGGCTGAAGTTGTCGAAGGGGACGACGGTGAGGAACTGTGGCTCCGAGCAGTGGCCCTCTCCGAGGACGGCGTCCTCGCCGTACGCATGAGCAGCACCGGTCCGGTCGACCAGGCCGAGGCCCTTGGAACACGCCTCGCGAGCGACATGCTCGACGAGGGAGCAGCAGACCTGATGCACGCACCACCAGTGAGGAATCAGCACGCATGACGCGACGACAGACCCCGCAGTCCACCACCTCGACGACCCCGGCTCCCGGCTGGGTGTCGTTCGTCGGCAGCGGACCCGGTGACCCGGGCCTGCTGACGGTGCGTGCCGTGGAGCTCCTGCAGAGTGCCGAGGTCATCGTGACCGAGGCTCCCTCCCACCTCGACCTGGTGCGCACGGTCCTCGGCCTGGCCGAGGGCGACGCCGGCCCGGAGATCGTCGACGGCGGCTTCGGCGAGGACGGCCAGCCGCTCACCCACGCGGCGCGCGCCAAGGTCGTCGTACGCCACGGCAAGAAGCAGCGCGTGGTCCGCCTGATGGTCGGCGACCCGTTCCTCTACGCCTCCGGTCCCGAGGAGGCGCAGGCCTGCGTCAAGGCCGGCGTCGGCTTCGAGATCGTCCCCGGTGTGTCCTCGGTCAGCGCGGTTCCGGCCTACGCCGGCATCCCGCTCACGACCAAGAACCACAAGGAGATGGCGGTCGTCACGTGTGGCGACAAGGTCGACTGGAGCGCGTACGCCGACGACCGCACGCTCGTCCTGCTCTCCGGGGTCGGCAGCATCGGTGAGACCGCCGCGGCGCTCATCGACGCCGGTCGCTCGCCCGAGACGCCCGTCGCGATCACCCGCGTCGGCACCACCACCGAGCAGCAGACCCTCGTCTCCACCCTTGCCACGGTGGCCGCCGACGTGCGCGCCGCACGCATCCAGCCGCCTGCCGTCATCGTCGTCGGCCAGGTCGTCGACCTGCGCCAGACGCTGTCGTGGTTCGAGACCAAGCCGCTCTTCGGCTGGCGTGCCCTGGTGCCGCGCACCAAGGATCAGGCCGGCACGCTCTCGCGTCGCCTGCGCGACTACGGCGCGGTGCCCGAGGAGGTGCCGACCATCTCGGTCGAGCCGCCCCGCAACCCGCTCCAGATGGACAAGGCCGTCCGTGGCCTGGTGGAGGGCCGCTACGAGTGGATCGCCTTCACCTCGGTCAACGCCGTCAAGGCTGTCCGCGAGAAGTTCGAGGAGTACGGCCTGGACGCGCGAGCGTTCTCCGGCCTCAAGATCGCCGCTGTCGGCGACAAGACCGCCGAGGCCATCGCCGGCTGGGGCCTGCGCGCCGACCTGGTGCCCTCGGGAGAGCAGTCGGCTGCCGGCCTGCTCGCCGAGTGGCCGCCGTACGACGACGTGCTCGACCCGATCAACCGGGTCTTCCTGCCGCGCGCCGACATCGCGACGGAGAACCTCGTCGCCGGCCTGATCGACCTGGGCTGGGAGTGCGACGACGTCACCGCCTACCGCACCGTGCGCGCCACCCCGCCGCCCGCGCCGACCCGTGACGCGATCAAGAGCGGCAAGTTCGACGCCGTCGTCTTCACCTCGTCCTCGACCGTGCGCAACCTCGTCGGCATCGCCGGCAAGCCGCACCCGTCGACGATCATCGCGGTCATCGGCCCGGCCACCGCCAAGACGGCGGAGGAGCACGGCCTGCGGGTCGACGTCCTGTCGCCCAAGCCCGACGTCGAGGTCCTCGTCGACGCGCTCGCCGACTTCGGTGCCGCCCGTCGCCTGGCGATGCTCGAGAACGGCGAGCCGGTCACCCGGCCCAGCGAGCGCACGCCGTCGGGTCGCCGGAAGGTGCGCGCGAAGTAGGTCCTGCTTGAGCGGTGAGTGAGGCCGCTTCCCCCCGCTGGGAAGCGGCCTCACGCACCGCTGTGCGGGGGACTACGGGAGGATGGACGCATGAGCGACGACCGACCGATCGAGACCCCGCTGATCCGACCGCGCCGGCTGCGGCGTACGCCGGCACTGCGCCGGATGGTCGCGGAGACCTCCGTCGAGGCCCACTCGCTGGTCCTGCCGGTCTTCGTCCGTGAAGGACTGGCCGAGCCGCGGCCCATCGCCTCGATGCCCGGCGTGGTCCAGCACAGCCGGGACTCCCTCAAGCGAGCCGCCGCCGAGGCGGCCGAGCTGGGACTGGGTGGCGTGATGCTCTTCGGCATCCCGGAGTCCAAGGACGCGACGGGCTCGGGCGGCATCGACCCGGCCGGCGTGCTCAACCTCGCGATCACCGACGTGGTCGCCGAGGTCGGCGACCAGCTCACCGTGATGTCGGACCTGTGCCTCGACGAGTTCACCGACCACGGGCACTGCGGACTGGTCACCCCCGACGGCGTGGTCGACAACGACGCGACGCTCGCGGCGTACGCCGACATGGCGCGCGCCCAGGCCTCGGCCGGCGTCGACATGGTCGGCCCCAGCGGCATGATGGACGGCCAGGTCGCGGTCGTGCGCCAGGCTCTCGACGCCTCCGGGCACCACGACGTCTCGATCCTGGCCTACTCCGCGAAGTACGCCTCGGCCTTCTTCGGCCCGTTCCGCGAGGCCGTCGACTCCTCCCTCGAGGGGGACCGGCGGACCTACCAGCAGGACCCCGCCAACGCGCTCGAGGGCGTCCGTGAGGCCGTGCTCGACGTGGCCCAGGGCGCCGACATCGTCATGGTGAAGCCGGCCCTGGCCTACCTCGACGTCGTACGCCGGGTGCGCGAGGCGGTCGACGTCCCGGTCGCGGCCTACAACATCTCCGGCGAGTACGCCATGGTCGAGGCCGCCGCGGCTCACGGGTGGATCGACCGCGAGGCCGCGATCATGGAGACCCTGACCTCGATCCGCCGCGCGGGTGCGGACGTGGTGCTGACCTACTGGGCCTCCGAGGTCGCCCGGCTGCTGCGCCGCTGACCAGGGCGCCGCAGCTGCGGCGGTTGTGGCCCCCAGCTCAACGAATCCGAGGCCACATCCGCAGCACGTGCGTAGCGGCGCCTCCTGGTGCGGGCTGCACGTAGGGCTACGGGTTCATCAGCCCGTTGATGCACGCGTTGAGCGCGGGCAGGTCGAGCGCCGAGATGCCCTGGGCCAGGCACTGGGCCTGGGCCTGCGCGTAGGTCAGCGGCTCGGTGATCGGGCTGATCGGGAGGGACGGCAGCTGAGTGGGCGGGGTCGTCGGCACGGGCGTGGTCGTCGGGATCGACGTCGGGTCCTTGGTCGGGTCCTGGGTCGGCTCCTGGGTCGGCTCCTGGGTCGGCTCCTGCGTGGGGTGCTGCGTCGGCTGCTGGGTCGGCGTCTGGGTGGGCGTGCTGGTCGTCGTACCGCCGCCGCCACCACCTCCGCCGCCACCGCCGTTGCCGCCCTGGCCCTGGCCACCCGTGTCCTTGCCGCCGTCCTTGCCGCCCCTGTCCGGGTTTGAGCTGGACGTCGTGTCGGGGACGATCACGCCGGAGGTCAGCGTCGAGGTCGGCACCGAGCTGAAGTCACCGTCCAGGTAGGCCTGCATGATCGACAGGACGAGGTCGACGTAGTCGTTCGAGTGGTTGTAGCGGTAGACCGAGGCGCGCTGGCCCTTCTCGGCCGACAGGTCGTCGTCGCCGGAGCAGAGGTAGACGGCGGTCGCGAGTGCCGCGTCGTCCACGTCCTGCGGGTTGCGGGTGCCGTCGCTGTCGCCGTCGACGCCCACGACCGACCAGGTCGAGGGGATGAACTGCATGGGGCCGACGGCGCGGTCGAAGCGGGTGTCGTTGTCATAGTCGCCGCCGTCGGTGTCGCTGATCCGCTGGGTGTTGTTCTTGCCGTTGAGGGCGATGCCGTAGATGCCGGGGCGGGCCACGCCCTGCGCGTCGAGACTGTTGCCGCCGAAGCGGCCGTGGTCGGACTCGACGCGACCGATCGCCGCGATCAGCTCCCACGAGATGTCGCAGCTCTTGTCGGCCTGGTTGATGACCGCCTCGGCACGCTGATAGGCGGCGAGGGCGGCCTGCGGGATGCTGCTGGCCGAGCCGGGGGTCATGCTGGCCGCGCGGGAGAAGGAGTCGCCGACGCTGGCCGGCGCCTCGATCGCCGCGGTGGGCAGGACGGTGCCGTCGGGGAGGGTGCCGGGGCCTTCGGGGTCGGCGCTCGCGGATCCGGCACCGACGCCGGCGAGACTGGCCGTCCAGGCCGCGGACAGGACGGCGAGCGGAATGATCGCCGTGGCCTTGTGCACACGTCCGAAGTTCGACATTGCGTGAGCTCCCCTGATGGTGCTGGCGCCACCATGGCCCCTCCGGGCCGTGACACATCAACAACGAGCAGTCTCACACAAGGTTACGTGTGGCCCAAGGCACTTCCTCGGGGCCGATCCGACACCGGATTCGGGTGCCTTGGCCGACTGCGTGACAATGACCCGGTGACCACGACCACCCCCACCCGCACGGAGGCCAGCGCGGCGCTCTTCGAGCGTGCCCGCGCGGTGACCCCGGGCGGGGTGAACTCGCCCGTGCGGGCATTCACCGCCGTCGGCGGGACGCCCCGCTTCATCAGCTCCGCGTCCGGAGCCTGGCTGACCGACGTGGACGGCAACGACTACGTCGACCTGATCTGCTCGTGGGGTCCGATGCTGCTCGGCCACGCCCACCCCGACGTCCAGGCCGCGGTGGCCGGAGCGGTCGCCCGCGGGACGTCGTACGGCACCCCGACCGAGCCCGAGGTGGAGCTGGCCGAGGAGATCGTCGGGCGTACGCCCGTGGACCAGGTCCGCTTCGTCTCCTCGGGGACCGAGGCGACCATGTCGGCGCTCCGGCTGGCGCGCGGCTTCACCGGTCGCGACCTCGTCGTGAAGTTCTCCGGGTGCTACCACGGCCACGTCGACGCGCTGCTCGCGGAGGCGGGCTCCGGCGTCGCGACGCTGGCCGTCCCCGGCACCAGCGGCGTCCCGGCCTCGGCCGCGGGCGAGACGATCGTCCTGCCCTACAACGACCGCGATGCCGTCGAGGCCGTCTTCGCCATCCACGGCCCGCGCATCGCCTGCCTCATCACCGAGGCGGCCCCGGGCAACATGGGCGTCGTCCCGCCGATGCCCGGTTTCAACGCCTTCCTCGCCGAGACCTGCCGCACCCACGGCGCGCTCTTCATCAGCGACGAGGTGATGACCGGTTTCCGTGCCACCGCCGAGGGCGGCTGGGGCCTCGACGGTGCGATCGAGGGCTGGACTCCCGACCTGATGACCTTCGGCAAGGTGATGGGCGGCGGCTTCCCGGCGGCTGCCTTCGGCGGCCGTGCCGACGTCATGGCGCACCTGGCGCCCGAGGGGTCGGTCTACCAGGCCGGCACGCTCTCGGGGAACCCGATCGCCACGACGGCCGGGCTCGCGACCTTGCGCCTGGCCACACCCGAGGTCTACGCCCGCCTCGACGAGACCGCGACCGACCATCCGCAACGCCGTGTCCGAGGCCCTCCGCGCGGCGTCGGTGCCCCACGTCGTCCAGCAGGCCGGCACGATGTTCTCGGTCTTCTTCCGCGAGGACCCGGTGCGCGACTTCGCCGAGGCGAGCCAGCAGAACACCGCGGCCTTTGCCGCGTTCTTCCACTCGATGCTCGACCAGGGCGTCTACCTCCCGCCGTCGGCGTACGAGACGTGGTTCGTGTCCGCGGCCCACGACGACCGGGCCATCTCGACGGTGCTGGATGCCCTGCCGGCAGCAGCCGTCGCCGCAGCGAGAGTAGGAGACCTCTGATGGGCGTAGAGACCACCGTTCACCTGTTGCGCCACGGCGAGGTGCACAACCCCGAGGGCGTGCTCTACGGCCGTCGCGACGGCTTCCACCTGTCCGAGCTCGGCCACCGGATGGCTCAGCGCATCGGCGAGGCGATCGGTGAGCGCGACATCGTGCACATCCGTACGTCTCCGCTCGAGCGCGCGCAGGAGACTGCCGCGCCGCTGGCGGCGGTCCGCGGGCTGACGCCGGTCATCGACCCGCGCGTGATCGAGTCGAGCAACAAGTTCGAAGGCATCAACTTCAGCGCCGGGGCCAAGACCTTCCTCCGACGGCCCGGCCTGCTGCGACACATGTACAACCCGCTCAAGCCGTCGTGGGGTGAGCCCTACGACGAGATCGCCGGACGGATGATCGCCGCGGTCCACGACGCCCGCGACGCGGCGCGCGGCCACGAGGCCGTCATCGTCTCCCACCAGCTCCCGGTCTGGACGACGCGCCTCTTCCTGGAGAAGCGCAGCTATCTCCACAGTCCCCGGAGCCGCCAGTGCACGCTCTGCTCGCTGACCTCGGTCGTCTTCGATGACGACCGGGTGACCCAGGTGCGCTACTCCGAGCCGGCCGGCGACATGATCCCGGTGGCCGATCGATCTGCTCCGTTCTCGGCCGGTGGCGCCGCGCAGGAGGATCGACCCTGAAGCTCGCGCGTGCCCGTGTCGCCCCCCTCGTCGTGCTGGTCTGCCTGCTCGCCCTGGTGGGCTGCTCCGGCCTGTCCGGCACCGGCGCCAAGGGCTACATCTCCGGTGAGGGGGTGCCGGTCGAGGTGGCGGCCGTCGACCGCGGCGCTCCCGTCGAGCTGGCCGGTGAGGACCTCGACGGCAACCCGGTCGACCTCGCCGACCTGCGCGGCAAGCCGGTGGTCGTCAACGTCTGGGCCTCGTGGTGCCCGCCCTGCCGGGTCGAGCAGCCCGAGCTCAACGACGCGGCCGCCGAGCTCGGGGACAGCGTGGCCTTCGTCGGGCTCAACATCCGCGACGCCTCCGAGGACAACGCGCGCGCGTATGTGCGCAACTACGACGTCCCCTACCCCTCGATCTACTCCGCGGACGGGTCGGGACTCCTGTCCTTCCCCGGCACGCTCAACCCACGGTCGATCCCGAGCACGGTCGTGCTCGACGCCGAGGGCCGTGTCGCGGCGTCGGTGAACGGTCGCATCCCGAGCACCCGGACCCTGACCGCCCTCGTCGAGACGGTCCTCGATGAGTGACTGGTTCTACGACACGGTTCTGTCGGGTTCGTTGATCCTGGCGCTGCCGGTGGCCCTGCTGGCGGGGCTGGTCTCGTTCTTCAGCCCGTGCGTGATCCCGCTGCTTCCGGCCTACCTCTCCTACGCCACCGGCCTGTCCGGTGCCGACCTGGCCGACGCCAGGCGAGGCCGGATGGTGCTGGGCGCCGCGCTCTTCGTGCTGGGCTTCTCGGTGGTCTTCATCCTCATCGGCAGCCTGACCGGCGCAGCCGGGGCCTGGCTCTTCACCCACACCCGTCAGCTCAACGTGGTGCTCGGCGTCATCACCATCCTGCTCGGCCTCGCCTTCCTCGGTGCCGTCCCCTTCCTCCAGCGCGACTGGCGCGTCCACCAGGTGCCGGCAGTCGGGCTGGCCGCGGCGCCGGTGCTCGGCTTCCTCTTCGGTGTCGGCTGGACCCCGTGCGTCGGCCCCACGCTGGGAGCCATCAACCTGCTGTCGGTCAAC
Organism: uncultured Actinomycetota bacterium; assembly: GCA_963712875.1. GTDB lineage: Bacteria > Actinomycetota > Actinomycetes > Propionibacteriales > Nocardioidaceae > Nocardioides. The sequence continues at coordinate 63,609 of CAVQJS010000009.1, read as the reverse complement.
GAGGCCACGGCGGCTCGCGGCGCGCTGCTGTCCGGCGTCTTCGCGCTCGGCCTCGGGCTCCCGTTCATCGCCGCCGCGTTCGCCTACCGCCGCATGCTCGGCGCGTACGCCGTCGTCCGCCGCCACCAGGTGTTCGTCGTCCGGCTCGGCGGCGTGATGATGATCGCCGTCGGTGTCCTGCTCGTCACCGGTTGGTGGGACGTGCTCGTCCAGTGGCTCCAGCTGCAGGTCGTCGAAGGCTTCGTGGTGCCCGTATGACTGGCGGCGAGGACCGCCAGGCGACCGCGCTGCCCAGCGACCTCAACGCCCGTGAGCTCGCCCGCTGGAGCTGGCGCCAGCTGACGTCGATGCGCACGGCGCTGATCCTGCTGCTCCTGCTGGCGCTCGCGTCGATCCCCGGCTCGGTGATCCCGCAGGAGGACGTCGACTCGCTCGCCGTCTCGACCTGGCGCGAGGACCACCCTCGTCTGGCGCCGATCTGGGACCGGCTCGACCTCTTCTCGGTCTACTCCTCGCCGTGGTTCTCCGCGATCTACATCCTGCTGATGATCTCGCTCGTCGGCTGCATCATCCCGAGGCTCTTCGTCTACTGGCGGGCGTTGCGCGCCCAGCCGCCCCGGGCGCCACGTCATCTCTCGCGACTGCCGGAGAGCACGTCGTACGTCACCGACGAGGAGCCCGACGTCGTGCTCCGTCGGGCCGCGGAGCTGATGCGGACCAAGCACTACCGCGTGGCCCCGCTCGGCGACGACGATGCCGTGGCGGCCGAGCGCGGTCACCTGCGCGAGGCGGGCAACCTGCTCTTCCACCTCGCCGTGGTCGTGGTGCTGGTCGGCGTCGCGACGGGCAGCCTGCTCGGCTACAAGGGTGGCGTGATCATGCTCAACGGGGAGAAGTACGGCTTCTCCAACAACCTCACCCAGTACGACGACTTCGCTCCCGGCAGCCTGTTCGACCCGAGCGTGATGGAGCCGTTCTCCTTCAGCATCACCGACTTCGACGTGGACTGGATGACCGACGGGCGGCGGGCCGGGCAGGCACGCAAGTTCGTCGCCCACCTCGACTACGAGACCGCGCCCGGCGCCGAGACCCAGGAGTACGACCTCCGGGTCAACCACCCGCTGGGCATCGGCGACACCGACGTCTTCCTGATCGGCCACGGCTACGCACCGGTCATCACGATCCGCGACGGCGACGGCGAGATCGCGCAGAGCGGTCCGGCGGTGTTCCTGCCGATCAACCCGCAGACCTTCGAGTCCTTCGGCGTGGTCAAGGCGCCCGACGCGAGCCCCACGCAGATCGGGCTCGAGGGCACGTTCTACCCCACCTTCGCGATGGGCCGCGACGGCGAGGGCAACCTGACCATGCCGTCCTCGATCTGGGGTGATGCCCTCGACCCGCTGGTCTCGCTGAACGTCTACACCGGCGACGTCGGTCTCGACGACGGCACCGGCGCCTCGGTCTACGTCCTCGACAAGTCGAGGGCAACCCAGCTCCAGAACGACGAGGGCCAGCCCTTCCGCATGGACCTGCGCCCCGGCGACACGGTGACGCTCCCCGACGGCCTCGGCAGCGTGACCTTCGAGGGCCTCGAGCGGTGGAACAAGATCCAGATCAGCCGCACCCCCGGCAAGCTCGTCGCCCTCGCGGGCGTCAGCCTCGCGCTGCTGGGCCTGCTCGGCTCGCTCTTCATACGCCCACGCAGACTGTGGGTGCGTGCCCGCCGTCGCGAGGACGGCACCACGCTGGTCGAAGTGGCACGCCTGGACCGCTCCTCGGGCGGCGACCCGGAGGACGGCATGGCCGAGCTCGCTGAGATCGTGGCAGCACTGACGAAGGAGAAGGCGTGACCGACGCACAATGGGAGACCCTGAGCAACCAGGCCGTCGCGGCCGCCGGGGTGGTCTACTTCCTCGCGCTCCTGGCGTACGCCGTCCACTGGGCCTCGCTGCGCGACCTCCCCGCCGACGTGCGCGAGCCCGACGAGGGCCGCGTGGCCATGGCCGGACGTCTCGGCCTGCTGCTCACCGGGATCGGCGCCCTGGCCCACTTCATCGCGCTCCTGGGCGCGCGGCATGGCCGCGGATCCCAACCGGGTGCCGTGGGGGAACATGTACGAGTTCACCCTCAGCGGCACGTTCTTCGTGGTCCTGATCTTCCTGGTCACCAACCACCGCTGGCGGTTGTCGTGGCTCGGTCCGATCGTCGTCGGCTTCGTCCTGGTCGTGCTGCTGGCCGACGTGCTGTGGCTCTACGAGCCGGTGGCGCCGCTGACCGAGGCGCTGGAGTCCTACTGGCTGGTGATCCACGTCGTCTCCGCGGTGATCGCGACAGGCGCCTTCACCCTCGGCGCGTTCACCTCGATCCTCTACCTGCTCAAGGCCCGCTCGACCAGGGACAAGGGCTACCTCGCCCGGCTCCCCGACCTGCCGACCCTCGACCGGATCTCCTACCGGATGCACGCCTTCGGCTTCCCGGTGTGGACGTTCGGCGTGCTGATCTCCGGCCCCATCTGGGCGCACCAGGCGTGGTCGTCCTACTGGAACTGGGACCCCAAGGAGGTGTGGGCGTTCATCACCTGGGTGATCTACGCCGCCTACCTCCACGCCCGGGCGACCGCCGGCTGGCGAGGGCGCAACGCTGCCTTCCTGGCGCTGGTGGGTGCCGCGACGCTGTGGTTCAACTTCATCGGCATCAACTTCTTCAGCACGACGAGCCAGCACTCCTACGCCGAGAGCACCTCGGCGGAGAGGTCAGTCGTCCTCAGGCTTGCGGGGCCGGTCGAGACCGCGCAGGAAGTCCGGGTCGTCGTCCGGGCCGATCACCCGCGGTCGTGACGCTCCGCCGCCGTGCGTGCGCGCGCCGACCAGTCGTACGAGCGAATAGACGACGAAGGCGATCACCGCGACGACCAGCAGGATCTTCAGCATTGCTCCAATGTAGTCCGGCCGTCCTAGGCTGGTCCCTGTGAGGGAGTTCGTGGTCTACACCGCCATGCGGATCCTGCTGTTCCTGGCGTCGCTCGGCGTCATCGTGGGCATCTGGGGTCTGGTCGTCCGACGAGGGCGTGCCGCTGTTCTGGGCGGTGATCCTGGCGTTCCTGGTCTCCGGCATCGCGTCCTACTTCATCCTCAACCGGCAGCGCGTCGCCTTCGCGCGCCGTGTCGAGGAGCGCGCGGCCAAGGCGTCTGCGGCGTTCGAGGAGCGCAAGGCGCGCGAGGACGGCTGAGACCGCGCCGGGCTCAGAACCCCGTCAGGCAGTACGGCGGCTCGCTGAGGTCGGCCATCGCGGCGAGCTCGGCGACCCGGTCCTCGGCACCGTCGATCCGCCCGGCGCGGTGGAGGGCGCCGACGCTCACGCCGCCGAGGTAGAGCGACCCCAGCGTCTCGGCGGTCAGTGACACGTCGGCCGGCGTGGTCGGTGCGGGTCACGCGCGCCCGGCCGCCGACAGTCGTCGAGCTCGAAGCGTCCGGCCGCGTGTCCCTGCGGGTCGTCGACGGCCAGCACGACCTGCCCGTCGGCGGTCCACGGCCGGGCGGCCAGCGACCGCTCGACGTCGAGGACCCGGATCCAGAGGAACTCCGAGATCGCGGTGACCTTGACCCGGTTGAGGTCGGCGAGCGCCCACTGGAGGGGATCGTGGGGGTGGGCGATGTTGAAGGTCACCTTCTTGACGTGGTCCATGTCCGCCAGGAAGGTCCAGAGGCTGAGCTGGGCGGCCGGGGTGAGGGCGACCATCTCCTCGACCTTGGTCGACTTCTCCTCGCCGGGCGTGAAGATCACGAAACCGTCGACGTTGCCGTCGGCGTCGAGGTGCACCGCGGAGCGGACCTTGTCGTTGGTGCCGCGGTCGTTGAAGTCGTAGGCGCCGGTGTGGATGTCCTCGTACGGCGAGGGCCACGCCACCGAGCCGAGCTGCCGCGCGTGGAACGTGTCGAAGACGCCCTTCACGTGGGGCCAGGCATCAGCGGGCTCGATGAGCTCGACCCGGCCGGGGTCGGTGAAGGAGCGCAGTGCGAAGCCGGGACTCGCGTCGACCTCGACCGTCTGGCCGAAGGTCGCTGGCGCCGAAGCCCCAGCGGCCGTAGATCGTCGCCTCCGAGGCGGTGAGCGCCGCCACGGGCACGCCCTGGGCGACGGCGTCGTCGAGGTCGTCCTCGATGAGGCGGCGCAGGAGGCCGCGACGGCGGTGGGTGGCACTCGTGGTGACGTCGGTGATCATCCGCAGCGGCACCATCTCGAGGCCGGCGTTGAGGGTCTTGTCGAAGCTGGCGTACGTCGCCACCGGCATCGGTCCGGCACCGAACTCGCCCTCCGGCAGCCAGGCGCCGCGGCAGGTCACCCGGTCCGTGCGGTAGTGGTCGACCCAGCGCGTGAGCATGTCGTCGTCGGGTCGAGGGTCGCGGAAGCCGCGCAGCACTGCGCCGATCCAGCCGCGGCGGCGCGCGACGGCCTCGTCGGAGTCGTCCGCGAGGTCGAGGATGGCGAAGTCGTAGTCCACCCGTCCACGCTAGTGACCCGGGCGGACACGGGCCACGGCTTTTTCGGCGGCCGACTAGCCCAGGACGATCAACGGAGCCGCGACGAGCGCGGCCCAGATGACCTCGGAGATGCCGGTGGCGGCCAGGACCGGGATCAGCGCGGGTCCCGTGGCGCCCTTGAGCACGTCGCGGGTGGGGCCGGCGATCCGGGCGAGGAAGCCGAGCCCGAGGAGCGCCCACCACGTCGTGGCCACGGCGACCGCGACCACGGCTGCTGCGGCCGCGGCGACCAGCAGGGCGTACAGGCCGCGCGTGCGCTCGTCGCCGAGCCGAACCGCGAGGGTGCGCTTGCCGGCGACGGTGTCGGTCGGGATGTCGCGGAGGTTGTTGGCCACCAGGATGGCGCAGGCCAGTGCGCCGACGCCGACGCCGGCGTAGAGGGCGGGCCACTCCCACGTCTGCGTCTGGACGTAGGTCGTGCCGACCACGGCGACGAGGCCGAAGAAGACGAAGACCATGACCTCGCCGAGACCGAGGTAGCCGTAGGGCTTCCCACCGCCGGTGTAGAACCAGGCGGCCAGCACGCAGACCGCTCCGACGGCGACCAGCCACCAGGCGGTGGTCGCCGCCAGGACCAGCCCGGCCAGCGGCGGCCACCCCGAAGGCCAGGAAGGCAGCGGTCTTCACGGCCTGCGGGGACGCCGTACCGGATCCGACCAGGCGCATCGGGCCGACGCGGTCGGCATCGGTGCCGCGGATGCCGTCGGAGTAGTCGTTGGCGTAGTTGACGCCGACCTGGAGCGCCAGGCTCACGAGCAGCGCGAGTGCTGCCTTCCACCAGACTGCGGTGTCGACGTACGCCGCGACGCCGGTGCCGGCCAGGACCGGGGCGACGGCGGCGGGGAGGGTGCGTGGGCGGGCGCCGGCGAGCCAGTCAGCGGGGGAGGTCACCGGCGGATTGTGTCAGTGGAGCGTCCGGGTCGACCATCGAGGGCGGACCGCCCGCTGCCGCGTCCTCGACGTCCGGTCCGCCGGCACGCGCGTCGGCGAGGACGTCGGCCGGGACGTTGGCCACGAGGAACCGGCGACCGGCGCGGGCGGCGACGTGGAGCCCTGCAGCCGCCGCGACGACGATGCTGGCGATGGTGAGCCAGCCGACAGCGCCCCACTCCATCGCGAGGAAGCCGTAGACCGCCGGTGCCCAGAACCGCCCGAGGGTGCCGCCGAGCTCCGAGACGCCTTGGTAGTCGCCGCGGCGTCGCGGATCCATCAGCTCGGCCTCGAGGGTCCAGCCGGAGGCGGAGAGGAACAGCTCGGCCCAGGTGAGGACGATGTGGCCGAGGAAGAACAGCACGATCGTCACCCAGCCCACGGTCTCGTGGGTGGCCAGGGTGATGAGACAGGTCAGCACGAAGAAGAGTGCGGAGAGCCGCACCGCGCGCAGCGCCGTGTCGACGTCCCGGATGCCGCGCGACGCCAGCCGGGGCAGCACGATGCACATGAGCGTGTTGGTGCCGAAGAGCACCGCGACCAGCACCCGCGGGGCATCGGTCTCGGTGACCAGCCACACCGGGATGACGGTGTGCAGCAACACCTGGTTGGTCCAGAGGACACCGGTCAGGGTGGTGACCGCGATCCAGCTGCGGTTGCGGATCGCGGGGATTCCCTCCGGCTTCGCGCGGGGCTCGTTGCCGCGGACGTCGTGCGTGGCGTCGGGCAGCCGCAGGATCGCCGCACTGTTGGCCAGGAACAGCACCCCGCTCAGCACCGGTCCCCAGCGCAGCACGTCGGTGCCGAAGGCGATGGCCCCGGCACCGAGGAAGGCGCCGACGCTGAAGCCGACGTTGAGGGCGGAGTACATGTAGGCCCGCGACTCGACCCGCTCCGAGGGGGCAGGATGTCGATGACGTACGCGCCGTGGGCCGTCCCGCCCAGGGTCCCGGCGACCTCCATGACCACGGCGAGCGCGACGTACTCCGGGAAGCTGTCGATGAACGGCCAGGCGAAGAACAGCGCCCCCTGCATCACGGCGCTGAGCGACCACATCCGCTTGGGACCGAAGTGGTCGACCAGCTTGCCCATGGGGACGGCCACCAGGAAGCTCGCGATCGCCGGCGATGGTGAGACCGATGCCGACCTCGCCGAGCGACAGGCCGACGACGACGGTGAAGAACACCGCCGAACCCGCGAGGAAGGTGCCCTCACCGGAGGCGAAGATGAGCGACTGGACGGAGAGCCGCCCAGCCAGGTTGGACGGCGGAGTGGCGTAGCGGATCAGGGCAGTCAGCATCGCCGTCCATTCTCTCCCGCGGGACCGACAGCCGTCGCGCGATTATTCGGACGTGAGTGTCACCTCACGGACGGCCAGAGCAGGAGCCAGGGTCAGGCCCTGTTGAGGCCCACGGCCTCGCGCACCAGCTCCACGAACGCCTCGCCATCGAGCTCATCACTCTCGAAGACATCGATCGCGCGGCGCGTGCCGGCGTCGAGACTGGCGTTGAAGAGTCCCGACGGATCGTCGAGCGCGGCGCCGCGGGCGAAGGTCACCTTCACCTTGTCCTTGTAGGTCTCGACCGTGCAGATGAGGCCGTCGAGGGAGAAGGTGGGGACGCCGTCGGGGTTGGAGGCCTTGCTCCACTTGGCCTCCTCGACGACACCAGGTGCGGCCTCCCGGATCAGTGCCCGCACCTGGTCCAGGACCTGAGTGCGCCAACCGGGGCTCATGACGACCGACCCTACGCCCCTGGCACGATGCGCATGTCGCGGTCGGCCCCGTCGCCGAGTGCGCGGAGCGCCTCCTGGTAGGCCTCGCTGTCGTGGGCGGCGACCGCTGCCTCGACCGAATCGAACTCGACGAGCACGGTACGGGTGACCTCACCCTTCTCGAAGGTGGCCTCAGGGCAGGCCGCGAGCGAGGAAGCGACCCCCCGCCGCACGCAGGGCCGGGCCCGCGAGCTCGGCGTACGCCGCCACCTTGTCGGGGTCGTGCACGGCCGTGTAGGTGGTCATCCAGTACGCACTCATGGCGCCGACCCTACGGTGCGGATGCCCTCCACCGAGGTGTCCGTCGAGCGCAGTCCTCCGAAGGCGTTTACCGTGCGTCCTGTGAGCTTCCTGCGCCCGTCCGACGAAGCCTCGGTGGCAGTCGCGCAGCTCACCCGCTGGCTCGAGGCCGATTCCCCCGAGCCGCTGCTCATCTCCACCTCGGGATCGACCGGCGAGCCCAAGCGAGTGGTCCTCTCCCGCGACGCCGTGCTGGCCAGCGTCGAAGCCTCGGCCGGACGCCTGGGGGCCGCGGGCCAGTGGGTGCTGACCCTCCCGTCGTCGTACGTCGCCGGGGTCCAGGTCATCGTGCGTTCACTGGTCGCAGGCCACCAGCCGATCGTGGTCGACGGGCTCGACGTCGCCTCCGCGATCGGCGAGGGCAACGACGTACCCCGCTTCCTCTCCCTCGTCCCTACCCAGCTGCACCGGCTCGTGGACGACCCCGTGCAGGCGGCGGCAGTCGCGCGCTGTCACACGGTGCTGCTCGGCGGCGGCCCGATCGACCCGGGCCTGCGTCGGCGCGCGGAGGACGTCGGGATCCACCTCGTCGCGACCTACGGGGCATCGGAGACGGCGGGCGGTTGCGTCTACGACGGACTGCCGCTCGACGGCGTCGGGGTCACCATCGCCGCCGACGGCCGGGTGCGTCTCGCCGGTCCGATGCTCTTCTCGCACTACGACGGCGACCCCGAGCTCACCCGTCGTACGCTCGTCGACGGCTGGTTCCTCACCTCCGACGCGGGCCGCCTCGACGAGGACGGACGGTTGCAGGTCCTGGGTCGGATCGACGACGTCGTCATCAGCGGCGGGGTCAACATCCCCCTGTCCGCGGTCGCCGCGCGGCTGCGCGAGCACACGCAGGTCGAGCAGGTCGAGCTGGTCGGCGTCCCCGACCCGGAATGGGGCCAGCGACTGGTCGCGGTCGTCGTCGGGGCCGGCACCGAGGAGGCGTTGCGCGACTGGGTCGGTGAGGTGCACCCACGGTCGTGGGCACCCCGCCAGTTCGTGTGGGTGGACGACCTGCCGCTGCTGCCCAACGGCAAGGTCGACCGCGTCGCACTCCGGGCAGGTCTCTGATGCACGTCTTCTCGATCCCGTTGCGCACGCGCTTCCGTGGCATCACCCTCCGCGAGGGCGTGCTCCTGCGCGGCGACGCCGGGTGGGGCGAGTGGTCGCCGTTCCTGGAGTACGACGCCGCCACCTCGCGTCCCTGGCTGGACTGCGCGCGCGAGGCGGCCGACCTCGGCTGGCCCGAGCCGCTGCGCACCCACGTCCCCGTCAACGTCACCGTCCCCGCCACCGACCCGGAGCGCTCGCACGCGATCGTCACCGCCGGCGGCTGCACGACCGCCAAGGTCAAGGTCGCCGAGCGCGGCCAGACCCTGGCCGACGACATCGCCCGGGTCGAGGCCGTCCGCGACGCGCTCGGACCCCACGGACTGATCCGCATCGACGCCAACGGCGCCTGGGACGTCGACGAGGCGCTTCGCGCGATCGCTGCACTCGACCGGGCCGCCGGGGGACTGGAGTACGTCGAGCAGCCCGTCGCCTCGGTCGAGGACCTCGCACTCGTCCGCCGCCGCGCGCGCGTGCCGATCGCGGCCGACGAGTCCATCCGGCGGGCCGAGGACCCCTACCGGGTGCGCGACCTCGAGGCTGCCGACATCGCGGTGCTCAAGGTCCAGCCACTGGGCGGGGTGCGCGCCTGCCTGCGCATCGCCGAGGACATCGGCATGCCGGTCGTGGTCTCCAGCGCCGTCGAGTCGAGCGTCGGCATCGCCGCCGGCGTCGCCCTCGCGGCAGCCCTGCCCGAGCTCCACCACGCCTGCGGCCTGGCGACCGTCCAGCTGCTCACCGACGACGTCGTCGCTCCAGCCCGCTGCTCCCCGTCGACGGGATGCTGCCGGTCGGGCGGCCCGAGGTCGACGAGGCCGCACTGACCCGGCTGGCCGCTCCCGCGGACCGGGTCGCCCACTGGCAGGCCCGGATGGTGGACGTAGGGCAGGATCGACCCTCGTGAACCCCTCGACCGAGCTCGCCCGGTCCGTCGTGACCGCGCTGCGCGGTGCACGCGTCCGGGAGGCCGTGCTCGCCCCGGGCTCGCGCAACGCCCCGCTGTCCTTCGCGCTGTACGACGCTGCGCAGGCGGGCGGCATGCGCCTGCACACCCGGATCGACGAGCGCACGGCCGGCTTCCTCGCGCTGGGACTGGGCAAGGTCGGTCGGGTCCCCGCGGCCGTCGTCTGCACGTCCGGCACCGCCGTCGCCAACCTGCTGCCGGCCGTGGTCGAGGCCGCGCATGCCGGTGTCCCGCTGGTCGTGGTGACGGCGGACCGTCCGGCGCGGCTACGGGGCACGGGTGCCAACCAGACCACCGACCAGACGGCCATCTTCGGGTCCTTCGCGCCGACGCTCGACGTCTCGACCGCGGACCTCGACGAGGTGCTCGCCTTCGTGCGGACGCATGGGCACCGTCGGCCGGTGCACGTCAACGTCCAGCTCGACGACCCGCTCCTGCCCGACGACAGCTGGGACGGTGGCGCTGCGCCCGAGTGGGTGGACCTCGATCCAGGGCCGGTGCAGAACTCCCAGGTCCTCGAGCCCGGCCCCCGCACGGTCGTGGTGGCCGGTGACGACGCGCACCCGATCGCCCGCGTGACTGCGGAGAAGGCCGGCTGGCCGCTGCTTGCCGAGCCGACCAGCGGCTGCCGCACCGGTGACCACGTGATCCGCACCTACCGGCTCCTGCTGAGCGGCGAGCTCGGCGACCGGGTCGAGCGCGTCGTCGTCTTCGGTCACCCGACCCTGTCCCGTCCGGTGTCCCGGCTGCTCGGCCGCGACGACGTCGAGGTCGTCTCGGTGCGCCATGCGGGCACCTGGGCGAAGCGCCCGTTCCCGGTCGCCCACGAGCTCGACCACGTGCTCGTCGGCGTCCGGGACGAGAGTGCGTGGCTCGAGGCCTGGCGAGAGGCCGACGTGACCGTCGCCCGACAGCTCGACCGGCTCCTCGCCGCTGAGCCCGACCTGACGCCGTACGAGGTGGCAGGTGCCGTCAGCCGCGCGCTCCCGCCCGGCGGTCTGCTGTTCGTCGGGGCCTCCAACCCGATCCGCGACCTCGACCTGATGGTCGCGCCCTACGACGTCGGCGGGCGCCGCAAGGTGATCGCCAACCGTGGCCTCGCCGGCATCGACGGGACGATCAGCTCGGCGATCGGGGCCGCGCTGGGCCGGCCACGATCCACCCGCGCGCTGGCGCTGATGGGCGACGTGACGTTCCTGCACGACACCACCGGCCTCGTCCTCGGACCCCGCGAGGCCCGGCCCGACCTCACGATCGTGGTGGTCAACGACGACGGTGGCTCGATCTTCGCGACCCTGGAGCAGGGTGCGCCGGCGTACGCCGACCGCTTCGACACGCTCTTCGGCACCCCGCACGGCGTCGACGTCGCCAGCCTGTGTGCCGCCACCCGTACGCCGCACCTGCAGGTCCGCAGCCTGCCCGAGCTGGAGCAGGCGCTGGCCTCGCCCAACGGCGGCATCGAGGTGGTCGAGGTGGTCGTGCGCCGCGACAACCGCGCGGACCTCGACACACGAATCCGCGCGCTGGCCCTTCCCTAGAGATCAGGGGAGCGGGCCAACGCGCGGATCGCGTGGTTCAGCTGAAGAGGGTCAGGAGACCGGGGTCTCCCAGACGCGCACCCAGTCGACGTACATGTGCTGCGGCAGCTTCTTGTCCGGCAGCTCGATCGCCTCGTAGTCGGAGGCGAGCAGGCTGAGGATGAGGTACTGCTGGGCCTTGGAGACGCGGGCCGACGTGCGCCAGGTCTCCTTGCCGTCGATGCGGAAGATGATCGCCTTCGGGGTCCACTGGACCGCGAAGACGTGGTAGTTCTTCGACCAGCCGTCCTTCTTGTTCTTCAGGAACGACTCCGAGTTCTTGATCCACGAGCCGGTCTTGATCAGTTTCTTGCCCTTGTACCAGTGGATGAAGCTGGTGAGGCCGCCCTGCGGGTGCTTGTCACCGAAGTACTCGATGATGTCGATCTCGTGACCGTCGCTGCCCGGCTTGTTCTCGCCGACCGGCTGCATCCAGAAGCTCGCGTGCTGGCCCTGCATCTTGTGCATCTTGATGCGGGCAGCGGCGACGCCGTACTTGAAGTCGAACGTGCCGGCGGTTCCGACGTGGCCGTTCAGGCGGTAGCTGATCTTCTTCGTCTCCTTGCGGGACTCCGCCTTGCACTTGCCGCTGCGCGACTTGTCCTTGATCACGCTGAGCCGGAGTGCGCCGCCGCCCACCTTGGTGGCCTTCGGGTCGCCCTTGGAGCACGCGCGCAGGCTCTGCGGCTCGTAGTCCTGGCCGCGTTGGCTCCAGACGGGCCCGAGAGTCGAGCCGGAGAACTCGTCGGTGAAGGTCGGGGTCAGCCACTTGCTGGTGTCGACCGTCTTGCTGGTGTAGGCCTTGAGGCCCTTGAACTTGGTCGCCTTCACGCGGTAGGTCAGCGGCAGTCCGTCCTTGGAGACGAGGGCGGCGAAGTTCACGCTGCCGTTCTTCTCCTGCTTGGCGGTGCCGACCTTCTTCCAGGAGCTGCCTCGGCGCTGCTGGAGGATGGCCTTGCGACCCTCCTTGACGGGCTTGATCTTGGCCGTGATGGCGGCCTTGGCTGAGTTGGCACTGGCGGTGCCGCCACCCTGCTGGACGATCTGGGGCAGCGCTTCCAGCGAGATGCTCTGGGACGCTGCCTGACGCACCGACGACGTCGCGGCGGAGGCCGCGGAGTCAGTGGCCGAGCCGGACTCGGTCGTCATGAGCAGGGACGCGGGCAGGAGCAGGGCAAGGGTGCTGCCGACGAGCACGCGGCGAGCAGACATGTGAACTCTCTTCGTATCGGGTGCGGTTTGCTTTTCCCCCAGGGCATTCCACCCGCAGAGGGCGCGCCCACCCTAACCGCGATGGGCAAGGGATTCCGATTCATCGCGAACTAGGGTGAGTCACATGCGTCTCACCAAGTTCGGCCACGCCTGCATGCGGATCGAGTCCGGCGGATCCGTCGTCGTGGTGGATCCGGGCGTATTCACCGACCCGGAGGCCGTCGACGGCGCGGACGCGATCCTGATCACCCACGAGCACCCCGACCACTACTCTGCCGACCGCCTGCGTCGCACCGACGCGGCCGTGTGGACCATCGACGCCGTCGCCGACGTGATCGCCGCCGACGCACCCGACGTCGCCGAGCGCGTACGACGGATCACGCCGGGACAGTCGTTCGATGCCGGGGTCTCGGTGACGGCCGTCGGCGAGCTCCACGCGGTCATCCACCCCGAGCTGCCGCGCATCACCAACAGCGGCTACCTCCTGCGCCTCGACGGCCTCGCGGTCTTCCATCCCGGCGACGCCCTGACCGGACCGGGGGAGGACATCGACCTGCTCCTCCTGCCGGTCAGCGCCCCGTGGCTGAAGGTGTCGGAGGCGATCGACTTCGCGCGGGAGGTGGGAGCGCCCCACAACCTCGCCATCCACGACCGGGTCTACTCCGAGCCGGGCCTGGGGATCGTCGACGGCCACCTCGACCGGTTCCTGTCGGCGGCGGGCCAGCGCTACGTCCGCATCGCCGACGGCTCCGACCTGACGGGGCTGTGACCTACAACGACTCGAGCGCGTCGCGCACGGGAACGAACTTCGCCTGCGACTCCGCGAGCTCTGCCTCCGGGTCGGAGTCGGCGACGATCCCGCACCCGGCGAACAGGCGCACGCCGCTCCCGGTGACCACCGCCGAGCGCAGCGCGATGCCCCACTCGCCGTCGCCCGACGCGTCCATCCAGCCGACCGGGCCGGCATAGCGGTCGCGGGGCATGCCCTCGAGGTCGGCGATCAGCTGCCGCGCGGGAAGGGTCGGCGTGCCGCCGACCGCAGCCGAGGGGTGCAGCGACTCGGCCAGCTGCAACGACGTGGCGACGTCGTGGACCACGCCGTTCACATCGGTGGCCAGGTGCATGACGTTGGGCAGGTGCAGCACGAACGGCGCCTCGGGAACGCTCATCGACGAGCAGTGCGGCTCGAGGGCGTCGGCGACCGAGCGCACGGCGTACTCGTGCTCCTCGAGGTCCTTCGACGAGCGGGCCAGGGTCGCCGCCAGGGCCAGGTCGCGCTCGTCGTCACCCGTACGCCGGATGGTGCCGGCGAGCACGCGGGAGGTCACCAGGCCGCGCTCGCGGCGCACGAGCATCTCGGGGGTGGCGCCGAAGATGCCGTCGACGTGGAAGGTCCAGCACATCTCGTAGTGCTCGGCGAGCCGGTGGAGCGGCCACCGCACGTCGAGCGGCTCGTCGGTGGAGGCCATCAGGTCGCGGGCGAGGACGACCTTCTCGAGGTCGCCGGCGTTGATCCGGGTGACGGCGTCCGCGACGACCCCCATCCACTCCTCGCTGTTGAGGGCCCCGTCGGAGAAGGTCAGCCCGACAGGTGCGCGCGGCGGCGCCGAGGGCTGTAGCGCGGGGGCATCGACCGAGATCGTCGTGAGCCAGGTGCGGTCCCCGCGCCGCCCGACGATGACCTGCGGCACGACCAGCACGGACGCGCCGGGCTCGTCGGCGAAGGCGAAGGCGCCGAAGGAGACCAGCCCGGTGCCGGGCTCGTTCACCTGGTCGTCGACCTTGGCGCGGGCCACGGTCTCCGACCACCACTTCACCGCGTCGCTGAAGCGGGTCGGGCCGGAGGTGTCCAGCCGGGCAGCGACTCCCCAGCCCACCAGGCCCTCGCCCTTGCGCAGCCAGGTGACCGGCTCGTTCTCCGGGACCAGGTCCAGAAGTGCCGTCTCCCCGAGGTCCACGGGGATGGTCCGCACCGTCAGCGCAGCGGCTGAGGCAGTGGCGCCGTCGGAGGTGGCCGGTTCCGAACCGGCGGACGCTGGGGTCGTCACGAGGCGGGAGCCTACGCCGGGCCGCGCAGCGCGGTGCCGGGAGATCGGCCAAACCGCGAACAGGGGTGGCCCCCATCACCTAGGTTGCGGCGGTAGTCGTTCGTCGTAGGAGGCGCATCGTGCGTGCCCAGGAATCACCGCTCGCCCGGTTGCAGCGCCATGCCCGCGACCGGGGCACGACCGTGGCCGTCATCGAGCAGGGTGCGGGGCAGGACCCCGGCTCCTGGGTGTCGCTGACCTGGAACGAGCTCCACCGCCACGTCATCGACGGCGCGGCCGGCATGATCGAGGCCGGGGTCAACCCCGGTCAGATCGTGGTCATCCGCGTCTCGACCGGCATCCGCCAGCTCGAGCTCGAGCTCGCCACCCGGGTGGCCGGAGCCGTCCCGCTGCTCCTCCCCGACCAGCTGGACCCGACCGAGGTCGGTCGCCTCCTCGACGAGATCGAGGTCCGCCTGGTCGTCGTCGACCACGCCCGCCGGCTGACCCTCCTGCGTCGTGCCGGCCTCACCGAGGCCCAGCTCTTCGAGTGCGACGACCGGTCCTGGGAGCGCCTGCGCGGGATGGGCCTCGAGCGTCGCAAGCGCGAGCCCGACGTGCTGCTCCGCGCCGATGCCGTACGCGACCGGGCGCACTCCGGCACGGTCCTGGGCCTACCCCGCGAGAAGAGCCTGGCCTGGCTCTTCCGCCCCGAGGCCTCCGGCGCGCTGTCCGACCTCACCGCCGACGACGTCGTGCTGCTCACCGGTGAGGCGACGGACAGGTTCACCACCGTCGTCCGCGACGCCCACCTGACGGCCGGGCTGCACGATGGCGTGGGTGGAGTCGCCCGACCGCGTCGAGGCCGCGCTGGCGCACGTCGCGCCGACCCATGTCTTCCTCGACCACGTCACCGCCAAGAGCCTCGAGGGCCTGCTGGTCGGTGCCTCCGTCGGCGGCGTGGCGTGGCACGAGGCTCCGCGCGACGTGCTCGACGCCGCTTCGGCACGTGCGGCCGAGGCGAAGCTCAGCGCCCGTACGAAGAAGCTCGCGGCCGACGTGACGGCCCTGGCGCCCTGGTGGGGCGGGCGGCTGCACCAGCTGGTCCTCGACGCGCGCGTGAACCGGACGGTGACCGGACTCGCCGTGGCGCTGGACTTCCGGATCGGTCGCATCGCCCACCACCCCGCCATCAAGCTCGACCTGGCGGCCGAGACGCAGTCGGTGTCCGCCGCCGCAGCAGCGTTCGCGGCCAGCACTCCGGTCGCGGCGCCCGAGCCGGCTCCTGCTCACACGGACTCGCTGCCGCGGCGTGCCCGCAGTGGCCTGGACTCCGCCTTCTCCCTGGCCGGTCTGCCGGGTTCGTGACCCGGAGCCGCCCCGGCACTCAGGAGCGGTAGACGATGACCGTGTCGCCGAGGCGTACGTGGTCGAACAGCCACGCCACCGCGGCCCGGTCGCGCACGTTGACGCACCCGTGGGACGCGCCGTTGTAGCCGTTGGCCGCGAAGTCGGGGGAGTAGTGCACGGCCTGGCCACCGGAGAAGAACATGGCGAACGGCATCGGGGTGTCGTAGAGGCTCGAGACGTGGTCGCGCGACTTCTTGAAGACCTCGAAGGCGCCTTCGCGCGTCGGCAGCTCGTCGGAGCCGAAGCGCACCTCGACGGTCCGCACCACGACGCCGTCCACGACCCAGCGCAGCGTCCGCGAGGTCTTGTCGATGCACAGGACGCGTCCGGTGACGCAGCGGGCGTCGAGGGCAGCACCGGCCGGGACGATGTTGAAGAGCTCGGCCTTGGTGGGCTGTCGCGTCATGTCCTTGAGCCGGGTGAGCGTACGCCGGTCGACGGCGCCGGTGACCGGGATCCGACGCTTCTCCTGGAAGCCGGACACCGCGGCCACCGTCGAGCGCGCGTAGCGGCCGGTGACCTGGCCGGGGAACCACTGGAGCTGCTTGAGCCGGGCCTGCACCTGGCGCACCCACACTCCGGTGTCGCCACGCTCGAGGAGTGCACGACCGGGCTGGTAGATGTTGTGGAGGGCGTCACTGGTGGGCGGATCGGTCAGCGACACGATCTTGGTCCACGTGCGTTCGTCGAGCACGCCGTCCGCGGCCCAGCCCCGGCGCCGCTGGACGGTCGCGACGCCCGACTGCGTCTCGCGGTCGAAGCGGTTGGTGACGACCTCGGAGTGCAGGCCGAGCTGGTGCAGCCGGCTCTGCAGCAGGCGCACGCGCCACCCGCTGTCGCCGAGTCGCAGCGGGGTGAAGTCCGCGCGAGCCGTGCTGGAGGTGCCGGGCGAGGCCACGGCAGGCGCGGCAGCACCGGCCACTCCGAGGCCGGTCAGCGAGCAGAGGAGGGCGAGCAGCAGGGCAGTGACACGGCGTGACATGGATGGTTCCCCCGATGAAGCAAGCAGAAGCGCGTGAGTGGTCGAGTGTAGAGACGCACGGACCGACCCCCAAGTTGCGTCCGCACCGCTCCGGCCGCCTACGCTTCGAGCGTGGCCCGCGCTGACCTGGACAAGCAACCGACCGACGTACGTCGCATGTTCGACACGGTGGCCAAGCGCTACGACCTCACCAACGACCTGATGACGGCAGGCATCCAGCGCATCTGGCGGCGTGCGATGGTCGAGGCCGTGGCACCCCGGTCGGGCGACCTGGTGCTCGACCTCGCCGCCGGCACCGGGTGCTCCAGCGAGCCGTTCGCTGCCCACGGCGCGACGGCAGTCCCGTGCGACTTCTCGGTCGGGATGCTTCGCCAGGGGAGGATCGACCGACCCGGGCCTGCCCTTCGTCGCTGGCGACGGGACTCGACTGCCCTTCCTCGACGAGACCTTCGACGCCGTGACGATCTCCTACGGACTGCGCAACTTCGTCGACCCGGTCGCCGGGCTGCGCGAGATGCGCCGGGTCACCCGCCCCGGCGGTCGGCTGGTGGTCTGCGAGTTCAGCACCCCGGTCAACGGCGCGTTCCGCACGCTCTACCTCGACGGCTTCATGCGCGCCCTCCCCACGATCGCCTCGATGACCGCGAGTGCGTCGGATGCCTACGTCTACCTCGCGGAGTCGATCCGCGCCTGGCCCGACCAGGCCGCGCTCGCCGAGCTCATCGCCGACGCCGGCTGGCAGGCCCCGGAGTGGCGCAACCTCACCGGCGGCATCGTCGCCCTGCACCGCGCCACCGCCTGAGTCGCGGGGCGAGGGGCCGGCGACCCGGCTGCACTCAGCCGCGTCGGGCTCCGCGCGGCTCGTGGGGATGCCGATCGCCGCGAGGGCCGGATCTTGATGGAATCTTGCTAGAACATGTGTGCTAATAGTTGATGTGATCGGGTAGAGTGGTCCGCAGGCCCGAATGACACTTCGGAATCCAGATCGCTTCACTTGCAGGCAGGGCGCGGGTGGCGGTGGGGGTGGCAGGAGGGCCAGTCGCGAGGGTGAGTAATAGTCCCGTGATGGGCCTCCAGGAGCGACGACCACAGGTAGTCACGCAGCCGCGTGACTTCTGAGTAGTCGTCGAGAGGAGACCGGGATCGTGACTCATCCGATCGTTGCGTGCGCCTTCGACCTTTCCTGGTTGCTCAAGGCCGTCGCTGACGTCAACCCGACCTTCATGTCCACCGAGGACAAGGCCTGCGCCCTGAAGGGTCTGGCCCGTGTCGAGGCGCAGGTCGCTGAGCTCCGGTTGCGGGTGCTGGCCGATGCGGGCGATGTCGCCGATCAGACCGCCGCGAAGGACGCGGCGGGGTGGCTGGCCCAGCAGACGCGGGTGCGGTTCGACGTGGCGCGCGCCGACCTCGCCCTGGCGGGTCGCCCTCGATCGTCGCTACCCGTCCCTCGCGGCGGCGCTGCGCGCCGGTGACGTGAATGTCGCCCAGGCGCGGGTGATCGTGCGTGCGCTGGACGCGCTGCCCGACACCGTCGCACGCGGACACGGTCTCCCGGGCCGAGGCGCACCTGGTCGGTGTGGCGGCCGAGTTCGGTCCGAAGGAGCTCGGTCGCCTCGGGCGTCACGTCCTGGAGGTCGTCGCGCCGGAGATCGCCGAGGCAGCCGAGGCTCGTCGGTTGGCCGAGCTCGAGGCCAATGCCGCGGCGTTGACCCGGTTCACGATGCGCCGTCAGGGCGACGGCACCACCCGGATCTCCGGACGGCTGCCGGATGCGGCTGCCACACGGTTCGCCACCTACCTCGAGGCGTACGCGAACCCCCGCAAGGACCACGCCGCCGGTGCCGACGACGCGGCCACCGGGAGATCCGTTCACCCGGCTGCCCTACCCGCGCCGGATGGGCGAAGCGCTGTGCCAGTTCCTGGAGTCCATCGACATCACGCGGCTCCCGATCCACGGCGGGGATGCGACGACGCTCGTCATCACGATGAGCCTGGACGCGTTGCGCGCCGAGCTGGCCACCGCGGACCTGATCGGCGCCGGGCTGGTCCCCGGCGACGAGCTCACCGGCGACACCCTCACCGCCGCCCAGGCCCGACGGCTCGCCTGCACCGCCAAGCTCATCCCCGCCGTCCTCGGCGGCGACAGCATCCCCCTCGACCTCGGCCGCGCCCGGCGACTCTTCAGCCCCGGACAACGCAAGGCACTCCTGATCCGCGACACGACCTGCAGGGCCGAAGGATGCGACATCCCCGGCACCTGGGCCGAGGCCCACCACCTCGACCCCTGGTCAACCGGAGGCAGGACCGACCTCACCAACGGGCTGCTGCTCTGCAGCCACCATCACCACCGCGCCCACGACACCGGGTACCGCACCGACCGCCTCCCCAACGGCGACCTCAGGTTCCACCGACGCAAATAGGCCGACAGGATGCGCCCTTCCAGGGCGTGCCTGGAAGGCGCTGCACACCGCCCAGAATGGGCGCAGGTCTGTCCCGGCGGCGCTCAGGCCAACAGTTACCCCGATTGGGCGAGGACGGCTCGGACCGCGGGTGCCACGCTTCGGGAGTCTCGGACGTCCCGAGGGGGAAGTTATTCAATGACGATGCGCGCGCGTCGACGTCGCTCAGGTTCCGGGGATCGGTGGCACTGGCTCTCGCCGTGCCGCTGCTGGTGATGGAGTCCGGGCTCGACCGCGACCCCGTCCGCCGCAACGGCGAGCGCTGCAGTCGCAGGACCGGTCACCAACGGCATGATCGCCACGTTCGCGTGGCGACCGGGTGCTCACATCTCCGACGAACTCGACCTCGTGGTGATGAAGCCCGACGGCAGCGGGGCGCAGGTGCTGGTGGCCGGCGGCCGCGGCACGAAGCCTGTGCGGCTTCGACCTCGACTGGTCGCCCGGACGGCAACCGGATCGCGTGGGCGTCGGGCGGACAGGTCTGGACAGTCAAGGCAGACGGCACCGACCGGCAGCACCTCGCCGACGGCTGCGTGAGCCATCTCGACTGGTCGCCGGACGGTGGCACGCTGGCCGTCGAGATCGACGGCCGGACCGGGCTGCTGTCGGTCCCCGGCAGTGCCTTCCGCTGGCTCCGCGGCTGCGAGCTACGGCGAGAGCGGCGCCAGCTTCTCGCCCGACGGCTCGACGATCAGCACCGTCGCGACGGCGGACTGCGACACGCGACCCGATCGGCTGGGGCGTCTACGGCTTCGATGTCGCGGACGGGGCGTTGGACGCCCGCTACGCCGACACGAACCTGCGAAGTCAGCCGCCGAACAACTGGCTGGACGCGATCCCCAACGGTGCCGAGTGGCACCCGAGCCAGGACCTGATCCTGGTGTCGATGGACGACGGCTCTGAAGGTGGGAACTGCCACCCCATCGGCCAGACAGGTCAGTGGAACAACTCCGACCTGTTCACCGTGACCCCCTCGACCGACAGCCCGCTGAACAAGGTGGGGTCGACCTCGGGTGAGTTCGAGCTCTGGGAGCGCGACGCGAGCTGGTCGCCCGACGGGCAGCGCATCCTGTTCACGGGGGACCGCAACGTGTCGTGTCAGAGCTCCTCCTACGTGCACTCGGGCGTCGAGCTCTTCTCGATGAACGCGAACGGCTCCGTCGACCACCAAGGTCTGGACCCCGTGGAGCGTCGAGCTCGGCTTCGTCGGGTCGAGCTGGCAGCCGTGCACGGCCGTGACCCTGACGTGCGTCCCGGTCCCGCCACCCGACGCAGACGGCGACGGGCTCCCCGACCCCGGCGACACGTGCCCCAACGTCGCGGGGCCGGCGAGCAACGGCGGCTGCCCGGTTCAGGAGCCGCCTCCCATCGGCGGCGGAGACACCGACGGCGACGGCGACGGGGTGCAGGACGCCACCGACGCCTGCCCCACCGTGCCGGGCCCGCTGTCCAACCAGGGCTGCCCGGTCGTGCCGCCGACCCTGCCGCCCCCGCCGGCCTCCTCGCCGATCGACGCCCCTGCCCGCGAGCAACCCCGTCCAGATGAAGGCACCCAGCCGGATGAAGGCCCCCGTGCTCCTCGTCCGGGGGACCAAGGTCATCGTCCGGTGGACCGCAGCAAGCGCCAACGGCAGCGCCGTGTCCAAGTACGTGGTCGACATCAGCAGAGGCAAGGACAAGACGGTGACGGGTTCTGCTCCGCAAGACCGTGTTCAAGCGCCTCCAGCCCGGCCGCTACAAGTTCCGCATCGCAGCCACCAACGCGATCGGCACCTCTCCCTACAGTGCCTGGGTCAAGGCCCGCATCCGCTAACGGTCAAACACGAGACGGGCGGGAATCCGGCGAGGCTGCAGCCGCGCGTCGACTCCGCCGCATTTACGTCTTTCGCCGCTCGACGGACGAGGATCCGGGAGCAGCCCGTACGTGCACCTGTCAGGCGGCGTCTACCGGTGCGCGGGCTGCGATGCCGAGCTGTTCCGTTCGGAGATCGTTCGACTCCCGGGACGGCCTGGCCCAGCTTCTCGGACTCGGCGACTCGCGATGCTGTGCTCATCCGCACCGACTTCAAATGCTGCTTCCGCGCCGCGAGGCAACCTGCGCCCACTGCGGAGGCCACCTGGAGTGGCGTGGACGCGCGTCAGCGCCCTGATGGCCGGTCGACGTTGACGGTCGGGGTGCCGCCGCCCACCCGAGCGATCACCGCGAAGGATGGCTCGCGGCCGGGGTTGGACTCACGGTGAACGGTCCAGGCAGGGACGTGCCGAAATCGCCTGGGCTGGCATCGATGTAGCCATCGAGGCCTTCGAACTCAAGTCTCAGCACGCCGCGCACGACGTACAGGCTCGACTCGTTGCGCTCGTGGTGGTGCCAACCCGAGACCGCTCCCGGCTCGGTCTCGACCTGGCCGGCCCAGAGCAGCGGTAGCTCGAAAGCCAGGGCGCGGTTCATGCCAGGCGTCGGGTCCGTCGAAGCCAAGTCAGCCGGCGTGAAAACCCGTACGGGCCGTGGCAACTCACCGCTCATCAGCTCAGGATGCCAGTATCCAGTGTCCCTGACGACGTGCTGCTTCGTCTGGTCTGGAGGCGCGCATTCCGCCGCGTTAACTGCTCCTCGACCGGCCAGCAAAAGGCTTCCCGGGCGGCCGTAGCGCAAGGCCTATCGGGCTGCGGGCTTGCGTGCGATCCGGTAGTCCAGGGTCAGGAACGGGAAGCCGAAAATCCAGAAAGCTGTGTTCGGCGCGCAGCGAACCGTTGCCGACGTAGACGTCGAGCTGCTCCTCGAAGCCGTGCACGGCCAGCGCGGTCAGTTCGTCTGCCGATGTGTCGATGTAGGTGAGGTAGTGCCCGGCCTGACCGTCGTGCGCACGGCTGGTAAGTCTCAAGCCTCGATCGGGTCGTGACCGCGGCAGCAGCGTTGCGGTGAAACTCCCCTCTGGGACGGGGAAACCGACGCTGACGTAGCCGGTGTCGCCGTGAGTGTAAGTGGTGTAGATCCCGAGCATGATCGGCTCGTGTCGTCGTCGGCGAACGACCGAACCCAGCCGCGCACAGACACCACGCCGTCGACCCCGGTGACGGTGTCGATCCTGCTGCGGATCCCGCGTTGAGCCTCCCGCTGGTTCATCGGAATGCTGGCCTGTCCGAGCGGGCGGGCAACGAGGGTGCGGTAGAGCAGGTACCCAGGCCGTACCCACACCCGCCACTGCGGCACGATGTCCAGGGCGAACCGGGTGGTGTGCTCGTAGAACTCCCGCACCAGTGGGTCGACCTGACGCGGGTCGAGCTCCGGTCCGGCCAGGGCGTCGAGCGAGGCGACGATCCCGGCATCCGGGGCGTCGGCGATGTAGTGCGCGCCCAGTTCCTCGGCGAGGTCTCGGACGTAGGTGGTGCCGACGTACCTCGAGCGCGCGGGCCGGGGCACCACGAACGGCAGGTCGGCGGCGCGGACGCGTTCGGCGAGTAGGCTGAGTTGGGCGTCGCGGAAGAGCATTGCGGACAGGCTGCGGTAGGCGAGCACGGTGCTGCTGGCGACAGCGGCCGCGGAGGCCTGCCGGCCCGCGAGCACCTGCCCCACGGCAAAGCCGACGACCGGGCCCATCGCCACCTTCTGCGGTCGCAGCCCCATCGCCCCGACAATGGCGCCCGTCGCCGCCCCGACCGTTCGAGGACCTGCGCCGGCCACAGCCTCCGCGATCCAACCAAGCGGTGCGGCGAGTGCCGCACTCACCGCGATCCGCTGCCACAGTGCCGGGATCTCGCCCTCCTGCTGGCGGGAGCGGGCCACCGCCTCCGATGCCCCCAGGCCGATGGCCCCCACGACCGCGGCACGCGCCGCGGTCCTCACGCCGCGATGCGCGGCCAACGACGCTCCTGCGATCCCTCCGATCGAGGCTGCGAAGGCCGCGGACGACGTGGTGGACACCCTCGCGACCCTAGCCCGATCCTGGACTGACCACTGGCCCCGTGCGGTACGAGATGCGCCCAGCAGACAAAGGTCTCGTCTACTGCGTCATACCGTAGCCGCGAGCTGGACGCAGCCCACTCGCCGGCGGCGCGCCGCCACGGCATCGAGCTCGACCGACGACGCTTTCGTGTGGTCCCAGCGCGAAAGACGGCTCATCCCAGGACCTCGAGCGCCCTGGGCAGGGTTCCCCGATTGCGGTCGCACGCGGGCCGAGGGCGAGACGGGCAGGTCTAGCGTTCATGGCCACACCATTCGACGAGCGCCAGGGGACATCATGAGATCACCAAGATCAGCGGCCATGATCGGACTGGGGGTTGCCTGTGCCATGACCCTGTCACCGCCCCCCGCATCGGCAGCTCAGAAGGTCGGCTGCCCATCCTCCGACAAGTGGAGCAAGTAACGGTGGAGCTGGCCGCGCAGCGCATCTTCAAGGAGGCCAACAACAGTGGGTTCCCAGACGTCCAAGCCGTGCACAACCTCCTAGACACGAAGTACGACAAGAATCAGAACGGCACGATATGCATCGACCCGGTGCTCTCGCCCGAGCGCAACCCGAACTCGGAGCTGAACTGGTTCTACTTGCGCGACGACAACTCGAACGGGGGCTAAGCCGCCCACCCAGCAAAGGGACCGGGACGTGAGGTCCGGCGATGGCCCTGGAAGATCGCAGACGGCCGGGCTTCGAACCCGCACCACCGCCCGAGGTCACGCGAGTTCAGTGACGAGGAGAAGGGCACCTCGGACCCGTCTGCGTGCCCAATCCCGTACTACGGGTGGCCGAGGGATCGCGCTCTGAACAAGTGCTTGGCAGCCTCGGTGCAGAAGTCGCGCGGTGGATGCCCCAGTTGGTCGTCATGGCAGGACAGGGTCCCTACTTCTCAACTTCACGGGTGGACTGATCTGTCGCGTTGCGCCTGGACCCGCACCGCGATCCGGGCACGGCTCATGCCGATGAGCGGATCGGTCGGACACAGGGTCAGCCTTCGTGATCATCGAGGGCGTAGATCCGCGGAACACCCAATGCGAAGGAAACCGGCCGATCTACCGCATCTACTTCTGCCATCAGCCACCCGCGCTTCCTGACGTGGCACAGGACCAGATGATGTGGCACTGAGACGAGTACCGGGTGAGGGAGGCTAGGAGCGCGTGGCTACGCTGAAACCCCGAGCAACTCTGGTTCCCTACCTACGTCTGCGCAGCCGACGGCGCCAGTCAAGCTCTCCTCGCCAGTGGACGGTGCGAACCCGATTGACCGTCTACGGCTCACTGATCCTGCTCGAGGGCTCGGTTCCGAGCTCCCACTCCAGCACCGACCGATAGGTCTCGCCGGGGCGCAGGGTCGCTGACGGCCACGCCGGTCGGTTCGGCGAGTCCGGGAACAGCTGCGGCTATGCACTTGTTCTCTGCGTACCGCTTCGCCGAGACTACGTATTGCTGTCGCAGAAAGATGAGGCAGAGCTTCCTCAACCGCTGCGGCGTAAGTTCATGGAGATACGAATCACCTGTTTCAGCGGGACCAAGAAGGATCCTCTCGCAAGGCTTCGGCTCGGGAGACCTGAGAGCGCTCGTCGTTCACGGCTGGGTTGCCGCCATACAAGAGAAAGGTGGAGCGTTCCGGCGTCTCGATCGCGCAGACAAGGAGATGCCCGATTGCACGGCGGCGTTCTCCTCCACGAGCAAGAACTCGAGCTCTTGCCTAAGAGAATTCCTCCACCATGGTCTGGCTCATAGGGCCCCTCGACTTCCACCCAGTCGGCGAGAATGCCAGGCGTTTGAAACTGGCCGGACGTTGCCTCACCCGAAGCCGAGAGCAACAGGCGGACGGCTCGTTGGAGTAGGCGTGGTGTGCCGCCAGTTCTTCCAGCGACTTCAACCGGTGGGTCGCCAATTGAACTGGTCCTTGCTCTCGGTCAGCAGCTCCAGGTTGCCGGCTGACTGGGATTTCAAATCCGGCCAGTGCCCTGCAAGATCTGAAATCTGCTGCTGGTGCTCTGCCAGCTGTTTGGATTCGCCTCTCTGTTGCTGGGCAGAGGCCTCCTGCTCTTCTGCCAGACGTATCCGCAATGCCGCGGTTTCATCGCGCTCCTGGTGCAGGCGCTTCAATTGATTCTCGAGACGAACATCGAGATCATCCATCTGTTGGAGTTAATTCTTCTCGGCTCATTCCAGACTGACACACTCGAGCAGCTCGGAACGATGCTGGTCGTTGGATCGTTCCAACGCCTCGACCTCGGCCTGAATGGCCTGGTAGCTCGAGTTCTGCGACAAAAACTCCTGCTGAATACGCTCAAATTGCTCGACCGCCCCCGCAAGGACTGCCGCTTCAAATCCGCGTCAGCCTCAAGCTGAGACTCCTGCTGAAGCAACTGCTCAATCTCGCGACTATTTTCGATCGATCGAGCTTCGAGTTCCTTCAGTTGCTCCTTCTGATAGTGAGTGCGCTGCTCGGCGCGATCCGTCTCGATAACCAGTTGAGACAATTGCTCGCGCATCTCCTTCAGCTGGCTCTCGAGATTGAAAATAGAAACATTAGTCTCCCGAAACCGCACCTCCTCTTCCTCAATGCGCTGGTGCTGCTGACGGAAACGCGTTGTGACTTCGAGCAGCAGCTCGCTGCTCTGAGTGAGCAAGCGGTCGAGCGACACCGCGCGCGCGTTGAACAGATTCCGGGAGAGCTCGCGCATGCGCTCGCGCAGTTCACGGTAGCGCTTGGCTTTTGCGGCCTGGCGTTTCAATGAGCCCAATTGCTTGGAAACTTCTTCGGTGATGTCATTCACCCGCAGCAGGTTTTGCCGGGCCTGTTCCAGTTTGGACTCAGCCAGCTTTCGCTTGGACTTGAATTTCGTGATGCCAGCAGCCTCTTCGATGATGGATCGACGGTCCGACGGCTTGGAACTGAGGATCAGGCCGACGCGGCCCTGCTCGATGATGGCGTAAGAGTTCGGTCCCAGCGCCGGTTCCCAGAAAAATGTCGTGAATGTCGCGCAGGCGCACCTGTCGTCCATTCAGAAGTACTCACTCTCTCCGGATCGGAAAAGTCGGCGCGAGACAACAGTTCTCCCGGCTTCGGCTGGAACTTGGGCCGGCGCTTTCGCTTCGCCGCAACGGCGACCGGAGTGCGAGAGTGGCTTCAGCGGAATCTTCAGCCAGTTCTCCAATCGCTTCCTCGGCTGCCGGTCTCATCGCTTTCGAAAGAGCTCGAGTCGCGTCGCTGATTGCCAGGATTCCATGGTTCACGCAATTCCGGAACAAACGGGTCATTGGCTTCTTTCAGTACTTCCGGATCCACCAGCGTCAGCGTCACCTCCGCCAGGCCCAGAGGCAGCCGAGCCCGAGTGCCGTTGAAGATGACGTCCTCCATCCGGCCGCCGCGCAGCGACTTGGCGCTTTGCTCGCCCAGCACCCAGGCGATGGCGTCAGACACGTTGCTTTTGCCGCAACCGTTCGGGCCAACGATGCCGGTGATCCCCGAACCTTCAAAGACCATTTCCATCTTGTCGGCGAACGATTTGAAACCTTGGATCTGAATTCTCTTGAGTTTTAACAAGGAGGTAAGTTCCCGAGGTGAGAGTTCTGATTAGATCATTTTCAGCAAGGCAACGACCGGCTTGGCGTCTTGAATTTCTCTTGCGGATTTAGCCCGGCTTCCTGAAAGAAGGCGGAAGTCTAGCATGATCAAAAATCCGTGTAAACAAACACGGGAATGGCGCGCCTGTATTGACTTTTCAGGCACCGGAGTCTATTCTCGGAAGCGTTTGTAAGAAAGGATTCCAAGCACGTGCTCAAGATCTCGAATACCCTTTCCGGGAAGGTGGAAGAGTTTCATCCTCTGGACGAAAAACAGGTCCGAATGTACACCTGCGGGCCGACGGTCTACGACTATGCCCACATCGGCAACTTTCGCACCTTCGTCTTTCAAGATGTGCTGAAGCGGTATCTGCGATTCAAGGGCTACCAGGTTTCCCACGTGATGAATATTACCGACGTGGATGACAAAACCATTCGAAACTCCGGTGCCTCCAATCCAGCGCAGTTGCGAGCATACACCGACCAGTTTACGCGGCGTTCTTCGAAGACTGCGGCAAGTTGCGCATCCAGCGCCCCGACATCGTTGCTCATGCCACCGATCACATACCGGAGATGGTCGCTCTGATCCAGACGCTGAACTCAAAGGGGTACACCTACGAGAAGGAAGGATCAATCTATTTCAGAATTGCCCAGTTCAAAGACTACGGCAAATTGTCGAAGCTTGACGCCGAAGGCATCATGGCGGGCGCCCGCGTGGATGTTGATGAGTACGGCAAGCAGGACGCGCGGGACTTTGTTCTCTGGAAAGCCACCAAGAACGGAGAACCGCACTGGGAGACCGCTTTGGGCCCCGGCCGGCCGGGATGGCACGTGGAGTGTTCGGCGATGAGCATGAAGTATCTCGGTGAATCCTTCGATCTCCACTGCGGCGCCGTCGACCTGGTCTTTCCGCACCACGAGAACGAGATTGCGCAGAGCGAGGCCGCTACCGAGAAGCCGTTTGTCCGTTACTGGATGCATGGCGAGCATCTCATCGTCGAAGGCGAGAAGATGTCGAAGTCGAAGGGCAACTTCTATACGCTGCGCGATCTGGCCGAAAAGGGCATCGATCCACTGGCTGTGCGCTATGCGCTTCAGAGCGTGCCCTATCGACGCCAGCTGAACTTTACCTTCGACCTCCTGCACCAGGCTGGAAAGTCGCTCGCGCGGCTGCAGGACTTCAAGTTGCGATTGACGACCGAGAAACTGAAGCTAGGCAGCAGCCAGAAAGTACGAGAAACGACGACGGCCGCTCTGCAGAATTTCGAGCGCGCCATGGACGACGATCTGAATACGGCCCAGGCGCTGGCGGCCGTGTTTGACTGGGTACGCGATTTAAACGTAGAGCTTTCGGAAGGCCGGTTCTTCGAAGACGACCGACAAACAGCGCTGGACGCGCTGGAACGATTCAATCAAGTGCTGGAACTGTGGCGATCAGACAACGAAGAGATCAACAAAAAATCCGGAGTCTCATCGAGCAGCGCACTCAGGCGAGACAGTCCCGCAACTTCGCGCTGGCCGACCAGATCCGTGAACAGATTCATGAACTGGGTTACGTCCTCGAGGACACCAAGGAAGGCATCCGCTGGAAAAAGCGGTAGACGCACGGCCCCTGGGATTGCAGGAAAAGCTAACCACAGAGACGTCGGGGCACAGAGAGAACGTGAGAGAGGTAAAGCTTTAACTCCCGTCAAGAGGTTCCCCAGATCAGATCTGATATCTGGAGGGGACAGCGGCGCGCCCAGAGCGATGTCTGCATTGTTACGAGGGCTTCTTTCGAGTAATCCGACTTGGTCTCTGTGTCTCTGTGGTTGGCTCGGGTGCCGAGTGTGCCCGCTGGAGTAGGGCTTTCTACATCATCATGACCCCCAAGAACCCCTGGATCAACGTCACCACTCCGCTCCCAGTACAGACCCAGTAATCCTCGCTCAAGACCGAAAGTACGTTTCACCTTTGCTACAGTCGTCCCTACCCACTGGTGGCCGATAGAGCCGAAGGCATGGTGGTCACCGATGTGGACGGGAACGCCTCCTGAGCGATACATCACGCTTCGCCATGCTGCCGGCGCACCGGTTCCGGTTGCACGTATTGCTGTCGGGCGGGCAGCACGCCAGGTCGCCCTCGCGCTGGCCTTGGCCGACGGCGCGGCTGCTGCTGCTGGACGGCCGCTCGCCACCCTCGACCGCTGGCCGCCGCGAACGCCCCACCTGATCGGCGGCGTCGCCGAACAGGGCGTGACCGTGGTGCTGTCCTCGCACCTGCTGGCCGACCTGGAACAGGTCTGCGACACCTGATCGTGCTGTCGACGGCCCAGGTCCAGGTGCTCGGCACCACCGAGGAGCTGCTGGACCGGCACAAGCTGCTGATCGGCCCTACCGGGAGCAGCAGCCGCCGATCGCGGGCGTGGCGCAGGTGGTGCGGGCCAGCCACACCGAACGGCAGGCCACCCTGCTGGTCCGCACCGACGGCCCGATCCACGACCCGGCCTGGACGGCCCACGAGGTCACCCTGGAGGACGTGGTGCTCGCCTACCTGGCCGACCCCTCGGCGGGGGCCCTGCCTGGCCCCTCGGCCCACGACAACAAGCTGGAGGTGCGCCCATGAGATTCCCTAGGTCAACCCTTGGGTGGTCTGCGAGCCTCACCGCCCCTCCGTGCTTGGTGGGGTCGTAGGCGGTGTGGTCTTGCCAGCAGCGCCAGATGACGCGGATCCAGGCGCGGGCCAGGATGCGCACGGCGTGGGGGTGGCGGCGGGTGCGGGCGAGGGCGTCGGCGTAGACCTTGGCCGCCCAGGGGGAGGCGTGGCGGGAGTCGTCGGCGAAGTCGATGAGGGCGTTGCGCAGCTTCTTGTCGCAGGCCCAGCGGAAGCCGACCGGCGGAGCTTGCCCGAGGCGCGGGTGACCGGGGCGACGCCGGCCAGGGCGGCCAGGGCTTCCTCGTCGGGGAAGCGGGCGCGGACGTCGCCGATCTCGGCCAACAGGGCGGCGGCGCGCACGCCGTGGCCGGCCTTGGGCAGGCTGGTGAAGATGTGCTGGTCGGCGTGGACGTCGAGGCGTTCGATGATCTCGGCCTCCAGTTCGCGTTCGCGGCTGTGGCAGGCCTCGATGGCGTCCAGCAGGGCCAGCACGCAGACGGCCCGGCCGGCGGCCTGGTCGGGGCTGATGGCGGCCGCGGGTGCGGTCTGGACCCGGGCCAGCAGCACCTCGACCGGGGTGCGGCCGCAGTAGTGGATGCGGCGCAGGAACGCGGCCAGGGTGGCCTGGGTCAGGGTGGCGGCGGCCTGGCTGGTCGGATAGCGGCGCAGGAACGCGATCGCGGTGGCCGAGTGCAGGTCGGCGAACAGCCCGACCGCGCCGGGGAAGCACCGCTCCAGCTGGGCGGTGAGCTGGTTGCACAGCGCCACCCGGGCCTTTTGGAGGTCTTTGCGGGTGCGCGACAGGGCCCGCAGGACGATGGTGGCGTCGCTGTCAGGGGCCAGCGGCTGGAGGCGGTGGCCGTCGGTGCGCAGCACATCGGCCAGCAGCAGGCATCACCGGCGTCGGACTTGGCCCCGGCGGCCCCGTAGCGGCTGCGCAGCGCCTTGACCTGCCGGGGGGTGATCACCACGACCCGCAGCCCGGCGTCCAGCATGGCCTCGACCAGCGGCCCGTCGGGGCGTTCGATGGCCACCCCGGCCACCTGCAGCTTGATCAGGCGGCGGATCAGGCCGCCGAAGCCCTTGCCGGTGTTGGGCACCTCGAAGCGGGCACGGATCCCGCCGTGGTCGTCGACGACACCGACCGCGTGGGTCTTGCTCGCCCAGTCGATGCCGGCGTACAGCAGCTGCTTCACCCGGGTCCTCCTTCCTGGGACGATGGGGGCACCGTCGGTGCCGGGGCGCCGTGCCGGTTGCTCATTGCGTGGCGGTCCAACCCGCATATCCCTAGCGCCGGTCCTGGCTTCCCGGCCCGTCGGACGCCGCAGATCTCATGCTGGTCCTCACAAGGACAAGCGGGCTTGGCGGTCGTCCGACGGGCACCGAGGGTTCGTGCGGGAGTCTCACCCCAACCACTCCTTCCTGGAGGCTGCTCGAAGGAGGGTGGACCAATGAGCTGGCTGGTGTGGCGCCAGCACCGCCAGCAGGCGCTGTTCGCGCTGCTGGGGCTGGCCGCGCTGGCGGCCTTCCTGGTCCCGACCGGCCTGCAGATGCACACCGCGTTCCAGCGGGCTGGCCTGGACGACTGCCTGCCCGCGGCGGCCCGCGTCGAGTTCGTCCAAGTAGGCGAGAACCCCGATCAGGCCAGCGATCAGGCCAGACGCTGCCAGGACCTGGCCGAGCGGTTCGCCAGCCGCTTCGGGAACCGGGGCACGGTCGGGATCCTGTTGTGGTTCCTGCCGCTGTTCGCCGGGCTGTTCTGGGGCGCGCCGCTGGTCGCCCGCGAGGTCGAGCACGGCACCCACCGGCTGGTGTGGACCCAAGGGATCAGCCGGCGTCGCTGGGCGCTGGCCAAGTTCGGCCTGGTCGGCGCGGGCGTGATCCTGGTGGCCGCCTGCTACGCGCTGCTGGTCACCTGGTGGCGGGCCCCGCTGGACCAGACCACCGGCCAGCGGTTCCCCTGGCCCCTGTTCGACCTGGAGGGCCCGGTGCTGGTCGGCTATACCCTGTTCGCCCTGGCCCTGGGGGTGTTCGCAGGCACCCTGACCCGCAAGACGCAGACGGCGATGGCCATCACCCTTGCCGGATTCCTGGCAATCCGGCTGCCGGTGGGGCTGCTGGCCCGGCCCCGCTTCCTTGCCCCGCTGGAGCGCACCTTCCCGGTCGCGGGCACCACAGCGCCCAATCAGCTCAGCGGCGACTGGATCCTCGGAGCCGGAGTCTACGACGCCCAGGGTTCCGACACTGATCTTCTCAGGGCCGGAGGTGTCCAATGCTGCATTACGCCGTCGTATTTTTCGTCATCGCGCTGATCGCCGCACTGCTGGGATTCACCGCCATCGCCGCCGGCGCTGCGGGTATCGCGAAGATCCTGTTCGTGGTCTTCCTCGTGGTGGCGATCGTTACTTATCTGATGGGACAGAAACGGAGGGTATGACAATGTCGACAACAGCAGAACATCTGGCCAATGGAGCCGAAGCCGCAGGTGCGCAGGCCCGTGCCGCGGGCGAGCATGTGGATGACGTATTGCGCCGCAAGGCGGGGCAGTTGCAGAAGTTCTTCGACGATGTCGAGGAATTGCTGCGGCGGGTTGCCGATCTGGGTGACCGCGACATCGCGCGGTTGCGCAGTCGGGTGGAATCAGAGCGTACTTTCGCACGTCAAGGAAGCCGCCCGTGATGGCGCGCAGGCGGCGATGGATTCAACCCGTCGCGCAGCAGAAGCCACGGATGGCTATGTGCATCGCAACCCCTGGACTGCCATCGGCGCCAGCGCGGCGATCGGTGTGCTGGTCGGGGCGCTGCTGAGCCGGAAGTAGGCGTGTTGGCCGATGCGCTGTTGAGGCTGGTCGCGCAGCACCTCGCTTCCTATGTGGAATTGGGGTCTGCGGCGGCAGCCAGTTCGCAGCGCACTGGCTCGCCGGCTGGCCTTTGTTGTGGTCGCAGCGCTGGCCGGCACGGTGGGGCTGGCAGTGCTGTGGTCCGCAGGGCTGCTAGCCTTCTGGGCCACGCCGTGGCGAATGATGTACGTCGTCGATGAGTGGCGTGATTCTGGTCGGGGCAGCGGGATGGGCCCTCTGGCGCGCCGTGGCCACGACCCGCTCCGGTCCCTCGGCCGGCATTCTTCGATCGGAATTGTCCAAGGACATGGAGCTGTTTCAACAATGGAAGAGCACGCTGTAGTACGCGATCTGAATCAGTCCCGCGAGGACCTGCGTGAATTCCTGATGCCCGCTCCGGGACGGGCGGCCGCTGCAGGGACGTTTTCCGCGCAGCAGCGTGATGAAGTTCCTGGTCGATTCGCGCAAGCGGCACGCTGCGGTTGCAGTACTGACCACGGCCATGGCCCTGCTGGTGCGCGGAACCAGACACCCCCGGCAAGTCCCGCTGGTCGAACCTCAGCCAGGCGCTGCTGCCGCTGCTGGGAACGCGGCGCTGAGGCGCAGCGTCGCTGACAATCCAAGGAGAGTGCCATGGCTGAACCCGCCCGCCAGATCAACATGCAGACCAGTTCACAGCAGGCCACCACGCCGGTGCGCGCAAATACCTGCCGAAGGTATCTTCGAGCTGAAAGGGATTCGGCAAGCTCAGTGCCGCCGGAATCCAGGCCCATCTGGACCTGTACCAGGGCTATGTGGTGCAAACCAACGCCGTGATGGATTCCATCGCCGGCCTGGAGAAGGTGGGCGGAGAACTGATCGATGATCCAGGCCGCCAAGCTGTCGCGCAGGTTGTCCTTCGAGCTCAACGGCATCGTACTGCACGAGCTGTTCTTCGAGCAGTATCTGCCGGGCAGCGCCACATCGACGGGGTCCTTCGAGCGTGCCGCGTGCTTCAACTTCGGCTCCTTCGACAAGTGGCAGTCCAGCGTGCGCGCCGTGGCGAAGACGCGTGGCACAGGCTGGGTGGTCACCGTGTTCGACGAGCAGCGCTCCTACCTGCACAACGTGTGGGTGGCTTCGCATGACCTGCATGTCCCCGTCGGCCACCGGCCTGTTTCGTGCTCGACCTCTGGGAGCACGCCTACCTGCAGGACTATGGCGTGAAGGGTCGCGAGGAATATGTGGATGCGGCCCTGTGCGAAGTCTGCCGGGAATGCCTGGATGCCCGCATGGACAGGGCTTCCGGCTGAATGTCCGCATGCAGACGCACCATCCCGCAACCCCCGTCGTAACACCGCCGGATCGCATAGCCCGGCTGGTGAAGGGATGCGTGATCCTGCTCCTCACCGCGGTGGTGATCTTCAGCCGTACCATCGCCGTGCCGGCGCTGGCGGCGGTGCTGATTTCCATCGCCCTGTTCCCGATCGTGAACCGCGCAGCGCGCATCGGCATTCCGCGCGGTCTCGCGGCGTTGCTGGCATTGCTGATACTCATTGCTGCAAGCACTGGCGTGCTGTACGGGGTGCGGACTCCGCTGGGCGAGCTCGTTGCCCGCGCGCCTGATCTGGTGAGCGCCGGGCACAAGCTGCTGGTCGATCACGCCGTACCGAAGTCGCGGCCCGTGACGAACCGCCAGAGCGCCGTGGTGCAGGAAGTGGTGACGCGACAGAGCGAG
Source organism: uncultured Actinomycetota bacterium (assembly GCA_963712875.1). GTDB lineage: Bacteria > Actinomycetota > Actinomycetes > Propionibacteriales > Nocardioidaceae > Nocardioides. The sequence continues at coordinate 29,614 of CAVQJS010000009.1, read as the reverse complement.
CAGGAGGCCATGGTGAAAATGATGGCGCCTGTTGCCGCGGGCCTCACCGCCTCCCTGATTGCCATCGGTACCAGCCTCATCCTGTCCTATTTCATCCTCACCTGCGGTACGGGAGTGGGACGGGCCGCGCTCGCCGCAGTGCGGGAGCGAAGTGACCGGCGGACCTGGCTGCGCGTGTGCGGATCCATACGCACACAGGCCGCGGGCTATCTGCAGCTGGTGACCGTCATCAACATCGTGTTCGGCGTGGCCACCGGACTGTGCATGTCCCTGCTGGGTGTCGAGAACGCTCCCGGCCTATGGCGCCATCGCCGGCCTGATGAATTTCATTCCCATAGTGGGTGCCTGGATTACCGCCGGCGTGCTCGTGGCAGGCGGCCTGGCAGAGGAGGGGATGAACCTGGCTATCCTCGTGCCGCCCGCAGTCTTCCTGCTGCTGCACCTGCTCGAATCGCAATTCGTGACACCGCAACTGCTCGGAAGGCGGCTGTTGCTGAATCCCCTGATAGTGATTGCCGGGGTGATGGTCGGTGCAACGGCCTGGGGAGTGGGGGGTGCCTTCCTGGCAGTGCCCATCCTGACTTCGGTGAAGATTGCCTTCGACGAACATCCCGGTTTCCGCCGCTGGGGCCAGGTGCTCGGGCGCGGCGCACTGCTGGACAGCGATGAGCACGAGTCCCGGCGCAGACGTCTGCGGCGCGGTGTCGCACACCGCGCCGCCACAGCCCGCGAGGGCGTGAAGCCCGCTACTTCTTGAGTTCGTCCGCGGCTTCCTCAACCTTCTCGGCGGCCTGGTCGAGGTTCTCGCCGGCCTTTTCTGCAGGACCCTTGTCCTGCGTGCCCAGGGCCTGATCGACCTGCTCACCAGCCTTTTCGGCGGGACCCTTCTTCTCGCAGGCCGTCAGCCCGAGTCCGAATACGGCGGCCACGAGCAGCGTGGCGAACTGCCGGGAATTGCGCATATCTTCCTCCTTGGTGGAATATGGATCGCCCGTCGGGCGGTCCTTCGATCAAGTGTGCGGTGCAAGGTCCGCGCCTGTTGTGGGTAACGTCCCCCGCAAGGCGTAGGATCGGCACGTGAACGCACCGTAGGAATGCTCCGACAAATTGAGTAGGAGAACCCTGCTGAGTCCCTGGCGCGCGCACCGCAGTATTTCGACATAACTTCCGCCACGAAAAGTCCAGATATGGCCAGCATCCTGATTGCCGATGATCACGCCCTCGTTCGAGCGGGGCTGAAGCAGCTTCTGCAGGACGACGGTCGCGGCGCGCATATCGCGGAAGCATCCAGTGCGTCTGCAGGCGCTCGACGCGCTGCGGACGCGGCGCTTCGACCTGCTGATCCTCGATATCAACATGCCCGACCGCGGCGGCCTGGATATCCTGAAGCATGTGCGCGCCGGCCACCCCGATACCAAGGTGCTGGTGTTGAGCGGATATCCCGAGCGCCAGTACGCCGTGAACGTCATCAAGGCAGGCGCCAGCGGCTACCTTTCCAAGGACGGCGCGCCGGACGAACTGCTCCGGGCGGTCTCGCAGATCCTGGCCGGCAAGCGCTACGTCAGCGCCAGCCTGGCGGAAATGCTGGTGGCCGAACTGGACGTCGACCACGAGAAGCCGCTGCACTCGGAACTGTCCGAGCGCGAATTCCAGGTCTTCTGCAAGCTGGCCGGTGGCCAGTCCGTTTCGGATATCGCGCGCGAGCTGTGCCTGAGCGTGAAGACCGTCAGTACCTATCGCAGCCGCGTGCTGGAGAAGATGCGCTTCACTTCCAATGCGGACATCACTTCCTACGCGCTGCGCAACCAGCTCATGAATTGATGTCAGCAGCTGCCCAACCAGCAGAAATCGGTGTGCTGCTGGTCGAAGACTCGCCGCGCATTGCGGAGCGCATTCGCGAATTGCTGGAGCAGGATGCGGAGTCCGGATACTCGCGACCGTGGACAGCGAAGCCTCGGCAATACAGGCCCTGCGGCAGTTGCCCGTCGACCTGATGATCCTCGACCTGCAGCTGAAGGTGGGAACGGGATTCGGTGTGCTCGAGGCCATTGGCACCAAGCGGCCACCCACCATCGTGATGACCAATTACGCGCTGCCGCAGTACCGCGAGCGCGCCCGGCACTTCGGCGTGGAGCACTTCCTCAACAAGGCGCAGGATTTCGAGAAACTGCCGGGCCTGGTCGCCGGCCTGTGTCCGTCACACTAAGGCGCTGACCGCGGCGCCCTTCAGCGGCACTGAAAGCCGCACGATGGTGCCGGCGGGCCGGTTGTTCTCCAGGCTCAGTCTGCCCCCCACGGCATGCATGCGGAATCGCATCTGCTTCAGTCCATGGGAGCCGGTCTTGCGCTCGGCATCGCCGGCCAGTCCCCTGCCATTGTCCTCGATGCTGATTTCCAGGTTCTGGCCTCGCAGCGCGCGAATGACCAGTTTCGTGGCCTGCGCGTGTTTCACTACATTCGCCATGGCTTCCTGGGCCGTGCGGAACACTGCGATGGCGGTGTGGGGCTCGAACTCGAAGTCCTCATCCAGTCCTTCCATCTGCAGTTCCATGCCGCCTGCTCGGCGCGCTGACTCGCCAGCCAGCGCAGCGCCGAGAACAGGCCCATGTTGTCGAGCAGTGTGGGCCGCAGTTCCTCGATCACGCGCTGCTTGAGCGCCACGCCGGCGGCCAGGGCCTCGTCCACCCGCGCCCAGCGCGGCCGCAGGTCCGGGTCATCGGGCACGGCCATCCGCTTGCGGATCTGCGACAGGTCCATCCGGATGGCCACCAGCAGTCCACCCAGTTCATCGTGCAGTTCGCGCGCCAGTGCGTGCTTTTCGGCTTCCGATGCCGAGCTCATGTGTTCGCTCAGGTCCTGCAGTTCCGCCGTGCGCGTGTCGACCTGCTGCGCGAGCTGGGTGGCGAATATCTCGCGCCTGCGGATGTCACGCGATGCCAGCAGGCCGATCAGCAGCAGCACGAAAATCGTGAACACCGCCCCGGCCGAGATTGATGATCGTGTTGACGTCGTGTCGCTTCGGTCCAGCGGTTGATGCCGTCCAGGATCCGGGCACGCTCGCGGTCACGCAGCCCTTCCAGCATCTCACGTATCAGGTGCATCTGCTGCAGACCGAGATCGGTCTTGACCAGCTGCAGGGCTTCCACCGGCCGGCCCTGGCGCAGCAGCGCGACGGAACGATTCATCTCGTCGAATTTCGTGGTGACTTCGGCCCGTGCCGACTGCAGCACCGGGACTTCCTGCGGATCCAGCCCGTCGAATCTCGCCATCAGCTCGTCGATCCTGTCCGTGGTCTGCCGGTAGCCGGTCTCCAGCGGCACGGCATACTTTTCTTCACCCGTGAGCAGAAAACCGCGCTGCGCACTCTCCGACTCCAGCGCCACGTAGATGGTTTCCGCCAGCAGCCGCATCAGGTCCTGGCGCTCGCGCAAGGTCACGGCCAGCACCTTGGTCTCGGTGCGCCGGGCTTCCGTAATCGTGAATCCCATCACCACCAGCGCAATGGACACCAGCACCGGAAACAGCACGTAGCGGCGGTTGAAACCCTCCTCGATCAGGCGCCTGTGCATGCTGCGCTCCGGGCTAGTCGCGGAAGTTGTCGAACTGCAGGGGGATGCCCACATCGGCCTTGCGCATGTGGGCCATGGCCGCCTGCAGGTCGTCGCGCTTCTTGCCGGTGATGCGCAGCTTGTCGCCCTGGATCTGTGCCTGCACCTTCAGGCCCGAGTTCCTTGATCACCCGCACCAGCTTCTTGCCCGACTCCTGGTCGATGCCATGCTTGAGGACCACCTTCTGGCGTGCCTGTGCCAGGTTGACCTCGGGATCCTTGACCTCGATGCAGCCCACGTCTATGCCGCGCTTTGCCAGTCGCAGTTTCAGGATCTCGAGCATCTGCCGCAGCTGGAAGTCGGCCGGAGCCGTCATGCACGATGACGAAGTCTTCCTTCGAGTCACGTGAGTACACCGCGCCGGTGCCCTTGAAATAGAAGCGCTGTTCCAGTTCGCGATTGGCCTGGTCCACGGCATTGGTCACCTCGTGACTGTCGAGCTGGGAGACGGTGTCAAAGGAGGGCATGCGTACCTTTCCGGTTCACGTGGCCTGCGCCGCGAAGCCGTCGGCCCCCGGCGCGCCAGGGCGTCCATGACAGCTCGACCCTGCCCACCACGATATCCGATTTGCGTGGCGCGACGCTGATCGGGCGCAGCGCCGCGCGATGGACTGTGGATCCAGTGCACCCTGCAGGGCCGTCGCGGCCGCCTCCATCTCGCGGTTCAGCTCCGCCAGCCGCTGGCTAAGCTGTTCCTCTGATTCCTCGGCGCGCTGCACATCCGAGGACTCGCGACCCCGTGCGACTGGCGGAGCGCGCCCGCGGTGGTGGCGCGACCGATGCTGCCGGCGGAGATGGCCTTGCGGCCGAAGAACGCACCCAGGATGGTCGCGCCCACCGAAATCGCAGTCTGCATTTTCTGCTGTGAATACTGGTCGCGTTCACGTCCGGTGCGTTCTGCGCCCTCTGCAGCTGGGCCTGCAGCGCGGCAACCCGCGGTGCGAATTTCTCGCGCAGTTGTGCCGTCCGGTCATCGCGCTGCTCGCGGATGGCCAGCGCGAGGCGGCTGCCGAAATCCCCCTCGGTTTCGCCGGGCCTGGAGAGCATTTTCAGCGCGTCGCAATTCCACAGCTGCAGCTTGCGGGTCCGGTACAGCCAGCCGGCAAGCTCCTTGCTCCACTGGGTCAGGCTGGCGGCGCGCTGTGCCGCCGCCGGCACATCGGCGAAGGCAGCTCCGGGCAGCAATTCATGGTTTTTTTTTGCGTGTACTCGTTCCATTTTCGTATTGCTCGAGCCCCAGCGGAACCGCGACCAGCAGCGCGATCACGGTGGTGGACAGCGTCCCCATCACCAGCGGCAGCACCCCCCACTCTTTGTCGTCCCACGACGATTTCGCGCCGAAGCCGGCTGTCCAGGTCGTTCCGGTCAGGAACTCCCAGACGCTGACGTGGCTGAAGAAGGTGAACAGCGGCGCCAGCAGCGACACCACGATGCCGGCCGTGATCGCGATCGACAGGAACGCCGACCCGGCGAGCAGGATCTTGATGACCTGCTCGCCGGGTCGACGGCTCTGCGCCGTGAGATCGATCTTGTCACCGATCTCACGGTCCGGCGACCGCGCCGGCCGAACCCGGTGTGACGGGTCCGACGGTCATTACTGAACCTTCGCATGCAGCGCAGCGAGTTCGTCCTTCGCCGTCTTGAGCTGTTCGTCGGTCAGCGGGATGAACTTCGCCGTCTCGACGATGTTCTGGCTGTTGTTGAGGTAGAAGTCGGTGAACGCCACCACCTGCGGCTTCTTCAGCGCCGCGTCCGAGACGTAGATGAACAGCGGCCGCGAGAGCGGCTTGTAGGTGCCGTCCTGCGCGGCCTGGGCCGACGGTGCGACGCACCCGTCACCGCCGTTGACCTCAACGCCCTTCACCTTGTCGGCGTTCTCCTCGAGGTAGGAGTACCCGAAGTAGCCCAGCGCGCCCTTGTTCCGCGGACACACCCTGAATGGTGACGTTGTCGTCCTCGGTCGGGTTGTAGTCGGTGCGGCTCGCGCCTTCCTCACCGTTGATGGCCTGGGTGAAGTAGTCGAAGGTGCCCGAGTCGGAGCCGGCCCCGAAGAGCTTCAACGGCTCGTTCGGGAACGCCGGATCGACCTGGTTCCAGTTGTTGACCGTCGAGTCGGGCTCCCACATCTTCTTCAGCTGCTCGACGGTCAGGCAGCTCGGCCCAGTTGTTCTGCGGGTTGACCACCACACTCAGCGCGTCGTTGGCGACGATCAACTCGCTGTACTGAATGTTGTTCTGCTTGCACTTCTCGATCTCGCTCTCCTTGATGGGGCGCGAGGCATCGGAGATGTCGGTCTCGCCGGCGCAGAACTTCTCGAACCCGCCGCCGGTGCCGGAGGTACCGACGGTCACGTTGGCGTCGGGGTTCTCCTCCATGAACAGCTCGGCGGCCGCCGAGGACAGCGGTTCGACGGTGCTCGAACCGTCGATCACGACGGCGCCGGACACCGCTTCGCCCTCGCCACCGCCGGCGCTCTCGCCTCGTCGCCGCCGCCGCACGCGGTCAGCGTCAACCCGGCTACCATCAGCGCGGCCGCAATACCGGTCCGCTCCTGTAGGCGGTTGGTCACGTAGATCCTCCTCTTGTCGCCGACGTTGGTCGGGCCCGACTCGATGTCTCGCCTGGATTCGCGGACGATAGCAGCCAACACGGTCATGCTGAACAGAAGATGAACGCAGCAGTGAATCCGGCCGAGGTGGATCGGCACAATTGATCGCGCCGTCTCCGGCGTGGCGACAGCAGCGCCCAGATCGTGCTGGGGGCTGCTCGCCCGTGGCCTGGAAAATGACCCGGCGGGCAACTTCAACGGCGTGGTCGGCGAACCGCTCGTAGAAGCGGCTCAGCAACGTGACATCGACGGCCGCGGTGACCCCATGCGTCCACTCGCGGTCCATCAACACCCTGAAGAGGTGGCGATGCAGGTCGTCCATCGCGTCGTCCTCTTCCTGAATGCGCGCGCCGCCTTCTCGGGATCGCGAGACATGCAGCGCCTCCTGCGCGGCATGGCCCAATTCGACTGCGACTCTTCCCATTTCGGCGAAGTAGCCGTTCACCTCTTCCGGCAGGGCGTGATGCGGGTGGCGACGCCGGGCGATCTTCGCGACGTGCAGGGCCAGCGCGCCCATCCGGTCGACGTCGGCAGCATTCTGGATCGAGGTGACGACGGCCCGCAGCTCACCGGCCACCGGCGCCTGCAGCGCCAGCAACGTGAACGCGGCCTCCTCGGCGTGCGCGCTCATCCGGACTGATCTGGTCGTGGTCGGTGATGACCTGCTCGGCCAACACCAGATCGGCCTGCAGCAGCGCCTGGGTCGCACGTTCCATCGCCAACTCCTGCCCAGCCCGCACATTTCCCCCAGCTGGGCCGTCAATTGATCGAGTTGCTGGTGGTTGCCGCCGGTTCGCATGGCTCTAGCCTACGGTCTGGTCCTTCGGATCGTCCCGAAGTCGAGGGTGAACGCAGCAGGTGAATGCCACCTGCCCAGACGGCCGCGGGAGCCGAATTGCGTTGTGGTTATTCGCAGGTGGTGTCGGCCGCGGTGGTGACGGCGAGATCTCCCCCGGCGTGGGCGGGCCGCTCGTGCCGTCCGTGACGTGCCCTCGCACCGGCGAGCCGCTCGGCGGCGAGAGCGCTCACCGAATAGAAGTCGCGACCCAAAACGCCCTGGACGACGTCGCCCTTGCCGCGGCGATGGTCGGATTGGTGAATTCCGATGCCACCGTCGCCGCGGCCTGCTCGTTGCCCGGCGAGAAGAACACCGTCGTCGTGGGAGGATCCCGGCTACTTTCCGCTGCCGGACGCTTTACCAGTCCAAAGTGTCGGCCGCCGTGAACGTCATCAAGTGATCTGACGTCGACAAGTTCACTCAATCCGACAAGGCTGGCTTGGGTTTGCGCGTCCGGTCGCTGATCGTGGTGCGGTCGACCGACGACAGCGGCCAGCTCAACAGGTGCGCCACGGAATCGACGCGGACCGGTCGTTTTCACGACCCCCGCGCTGCTCGATCTCGATCGCGGGGCGCCAACCGGCATCAGCGGCAACAGTTCGGGTCGAGGACCGCGCACAGCGCGGCCAGGGCCCCGCGGTGCGGGCGGTGATAGACGTTCATGCCCCGGCGGTCGGATTCGACGAGCCCAGCCCGGCGGAGCTGGGCCAGGTGATAGCCGACCGGTCACTCGGTCAGCCCGAGGACGGTCGGCAGGTCACCGCCGTTTTCCTCACCCGACGAGGAGCTGAACAGCAACGACATGATCTTGACGCGGGCCGGATCGGCTAACGCCTTGAGCCGCAACGCCACCTGCAACGCGGCGGCATCGTCATCGGCCCGGCGGCCACCGGTGCGCAGCACACCGGCGCGGACATGTCGATCGTCGGAAGCGTCTTCGGCACGCACGAATCCTGCCAGACATATTGACGTATATCAAAAAGGTGGGCATCCTTGGCTTGCGCGCGCCACTTCGACGTATGTCTCACAGCGTAGGAGAGGAGTCACACCATGTCCCGGATGCAACTCGCCCTGAATGTCGACGACCTCGACCAGGCCGTCACGTTCTACTCGAAACTGTTCAACACCCGCCCGCCAAGCTCAAGGAGGGCTACGCCAACTTCGCCATCGCCGAGCCGCCGCTCAAGTGGTGCTGATGGAAAACCCCGGAAGGGCGGCAGCATCAACCACCTCGGGGTCGAGGTCGACATCCAGCGACACTCGTGCACGCCGAGATCGCCCGGCTCACCGGTGAGGGGCCTGTTCACGAGGAAGAGATCGGCACCACCTGTTGCTCGCCACCCAGGACAAGGTCTGGGTCACCGGCCCGGCGGCGAAAACTGGGAGGTCTACACCGTGCTCGCCGACTCCGACACCTTCGGCACCAGCCCGCAGCACGCCGAGGGTGGCACCGCCGAGGGGGGCGTCTGCTGCGGCGGCACCGCAGCTGCGGGGGCGGCCCAGCCTGCCGCTGGCACCGCATCCTGCTGCTGAACGGCCTGATCGGTACGGACGGTTGCGCATCCACGATGATGGTGCGCAACCGTCCTTCCGTCTCGAAAGCACTCATGACCGACATCGTTCTGACCCTGTCGGGGACGAGCGACGCGACCACGACATGACCAATGCGGCAGCGGCGCAGCCCTCCTCGCCGACTGAGTCCGGACTACGCCGCATCCTGGCGACGTTGTGCCTGACCCAGATCACAAGTTGGGGTGTGCTGTACTACGCCTTCTCGGTGCTGTCAGTGCGGATCACTGAACGAACCGGTTGGTCGCAACCGGCGGTCACCGCCGCCTTCTCCGCAGCGCTGGTCACCTCGGCGCTCGTCGGCATCGTGGTGGGCCGCTGGCTGGACCGCCACGGCCCGCACGGAGTGATGAGCGCCGGCGCAGTGCTCGGACCCGTCGCCATTGTGGGCGTGGCGCTCTCCGCGAACCTACTGTGGTTCGTGGCGGCCTGGATCGCGGCGGGGGTGGCGATGGGCGCAGTCTTGTATCCCCCTGCGTTCGCCGCGTTGACCCGCTGGTACGGCCCCCGCCACGTCGGCGCGCTGACCATCCTCACCCTGGTCGCAGGCCTGTCCAGCACCTTGTTCGCGCCCCTAACTGCGGCACTGGCAGACCAGCTGGACTGGCGCATTACCTATCTTGTGCTTGCTGGACTGCTGGCAGTGATCACCATTCCGGCCCACCTCATCGGCCTTCGTCAACCGTGGCCACCCGCGCCGGGACGTCACCTCGCGGAACCCCTACCACACAACACGAAGCCGCCCGTTCGTGGCGCTCACGGTCGCGATCGCGCTGGCCACGCGTGCCTCCTACGCGATCATCGTCAACCTCGTGCCGTTGATGGGCGAACGCGGCATCAGTACCCAGGCCGCAGCGGTCGCGCTGGGTCTGGGTGGAGTTGGTCAGGTGCTGGGCCGGCTGGGGTACCGCGCCCTGGTCGCCCGTGTCGGCGTCCGAACCCGCACCGTGGTCATCCTCGCCGGAATCGCGGTGACCACCGCACTGCTCGGTATTTTCACCTCACTGGCGGCCCTGGTCATTGTCGCGGTCCTCGCTGGTTTCGTGCGCGGCATCATGACGCTGCTACAGGCCACCGCTGTCACCGACCGCTGCCCGAGCGGGGCGCTTTCCGGGGCCCAGCCTGATCCCAGATCTTCACGAGATCCAGCGGGAGCACGGCTGGCTGCCGCGCGAGGCGCTCGTCACGCTCTCCCGCGAACGCCGCCGCCCGCTCTACGAGGATGGAGCTGATCTCGTTCTACCCCGCACTTCCGCACGGAGCCGCCGGCCACGGCAGAGGTCGCCTGCTGCCACGACCTGTCGTGCTGGCTGCACGGCTCGGACGAGCGCATCGAGGAGCTGCGGCCGATCCCGGCATCGAGTTCCGCGAGGTCTCGTGCATCGGCCGCTGCGACCACGCGCCCGCCGCCACGAGCGACGAGATCGAGGTCCGGCGAAGCGAGGTGCAGCGCCCGAACGAGCCGTACGGCGTGGACGCGCGCGACTACCGCGTGCTGCGCGCCGCGCTCGCCGGCGAGCGCGACATGGAAGGCTCGCTGGGGGAGCCGGAGTCGGGACTGCGCGGCATGGGCGGCGCGGGCTTCCCCACCGGAACGAAGTGGGAGCTGGTCGCGAAGCAGGAGGCGAGAGCGAGAGTACGCCATCTGCAACGCCGACGAGTCCGAGCCCGGGACATTCAAGGACCGACAGATCCTCGCCGAGCAGCCACACCTCGTGCTCGAGGGACTCGTCCTGGGGATGCTCGCGACCGGGTGCACGGAGGGCTGGGTGTTCATCCGGCACGAGTACGAGCCGGAGGAGGAGGTGCTGCGCGAGGAGCTGGAGCGCCTGCGCGGCCTTGGCCTGCTCGACGAGGCGGGCGCGAGCGTCGACATCTTCACCTCGCCCGGCGGCTACATCCTTGGCGAGGAGTCAGCGCTGATCGAGTGCATGGAGGGCCACCGCGGCGAGCCGCGCGACGAGCCGCCCTTCCGGGTGTCTCAGGGTTGTGGGGCAAGCCGACTTTGATGAACTCGGTCGAGACGTTCGCGCACGTGCCGGTGATCGCCGAGCGCGGGGCCGAGTGGTGGAAGGCGCAGGGCGTGAACGGCGGGACCGGGTTGAAGTTCTTCGCCGTGTCCGGCCATGTGGAGAAGCCCGACGTGTACTGCGTGCCCATGGGCACCACGACGCGCGAGCTGATCGAGCTGGCCGGCGGCGCGAGCGAGGGCCGGGAGCTGCTGGCGTTCCAGCCCGGCGGCGCGTCCTCGAACTTCCTGGGCCCGGACGGCCTCGACGTACCGCTCAAGCTGGGCCGCTCGCCGAGGCGGGCTCGATGCTCGGCTCGGGCGCGCTCGTGGTCATGGCCGAGGGCACCGACCTGCTGGCCGCCGCGACGAACGTGCTGCGCTTCTTCCGCAACGAGTCGTGCGGGAAGTGCGTGCCGTGCCGCGTGGGGTCGATGAAGGCGCACTCGATCCTCGCCGAGCTGGTCGGGGTTGCGGGCGGTCGGCCGGAGGACGTGGACGAGCGCATCGTCGAACTCGAGGCCACCATGCGGCTCACCTCGATCTGCGGCCTGGGACAGGTGGCGCTCGGGCCGGCCATCAGCGTGCTCGGATTGAAGCAGGACAGAGCGGCGCGCCCGCAGCCGCGTCCGGCGCGCCCGCCGACCAGACCAGGGCCAGACGGACGGCGCGCCGGACTCGCCGGACGGCGCCGTCGACTCCTGACATGCCGCGCGGCGCGGGCTCCCGCGAGTTCTTCACCGTCCGCAGCGTCTCCGAGGCGCTCGCGGGCTTCCGCCCGGCGCGCCGCACGCCCGTGGAGGCGGTCGCCTCGACGACGCGCTTGGCCGCATCCCGGCCGAGGCGCTCAGCGCGCCGCACGCGCTGCCGGGCTTCGCGCGTGCGACCGTCGATGGCTTCGCGGTGCGCGCAGCGGACACCTACGGCGCGTCGGAGGGACTGCAGCTCCTCGACATCGCGGGCGAGGTCCGCATGGGCGAGCCACCGGATGTCGAGGTGCGACGGGGCACGGCGGTCGCGATCGCGACCGGAGCGCCGCTGCCCCCAGGGCGCCGACGCCGTCGTGAAGGTCGAGCACGCGCCGGCGGCCACCCCGAGCTGCTCGAGATCCTGCGCCCCACGACGCCCGGCGAGGGAATGGTCCGCGCCGACGAGAACGCCCCAGACGCGCAGCTCGTCCCAGCCGGCCGCCCACTGCGCGCCCAGGACCTCGGCATGCTGGCGGCCGCCGGCCTGGTGGAAATCACCGTGCACGCGCGCCCGCGCGTGACAATCGTCTCGACGGGCGACGAGCTGGTGGGCGCGGCGCCCACAGAGCCCGCCCGGCGCGGCGCCCGCGAGCCCGCCCGGCGCGGCGCCCACGAGCCCGCCCGGCGCGGCGCCCGCCGGCCCGCCCCCGCGCGAGCCCGCGCGGCCCGCCGCCTCCCCCGTCGGCCAGGTGCGCGATGCAACCGCGCCTGCTCTCGCCGCGCTCGTCCGCGAGGCTGGCGGCGAGGCCCGTCTCGCCGGCATCGTTCGCGACGATCGCGAGGCGCTCGCCGCTGCTCTGCGGGCGGCGCTGCCCGGGAGTGACGTGGTCGTGGTGTCGGCCGGGTCGTCGGTCGGCGCGCGTGATGAGACTGCGGCGGCGATCGCCTCCCTCGGCGAGCCCGGAATCTGGTGTCACGGACTCTCGTTGAAGCCCGGCAAGCCCACCCTGCTCGCCGACTGCGGGGGCGTTCCGGTGATCGGGCTGCCCGGCAACCCGCGCTCGGCGCTGGTGGTGTTCCGCCTGATCGGGATGCCGATCGTGCGACAGGTGGGCGGCTGCACCCACCCGCCCCGGAGCCCACCGTACCGCTCGCCTCGAGCGCGACCTGCCCTCCGCGGCCGGCCGACTGGACGTCGTACAGGTGCGGCTGCAGGACGACGAGGCGGTGCCGCTGTTCGGCAGCTCCTTCCTCCTGTCGATCCTCACCGCGGCCGACGGCTACGTGATCGTGCCCGAGGCCGCCACCGGCCTCGCGGCGGGCAGCGAGGTCGAGGTCACGCTGTACCGGTAGCGGCGGGCGGCCCGCCGCGCATGCGCGTGCCCGCGACAATGTGCGCGATGGCCCGCGCCACCCCGTACATCCACGATCGACCGGCCGCCGAGGCGTTCGCCGCCTGGGAGGAGGCGTGCGCGGCCGCCGGCTGCCCCGAGCGGCTCGAGGCCGTGCGGCTTCCGTCGACGAGGCGGTCGGTCGTGTCACGGCCGAGCCCGTCTGGGCGCGGTCCTCCTCCCCACCCTTCGACGCCGCGGCGATGGCGAAGGCATCGCGGTCCATGCCTCCGACACCGTCGGCGCCAGCGAGACCACCCCGGTCCGCCTCGACGCCGGCGCCTTCGAGGTGGTCGACACGGGTGATCCGATTCCGGGCGACTTCGATGCCGTCGTCATGCGCGAGGAGGTCCACGAGCTGATGGCGCGGTCGAGCTGCGCGCCGCCGCGCCCTACCAGCACGTCCGCTCGATCCGGGGAGGACGTGAGCGCGGCCGAGCTGCTGCTGCCGGCCGGCCATCGGCTGCGGCCGGTGGACGTCGCGGCGGCGGGCGCCGCGGGGGCGACCGAACCGTCGTGCGCCGCCGGCCGGTCGTGACGGTGATCCCCACGGGCGACGAGATCCGGCCTGTGGGATCCAGCTCGGCACCGGCCAGCTGCCCGACCAACTCCGTGATGCTCGCCGCCCAGGCCGAGGCGGCCGGATGCGAGGCGCACCGCTTCGAGGTGGCCCCCGACGTGCCGGACGAGATCGCCCGCCGCAGCCGTTCGCGCCGCCGCCGCAAGGTCCGACCTCGTGGTCGTGATCGCGGGCTCGAGCGCGGGACGCGACGACCACACCGCGGCGGTCGTGGCGGAGGTCGGCACGCTCGCCGTGCACGGAGTGGCGGTGCGCCCGGGACATCCGGTGGTGCTCGGCGTGGTCGAGGGCGAGCCTGGCGCCGCCGGCCGCGGAGCGTCCACCAACACCGGTGCTGGGCGCGCCCGGTTACCCGTCTCCGCGTCGCTCACCTTCGACATCTTCGCCGCCCCCCTGCTGGCCCGTCTCGAGGGCGCGCCGCCGCCGGAGTCACCCGTCGCGCAGGCGCGGCTCGCCCGCAAGCTGGCCTCCACCATGGGCATGGACGACTGGGTCCGAGTGCGGCTCGGCCGCGTCGGCGGGCAGCTCGTGGCCACGCCGCTCCCGCGGGGGGCCGGCGTGCTGACCTCGCTCGTCCGCGCCGACGGGCTGCTCATCATTACCGCCAGGGTCGAGGAGCCGGATGCGCCTTTTTTTTTTTGCTGACAGTTACGTATTGCTGTCTGGTGTTGGTACAAGGTGGGCTCGAAGGATGAGCTGGCAGGGCAGACCGGCGTGTCACACTGGGTCGAGCACATGAACTTCCGCGGGACCACCAACATCCCACGGGATCAGGTGAAAGGAATCATCGAACGGTTTGGCGGAAGCTGGAACGGATACACGTGGATCGATCAGACGACGTATCTCGAAACAGCGTCGCGCGATGCGATCGATCGGATGCTGTTCATCGAGGCCGAGCGCATGGCCAACTGCTTGTACGATCCGGAGGACTGCGAAGCAGAGCGCACGATCATCATTTCCGAACTTCAAGGCGGGGAGAACGATCCCGATCAGTTGCTCGACATCGAAGTGACAGCGGCCGCCTTTAAAGTGCACCCGTACCGGAATCCAACCATCGGCTGGGTGAGCGATCTGCGCACGATGACGCGCGATCAGCTCTACCAGCACTACCGCCGGTATTACGTGCCCGCGAATGCAACCCTCGTGGTCGTGGGCGATGTGGACACAGACGACGTGTTGCGACGCGTCGACGCTCAATTTGGAGGAATCGCGTCAGGCGAAGTGCCGTCCCGGGTGACGCCGCAGGAGCCGGAGCAGATTGCAGAGCATCGGGTCACGATTCGGCGCGAGGGCACGACGGCCTACCTCAAGCTTGCGTACCGTGCGCCCGCCTTTGGAGACGATGATTTCTTCCCGATGCTGCTTCTCGATGCCGTGCTGACAGGGGCCAAAGGGGTCAACCTATGGGCGAGTTTCCGGAACCCATCCCCTCAACGTAGTGCCCGGCTCTACCGTTCGCTGGTCGAAAAAGGCCTCGCGTCGGCAGTTTCCGGTTCGATCGTACCGACTCAGCATCCCTTCCTCTACGCCATTTCGATGACCGTCAACGAGCGTGAGAAGCTTGCGGCCGTCGAGGCGGCGGCGCTCGAGGTGCTTGACGAGGTGAGGCGCGAAGGCGTTACCGAACCCGAGCTTCGAAAGGCCGCGAACCAACTGCGCGCGCGCCTGGTGTTCGACGATGAGAGCGTCACGTCGATGGCGCATCAGCTCGGTTACTTCGAAACGATTGCCAGTTTCGAGGACTGTCAGACGCTCCTGGCCGCGAATCAATGCCGTCACGCTCGAGGACGTGGCCCGCGTCGCGAGTCGGTACCTCGAGAGCTCCAACCGAACCGTGGGCTGGTTCGAACCCACGCAGCCGGCCGACCGCTCATGACGATCGTCACACACCGCGGCCTCGCGCCCACCCGTCAGGT
This sequence comes from uncultured Actinomycetota bacterium, assembly GCA_963712875.1. Taxonomy (GTDB): domain Bacteria; phylum Actinomycetota; class Actinomycetes; order Propionibacteriales; family Nocardioidaceae; genus Nocardioides. Next base: position 14,405 of record CAVQJS010000009.1, on the reverse strand, counting down.
GCTGGACAACGGCGCCGTGATTATCGCCAAGGAGTCGCATGCGACGCCCGCGGTCACGATCAGTGCCGCCATTCAGGCCGGCAGCATCTTCGAGTCCGACTTTCAGTTGGGCCTGGCGCATTTCCTGTCACGGGTCATCGATCGAGGCACCACGAATCGATCGGCCGAGGAGATTGCGGTAGATCTGGATTTCCGGGGAGTCACGGTTTCGGTTCACACGACACGGCACGTGCAGATCGTCAGCTGCACGTGTCTGGTCGAAGACTTCGTGCCCATTCTCCAGACTGTTGGAGAGATTGTCACTGTGCCCTCGATTCCCCCCGGGGAGGTGGACAAACGACGAGTCGAGGTGATGACGGCGATTCGACAGGACGAGGACAATCCCGCTGTCGTCGCCGTCGAACGGCTGTTCACGCTTCTCTATCCGAACGGCCATCCGTACGGCCGGCCATCGAAGGGGTCTCTCGAAACGGTCGAGCGCATCGATCGTCAGGCACTGCGAAAATTCCACGAAGAGCGATTCGCGCCGTCCGTCCTCTCGCTCGTGATCGTTGGTGACGTGACATCATCAGAAGCCGTTGATGCAGCGGCAAAGGTGTTCGGCGACTGGCGTGCAGCTCCCCCCGACCGTGTGACGCTGGCCTCGCCACCGAGCGGCGTCAAGCGCCGTCAGTCGGTGATCACCATGATGAACAAGTCACAGGCGGACATCGCATACGGGTTCACGACCATTGCCCGTTCGGATCCCCGCTACGACGCGTTTACGCTGATGAACAACGCGCTCGGGCAGTATGCGTTCGGAGGACGGCTGGGCGAAAGCATTCGAGAACGGCAGGGGATGGCGTACTACGTATTCAGTTCGTTCGACGGCAACGTCATCGAGAGCCCGCTGACCGTCCGTGCCGGTGTCAACCCCGCGAATGTCGAACGGACGATCGCGTCAATCGATGAAGAGATCGCCAGAATGGCCACCGAGGGCATCACCGCCGAGGAGTTGGCCGACTGCAAACATTTCCTGATTGGATCGATGCCGAGGATGCTCGAAACCAACGCTGCCATCGCCCGGTTTCTGCAGACCGCCGAATTCTTCGGCCTCGGTGCCGATTACGATCTTCGACTACCCGGACTCCTCGACGCCGTCAGCCTGGAGCAGGTGAATGCCGCGGCGAGCACGTTGTCGCCCGATTTCGCAGCGGTGGCCGTGGCCGGTCCGTACCGTTCCCGGTGCGTAAGTCCGCCTTCCTAAACAGTCCGCATGAGTCACGAAATTCCGTAGGTTCCGTCGTGTCCCCAAACAGGTGTTAGGGCCGTGAACAGGGGGAATACATGTTTTCGCTCGGCCTTTCCAGCTCAAACGCTGCCAGGACCCCCGAAAACCTCGATCCAGGACGAGCCTGCGGATACCAGGTATACAAAACTGCACAGAAACATGTGGCGGCACGAGATGTGCAGTGCTGAACGGCCAATTACGGGTGTAGTGTGGCCCGATCGTCTCGACGAAAGGCGCGACCAATGTCATTCAATCGAGTTTTGGCGGCCGGTGTTCTGACGCTTGTGCGGCAGTGCCCGTATGGGCGCAGGGTTCCCAACCGCAGGCAACAAGCGCTCAGGGTTCCGCACAGACAACCCCTCCGGAGGGTTTGCGGCCGGCGACGACCACGATTTATGGGGACACGGGGTTGTGGTTCCTCTCGACGGGGGAGATTCTGCCCGCGGGGCGCTGGTCGGTGAGTGCGTATCGGGTGAATTACGACCGGGAGCAGGGGTTTACGGATATCTCGACGTGGCCGGTGACGTTCGGCGTGGGCGTGCGCGACCGGGCGGAGATTTTCGGGTCGGTGCGCCTGATCAACCGGGTGGATCGGGACATCCGGCCGCTGTTCACGTCGGACCCCGGCAGTGGCGGGTTTGTGCAGGACGTGCCGTTCGTGCACGAGGGGTGGACGGGCAACGTGTTCGGGTCGTTCTATCTGGGCGCGAAGATCAATCTGTTATCGGAGTATGAGCAGGACCCGGCGGCGTTTGCCCTCCGCGGGATGGTGAAGATCCCGACCGAGGATGACGCGGACGGGGGCGGCACGGGGAAGATGGATTTCCTGATTGACGCCATCTTCAGCAAAGACATCCAGCAGCGCGTGGAGCTGGCGGCGAACGCGGGGTTTGCGTTCCGGGGTGCGCCCGACGAGGTGGAGATTTCGAACAGCTTCACCTGGGGGATTGGCGCCGGGTTCCCGTCGCGGCGGGCGCTGCGGTTGCAGGCCGAGCTGCGGGGCGAGCTGATGTTCGACGACCAGCTGACGGGCGCGCCGTTTGCGGGGATGCCACCCATCAGCTTTAACTCGAGCACGGCGGATGCGTCGATTGGGGTGACGTGGCAGCACGCAACGGATTCTTTGCGGGCGCGGGGCTGGCGTGGGCGGTCAATACGAGCGGCCGCGACGGCTTTGGCAATTTCGAGAACGTGGGCGGGGACAGTCTGGGGTTCCAGGCGCGGCTGGGCTATCACCCCGGGGTGCGCATCTATGTGCCGCCGCCGCCGCCCCCCCCGCCACCGCCGCCACCCCCGGCGCCCGGGCCCGGACACGAGCTGTCGGTGAAGGCGCAGTGCAATCCCTGCACGGTGGAAGTCGGGCGCACCTCGACGGTGACGGCCACGGCGCAGAGCTCGATCAAGTGCGCGGTGACCTATCGCTGGACGGCCCCGACGGGGACCTTTGCCACGCCGACGGCGGCGCAGTCGGTCTGGACGGCGCCGGGCACAGGAAGGCGCCGTGCCGGTGACGGTGACCGTGGTCTGCCCGAGCGACAACCGGACGGCCACCGATACGATCACGATTCAAGTGGTGCGGCCGGCGGCGCAAGACCTACACGTTCGAGGACGTGCACTTTGACTTCGACCGCTACACGCTGCGGCCGGACGCGACCCGGGTGCTCGACGAGGCCATTGCCGCCCTCAAGCAGGATCCCGCGCTGCGGCTCGAGGTCGAAGGCCATACCTGCAACATCGGCACGGCCGAATACAACATCGCGCTGGGGGACCGCCGGGCGTCGGCGGTGCGGGACTACCTGAGCAGCCGCGGCATTGGCGCCGACCGGCTCCGCACGGTGAGCTACGGCGAAGAACGGCCCAAGCACGACAACACCCGCGAAGAAACCCGGCGCCTCAACCGCCGCGCGGCCATGGTCGTCCGGCTCCAGTAACGCTCTCGGCTCTGGAGCTCGGATCTCGGCTCTTGATTCACACGGGCTCGGATCCAGGCGCCGCTGTGCAACGACCGAGACCAAGCCAAGCCCGACACCCTAACTATCGACGAGGTACACCTGATGCTGAAAAACCCAATGCTGGTGTTGAGCGCGGCGTTCGTCGTCAGCGTGGCGACGCTTGCTGGTCAGGCGCCGCGGACCACCGGGGGGACCGAACAACAGTCGCTGGGTACCGTCCGAATCACGCAGAAGGTCACCGCCGACGGTAAGCCGCTGGCCGCCGGTACCTATCAGGTTCGGCTGACGCTAGACACGGCCAAGCCCGAGAACGTGGTCGGCCAGACGCCGACTTTCGAACGATGGGTGGAATTTGTGCAGGGCGGGCAGGTCAGAGGGCGCGAAGTCGTGAGCATCGTGCCTGCAAGTGAAATTGCGACTGTCGCCGAAGACACGCCACCCGGACCCAACGGACAGAAGGTGCAGCTGCTCAAGGGAAACGACTACGTTCGAATCTGGATTCGGCGGGGAGACCAGCACTACTCTGATTCACTTGCCGGTCATGGCCTAGGTACGGAGGGTTCACCAAAGCGGCACGTGCTGACTTGCGCAGCAGAATGCGAGTATCAGAATCCGGAGCGTGAGCGACGGCAGCGCGTGGGGGTGGGGCCCCACGCGATTAAGATAATCGTCAAAGCGGTCTTTTTTGACGTCGATTTCACGCTGATCTATCCGGGCCCGACGTTTCGTGGCGAAGGCTATCAGCAGTTTTGCGCCCGCCACGGCATGAGCGTCGACCGTCTCAGAGTTCGACGAAGCAGTTGTCGACGCGTCGATTCGTCCTCGATGAAGCCCAGGATCACATCTACGATCCGGAAATCTTCCTCCGGTACACCAGACACATCATCGAACGAATGGGTGGACGCGGGCCCGGGCTCGACGCCTGCGCGCGGGAGATCTATCGACGAGTGGGCGGCGTGTCAGCACTTTTCACTCTACGAGGACGTCGAGCCCACCCTGACCGAGCTGGCCGAGCGAGGATTGCGGCTTGGATTGATCTCGAATACCCATCGTTCGCTCACCTCGTTTCAGAGTCATTTCGAGCTCGAGCGATTGATTTCCGCCGCGATTTCCTCATCCGAGCACGGCTACATGAAGCCGCATCCCAGTATTTTCGAGGCCGGTTTGAGGTTGCTCGATGTCGCAGCCGGCGAAGCCATGATGGTTGGTGACAGCCTCAGCAATTGGTGACGCTTGTTATGCTAGAGCTTCAGTTAGTGTTCCTCGTCTTCAAGAGAGGAAAGGAATTATCGGCCAGGCACGAGAATGAAACCTTCGGCGGCATCACCATAGGCTCTGAATGAGCCGCCGAGGACATGCTCGGCTGCCAATGCGCAAAGCGCGGCATCGATCTCGTCGATGTTCGTTAAAGATTCCGTCGCAATCTCCGCTCTCGCTAAGAGGTTCCGGCGGTCCACCCGCTTGTTCATCGCCGAAAGTCTCCTTCCCGCCAGCGCACACGCGATGGCTTGAGGAAAGGTTTCAAAGCACAACCGGTCACTCACCGGCGACCGGCCATCGTAAAGTCGATAGTGCGGCGCAAGCAGCCGGAACAGCTCGGCGCCGTTGAGCATCCAACGGTAAAAGGGATGAATCTGCCCGACCGCCTGGCTCGGCGTACAGAAGGCCGACATGCCGAGACCGGCCAGTTCCCGTTCGCAGAGCCTCGCCCGTCCGGTGAGACTCCATTGGCAGGGTGCATCGATGCCGACAGCACAGGCCTCCTGCTTGCGGCACCATGACACGACGTCTGGGGCGCTGCGGGTGGCCAGGGTGGCCACAATCTGATGTTCCCGCAGGGCCACAGCGTGGAAGCCCTTCTTCATGCCACCGATATCGATGCCGGCGACCGTGTAACTCGGCGCCTTCATCGCTTGCGTTTCCTGTGTCGATGATAATGGGCAGCGACCTTGCGGCGGTTTCCACAAAGATTCATGCTGCACCAGTGCCGCGTGTGGTTCTTGGTCGTATCGTAGAAAAACAGCACGCAAGCTGGGTTTTGGCATTTCTTCACCAAAGACAAGTCACACGTGCACAAGAGATCGCTCGCGGTCTCAGCCAGCAGTCCGAGCACCTGATCGGCATCTTCTCCACCCCACTCGTACCTTCCGCTCGAAGGTACCGCTCCGACGGTGGACTTCGAGCAAAACCGACGCGGTGGCGCAGCAGTTGGTTAACGGCATCGATCGCAGCCTGCGGAACGGGCTTAGTGGCAGCAATACGTTCGGCGATCTCCCGCATGGTCGTGCGAAACGCCTTCGCCTGTTCCAGCGTTTCGTCGCCCCGGCGGGCACCGCGCTCGACCTTCTTGCCTTCCTCGTCAGTCATTAATCCCGCCTGAACGACCCAAGCGATTAAGTCCTTAAACGAAATCAGTAAGTCGGTGGGCTGTCCGTTCATGAACAGGTTGGTATTGATGAAATCCAAGCACGGCTGATTGCCGACGAACAGAAAGGGAATTTTTGGTCGAACCGCCAAATCCATGCTTGACAGGTTAGCCGACGGTTGGTATAACCGTCAATACATTTATTAGACGGTTACACATAGATCGCCTCAACCACCGTTTACCACCCAGCAGCCGGATATTCCGGCAGCACAACCAAGGAGCTCAGCATGACCGTTCGTGATGCATCGATCCGTTACCGGAGGCACGATGTGGATGGACTCGAAATCTTTTACCGGGAAACAGGTTCCCCAAGCGCTCCCGCCGTCCTCTTGCTACATGGGTTTCCCACGTCGTCGCACATGTTCCGCGACCTGATTCCCCTGCTGGCGCCGCATGTCCATGTCATCGCTCCCGATCTTCCCGGATTTGGATTCTCGGACGCGCCCAGCCGATCGGGCTTTGCCTACACCTTCGATCATCTGGCCGACGTGATCGAACGCTTCACGGAAGCGATTGGCCTCAGATGCTATGCGCTCTATATCTTCGATTACGGCGCTCCAGTCGGTCTTCGGCTGGCCCTTCGGCATCCGGAACGCGTCACGGCTATCATCTCTCAGAACGGGAATGCCTATGAGGAAGGTCTGAGCGCGGGATGGAATCCGATTCAACGGTATTGGGTCAACCCTACAACTGAGAACCGAAACGCATTGAAGGCGTTTCTTTCACCGGACTCGATCAAATGGCAATACACGGAGGCTGCTGACGAATCACGCATCGCACCGGAATCCTATGCGCTCGACAGCGCCCTGCTCCGACGCCCCGGCAACGAGGAGATCCAACTGGATTTGTTTCTCGACTATGCAAACAACGTCAAGCTCTATCCGCGCTTTCAACAGTATTTCCGGGACCGCCGGCCGCCAACGCTCCTTGTCTGGGGCAGCGGCGATCCTTTTTTCTACCGGCTGGAGCGCACGCCTTCACACGGGATAATCCTGACGCGCAGGTGATGTTCTTCGACACGGGCCATTTCGCGCTCGAAACGCACAGCGCGGAAATTGGCGCGAGGATTGTCGAATTCTTGCGAGCGCTGGAGCCGGCCGAGGTTGCAGCTGGCGCGCAGAGAGGAACAATTCAGGTTCAGCACGACGGAACATCATCGCCTGACTGACTCTGATCGAGGAGCGCACATTATGAAACTCCTCTCTATTCAAGTCGGTCGCCCGCTCAAGGTGAACTGGCGACGAAAAACGGTGACCACCGGCATCTACAAGCATCCGGTAACAGGCCGCGTCATGCTGCGCCGGTACAATCTGGAGGGCGACGAGCAAGCCGACCTCAGAGTGCATGGCGGATGGGACAAGGCCGTCTATGTGTACCCATCCGAGCATTATGCGTTCTGGCGCACGGAGGTTCCTGGCATGCGCTTGCCATACGGCATATTCGGTGAAAATTTCACGACGGAAGGGTTAGACGAATCGTCCGTCCGCATCGGCGATCAATTCCGCATCGGCGGGGCCGTAGTGGAGGTCACACAGCCCCGCGTGCCGTGCTACAAACTCGGCGTACGTTTTGGACGCCCCGACATGCCCCAACGGTTTCATGCGGCCGGCCGGTGCGGCTTTTATCTGAGGGTGATGAAGGAAGGCGACGTCGGGGCAGGAGATGTCTGGGAACGCATCGGCCGACATCCAAACGCGATGTCCGTGCTCGAGAGCTATCGCAGTTATTTTCGGGAAGGCGACTGAGAGTCGTCTCGAACACCCGGCGGCGAATACACTTCGTTCAGATTGCTAAAGCTGCCGCCCGGCGTCGGCCCGCCGCTGATCACGTGAATGTGCCCGTCGATGACGCTCGACCCGAGGCCGTGACGTGCGGTCGGCATCGGCGCCATAGCCTGCCAGGCGTCGTGCTCCGGATCGTCGGCTTCGTTTTCATGGAAGGTTCCGTTCGCGCCTTCACCGCCGAACACATACACTCGACCTCCGACTTCGGCCGCGGTGATCCCGCTCCTGGCCGTTGGAAGATCCGGCGCCCTGGTCCACTTGTCCGAGGCGGGATCGTACACCTCCGCGACAGAAAGATTGCGATGGTAGTCGCCTTTCAACCGCCCGCCGATGGCGTAGATCTTCCCGGCCGCCGTCGCGGTCGCCAGATGATCGCGCGGCGTCGGCAGCGACGCTCGCGTGCTCCAGGTGTTTCTGATGGGATCGTAGACTTCGACCGCTGCGCTGTTGCCCTTTCCATCATAGCCGCCGATGGCGTATAGCTTGCCTTCATGCACCGCCACCGACAAGGCCCCCCGAGCGGTCGGCATCGCGGCGAGCTCGGTCCATGCGTCCGCGGCCGGTTCATAAGCGTACAGGGTGGCGACTGGTCGCCAGACGCTGAGGCCGGACTGTTTATAGCCGCCGATGACGTATACCCGCCCGGCTACCACGCCGATGCCCACATGATGCAGGCCGACCGGCATCGGCGCCCTGGAGCTCCATCTGTCGGTAGAGGCGTCATACTCTTCGACAGCAGCCGTAATCGAGAGATTCACCACATTGCTGATGCTCGGCTCTTCGAAACCGCCCACGAGATAGGTCTTGCCTCCGACCGTTGCGGCAGCCACTTCTGTCCGCTTCATGGCCGCCGGCGCTGCAGTGCGCCAGGCGCCACGATCCTGTTCCCGCTCCGCCTGTCCGGCAAAAACCGGCACGACCATCAGTAACAGGGATGCAAGGCAGGGTCCCGACGATAACAGGAGCCGCCTGGACCGGCGGAGTGCGATTGAAGAAGCCACCGCTCTCGCATGGCCTGCCTCACATGCAACCGTTGCCGAGAAACCGCATCTTACACGCCTTCTTCTGAATCGAGCGGTTCATCCTGTATCCAGGCCTCAAACAGCATATACCCCACTCCCAGCACGACCGGTCCCACGAAAATTCCCACCACACCGAATGCAACGAGACCGCCGATGACACCGGCGATGATTAACACCAGCGGTAACCGGGCACCCTTCTGAATGAGAATCGGCCGTATCACGTTGTCGATTGTCCCGACGAAGACGGTCCAGACCAGAAGTCCGGTGGCCCATCCATGGCTCCCCTGCCAATAGAGCCAGGCAACAGCAACCACGAGCACCGGCACAACGCCAACCTGCACGATGCCGAACAGAAACATCAACGCAGTCAACACCCGGCGAACGGCACACCCGCAAGAAAGAGACCGATTCCACCGAGGACCGCTTGTCCCATCGCCACGAGAACGATGCCTAGCGCGACGCCGCGAATCGCCTGTCCGGCGAGATTCACCGCCTGTTCGCCGCGTGCTCCTGCGAGGCGTCGCCCGAACCGGCGCAAGTCCATCACGGCGATGTCTCCGCGGGCGAAGAGCACTGCCGCAATCAACACTGTGAGCAGAAACTGACCCATCATGGCCCCCAAACTTCCGAGTTGCGCCAGCAGCCAGCTGCCGGTCACCCTGGCATAAGGCGCCGCGGATCGGGCCAGTTCCTCAGGACCGGACGAGGCGAAATCGCGCCAGACAGATGCGCATCCTCGTGCCGACGAGAGGAATACTTTCAATCCAGGATGGCGGCGCAGGCAGCGTGAGCGACTTGAGCGACTGCGCCCAGTCCACGATCTCGTCGAGATGGGTCACGAGCGCTGTGATTGCCAGCGAGAAAGGGACGACGAACACGAGCAACAGCGCCAACGTCATGACCGTCACAGCCAAGCCGCGCCGTCCCCATAGCAATGCTTCGACCTGCAGCATCGAGGGCCAAGCCGCGACGACGATCATCGTCGCCCAGAGCATCGCAGGAATAAACGGGCGCAAGATCCAGAACGACGCGGCGATGAGGCCGACCATAAACAGGACGGATAGAGTCGATCGCGCCAGGTCGTGTGGTGTAGTCGGCGCACCCATCGGCCGGCTCCTCGTCGTGTCGGTGGGATCGGTTTCAGGCATCTGGGCCTCAAGGTTCTTCATCTTCAACCTGCTCGATCGACTGTTTGATCGCGGCGACAAACGCCGGCGGATCAGCCAGATCACGCTCGGTCAGCTGGAATTCCGACACCAGCACGCCGTCGTGATCGACAAGGATCAAACGATAACCAGCTTTCACAGGCTCCTCTGCGCGGTAGGACCTGAGGGTGCGTGATCCTCTCCCCAATGTCCACTCGTTGTCAAACGTGGACTCCAGCCGCTGTTTCAATAACTGGGCGCTCGGCGGCGGTTCTGAAGCCAGGCCTCGATCACAGCGAATTCAGAAGAGACCCCTGCGCGGGCGGACATGGCCGCCGCGGCTGGGGACGCCGTGGATCTCATGACCTCTTCAGAACGGCTATGTGCAGCTAGGCTGCCTTGCGGCTGGACGGCTGGACGACAGGTGGCCTGTTGCTGAAGATGAATCCGGCTCCGTCGGATCGGGAATCCTTGAGCTGCTGCAGATGATCCGCCTCCGTATCAAGAATGTATAACTGCTCTCGAAGCGCGACCAAATCCAGGTCGGACAGCCCCTCACCACTGGAGCGGAGCCGGTAGTACAAGTCCTTGCCTTCCGCTATGAATGCCTTGACGGCGCGTTGAATATCCATGGTTCGTGCCTCCATCTCTCTATATTATGGTGTCCAGAACGGATACGGCCTGGTCGGTTCTACTATGTGCTGCTTTCAATTGTGCACAGCCTAGGAAAAACCCTGGTCCGCTTAAGCTGATGCCTCAGAGGGATGGATGGTGGGGAGATAGCTGCGATCTGCGAGGGTGCAAGGGCCTTGCCGCTGCATTCTGCTCGAAGCTCCGTTACAATCTCCACCCATGCGTGCTTGTACGTCCCGCCCCAGAGGGCTATCCCTTCCAACCGCGCGCTTCGACGAGCACCGCCTATCTAAAAATACGATGGGTCTGGTGTGCGCGTTGGGCGAGCAAAGGGACTGCCTTGCCATCCATTCACTCTTTTACGGCGCCACGCAGCGACAGGCCATGCGTTTACCCTCGCTCGAGCAGCGGGGTCTATCATCCATCCCCCACATTCCCCTACAATTTGCCCGAATTCGCACTTCACACCTCACCCAGGAGGGTCGCTATGCAGACCTACGTCAGCCTCGTGAAGTTCACGCAGCACGGTCTCCAATCCATGAAGGACAAGGGGATCGAGCGAGCCGAAGCCGTAAAGCACAACGCTCAATCCCTCGGCGGAAAGCTCATCCAGGCTTACTACTGCCTCGGCGAATACGACGTCATCGCCATCTGGGAATTTCCCGACAACAAGACGGCCATGAAAGCCGCCGTCCTCAATGCCTCACTCGGACACATTGAGATCACCACCATGCCGGCCGTCGACCGCGAGGAATGGAAGAGCCTGCTGCAGCAGACGATCGGCAAAAAATAGGACGGATGAGGCTGTTGATCTCCTTTGCTCGCCGAACGCGCACACCAGACAATCGTATTTTTAGGAGGCGGTGCTCGTACACGCGCGCACGCTTGGACTGATCCAGGCGCTCGTGGGAACGAACGAGCAAGCTTAGAAGGACATTTTTAAGGCGGTGCTTCCTGGGAAACGGCGCGTCCCGGGAAAACGATTGCTAGCAATCGGTGGGTCGTGGGGCGGGTACGATTGGATAAATGGCGCGCGTCCCGGGAATCGAATGCAAACAATCGGTGGGTCGGTGGAAAAAGGACCGCCCGGAGGGTGGGTGGGTGAGAACAGACGCGCAGCGACAGAGCCCTGCACCCATCGCAAGTCGCAGCGAGGCCACCATCCACCTCCATGAAGGAAACAACAAGCAAGCTTGGAGGGAGCATCGCAGTAAGAGACCAATCAGCCTCATCCTAAGAGAGCGCATGAGCGAGCTTGGAGCAAGTCGCAGAGAGGCAACCGTCTTTGTGCAGGGCCGACAACAGTAATGCGGACTATACAGATCATTGCGAGACGCCGGCAGATGATCACCGCGAGCCTTGCCGCTCTGCTTGGAATGAGCCTGCTGGGGACCGGACCGGCGCCGGCGCAGCAAGGGCATCAGCACGAGCGGATGCCCAACGTAATGGAATACCTCGATCGCCTCGATCGTCCCGAACGCGATCAGGACCAGAAACCGGCGCAGGTCGTCGAGGCCTTGGGGATAAAGCCGGGCCTGCACGTGGCCGACCTGGGCGCAGGGTCCGGCTACTTCACGCGGCGTTTTGTGGAAGCGGTCGCGAGAGCGGCAAGGTCTACGTGATCGATATCGAACCGCAGGCATTGAAGTATGTGGAAGAGAGCCTCGTCCGCATGCACCGGCCGTTCAATGCGGAATTCATTCTGGCCAGGCCGGACAATCCGAAAATCCCGGTTCAGTCCGTGGACGTCATCTTCGTCTGCAACACCTATCACCATCTCGAAGAGCGCATCGAGTACTTCCGTAACGTCAGATCCTCGCTCAAACCTGACGGGCGCATCGTGATCATCGACTTCTATCATGACGAGCGCTCTGGCGAGCTCGAGCTTCCCCAAACGCCATCTGGTTCCCCGCGAGAAAGTCGAGAGGAAATGACGGGAGCCGGCTACCGGCTGGCGAAAGAACATGCCCTTCCTGCCGAAGCAATACTTCCTTGAATTTGTCGGGGCTGAGGACCACTAAAGCGGTCGGAGGCGGCGTGAAGCCGATGACTGCTTGGGCGCTTCGCCGCGACCACACGAAGTTTCTATTGTGTTGCCCTGCTGATTGTTGTAGGTTACGCCCGCTCGTGGACCGGAGAGTGAGGCGTATGTCGTAACCCTTTCTCTCATTCCGCCGATCGATCCCTCAGATTCTGACCATTCAGTACCTGAGTAAGGCGCATCCGATGGTCTGCTAGAAGGAGCGCTTCCTTGATCAGCACATTCGATCTGACTCTGCTTGGCAGCTTCGTATCGGTCGGCGGAATCCTGTTTCTCAGTCGAGGAAAGCGGCTGCATTTCAGCGCACGCTGGCTCACCGGTCGGGAGCCAATCATCATGTCTGAAGAAAGCCGCGAGCAGCACCAGCGGTCGGCAGCCCTCGCTGGAGCCCGATGGCTGACGATCGGCGCCTTGACCCTCTTTGTCGGCCTCGTTCACGGCGCAGAAGAAGGCTATCTCTTCGGTCCGTGGAGCGACGTGATGTTCCACTTCGTCTTCGTCTCGACCTGCTGGACCACAACCGCATTCCGGATCAAGCAAACCGCCGCGCGGGCAACCGCAACCGCCGTTTCCTCTTTATAGAGCGCCGCCAGAAGTTCGCCGCGAGAGATGGACACTTAGTGTGGTTGCGCCGAAGTGCTGAAGCAGAAAAGGCACCGTCTTCGCGTCCGGCCTCCCCTTTTTCGTGTCACTGCGTTATCATGCGCCACTCCTTGGTTAGCACCATCTCGTCTTTCCCTCATCTTCGCCATTTAAAGGATGCCCTCGAAATACGGATGCATGACCGAAGGAGCGAGGCATCCGCCTGGGCTTGGCGGGAGAGGAAAGCTGAACGGACCGATCACGGTTGAAACTACCGTGTCTGAGCGAATTCCAGAAGGGCGCACGATGCGATGAAAGAAAGCAGCGATAGCGCAAGTTCCGCCCGGCTGAACCAGGAAAGATCGCTCCGGGAGGTGACGCAAGCAAACACGAGGGATCCGACCCACCCGTCGTGCCCGCCACGGTCACGCTCCCTGAAATCACCGTCAAAGCGGTCGTGCTGTCGGTGATCCTCGCGGCCATCCTGGCTGCCGCCAATGCCTATCTCGGATTGTTCGCCGGGATGACCGTGTCCGCTTCGATTCCTGCCGCCGTCGCCTCGATGGCCATTCTTCGTCTGTTCAAACGGTCCAACATCCTCGAGAACAACATCATCCAGACCGCCGCCTCATCAGGAGAAGCACTGGCCGCCGGCGTGATCTTCACGATCCCGGCGCTGCTGCTGGTCGGCTATTGGTCCGATTTCGACTACTGGCAGACCGCGTCGATCGCCACGGTCGGCGGCCTCCTTGGCGTGCTCTTTACGATTCCGTTGCGGCGGGCGCTCATTGTCACCGCGCGCTTGCGGTTTCCCGAAGGGGTTGCGACCGCGGAAGTCCTGAAGGTCGCAGCACCGCACCGGCGAGAGTCCGGTCAGGATAAAGCAACCGGCGATTTCCGGACGCTGCTCTCCGCCGCCCTTCTCGGCGGAGCGGTGAAATTCGGCGAGAGCGGCTTGCGCCTGTGGGCGGAATCCCTCGAAGGCGCAGCGCAGGTCGGACGCACCGTACTCTATGCAGGACTCAATCTGTCGCCCGCGCTGCTCGCCGTGGGGTTCATCATCGGCTTGAATACGGCCGTGGTCGTGTTCCTGGGCGGCGTGATTGGATGGTTGATCCTGATGCCGGCCTACGGGCTCATCAACGGCCTGCCGCCCGATCAGACCGGCCTCGGCGCGGCCATGACGATCTGGAGCGGCCAGATCCGCTACGTCGGCATCGGGGCGATGCTGACCGGAGGACTCTGGACGCTGACCAAATTGCGTGAGCCGGTGTGGAAAAGTCTCGAGACGCTCCGGGACAGTTACCGTGCAGCCGGGTCGTCTCGATCAGGACCGGCCGTGCCCAGGACGGAGCAGGATGCGTCGCTCGGCTGGATAGTCCTTCCCTTCCTCCTGTCACTGATCCCGATGGCCTGGATCTATACAACTGTCGTGAACAGTGTCCCGATCGGCCTCCTCATGACGATCGTCATGGCGCTCGCCGCCTTTCTGTTTTCCTCCGTCGCCGCTTACATGGCCGGACTGGTCGGCAGCTCCAGAGCGATACGTGG
>CAVQJS010000008.1:0-90277 GCA_963712875.1 uncultured Actinomycetota bacterium | reverse complement strand
GCCGGCGTAGTTGCACACGTACTCGGTCGGGAAGCCCTGCTGCTCGAAGTCGGGGATCAGCTCCCGGATCGCCTTCGGGTTCATGCACGCGCCCGACAGCATGTGGTCGCCGACGCTCGCGCTCTTCTCGAGAACGAGCACGGTGGGCGGCTCGATCGTCGGCTTGCCGGAGCCTTCTGCGGCGCGGTTCCAGGCCTCGACCTGGGCCATCAGGTGAATCGCCGACGCCAGCGTGGCCGGGCCCGCCCCGACGTAGAGGACGTCGACCTCCATGCTCTCGCGTTCGATCTCGGCCATCGGGTCCTCACAGGTGTGCGCGCAGTCACAGGCCAGTCTTTACGGTAGAGAAAGCGCCCCGCGCGAGCCATGCGGACCGCGCCGTTCCGGCGCATCCGTGTGCGCTTGCGCAAACGCGCGGGCGCTTCCCATATACTTTGCGTCATGCGCGGCCCCACGCGGATCCTCGAGATCCTGCGCGATTTCGTCGAAGTCGACCGGCTGGTCCGGGGGCTCGCTCGGCGCCACCGCGCGCACGGGCTGCGCTTCCCGGAGCTGGCGGCGCTGATCCGCGACGACGAGAGCAGCGTGCTGTTCCGGCTCAAGGAGCGCACGCACGCGCTGTTCCGCGGACCCGGAAGCGCGATGCGCGGATCGACCCACCGCGAGGCGCTGTTCGACCTCGCCGTCGGCTCGCTCTTCCACGAGGCGATGAAGCTGCGCGAGAACCTCTATCAGCGCGAGGTCTACGGCCCGCGCGTTCGCGAGCTCCTCAGACCGAAGCCGGCGAGGAGTCGAAGGCGTTGTTCGACGAGTTCGAGAAGATGCTCGGCGCGGTCGACCAGCGGCTCGACGAAGGCGTGCGCGAGCTCCTCCAACGCTGGCGCAGCAGACGGCCGACCAGCTGCGGCTCCTGATCGCCGAGCTGAATGACGACGGCGCGGTGCGCTTCGCGATCGAGCGGCCGGACGAAGTGGAGGCGGTCTTCGGCCTGCCGCTCGATGCGCTGCTCGAGGAGATGTACGGCACTGTCGCAAGAGGCTTCGAGAGCGCCGGGCGCGCCTATCTCTCGAGCGGTGCGTTCGAAGCGGCGTGCGACTGCTTCGCGCGCGCACTCGAGCAGACCGAAGCGGATCCCGCGATCGAGCGCCTGCTGGCCTACGCCAGGGGGATGCGCGACTACCTCTCGCGCGACTACGCCAGCAGCGTGCGCCATCTCGCAGTGTGGGCGAACAGCGCCGTGCCCGAGCCCCCGCTCGTGGCGCTCGCGCGCGACGCGGTGTCGAGCGTGGTTCAGCTCGCCGAAGGCGACGACCGCATGCAGATCGCCGGCGAGGCCGCGGCGCTGCTGGACCGGCTCGGCGGCCCGGCCCCCGGGATCCGCAAGCGGCACGGCGCCGGGCCCGCCGCGGATCAGGCCGCGAGCGGTGCCACGCGCGTCCGGAAGTAGAGCCAGGACGCGCCTCCGCCCACCATCAGCGCGAGCCCGACGATCTGCGGCTCGGTGAGCCCGGCGAACACGCGCGGATTCACGCGCAGCGTCTCGATCGCGAGGCGGCCCAGCCCGTTCGCGAACAGATACTCGCCGAACAGGAACGGGCTGCGATCGCCGGCGCTTCCAGAGCACGAGCGCCACCGGCAGCAGCCAGACGACCTCGTAGAGCTGGGTGGGATGGACGGGCACGCCCGTCGGCGGCGCGCCCCGCGGAAACGCCACCGCCCAGGGCAGGTCGCTCGCCTGCCCGTAGTCGTCGCCGACCAGGAAGCAGCCGACGCGGCCGAGCGCCTGGCCGACCGCGCACCGCCGGTGCGACGCAGTTCACCACCTGCCACCGCGACAGGCCGTGAATGCGCGTGCCGAGCGACCCGACCACCGTGCCGCCGATCAGGCCGCCGTACCAGGTGATCCCGTCGCGCGCGAAGAAGCAGCTCCGTCGAACGTACGGCCTCTCGCGCAGCGACACGTCGATCGCGAAGTAGAGCTTCGAGCCGAGGATGCCGCCGAGCATCACGTAGACCAGGATCGTCGTGGCGAGATCGGGATCGAGCCCCTACCTCCTTCATGCGGCGCGCGGTGATCCACGAGCCCACGAGGAACGCGATCGCCATCATCACCCCGAACGTGCTGATGGGAAAGTCGCCGACGGAACAAGACCGGGTACATCGGCGCGCGAGCCTACGGGAGCGCTCGAGTCGCAGCAACCGAGCTCGAGGTGGCGCGGAACTAGCGGCGCGGCAGCGTGACGTGGAAGCGCGCGCCGTAGCCGAGCTCGCTCTCGAGCCAGACACGGCCGCCGTGTTTCTCGACGATCTTCTTCACGATCGCGAGGCCCGATGCCCGTGCCGCGTCGCCGTCCGATCGGGTGCCGACGCTCTGGAAGATCTCGAAGATCCGATCGCGATGCGCCGGGATCGACGCCGCGTCCGTTGTCGGACACCACGATCTCGTGCTGGCGGTCGGCCTTCTTCGATCGACACTTCGATGCGCGCGTCGCGACGCGGCCCCATGTGGTCGATCGCGTTGCCGATCAGGTTCGAGAACACCTGGTACATCCGCGAGCGGTCGCAATACATCCGGGACATCAACCCGGTGGGAAGCACGAGCTCGATGCCCGCCGCCTCGAGCCGCGGCTTGAGCTCCGCGGCGAGCTGGAGCAGCACCTCGCGCGGATCGACCAGCGCGGGCCGCTCGCCGCTCGCCGATGCGCGCGAGCTCGAGCAGGTCGTGGATCAGCGATTCCATCGTTCGCGCGGCCTGCTCGATGCGGTCGAGGAAGTGGTTTCCCGTCTCGTCGAGCGAGTCCTCGTAGTCCTGGCGCAGCAGGCGGGAGAAGCCGAGCAGTCCGACCAGCGGCGAGCGAAGGTCGTGCGCGATCGCGCCAATGCAGTGCTCGAGCTCTTCGTTCGCCTTGGCCAGGCGCTGCTGCGCCTGGTGTTGCTCGGTCGGCGTCGCGCAGCACGACCGCGCGTGCGCCACCGGCGAGCGGAGCCAGCGTCACCTCGAGCGTGCGCACGCGCCCGGAGCGCGCGCGGTGGATCAGCTCGCACACCGCCTGACGCGGCTCCTCCTGGAGCACTCCGGCGAGCGATTCGATCTGGTTCGCGCCCTTCGCGAGCAGAGCGGTGATCGAGCGCGAGATCACCTGCTCGCGTGTGGCTTCGAGCAGCCGCAGTGCGGCGGGGTTCGCGCGGCGCACGAAGCCGCCCGCGTCGATCGCGAGCACTGCATCGGGCAGCACGTCGAGCAGCCGCGCCTCGACCGCTGGCGACGCGGGTGCCTTGTGCTCGGTCGCGATCGCGATCATCAGGTTCGTGTCCGCCGCTTCGATCTTGACCGACATCGACGTCGACCGGGATCGAGCGCCCGTCCCCGAGCCGGAGCTCGACCGGCGCTCCCGTAGCTGGTTCCGCTCGCGCATGCCCGAGCGGAGCGGGAAGATCTGCTCCGGCTTCGGGAGCTTGGCGAGGAAGTTCCTCGCATCGATTCCGATCCCCAGCTCGCCGATACCGCGGGATCCTCGCGCAGCGCCTCGCTCATCCAGATGACCCGGCGCTGCGCGTCCATCACCAGGATCCAGCGGTGGATCCGCGCGAGTCCGTCCAAGATCCGCCGAATCGGAACGGCGGAGATCGGGTCGGTCACGGCGAGTTTCTGAGCCGTCATCGGAGGCGGAACTCCTCAGGGCCAGCGATTCGGTCTACCAAGCTCTCAGGGCTTTCTATTGCTGTTGCTGCATCGCGTCCGCACGCGCGGCCGCGTCGGTCCTCTGCGCCGTCCGCCCACCCCCCGGAGCCGGAAGCTATTTCGCTTCGCCGCGCACTGGACACTAACGCTATGCGCGCTGCCCAAACTGCCCTTTGCACGGCCCCTGGGCCGGGTCATCTCCCCGACCCTGAAGGTCCCATCCCTTCCGAACGTTGGCATCGTATCACCCACGCGAGCGGAGGGTCAACGCGAAGAAACGGACGTCTTGCGCACGTTTGTGTTGCGTTGGAAAACACTGCAAAGTCCGCCCTGCCCGTTGTCGTTTGCCGCCTTGTGTGGGGCTTTTCGCCTCTGCCGGTTTGGTAGCGGCTCCGATCGATCGATATGTTCCCCCGGCCCGAAACCGCGGGGTGCAAGGCGTTCTCCTCGATGCCGCGCACCCCGGGGGAGGTCGACATGAAGCGATGGAACGTTCTACTGGTGATCGCCTTGGCGTTCGGTGCTGGTCTCGCGCGGCGTCGCGACGCCGCAGCCCGTGGCATTCGCTCCCGCGGCGCTGAGCGCGGAGGCGATCGGGGCAGTGGTCGCCTCGGCGAATCCCCATCTCTCGAACGCTGAACGGCGGCGGATCGCGCGCGCGATCCTGCGCAGCAGCGAGGACAACGGGCTCGATCCCCAGCTCGTCACGGCGATCATCCTCGTCGAAAGCGGCGCGCGGCCCTGGGCGCTCTCGCCCAAGGGCGCGATCGGGCTGATGCAGGTCATGCCGCACATGTCGGAAGCGCGTATGCTCGCTGGCAACTTGACGACGATCGAGAGCAACGTCGACGCGGGCTGCTCGATACTCGCCGACAACATTCGGCGCCTGGGCGAAGACGACGGCATTTCGGCCTACTTCTGGGGCTCCGACATTCGTGGCGTGGCCTATCTGGATCGCGTCCGGGCAGCGCGAGCGACGGTTCGCCGCCTGGTCGAGTCCTGACCGGTCCACGTTGGACGGCGCAGCCCCCGCGATTCGCCGCTACGAGCTGCCGAGCCGCGGAGCATCCGGCGAGCTCCTGTTCAGGCGCGGCTGGATGCCCGAGCGCGCGCGAGCCTCGGTGCTGGTCGTCCACGGCTTCGCCGAGCACAGCGGGCGCTACGAGCACGTCGGGCATTTCGCTCGCCGAGCGCGGCTTCGCCGTCCACGCCTACGACCACCGCGGGCACGGTCGATCCGCGGGCCGGCGCTGTCACGTCGACCGCTTCGACGAGTACCTGGACGATCTCTCGATCGTGCTCGAGCAGATCCGCACCGATCGGCCGGGAGATCCTGCGTTCCTGATCGGGCACAGCATGGGCGGACTCGTGGTGGCGACGTACGCGCGCGAGCGAAAGCCCGACGTTGTCCGGCGTCGTGCTCTCGGGTGCGGCGCTCGCGCTGCCGGAGGGCAACAGCCGGATCCGGGTCGCGCGCCTGATGCGCGCGATCCTGCCGCGGCTGCGCCTCGACGCGGGTCTCGATCTCGCAGGGCCTGTCGACCGACCCGCGCGTGATCGAAGCCTATCTGGCCGACCCGCTCGTCGAGCGCAAGATGACCGCCTCGCTCGCGGCGGAGCTGCTCGGCGCCGTGGAGCGGACCGGGCCGAACGGGTCGGACCTGGCGCTGCCGCTGCTGGTCCTGCACGGCGGCGACGATCCGATCTGCCCGCCCGACGGAAGCGAGCGGTTCGCGGCGGCAGCGCACGCGGGCCGCTTCGTCCGTTATGCGGGGCTGCGGCACGAGATCTTCAACGAGCCGAGCCACCGCGACGTGCTCGCCGACGTGGCGGCGTTCTTCGACGAGCGGCTCGCGGAGGGAGCGCGCGCATGAGCAAGCTCTCGCACCTCGACGCCGACGGCCGCGCGCACATGGTCGACGTCGCCGACAAGCCGGTCACGCGTCGCGTATGCGTCGCGCGCGGCGCGGTGCGCATGGCGCTCGACCACGCTCGCACAGATCGCGGAGGGTCGGATCGCGAAGGGCGACGTGCTCGCGACTGCGCGCATCGCAGGCATCCAGGCCGCGAAGCGCACGGACGAGTGGATCCCGCTCTGCCACTCGCTCTCGCTCGACGGCATCGACGTGGAGCTCACTCCCGAGCCCGGCCGCGGGCGCCTGCGGATCGAGGCAACCGCCCGGGCCCACGCGAAGACCGGGGTGGAGATGGAAGCGCTCGTAGCGGTTTCGGCGGCGGCGCTCGTGATCTACGACATGTGCAAGGCGGTCGACCGCGACATGGTCCTCGACGCAGTCCACCTCGTGAGCAAGAGCGGCGGCAAGAGCGGGACCTGGCAGCGCAAAGACGACCCCCTGAACCCGCGGGCCCCGGGTTGAGCGAGGGGCGGAAGCGCGATTCGGATCCCAGCGACACCAGAGAACCGCCCGAGGGCCCGCGGTGTCCGAGTCCTCGCATGCACGGTCTGAGCGCCGAGATCGCCGACGCCAGCCCGGTCGGGCCGGTGCCCGGCCGCGGCAGGCGAAGGCCGTGCACGACGAGGTGCACGAGGCGCTCAAGCGCGAGCGCCGCATCGTTCCACGCTCCGTCAGCGGCGTGCCCGAGGCAACCTGGATCGTCGACGACTACCTCGATGTCGTCCTCCACGTCTTCACCCCGGAGACCCGCGAGTACTACCGGCTCGAGGATCTCTGGAGCGACGTCCCCGCCGTCGCCCTCGAGGCCGCCGCCGCCGGCTGACTCGTCCGGCGCATGCCGTACTTTGTATGCTGTGCTGACAACGGATCAGAAGGGAGTGATTGCGGAGACCGCGATCATGCATGAGGCCGTGAAGCTTGGCATCGGCGTTTTCAAGCCGATCTCGGACGGCGAGCGGTATGACTTGATCTTCGATGTGGGATCTGCGCTCCTTCGCGTGCAGTGCAAATGGGCGGTGCGCTCGGGAGAGGTGGTGGTCGTCCGCTGCTATTCATGTCGGCGGACTAGAGGCGGCATGGTCGTTCGCCACTACTCCGCCGCCGAGGTTGATGCGGTTGCGGCGTACTGCGCCGAGACCGAACTGTGCTACCTGCTTCCACCTCGTCTGTTCGCGGGGAGGCGTATGGTGCATCTCCGGTTGGCACCGAGCCAGAACAACCAGCGAGCGCTGATCAACTGGGCAGCGGAGTTCGAGTTCGAAGCTACACTTGGGGCCCGCCGTGGGGCCGTAGCTCAGTGGAGAGCGTCGCGCTGGCAGCGCGAAGGCCACGGGTTCGAGTCCCGTCGGCTCCATCTGATTGGGGGAAACATTCGGTTTCCCCCTCGGGATTCCCCTTTTCGCCGCGTCCGACAATCCCTCTTCTCGACCGAGGTTTAGACCTCTCCGAAAGCGGATAGGACAGTCTCGAAGCTGGGGAGTCCCGACATAGACCGCACGCCCTGACCCGACGGGGCTCCCTGGCAGCATTCCCCCCCCAGCTCCGCCGCTGGGGAGTTGCGGCATACCGTGGCTCCCCGCTGCGGGGCGTGCGCTTGCTTGCCCGCAGGCTGTCTTGTCCGCAGCCTGGGATTCGCTGAACCGCGAAATCCCAGGCGCGAAAATCCAAGCCGGCCGCCTGTCGGCGGCCGGGCCGCACCGCATCGCCTACCTGCCGCTACGCGGCGTCGCGCAGCGCCGCGAGCTCGCGCATGGTTGCGAGCCGCTCGAGCGCGGCCGCCTCGACCTGGCGCACTCGCTCGCGGGTCAGGCCGAGCTCTCGGCCCACCGCGGCGAGCGACATCGGCTCGCCGTCGCCAAGCCCATAGCGAAGCCGCAGCACCTCCCGGTCGCGCTCGAAAGCTCCTCCAACGCGCGCGAGAGGGCGTCTTGTTCCAGGTCGACCGTGAGCTCCATGTCGGCAGGTGGTGCATCCCCGGGAAGGACGTCACCGAGCGTCGCGTCCCCGTCAACACCCACCGGGCGGTCGAGGCTCGTCACCGAGCGCGCGACCTCGCGCACGTCGTGGAGCTGCCGTTCCGTGATCCCTGCACGGTGGGCGATCGCCTCGTCACTCGGCGGGCGGCCCTCGGCGGCCGCCAGTAGCTCGCGCTCGGCCTTCGCGATCTTTCGTTCGATGTCAGCGACGTGGATCGGAATACGGATCGTCCGCGCCTTGTTCGCGACGCCGCGCTGCACTGCCTGGCGGATCCACCACGTGGCGTAGGTCGAGAACTTGAAGCCCTTGCGGTAGTCGAACTTCTCGACCGCGCGGATCAGCCCGATGATGCCCTCCTGGATCAGGTCGAGCAGCGACAGGCCGTGATCCTGATAGCGCTTCGCGATCGAGACGACGAGCCGGAGGTTGGCATTGATCATCCGCTCCTTGGCCTCGGCGTCCTCGCCGCGCTCGATGCGCTTGGCGAGCTCCACCTCCTCGGCCGCCGTCAGCAGCGGATAGCGGCCGATCTCGTTGAGAAAGAGCTGCAGGCTGTCGGTCGTCGCTGCTGCGAGCGCGCCGTTGCCGTACGTCGACGTCTCCGCGTCGCGTCCGCAGTCGTCGGAGATCTCGACGTCGTGCTCCTCGAGCTCACGGTACAGCTCGCTGAGTTGTTCGTCGTCGAGCGCAAGCTCCGCCGCGACCGAGTCGACCTCCGAGATCGTCACGCAGCCCTCCCGGCGCCCGCGCTCGAGCATGTTCAGGGCCTCATCGGGGAACGTCGCGCTCATCGCCCAGCGTCGATCAGGAGAGGTACGGGTCGATCATTCGGTCGATCTGGCTCCCGGTGACGCGTCCTTCGAGCCGGTCCACCGGCTGTCCGCTCGCAACGAGGACGAGCGTCGGGACGTCGGCGACGTGGAGCTGGCGTGCCAGGTCCGAATGCCGGTCGACGTCGACCTCGACGACCTGGAGCCGTCGCCGCTGCGTCACCTTGATCCAGGCCACGAGACTCGCCATCCGTCGTGCCGGACCGGAAGTCCGCTGCGTGAAGAACAGAAGTACCGGTTTCTTCGTCCGCCTCTCGGCGGTCGTCGTCTGCTTCAGCGGATCGTCGGTGCGCGCGCCAATCCGCGAGGCGGTACCCCCTGCGCTCATCACTCATCTGCCCCTTCTCGCCCTCGCCCGAGTGAGTACCCGCGACCCCGCGACGCGAAACCGTCAGATCCATCGTCGGGCGCGGGCGATCGCCCCGACGCCGAATGCGATCACGATCATCGCCGCGACCACGACCCAGAACAGCCACGAGACCTCGAAGAAGCCCGCCTTGAAGTTCATGCCCATGATTCCGCCCAGGACGGATGCCGGCAGCAGCATCACGGTCGCCAGGGTGAGCACCTTGACGATCTCGTTCGTCCGGAACTCGGTGCGCGCGATCACGATCGAACTGCACCCGATCACGGAGTCCTTCGCGTCGCGCGCCGACACGATTGCGGACTCGAGCCGTTTCTCGAGCTGGGCGAACCGCTCGGCTGGTACTCCGGGTGTCGACAGCGCGTCGAGCTCAGGATGCGCGAGCGCCGTCACGATCTCGCGGTGCGGTGCGAGCGCCCGCCGCAGCTCGCCGATCGTGCGTCGCAGCGTCACGAGCTGCCCGACGGCTGCCTGGGCGTCGGCCGGCGGTTTCGCCATGGCCTCGGCGTCGAGGTCCTCGAGCTCGGCCTCCACGTGCTCGAATGCGCGGACGTAACCAGCGACCACCCAATCGAGCAGCGTTGCCACGAAGGCCGGAGCGTCCAGCTCCCCGACCTGGCCACCGCCGCTCGCATAGTCCCGAAACTCGTCGACCGCCTCGACCTTCTCGTCGTGGAGGGTCACAACCCAGTTTTCCCCGACGACGCAGACGATCTCCGCGAGGCTGGGCTCGGCCGGCGAGCCGACGGACGCATAGACCCTGACCAGCAGGCGTTCACCGTCGTCGGCCACGCGGGCGACGCCGTCTCCGTTTCCGGTCTGCAGCCATTTAGACGGCATGCTCATCGTGCCTGCCAGCGTGCTGACCTCGTCCTCGGTCGGGGCGGCGACGTCGACCCAGAGCAACTCGTCGTCGTCCAGGTCGTCGAGCGCGACTGCCAGTCCTCGAGCGTCTCGGACTGCTGGGGCCCGAAGAGGCTCGCGTGCAGCACGTCCGGATCCTTCCCCGCGGCGCCCACATTGAAAACGACGGCCGTTTGACACCCTGCACGGAGGGAATCACGCCGACGTGCGCGTGGTGTTGGCCGCCTATCTCGTCGTTCTGATCGTGGGCCTCGTCTTCTACGCCGTGGTCGGCGCGGTCGGGTGGTGAGCGGTGCGGTTTCTCCGCGAGAACGCTCTTTCGCTCGTCTTCGGTGGGCTCTTCCTGCTGGCGGTAGCAGGCCAGTCGGTTGCCGGCGTGCTGGCCCGGAACGAGGAGGCCGCTGCTCACGGCGGCGAGGCGATCTCGTGGGCCAGGTACCTCGTCTCGTCGGAGTTCGGCGCCGCGCTGGTCGAGAACTGGCAGTCCGAGTACCTCCAGTTCGCACTTTTCGTCCTCGCGACCGCCTGGCTCGTCCAGCGCGGCTCGGCCGAGTCGAGAGCCCCGGGCGATGAGTCGCGAGCGGACGACCGGGACCAGCTCGTCGGCCGGTACGCGCGCTCGGACTCACCCGCGGCGGCGAAGGCCGGAGGCTGGAAGGCAGCGCTCTACGGCAACTCGCTCCTTCTGCTGCTGGCGGCGCTGTTCCTCGCCTCGATGCTCGTCCAGTCACTCACCGCGCGCAGCGAGTACAACCACGACCGAGCCGAGCACGGCGAGCCCGCCGTGTCGTGGACGACCTACGTCTTCGGGGCAGATTTCTGGGAGCGGGCGTTGCAGAACTGGCAGTCCGAGTTCCTCGCGGTCGGCTCGCTCGCTGTGCCGTCCTCGATCTTCCTGCGCCAGCGGGGCTCCACGGAGTCGAAACCCTGTCGGCGCTCCGCACGACCAGAGCGCCGAAGCTGCGCGCGAAACCTCGAAGGCGTCCGCTTCGCGGCCGCTCTGTTCTGACATCAACCGCCAGCACGGCGCCTGCGCGGCTAGCTGACGCGAACCCGATCCCGCTCGATCGCCGCCTCGTAGGCCGCCAGGTAGTCGCGCACCATGCGCTCCGGCGTGAAGCGCTCACGGACGGTCGCGCGCAGAACATGCGGGTCGAGTGCATCGGCGCGGGGGAGGGCGTCTGCCATTGTCGTGTAGTCGTCGACGATGATCCCCGTGACGCCGTCGTCGAGCACCTCCGGTACCGAGCCCCTACGCGTCGCGACCACGGGTGTCCCACAGGCCAGCGACTCGATCATGACGAGCCCGAACGGCTCTTCCCATTCGATCGGGAAGATGGTCGCGCGGGCGCGCTGGAGCAACTCGACCTTGTCGGCATGGCCAACCTCTCCGACGTCGTCATCCCGTCCCCGAGGTGCGGCTTGACGTAGGCGTCGAAATAGGCGCGTTCGAGCGGCTCGCGGCACTTGCCGGCGATCCGGAGGGGCAGGCCTGCCGTCCGCGCGACCTCGACCGCCCGGTGCGCGCCTTTCTCGGCGCTCATCCGGCCCAGGAAGAGGAGGTAGCCGTCATGGCCGACGTGAAACGGGTAGACGTCGAGGTCGAGGGCGTTGGGGCAGTTGGCGAGCCACGGCAGGTCAGGCTTGGGGCGCCGCTGCGCCAGCGTCAGCGAGATCAAGTGCGCGCGCGGCGCCATCCTGCAGACGGACTCGTAGAGCACGCCGACCTCGTCCTCGAGCGTGCCGTGGGTCGTGTGCACGACTGTCGCCGGGGAGAGCGCACCGAGGGCGAGGCCGAGGAGCCCGGAGTGGTCGTGCACGACGTCGAACCGCCCTGCGGCAGCCTGCTCGAAGCAGGCAACCGCGTGGTTGAGCTCCCAGAACGTCTGGCCGATCCACTCACTCGGCGCCACGTCGTACACGCCCTCGAGCTTGGCGGCGGTGCGGTGAGTCGCCGGAGGCGAAGAGAGTGACATCGACCCCGGCCTCGACGAGGCCTTCCGCGAGCAGGTGCACGATCCACTCGATCCCTCCGTAGAGCTTCGGCGGGACCGGGAACCAGACAGGGCTGAGCAGGGCGACGCGCATCAGGTCTTCTCTACCCTCACCGCGCCATTGTCAACGATGACGTCCCAGACCCGGCCGAGCGCCGGAATACCGCGGAGCTCGAGCGACCCGACCCAGTCGGAAGAGGGGATGGCGCGTCGCTCACCAGGCTTGCGGACTCCACGTCAGGGCGCAGCCCGAGCAGGAGACGGAGCAGGATGACCGGCGCGCCCGAAGCCCACGCCTGTGGTCGCGCAGCGGTCGGGTACGCGATCGGGAACGGCGTCTCCTCACGGGCGAAGCCGGCGAAGACCTCCGGCAACGACCAGTCGAAGAACGACGCCGCCTCGAAGAGCGCCCGCGCGATCCGGTGCGCGTCCTCCCAGCGGCCGGCCCGCGCGAGGCCCCACGCAGCGAGCGACGTGTCGTGCGGCCACACGGTCCCGTTGTGGTAACTGAGTGGGCTGTAGGCGGCGTCACTGGTGGACATCGTGCGAATGCCCCAGCCCGACCACAAGCTCGCGGCTGTGCAGCCGCTCGACAACGGCTTCGACACGATCGTCGTGAACGATCCCGCTCCAGAGCAGGTGGCCTAGGTTGGAGCACAGCGAGTTCACCTGGGGATGCTTGTCGGCGTCCAGCGCCAGCGCGAAGTAGCCGCCTCGCGCATCCAGCCGAAACGCCTCGTCGAAGCGCGCCCGGAGCTCGGCTGCTTCGCGCTCCAGCCGGCCGGCGAGCTCGTCGTCTCCCCAGGCGGCCCGCGCCACCTCCGCGAGTCGGAGCTTCGCGTCGAAGACATAGCCCTGGACTTCCGCGGGCGCGATCGGGGGCTCCGGCGAGCCTGCCGTCGGAGAAGCGTTGCGAGTCGCCCGAGTCCTTCCACGACTGGTTCGCAAGCCCGCGCGGCGTGCGGCGCAGGTACTCGACGAAGCCGTCTCCGTCGCGGTCGCCGTAGCGGTCGATCCAGTCGAGTGCCATCAGGGCCGGCTCGCGGAAGCGCCGGGCGAACTCGTCGTCTCCCGTCCAGCGCCACGTCTCGGACAGGAGGACCAGATAGAGCGGCGTGGCGTCATGGTCCCGTAGAACTGGCCCGGACTCATGTTCGGGCGGCGCGGCCGACCCGGAGCTCGTGCACGATCTTCCCAGGCTCGGCGTCGATCTCCGGATCGTCTTCCCGCGCCTGCAACGCCGCCAGCGCCTCGAGCGCGCTGCGCGCGAGCTCGGGCCCGAAGAGCATGGTCTGGAGGCACGTGATGAGCGTGTCGCGTCCGAACACGGTCATGAACCAGGGCATGCCGGCTGCGGGAAGGCGCCCCAGTGTTCCTTCGGCCCGCAGCCGCAGGGCGGCGAGGTCGGCGACCGACTGCGCGACGTCTGCTCGAGCGGTGCCCAGGATGCCCGCAGCCTCGGGACGTTCAGGCGCCACGCGGCCAGCGACTCGCGGACGTGTCCACGCTCGGTGCCGAAGCGGGCCTCGACTACAGGCCGGTCCGCCAGCTCGCCCGCGAGGGACGGAACGACGTCGAGCCGGAGTCCCAGCTCTCGCCAGGCTCGAGCGCCACCGGAAAGGCAACGCCCTCGGGCCATGGTTCTCCAGGCCGCTCGAGCAGTACCTGTGTCCTTGCCGTGCCGTCGGGCTCGGCGAGCACGACCTCCTCGTTGCTGGGCTGCAGGATCCCTCCGACCTGCGGGGGCAGCGGCACCGCGTGCAAGGGGTCGCCGAGGGCGAAATCGTGCTGCTTGACGGAGATGACGTCCGCGAAGTCCGTGCCGAAGGCGAACGAGAGCTCGAAGGTGACGTTCGTCATTCCCACGTTCCGGACGCGGACGACCTCGGTCAGGCCGGGACCGACGAAGCGCTCACGCGCGATCGCCAGCGTGTCCTGCTCCAGGCTCCCGCCCGGCCGGTTGCGGAGGTAGAACGCCGCCGAGAAGTACTCGACCCGGCCCGAAGAGAGCAGCAACGGGCGCGCGCCGTCGATACGCAGCTCGAAGCGGGAGAGGAAGCGGGTGTCGTCCGCGAAGAGACCGCCGCCGGCGTTCAAGTCGCCGATGTCGTCACAAATGCAGAAGGTGGAGCCCTCGAGAATCGTCAGTGTCACGTTTGCCGGTCGGTCGTTCGCAAGGGCTGTGACCTACCCTAACTTGCCGCGCAAGCCGGGGATCCGCTCGCGCGGATCCCCGACGCGCAAACCCCTGAAGGCGTCCGCTTCGCGGCCGCGGCTCGCATTCACATAGCTCTGTTCGCGCAAAAGTCGGGGATTCGCTTGCGCGAACCCGAGACGCGCAAACCCCTGCGCTTGCCGGCGCAGTCTCGGGTTCGCTCGCGCGAACCCGAGACGCGCAAACCCCTGAAGGCGTCCGCCTTCGGCGGCCGCGGCTCTCCGGCGCATCAACGCCTTGCTAAGCGTCCGCTTGGCATCGGCGGGCGGTGCGTTCGAGCTGGTGCGGATCCGGGTACGCTCCTGGGCACGTCGTGACCTCGGGTACGAGGAACGGGTCAGGGGCGACCGGCGTCGACGAACAGAGCTCGCAACTACGGAGGCGGGCTGTTCGCTACGGCACCGCCGCGGTGCTTGCGTGCGGCTCCGTTGCGCTCGTGGCCGCGCTCTTGCCGTTCACCGAGATCGCGACCTACACGCCGCTTCTGGGTGCGGTCGCGATCAGCGTCTGGTTCGGCGGCCTCGGCCCCGGCCTCCTCGCCATTGCAATCGGCTGGTCGAGCGCGTTGTTCCTCGTCGCCGAGCCTCGCTACGGCTTCTCGGTCTCGAGCCGGGAGGAGGCAGCGCGGTGGGCGATCGCTCTGCTCGTTGCGCTCGTGATCACATGGGTCGCTTGGGTGATGCAGAGGGGCCGTGAGCGCGCTACAACCGCTGCTGGTGAGGCAGAGCAGGCGCGGGCACGGGTGGAGCAGCTACAGGCGATTGCGTCGGCGCTGTCTGCCGCGCCCAGTCCCGAAGAGGTCGCGCGGAGAGTGCTGGCCGGGCAGTCCGGGGCGGCTCTCGGCGCGCAGGGGGCTGCTGTCGGGATGATCGAAGGCGAATCGCCGCGGATCCTCGAGCCCGTCGGCGCAGCGCGTGGCGCGATCACCGAAGAGGGTCTCGTCCCGCTGGCGTCTCAGATGGTGCTTGCCGCCGCCGCACGCGAATCGCGACTGTGCTGGGCGAACGACCACGACGAACTTGCGCGCGCGTATCCGGACAGTGCGCGCCGTCTCCCGGTCCCGCCACGATGCTCGCAGCGCCGCTCGTCGTGCGCGGGACGACCGTGGGCTCCCTCGGCTTCGTCTTCGCTGAGCCCGGCCGCGCGACGGACGAGAATCGTTCCCTCGCGTTGCTCGTTGCCCAGCTGGGAGGCCAGGCGCTCGAGCGGGCGATGCTTTTCGCAGAGGAACGCGAGTCGCGTGCACGGCTCGAGCAGATCGTCGCCGTCGCGCCTCGGGTGCGAGCCGGCCAGACGCCCGAAGAGGTCGTCGTAGACGTTTGCAGGAGCGCGCGGGAAGCTCTCGGCGCCGATGTCGCCCACCTCTGGACCGTCCAGGAACACGGCTTCGAGGTCGTCCATCGCGAGCCGCCGCTCCCGGAATTGCCGGTCGGCACCGTGCTCCCGGCGTCGAACTTCAGCCTGCTGCCGCGTGCAGTTGCAGAGCTTCGGGCCGGGTTCGTGTCCGACGTGCCGGCGACCCTCAGCGGCGCCGCTTCCGTGGCGGCGAACGCGGCGGGCACGCGGTCGGCGCTCCGGATCCCGATCGTGGCGGCCGGCGAGGCAGACCGTCTGCTCGTCCTCGAATGGGCGCGCGACGTGCCCGAGCCGAGCCCCGCATTCGTCGCGCTGGCGCGAAGGTTCGCCGACCAGGCGGGCCTCGCGCTCGATCATGCAGAGCGCCGCCGCCTGCAGGAGGTGGGCGCGGCCGCAGGGCGGACGACACGCGCCAGCTGCTCGACTTGACGGCGGCGCTCGCGGCGGCGACGACGCTGGAGGAGGTTTCCGACACCATTCTCGAGCGGTGTGAGCACGACTTCGGAGCCGCCGCGGGCGTGGTCGGCAGGGTGATCGAGCACGGCGGCGAGTTCGAGGTCATCCGCGCCGTGGGTTTCGAGAACGATCTGCTCGAGCGATGGCGCCGCTTCCCGCTGCACGCGGAGGTTCCGCTGGCGGATGCCATACGGCGCAACGAGGTCGTGGCGCTCACCTCACGCGAAGAGCGAGACCGGCTCTACCCGGCGCTGGCCGAAGAGCCAATTGCCGAGGGCCGGGGTCCTCCTGGCTCGCCATTCCCCTGCCCTTCGCAGGGCGGGCCATCGGCGGTGTGGCGTTGTCGTTCGCCGGATCGCGCCGCTTTACTCCCGGAGAGCTCGACCTTGTCGGCGCGCTCGCGCGCCAGGCGGGGAGGCCTTCGAGCGTGCCCGCGCGCTCGAGTCCGAACAACAGGCACGCGCCCGGGCGGAGCGCATGGCGGGCGGGCTCGCGCGGCTACACGCCCTGGCTACCTCGCTGTCGGGGCGCTCAGCCCGCTCGAGGTCGCCGTCGCCGCCTCCGCCCAGGTCGCCGCCGTGCTCGACTCCTCGAGCGTAGGCGTCTACGTCCTCGACGGCGGCGACGAGGTCGAGCTGCTGGGCGGCGTCGGGGAGCTCCAGCTCGGACAGGAACGCCCGCGGGTGCCGCTCGACGCCCGCGACCCGTTGAGCGACTCGATTCGCACGGCCACACCTTTGTGGCTCGACAGCGAGAACGAGTGGGCGCCCTATGGCGACCACTCCGACGGTGTCAGGCCGCTGGGCGTCGTCCCTCTCTTCGCCGAGGGGCGCCCAATCGGGGCGCTCGTGGCCGTGCTACCGGCCGGCCGCTCGGTGGACGCGGAGCAGCGGCGGTTCGTCGAGACGGTGGGTCGCCAGGTCGCGACGCCGCTCGATCGCGCCAACCTGCTCGAACGGGAGCGCGAAACGCGGCGGCGCACCGAACGTCTCCAGGCGCTCACTGCGGCACTCTCGGGTGCGCTCACGGAAGACGAAGTCGCCGGTGTCTTCCTGGAGCAGGCCGCCGGCGCCCTGGAAGCCGATGCATCCGCGATCGCCGTGCCGGACGAGCGCGGGAATCGCCTGCATGCGATCCGTTGGAGCGGCTTCAGGGTCCCGACCGAGAACGCGGATGACCGCGTGGTCGTGCCCCTCGACGCCCCGCATCCCCTGGCAGACGCGTTCCGGCGCAGACGTATGATCGCCCTCACCCCCGCCGACTTCGACGCCGACTACCCGGGGCTCGCAGAGCGCGTGCGGGAGCAGGGTGTCGAGCTGTCCGTGATTTCCCCGCTCGTCGCCGCGGGGCGCGTGCTGGGAGTCGCCGCCTTCTCCTGGCGGTCGCCGCGGCGGCTCGGAGCAGACGACGCTGCCCTCATCGCGACCTTGGCCAGCCAGTGCGCGCAGGCACTCGATCGTGCACGGCGCTACGAGAGCGAGCGGACGATCGCGGAGACGCTGCAGCGCAGCGTCCTCCCCGAGTCCATGCCGAGTGTCGCCGGGCTCGAGCTTGCGGCCCGCTACCTCCCCGGCACATCGGGGGCTCGAGGTCGGCGGGGACTGGTTCGACGTGATCGAGCTCGAGAACGGCCGCGTCGGACTGGTCGTCGGCGACGTCGTCGGCAAGGGCGTGCAGGCGGCGGCCACGATGAGTCAGCTCCGGAACGCGCTGCGTGCGTTCGCGTTCGAGCGGTTGAAGCCGTCGGCGGCCGTCACGCGGTTGAACCGATTGCTCGACACGCTCCCCGAAGCGCCGTTCGCGACACTCGCGTTCGTGACGCTCGACCCCCGCACGGGCGTCTGCCGCTACACCCTCGCGGGTCACCCGCCGCCGCTGATCCGTTATCCGGACGGCCGCGTGGCGTACCTCGAGGGCGGACGATCGCTCCCCCTCGGCATCGGCGGAGAGGTGTCGTACCAACAGGCCGTCGCCGAGTCCCCGCCCGGCTCGATCGTCGTTCTCTACACAGACGGGCTGATCGAGCGGCGCGACCGCTCGCTCGAGGAGGGCCTCGACGTGCTCCGCGACCTGGTCGCGGCGGCGCCGCGCGCGCCCGAAGCGCTCGTCGACTACCTGCTGGCGCACGCGTTTCGGGATAGCGAGCGTGGGGACGACGTTGCAGTGCTCGTCGTGAGTGCGCGCCGGGACGCGGAGGAACTTCTCGGCACGCCTCCGAACGGCGACGAGCTCCTCCTGAGCGGTTCGCAGGCGCGCCGTGGCGGTCGCGGTGCCTGCGCGCAACGCGACGAGCAGTGCGTGGAAGCGCGGGGCGTACGCACGGACCCGTGCGAGCGCGACGGCAGCGGCCGCACCACCACCGAGTCCGCCGGTCACCCCGGTGACCACCGCCGACAGCGCGACGCCCTCGACGACCATCTGAGCGATCTCGGCCAGCAGGGCGCGGGTGCGGGCATGGGTCTCCTCGACTGCAGCGGCGTACTCCTCGCACGCACTCGCAAGCGAGTCGAGCTGCCACGCGGTGTCTCCGATCAGGGTCGTGAGCTCGCCGAGCGCCGACAGCGCGAGCGGGACTTCGGGGGATTGCTGACGGGCCAGGAAGTCGTTGGCCACGTCGACGTGATCGGTCAGGCCGGACACGGAGGCGGCTGCTCGGCGCCACGCCGTGGCGGCGCTGCGCACCCTCGCAACATCGGCGCCCGGCCAGACGAAGCCCTCGATCTGGTCGAGGATCCACGCGTCCACCCGGCTGAGCGACGGCTGCTGAGGTCCCAGGCTCGGCGGCGGTGGAGCCGGACGGACCCGCACGAAGGCGTCGTCGTCGAGGCTGCCCCCGACGTATGCCGAGACGGCCAGTCCGGCAGCCGCCGCCTCGGCGCCGGCGTGGTTCAGGCCGGTCGCGGTGAGGAGCCGACCGATGCCGATGTAGGAGTGCGTGAGGTCCGCGAGGGCGAGCATGGCCTCGCGCGCGCCGTCGTCGTACGCCCGGGCGAAGCCGCTGCTCGCCGCGTCGTCGCCGGCCATCCCGGCGCAGTCGGCGAGCCGCGACGAGAGCGACTCCGTGAGGAGCGCGGCGATCTGGTTGGCAGTGCGGCACGCGTCCGCCGCCCGGGTGAAGCCGCCGCACTCGACGCTGAGCCTCACCGCACCTGCTCCCACATGGCGACGTTGGCCTCCGCCGCCGCTCGGTAGCTGCCCTCCGCCGCCTCACCCAGCCCGCGCAGGGCCGCCAACGCCGTGACCATCTCGGCGCAGCCGTCACGCCAGGACGCGTACGACACCGTGTGGGCGTCGCTCGCCCGGCCGAGCCAGTCCTCGTGGAGGCCGTCCACCTCGTCGTGGATGTCGCCGCCCAGGTCGAGGAGGGCGCGTTGGCAGGCCGCGAGGGCCGCGATGACGTGGCGGAGCTCGTCGAGGTCGACGTCGAACGCGGTCACCCGAGCCGCCCCTCGAGCCGGGTCGAGGCGTGCCGGCACTCGGAGTCGGCTCGGCTGAGGTCCGCCCGGGCGAGTGACAGGGCGGCGACGTCGCGTCTCAGGTCGTCGATCACCTCGTCCGCGCCGTCGCGCCACGCCTCCCAGCTGCTGAGGAAGGCAGCGGCCGCCTCGCCGCGCCAGCCACGCAGGAGCTGGTCGACAGCGTCGCCGACCTCGCGACGACGAGCGGCCAGGTCGGCCACCCGGTCACCGAGGGCCTGGTGGCTGGTGGTGAACCGAGCGGCGTCGAGCTGAACCGTGCTTCCCGAGTCGAGCATGGTCACGATGCTGGCCGAGACGAGGCGCCCGGCGACACCCGTCCGGAGCAATCTGTGGACAACCCCAGGGGAGGACCTCAGCCCACGAGCTCCCGGCGGGCCGCCACGGCCGCGACCGCATCCGCGCCCGCGAGCTCGGCGTTGATGAAGGCCCCGACCCGCATGCCGTGGGCGGCGGACGCCATCAGCGTCATGCTGATGTCGGTCGCGTTGCCGGCGGCGTAGAGGCCGGGCACGGAGGTCGCTCCGGTCGGCGACACGGCGAGCACGCTCCCGTAGACCGCGCCGCCCATCTCGAAGGGCTCGGGCGTGACGCCGAGCGGCGCGAGGAACTCGGCGCGGACGTGCGGCTGCGACGCCACGACGAGGGCCTGGCGCTCCATCACCGAGCCGTCCGCCAGCCGCAGCCCGACCAGCGCGTCGTCCTCGACCACGACCTCGCTGGGCGTCCCGTGGACGAGGCGTACGCCGATCGCCTCGAGCTTCTCGACCTCCTCGGCCGGGAGCTCGACGCCGTCGACCACGACCATCACCACGTCGTCGGAGAGCTGGCGGAACAGCAGCCCGTGGTGCGCCGACATCGGCATCGTCGCCAGGACCGCGATCGCCTGGTCGCGCACCTCCCACCCGTGGCAGTAGGGGCAGTGCAGCACGTCGCGACCCCACCGCTCGGCCAGCCCGGGGATGGCGGGCAGCTCATCCACGACCCCGCCGGTGACCAGCACGCGCCGGGCCGAGACGGGCTCGCCCTCGGCGGTCGCCACCGTGAAGGAGCCGTCGCTCGCGGTCACCTCCGTGACGCGGGCGGACGCGAGCTCGACGCCGTACGACGCCACCTCCCCGCGGCCGATCTCCACCAGCTCGAGGGGGTTGATGCCTTCGCGGCCGAGGTAGTTGTGGGCATGGTCGGACGGAGCGTTGCGGGGCTCGCCGGCGTCGATCACCAGCACCCGGCGCTTCGACCGCCCCAGGGCCATCGCCCCGCTCAGGCCGGCCACGCCGCCACCGATCACCACGACGTCGTACATCTCGTTCTCAGTCATGACATGGAGCATGCGGCCCTTCTCGTGGTTTTGACAAACAATCTTGCTGATATGGCAAACTGGCGGCATGGATGACGAAGGAGTGCTGGCCGGAGTCGGACCGCGCCTGCGCCAGCTGCGGCTCGAGCGCGAGGCCACGCTGACCGACCTGGCCGAGGAGACCGGCATCTCGGTGAGCACCCTCTCGCGGCTGGAGTCGGGGCAGCGCAAGCCGACCCTCGAGCTGCTCCTGCCGCTGGCGAGGGCCCACCGCGTAGCCCTGGACGAGCTGGTCGACGCCCCCGAGACCGGCGACCCGCGGATCCGTTCGAAGCCGGTCACCCGTCACGGCCGCACCTTCATCTCCCTCACCCGTCGGCCGGGCGGGCTGCAGTCGTTCAAGATGGTGCTGCCCGTCGAGAAGGACGCGACGCCGCAGCTGAAGACCCACGAGGGCTACGAGTGGGTGTACGTCCTGAGCGGGCGCATCCGTCTGGTCCTCGGCACGCGCGACCTGACGCTCGGTCCCGGGGAGGTCGTCGAGTTCGACACCCGCACTCCCCACTGGCTCGGCAACCCGGGGCCGACGGCTGCGGAG
Source organism: uncultured Actinomycetota bacterium (assembly GCA_963712875.1). Taxonomy (GTDB): domain Bacteria; phylum Actinomycetota; class Actinomycetes; order Propionibacteriales; family Nocardioidaceae; genus Nocardioides. Next base: position 69,249 of record CAVQJS010000008.1, on the reverse strand, counting down.
GTGCTGGCGATCTTCGGGCCGCAGGGCGAGCGGATGCACGTCCGGAGCTGAGTTCTCGCGCCAGAGCGCGAATTGATCATGCCCTTACACCCCGTGTGACCAACTTCCCCGAAAAGGCCACGGAATGTCGCCGGACTCTTTAGGTTGAGTCTCGCCTCGACCGCTGGGGCACCTATTCGTCGTCGAAGTCGCTCACGTATCGCGAGGCATACATGACTAAGGATGCAGCCCGGACTGACCGGGCCTCGGGCCTGTCGGTTGCTGGATGGCCCCTGCGCCGCAAGATCGCGCTGGCCCTGGCCATCCCGTTGCTTCTGGCCGCGACCCTCGGTGCCCTGCGCGTGGGCGGCGACGTGGCCGACTCGACGAGTGCTGGTCGCAGTGCCGAGCAGGTCACGATCATCAATCCGGCCATCGACTACCTCACCGCGTCCGAGGCCGCGATGGTGGCCGCCCAGACCGACAGCGCTGCCGCCCAGGGCGACCTCATCGACGCGATCGACGACATCGTCAGCTCGGCCGAGACGCTCACCGAGGTCCGCGACAACGCCGAGCTCGACGAGCTGCAGACTGCCCACGTCGACGCCCTGCTCGACCTCAGCCAGGCCATGCGCGGCGACGAGGCCCAGAACCTCGGCCCCGCCACCTGGGTCGCCCTGGTGCGCCAGCTCGAGTCGAGCGTCTCCCGCCTCATCACCAGCGTGAACGCCGCGTCGTCGACCCCCGAGCCCCGCCTCGAGCAGCTCTCGCAGGCGATGAGCGGCCGGCTGTCGCTGGCCATGCAGCAGGGTCTGGTCGCCAACACCGAGCTCGCCCAGTCCGGCTCCCAGGAGCTCTTCTCCGAGCTCGGCGTCGAGGCCTCGGCCATCGACCGTCTCGCCGGTTCGGTCGAGGGTGCCGAGGACCTCACCGCCGAGCTGCGTACGGCCAACCAGCGCCACGCCAGCCAGATCCGTGAGGACTCCGCCACCGACCTCGGCGGCCGCGACGCCTACCAGCCCTACGACGAGATCACCGAGCTGCTCATCGACGGCGTCACGACCTCGCTCACCGAGGCCGCCTCCGCCGCGCGCAACAGTGCTCTGTTCGGCGCCTTCATGACGCTCGTCGCGCTGGCGGCCGCCATCGCCCTGGCCATCGCCGTCGCCCGCAGCCTCCTCGAGCCGATCGGCAAGGTCCGCGAGGGCGCACTCGCGGTGGCCCGTCACCGGCTGCCCGACGCCGTCGCCCGGATCCGCGCCGGCGAGGAGCCGGAGCCGATCAAGCCGATCGACGTCACGACCAACGAGGAGATCGGACAGGTCGCCCGTGCGGTCGACGACCTCCACCGCCAGGCGATCCACCTCGCCTCCGGTGAGGCCCACCTGCGACAGACCGTGAACGCGATGTTCGTGACGCTCTCGCGCCGCAGCAACTCGCTGGTCAACCAGCAGCTCGCGCAGATCGAGCGCCTCGAGCACGACGAGGAAGACCCCAAGCGCCTCGAGTCCCTCTTCCGCCTCGACCACCTCGCCTCGCGCATGCGCCGTACGGCCGACTCCCTGCTGATCCTGGCCGACGCGCCCAGCCGTGCCTCGGGCTCCTTCAGCCTCACCGTCGGCGAGGCACTGCAGGCTGCGACGTCGGGTGTGCAGGACTACCAGCGCGTCCAGATCCTGTCCCACCTCGGCACCCGCATCAGTGACGCTGCTGCCCCCGACGTGGTGCACCTGCTGACCGAGCTGGTCGACAACGCGCTGAACTTCTCGCCGCCCTCCGAGCCCGTACGCCTCGCCGCCAAGCTCGGCGCCGACGGCGCGACGATCACGGTCACCGACTCCGGCCTCGGCGTCCCCGCCGCGGAGCTGGACCTGCTCAACCGCGACCTGTCCCACGGTGCCGAGGCCACGCCCGACACCGCGCGCCGGATGGGACTCTTCGTGGTCTCCCGCCTGGCCGAGCGCCACGGTGTGGTCGTCAGCCTGGCGAAGAATCCCGGTGGCGGCATGACGGCCACCGTCCTGCTCCCGCCGTCCATCCTTCCCGAGCTGCCCCAGACCGCCGCTCCGGCGGCCACGCCTGCGGTCGGCAAGACCTCGACCCAGAGCACGTCGACGCCCGCTCCGGTCGCCGTTGCCGCCGCAGCCGCGGTGCTCACGACGGACGACACGTCCGTCGCCGAGCCGACCAGGCGTCGGGGCCTGAGCCTCGGCCGCCGTTCGGAGAAGTCGGCCGACAAGGCTGCCGGGAAGGCCGCCGCCGCCGAGGCGAAGGCCGCCGAGAAGGCTGCTGCTGCCGAGGCGAAGGCCGCGGACAAGGCCGCCCGCAAGGACGCCGTCACGAGCGAGCCCGAGCTCCCTGCGGCGGCACCCGTCGCCGGCGCCGCCGCAGCCGCCGCGGTCGTGGTCTCCTCGGGCGAGCCGACTCCCGGTCGCCCGTCGCTGGGCAGCCTGCTTCCACGTCGCGAGCCCGGCGCCAACATCCCGCGCACCGGCGCCGACGCCTTCGAGCCCACGACCTCCGGCGAGACCGGTCCGCTGTTCGGCAAGCGCACGCCTGACGCAGCTCCGGAGCCGGCCGAGTCTGTCGACCAGTCGGGCGAGGGCGCCGAGTCGCCGGAGCCTGCCGCGTCGGACGACTCCTCCGACATCGGGCAGGTCGCTTCAGTCGTCTCGATCACCGCCCTGGCCTCGCGTCAGCGGGCCCAGGCCGAGGAGGCCCGGGCGTCCGAGGAGGCCCAGGCCCAGGCCGAGGAGTCCGAGGCCGAGGACACGGTCGAGGAGCCCGCTGCCGAGGCCGTGGCCGACCCGGTCGAGGAGGTCGTCGAGGCGCCCGTCGCCGCGACTCGTCCCGACCCGCTGACCGACCCGCTGACCTCCGAGGACTACGACGACGCACCGGTCGAGGACGAGCAGGTCGCCGAGCCGGAGGCGGCAGTCGAGCCCGAGCCGGAGGCGGCAGTCGAGCCCGAGCCCGACGGCCGTCGAGCCAGCCCGAGCCCGACGACGTACCCGTGGACCTCAACGACCCGCTGGGCCTCGACACACCCGCGGCCGGCGCCGAGGTGGCGCCGGAGCCCGAGGTGACCCGGACCGCCCAGCTCGAGACGACGCAGGTGGAGACCGCCGAGGTCGCGCCCGAGCTCGAGACCCCGGCAGCGGCGGCGCCCGAGGCACCGGCCGCGTACGCCAACGGGGCGCTGTCTGCCGGACTGGCCGGCGGACTGCCGACGCGTACGCGTGGTGCCGCCGACGAGATCAACCGCGACATGCCCGGCCTGCCCCCGGCGAATGGTGAGTCGAGCCGGACCAACGGCGACTCGCCGATCTTCAAGTCCATGCGCTCGGGCTGGTTGGCCGGCGACGAGGGTGAGTTCCACGAGACCGAGGTCGACCGTGGATGGGAGATCGCCGAGCACGTTGCCGAGGAGGCGCCGGTGGTGCGAGATCACACTCCGATCGGACTGCCGCGTCGAGCCCCCGGCGAGCGCCTCATCCCGGGTAGCGTGACCCCGCCCGAGCCCGCCAAGGCGCGTGATCCCGAAGCCATCCGACGCCGGCTCCAGGCCCACACCGCGGGAGTCTCCCGCGGTCGACGAGCAGCCCAAAGTTCCCCACAGCACACGGAAGCAGGCCCCGCATGACGATCGAATCCACCAGCCCCGCCACCGGGGACGACCGTGACCTCGACTGGGTGATGTCCCGCTTCGTCGAAGAGGTCCCTGACGCCGCACACGCGATCCTGGTGTCCGCCGACGGCCTCCTGATGGCGTCGAGCACCAGCATCCCCGGAGAGCGCGCCGAGCAGGTCGCGGCCGTCTCCTCCGGCCTCGCCAGCCTCGCCGTGGGCGCTGCGCGCCTCTTCGAGGGTGGCTCGGTGATGCAGACCATCGTCGAGATGGAGATGGGTTTCCTCATGCTGATGAGCGTCGGCGACGGTTCCAACCTCACCGTGCTCACCACGGAGGAGGCAGACATCGGCCAGGTGGGCTACGAGATGGCCCTGCTGGTCGACCGTGTCGGACGTACCGTCGAGGCCCAGGCCCGCGTCGGTACGGGCAGCTGACTGAGGTCACTGCCATGACGCCCCCAGTCGAGCCGGAGGACGAGGTCTATCGCCCTCGTCTGATCCGGTCGTACACGATCACCTCAGGCCGGACCGCCGCCAAGGTCGACCTGGCCATGGAGGCCACGCTGCGCCTCCAGGCAGGTGCGGAGGCGCCGTCCTACCTGACCCCTTCAGCCATGCAGGTTCTCGAGGTCTGCGATCGCCGTTCCGTCGCCGAGGTGTCGGCTCTGACCAAGATGCCGATCGGCGTCACCCGGGTGCTGCTGGGTGACCTGATCGAGCAGGGTCTGATCCGTATCCAGGCCACCATCACTGAGAAGACGTCGACGGATGAGCGACTGGAGCTCATCGAAAGGACCCTCCGTGGACTTCGAAACTACTAAGGCACAGCGCGCGGCTGCGTCGACCAAGATCGTCATTGCTGGCGGTTTCGGTGTCGGCAAGTCGACGCTGGTCGGCGCCGTCTCGGAGATCGACCCGCTGCGCACCGAGGCACTCGTCACCAACGAGTCCGAGGGCGTCGACGATCTGGCAGCCGTGCCCACCAAGGCCACCACGACGGTGGCCATGGACTTCGGGCGCCTGACCCTGGCCGAGGACCTGGTCCTCTACCTCTTCGGTACGCCCGGCCAGCGCCGCTTCTGGTTCATGTGGGACGACCTGTGCCGGGGCGCCATCGGCGCGATCGTGCTGGTCGACGTCGCCAGGCTCGACGAGTCGTTCTCGCCGCTGGACTACTTCGAGTCCAAGGGCATCCCGTTCATCGTGGCGGTCAACGAGTTCGACGGCGTGCCGCGCTACCCGACCGACGAGATCGCTGCTGCTCTCGCCCTCCCGCCCGAGGTGCCGATCATCAGCCTGGACGCTCGCGACCGCGAGCAGGCCAAGGGTGCTCTCGTGAAGATCACCGAATACGCCCTCATGCGACTTCGTGAGTCGCTCACCGTGAATGCGAACTGACCCATGAGCCGTCCCGCCCCCCTCCGCCCCGTGTCGACCCGACCCGTCGCCGCAGCCGTCACCGGCATCGCCCTGCTGGCCCTGTCCGCGTGCAGCAGCGCGTCCGGCCAGTCCGCCGACTCGTTGACCGAGGTCGACCTCGTCTACAACGGTGCTCTCACGGTCTGCACCGACATGCCGTACGCGCCGTTCGAGTTCAAGCAGAACGGTCAGCCGACCGGCTTCGACATCGAGCTCGTGCAGCAGGTCGCCGACAGCCTCGAGGTCGACCTCGACGTGATCGACGTGTCGTTCGACGACATCACGTCCGGTACGTCCCTCAACACCGACGTGTGCGACGTGGCCATCTCGGCCATGACGATCACGGGTGAGCGGGCCCGCGTCATCGACTTCTCCAGCCCCTACTTCGACGCCAAGCAGGCGCTCGTGACGCCGAAGGGTTCGGGGCTCGACGAGCTCGAGGAGCTCGCCGGCCAGCGGGTCGGCGTACAGGCCGAGACCACGGGCGAGACCTTCCTCAGCGACTTCGCACCCGCCGGCACGAATGTCGTCACCTACGAGGACGCGGCCCTGCTGGAGGCGGCCATCGTCAGTGGCGAGGTCGACGCGGCCATCTACGACAACACCGTCTCGGGCCAGGTCACCTCGACCAACACCGAGCTCAAGGTGGCGCGCGAGTTCGACACCGGTGAGCAGTACGGCATGGCCGTGAAGAAGGACGGCAACATCCCGCTCCTGCGCGAGATCAACGGCTCGCTCGCCGAGATGCGCGAGAGCGGCGTCTACGACAAGATCTTCAGCAAGTACTTCGGCTGACCTGTCCTGGCGGTCGCCGGAACTACGGCGCGATCGTCAGGAACAGGAACGCCGCGAGGAGCACGAGGTGGACGCCGCCCTGGAGCGGCTTGGCGCGCCCGGGGACCACGGTGAGGATCGAGACGGCCACGGTCAGCATCAGCAGCACGATCTGGAGCTGGTTGAGGCCGAGCTCGAGGGGTCCGTCGAGCCAGATGCTGGCGATCGCGATGGCCGGGATGGTGAGGCCGATGGAGGCCATGGCCGAGCCCATCGCGAGGTTGAGGCTGACCTGGACGCGGTTGCGGGCGGCCGCACGGACGGCCGCGATGCTCTCCGGTGCGAGCACGAGCAGCGCGATCACGACGCCGACGACGGCCTGCGGGAAGCCGACCGAGGCCACCCCGGACTCGATCGCCGGGGACTCGACCTTGGCCAGGCCGACCACGGCGAGGAGGGACACGACGAGGAGTCCGAGGCTGCTGAGCGTGGCGCGGCCGGTCGGCGGGTCGGCGTGCCCGTCGGCGTCGAGGTCGACCGGCTGGTGCTCGAACGACCCGGCCGAGGAGACGTGGTCGTCCGCCATCGTCACCGGCAGGAAGAAGTCGCGGTGCCGGATGGTCTGGGTGAAGACGAACATGCCGTAGAGGACCAGGGAGGCGATCGCGGCGAACGCGAGCTGGGCGCCGGTGAACTCCGGCCCGGGCTCCGAGGTCGTCACCGAGGGGACCACCAGGCAGAGCACGGCGAGCGCGATGACGGTCGCGAGGGCGGCGCCGGTGCCCTCGGGGTTGAACACGGCCAGGTGGTGCTTCACGGCGCCGACCAGCAGCGAGATGCCCACGATGCCGTTGACGGTGATCATCACCGCGGCGAAGACGGTGTCGCGGGCCAGACCTGCGGTGTCCTTGTCGGTGGTGACCATCAGCGTGACGATGAGGCCGACCTCGATGATGGTGACCGCGACGGCCAGGACGAGCGAGCCGTAGGGCTCGCCCACGCGGTGCGCGACGACCTCGGCGTGGTGGACCGCGGCGAGCACCGCGCCGACCAGCACGAGGGCGACCAGGCTCAGCACCACCGCACCCGGATGTCGACCCCAGGTGAGGACGAGTGCCACGGCGGCGACGGCGGGAGTGAGCGTGGTCCAGGTGAGCCGAGGCATGCCGCAACCCTATGGGTGGGGCTCAGAGCGCGGACTCAGGTCTCGGGCGTGCTGAGCTTCTCCAGCCGTGCGCGCAGCAGTGGCACGCGGTGGCTGTTGCCGTCGAGCGTGACGTACTGCTCACCGAAGATCGCGAGCAACGCGTCGTCGAGGCGGCGCACGGCGCCGGCGGGGTAGCGGTAGCCCATCCGGCGGATCACCGCGTCGGCGTCGACGGAGGTCAGCAGGTCGTCGAGCTCGTCGATGGCGTCGATGCCGAGCTGCGCCAGCAGGCCGGCGATCCAGTCGTAGTGGTCGGTGTGGGACCACCCGGCGTCGCTGTAGTGACCGGCCAGGAAGGTGGCGAGCTCCTGCCCGACGATGTGGTCGGCCTCCACCCCGGCGTGGCTGCCGGGCGCGGCGGCCTGGATGTTCTCGCGGATCTTGGCGAACTCGCGGTCGGCGAGCTCGATCAGCCCGGCGGCGAGGGTGAAGCGCCGGTCGAGGTCGGCGGCGGCGTCCTCGGGCACGTTGCCCTTGTAGCGGATGTCGTGCTCGAACTCGGCCCACGCGTGCTGCAGGACCGTACGCACCTGCACGCTCGCGCGGTGCCCCTCCAGGACGGGCAGGTCGGAGCCGGGGTTGACCTCGACCAGCAGGTGGCGACTGGCGTAGCCGAAGCGCCCGGAGCGGGCCATCTCCTCGCCCAGGTCGCGGTCGTCGAGGATGGCGAGCTCGTCGTCGAGGAGCTCGGCCACCGCCGCCACGTCGCTGTGGACATAGGTGATGACGCGAACGCCGATCTGGTCGGTGATCTGCTCGAGCGGGTCGGGGTAGAGGACCTGGTCGTCGGAGGCGCGGTTGGCCTTCTCCGCGAACGACGCGACGCTCTTGGTGCGGCCGGTGACGCTGAGGTAGTCGATGCCGGCGTCGTCGAGCAGCACCTGGATCAGCTCGACGTACGCACGCGTCGCGGCGCGGAGATCCGGCTGCCGCGCGGCGTAGGCGCGTACTGCCTCGCGGACCGGCTCCTGCTCACTCATGGCCACAGCCTGCCAGTGCGCGGGGAGCGAGTCGACGTCGCACCGCAGGGGGAGCCGGACGGACTTGGCTATCGTCGAACCACCATGACGTCCCCACAGAGCACCTCACCGCGCCGCTCGGGCGCCCGCACCCGCTCGGCCCTCGCCCCCGTGCTGGCATCCCTCCTGCTCGGCGTCGCCCTCACCGGCTGCGCCGACGAGGAGCCCGACACCGCAACCGACCCGCAGGGCTCGTCCAGCCCCAGCACGAGCTCCAGCCCGGAGGTCACGCCCAGCGAGACGCCCACCGAGGAGCCGCCGCCGAGCGAGGGCTCGGGCATGGCCCAGCCGGTGCCCGCGACCGGCGACGCCGGCGTCACCGAGGCGACCGTCATCAGCGCCACCGATGCCGGTGGCTCCGCGTCCACGCTCGCGTTCGTGCTCGACAGCGACCTGGCCAGGTCCGACTTCGCGGCGCAGTTCGAGGGCGACTTCGGGGAGACGGTGCTGGACCAGCTCGACGCGGAGCAGGTCGCGGGCGGCGAGATCCCCTACGGCGCGATCGCGGCGGTCGGCTGCGATGCCCCGGAGTCGGTGCGGATCGACGCCGGCGAGGCCGGCCTCGAGGTCACGCCTCAGCTGCCGGCGAAGACCGTGGAGTGCTTCGCGCCGATGACGTTCGTCGTGCTGTTCACCGCTCCCGCAGCCTGAGCCGGAGCGGCAGCGCAACTCAGCCCGGGGGCGGCGGGATCGTCGGAGTCGGAGTCGGAGTCGGGGTTGGCGTCGCCGTCGGGACCGGCGTCAGCGGCACCACCGCGGGCAGCTCGCCGGTGTAGACCACGCCGAAGCCGTTGGGCACGGTGCGCTCACCGCCGTCGGAGGGCTCGTTGACGACGGCCATCGCGCCGGTGCCGGCGCGGGTGTACATCGCCGAGGAGCCACCGCCGTCGAGGTTGAGGGCGTTCTCCGCTCCCAGCGCCGTCATCATGTCGGCGAGCTCGACCATGGTGTAGCCGCGGCTCGACGCGGACCGGCCGTCGACGACGAGGATCAGCAGCCGGCGGCCGTCGGCGTCGATGCCGACCGCCGTACGTGGGTGGGCGATGCTGTTGTTGACCACGGACCGCACGCCGTTGACCAGCAGGGGGCGGTCGCCGCTGATGGCCACGGTCGGCTGGCCGCCCTCGATCCGCTTGGACAGGGTGATCTTCTTGCCGGGCTTGAGCTGCTTGAGCTTGGACGCGGCCGGGCCCACGCCGATCAGGACGCGGTTGTTCTGGCGGATCTTGCGACCGTCGGACAGCGTGGGCCGGTTGGAGACGACCCGGTTCTTCCACAGCACGACCTCGCGCGCGCGGCGCTTGCCGAGTGGGAGCACGTCGTTGCCCGAGGTGCGGTTCCAGTCGTGGGTGTACACGCCGATCTGACCGCTGGGCACCGCGGGGTGGTTGAGTCCGCTGACGGTCCAGGCCCGGCGCTGGCGGATCGTGTACTGCACGGACAGCGGGCTGACGTGCGGACCGGTGGTGTCGAACCACAGCGACGAGTTGACCCCCGGGATCCAGCCCTCGCGGGCGGCGTTGAGGATGCCGCGCTCGCGGTGGATCGCGACGCCGAGCGGCGCCCCGGTCTCGCTGATGTCGAAGAAGTCACCGTTGACCGCGCCGATGGCGTTGTTCCAGCGGCCGAGCTGGCTGACCGTGTTGCGCTTCGTGACGTACTTCGGGGACAGCTCCTCGAACGTGATGTTGGGTGCGTCGAGGTTGATGCTCAGCAGGTTCATCCGGACCTGGCCGACCGGCTGGCGGCCGTCGACCTGGTCCCACTCACGCAGCACCACCCCGGGCGCGATCTCGTAGCTGTAGTCGTTGAGGGTCGTGGCTGCTCGCCCGCGGCCGTCGACCGGCGGGCCGACCACGATGCCGGGCTTGCCGTCCGAGGTCTGGTTGCGACCGCGGCCGGTGCCGGCGCCCTGCCCCCACGACGTGGGGTCGCTGGCCCGCGTGGACGGATCCTGCGTCGCGGACGTGGCCATGGACGGGCCGACGGTCAGGCCGGCCACCAGGGTGCCGGCAGCGGCGACGACCAGGGCGCGGTTGCGGGTCAGGCGGGCGTTCTCGAAGACGGACACGCGCTCCACAGTAAGTCACTTCTGTGACAGGTGTGAACCATGGGACAGCGAGTCGCGGTCCGTGGTCGGCTTCGTCTCCTAGGCTGCGGCTCGTGCCGACCCCAGCGCACCACGCGGTGTGGAACACCTTCCTCGAGGGCGACAACCTCGAGGTCATGAGCGCGCTCGCCCCCGGCTCGGTGGACCTCGTCTACGCCGACCCCCCCTACAACACCGGCAACGACTTCGCCTACGCCGACCGCTTCCGCGACGCCTCCCACGCCGACCCGTACGCCGGCCGGCACGCCGCCTGGGCAGCGATGATGCGGCCGCGGCTGGTCGCGCTGCGCGAGGTGCTGGCCCCGCACGGCGCGATCTTCGTCAGCATCGACGACAACGAGGTCGCACACCTGCGGCTGCTGCTGGACGAGGTGTTCGGCGAGGCCAACTTCCTCGCCCAGATCGTGGTCAACCTCAACCCCAAGGGCCGTCAGCTCGGCGGCGGCTTCGCCACCAACCACGAGTACGTCCTGGCCTACGCGCGCGACCTCAAGGCGTGTGCCGTCGACGCCAGCTCGCACGAGAGCGTGGACGAGGACGACTTCCCCCACACCAGCGACGACGGCCGCCGCTTCCGCTACCTCCCGCTGCGCAACACCAACAAGAAGTTCAACCCGGTGACCGCCCCGACCCTGCACTTCCCGCTGTGGGGCGACCCGGAGGGCGGCCGGGTCGCGACGGCGGAGTTCGCGGGCAGCACAGCCATCTCACCGGTCTTCGGCGACGGGCGTCCGGCCGTGTGGCGCTGGTCGCGGCCGCGGATCGACGATCGTCCCGGCGACCTCGTCTGCCGCACGATCCGGGGCCGCGAGGGGGAGCGGGTCGACATCTTCCAGCTCGACTGGCTGCACCGCGAGGGAGGTCGGCGCAAGAAGCTGCGCACGATCTGGCTCTCGGAGGAGATCGGCTCCACCGACACCGCGGTGGCCGAGCTCAAGCAGCTCATCGGCCACGTCTTCGAGTCGCCGAAGCCCACCGGACTCGTCCGCCGCATCCTGGCGACCATGCCCGGCGACATCGTCGTGCTCGATCCGTTCGCCGGCAGCGGCACCACCGGTCACGCCGTCGCGCTCGCCAACGTCGCCGACGGGGGGACCCGGCGCTGCCTCAGCATCAACTCGGCCGAGCCCACCCGTGAGGGATCGAACGCCCGGCTGGCCGGGCTGGCGACCGTCGCCGACATCACCCGGGCCCGCCTGGCCGCCGTCGCCGAGCGGGTCGGCGGCGGGCTCGAGGTGCGCTGAGAGTCCCGGATACTCTGGATCAGACCCCGGCCGCCTTCTCCAGGGCCTTCAGCTCGTTGTCGAGGTGCATCAGCAGCCGCTGGAGGTGGGGGACCGTGCGCCGGCAGCCGGTGAGGCCGAAGCACATCTTCCCGTCGTACGACGTGCAGGTGATGTTGAGCGCCATGCCGTTGATCGGGATCGACAGCGGGTAGGTGCCGGTGAGCCTGGCGCCGTTCCAGTAGTGGGTCGTGCGCGGACCGGGGACGTTGCTGATGATCAGGTTGTAGGGCGGTCGCATGATGCCCTGCATCCGCAGGATCGGCGTGAGGATGGCCGGCGCCTGCCCCAGCGCGCTCATCGCCAGGATCTGGGCCGGGGTCATCGACGACAACCCCTCCTTGCCGTCCTGCATCGAGCGGTGGATCGCCGATAGCCGGTCGGCGGGGTCGGCGAGGTGCGTGCCGAGCTGCACCATCACCGCACCGACGGCGTTGCCACCCTCGGCCGAGGCGAACTGCGACTGCTTGGCGTTGAGGCCCACCGGGACCATCGAGACCAGGGTGGTGTCGGGCAGCGCGTCGAGCTCGGTGAGGTAGGTGCGCATGGCGCCGCTGCACATCGCCAGCACCACGTCGTTGATGGTCGTGCCGCTGGCCTTTCCGACCCCGCGCAGCCGCTCGATGGGCCAGTCCTGGGCGGCGAAGCGGCGCGAGCCGGTGATGTTCTGGTTGAGGATCGTGCGCGGCGCGTAGAGCGAGAGCGCCGAGGTCTCGTTGCGCAGACCCTTGCTGAGCGTCCTGACCAGGGCACCCGGCATCCCGGCCGCCTCGGCGGTGATGCCCAACGCGGTCCGGACCGTCTGCGCCGAGACCTCGCCCAGCGTGGCCTGGGCCTTCGCGGTGGACTTCGCGGTCTCGTCGCGGGGGCGTGGGCGGGCACCCCAGGGCGCCGGCATGTCGCGCTGGTCGGGGTCGGTGGACAGCACGCTCGCGAGCAGCCGCATCGCCGAGACGCCGTCGACCAGCGCGTGGTGGGTCTTGGTGTACATCGCGACGCGGCCGTCGCGCAGGCCCTCGATGATCGTGGCCTCCCACAGCGGTCGCTCCCAGGCGAGCCGGGTGCTGTGCAGGCGCGAGCACAGCTCGAGCAGCTCGCGGATCCGGCCGGGCTTGGGCAGCCCGCTGTGCCGTACGTGGTGCTCGATGTCGAACTCGTCGTCGGGCTGCCACACCAGCCGGCCGGCCGTACCCACCGAGCGGTGCGGGTGCTTGAGGAAGAGCGGGGCGACCTCCTCGACGTCGCGCATCTGCTCGTACATCTCACGGACATAGCTGCGCCCCGCACCATCCGGCTTCTCGAACAGCTGCAGGCCCCCGACGTGCATGGGCATGTTGCGGTTCTCGGCGAGCAAGAATCCGGTCGCGGTGGGATCGATCGGGTTGGCCACGGATGTCCTCCTGGGGGCAGTGGCCCGATCCTTGCGTCCGCGCGGCCCAGCCACAAGCGCTGCGCCGAAGACCCGGGCGGGTCAGGCTCGCGCGGGCCGACCCAGTGACGTACGCAGCTCACCGACGACGGAGTCCACCACGGCCACCAGGTCGCCGCCGGCCTCCTCGGCCACGCGTCGCTGTCGTTGGTACGACGCACCGCGCGCCGGGATGTCGGCCACCGCGCGCAGCTCTTCCTCGCACCCCAGCCGCTTCGCCACCGGCGTCAGGCGCTCGAGCAGGTCGTCGAGGTCGTCGGTGACGAGGCGCTCACGGTTGCGGTCGTCGAGGATCACGATGGCCTCGAGGCCGTAGCGGGCGGCGCGCCACTTGTTCTCCTGCACGTGCCACGGCGGCATCGTGGGCAGCGTCTCGCCGGCGGCCAACCGGGCGTCGAGGTCGACGACCAGGCAGTGGACGAGCGCCGTCAGGGCGCTGAGCTCGCGGACGTCGGAGACGCCGTCGCACACCCGGTGCTCGAGGGTGCCGAGGTGGGGCGCGGGTCGGATGTCCCACCGGACGTCGGACATCGAGTCGATGATCCCCGTCGTGGTCTGGTCGCCGATGCAGGTCTCGAAGTCGGCCCAGGTGTCGAAGGTGAACGGCAGGCCGGCCGTCGGCAGCTGCTGGAACATCAGTGCCCGGTTGGAGGCGTAGCCGGTGGCCTGCCCGGCCCACACCGGCGAGCTCGCCGACAGCGCGAGCAGGTGGGGGTAGGTCGTGAGCATCGAGGAGAGGACCGGCATGACCCGGTCGCGCTCGGGCATCCCGACGTGCACGTGCACGCCCCAGATCGAGCATCTGGCGGCCCCACCACCGGGTGCGGTCGATCAGCTCGGCGTAGCGATGGCCCTCGGTCAGCTGCTGCTCGGACCAGTCGGCGAACGGGTGCGCCCCGGCCCCCATCAGGTCGACGCCCAGCTCGTCGGCCGCGGTCATCACCACGCCGAGGGTGTCGGTGAGGTCGGCCACGGCCTCGCCCGCCGTCGTGCAGATCCCGCTCACCACCTCGACGGTGTTGCGCAGCAGCTCCTTGTGGAGGCGCTCCGGGTGCTCCAGTCGACCGCTGGCGAGGTCGGCCAGGGACTCCGCGGCGCTGACCAGGTCGCGGGTGTCGCGGTCGACGATGGCGAGCTCCCACTCGACGCCGAGCGTGGGCTCGGGCGAGGTGTGGAAGTCGATGCGCATGCGGCAACTCTAGGGACGTCCGGGGTGCTGCGGACCACCCCGCCGGGGTGGGGTCGGTGGGTGCCACCATGGCGGCGTGGAGCATGACGACAAGGAGACCGGGTCCGACCTCGATCCCGCGCGGTCCCGCGAGATCCACCTGACGATGGACCTCTGCCTGCGGATCGGCGAGATGTTGCTCGCCTCGGGGGCCGGAGCCGCCGACGTCACCGCCACGATGGCCTCGGTGGCCCAGCACCTGGGCGTGGGCGGCGCGGAGATCGACGTCACCTTCACGGCCCTGTCGATGAGCTTGCAGCGCACGCCCGAGGACGTACCCATGCTGATGGTGCGCCACGTGCGCCAGCGCGACATCGACTACGAGGACCTCACCGCGGTCGACCACCTCGTGCGCGACATCCTGACCGACCGGGCCGACCTCTACCTCGCGCGGACGCGGATGGCGACCATCGTCTCGCTCGGCCACGCCTTCCCCCGGTGGGCCGTGACGCTCGCGTGGGCGGTGATGGCGGCAGGCGTCGGGGTCTTCCTCGGCGGCGGCGTCGTCGTGTCGGCCGTGGCCGCCGTGGCGGCCGTGCTGATCGACCGGGTGCAGATCGTCATGGCGCGGCACCGGCTGCCGTTCTTCTACCTCCAGGTCGCAGGCGGCGCGATCGCGACCCTGCTCGCGGCCGGTGTGGCCGCGACGCCGATCAGGGTGGATCCTTCGCTGGTCGTCACCGCCAACATCATCCTGCTGCTGGCCGGGATCGGGCTGATGGGCGCGGTGCAGGACGCGCTCACCGGTTTCTACCTCACCGCGGGGGCCCGGCTGATCGAGGCGATGATGGCCACCGCGGGCATCATCGCCGGCGTCGCGCTCGGCATCTCGATCGCCGAGGGCGCGGGCTTCCCGCTGGGCACCCTGGTGCCGGGCCGGCTCGGCAACTCCGACCTGCCCACCATCCTTGCCGGCGCAGCCGTCTCGTCGGCGGCCTTCTCGGTGGCCTGCTACGCCCCGCGCCGCGCCGTGCTCCCCGTCGCCGCGATCACCGCGGTGGCGGCGTTGATCAACCAGACGATCGAGGCCAGTGGCTTCGGCCGGGCGTCGGCCGCCGGTGCGGCCGCCTTCTTCGTCGGCCTGGTCGCCTACGCGGTCGCGGGGCGGGTCCGCGTCCCGCCACTGGTCGTGGCCGTCCCGGCGATCGTGCCGTTCCTGCCCGGCCTGTCGATCTACCGCGGTCTGACGTGGTTGGCCGACGGGGGCTTCCTGGTCTCGCAGGGCATCCTCGCCCTGATGACCGCGATCTCGGTGGCGATCGCGCTGGCCTCGGGGGTCATCCTCGGCGAGTACGTCGCGCAGCCCGTCCGGCGCGAGGCCCGCAAGCTCGAGAACCGGCTGTCAGGGCCGCGCCTCGTCGGGCCGTTCCGCGCCCTGTCACGAGCCGAGCGGCGCGCCCTGAGCCGCGAGTGATCAGGCCCGGGTGAGCTCGGCGAGCCGGTCGAGCCAGGGCCGGGCCGTCCCGTCGTACGGCGCCTGGCGGGCGCGCACGGCCGCGACGACCCGGTCGCAGCTGGCCTGCGCGGACTCGACGACGTCGGCGGGATAGCCGTAGGCCATCTGGTGCTCGGCGAACTCGTCCTCGTCATCGACGAAGATCTCGCCCGGCTGCCGTGTCGAGAGCGCCGGTGGCGGACCGACGGGATCGGCCGACATCCGGATCACGTCGAGGTCGAGGTCGACGGCGCGCAGCACGTCGCCCTGCCAACGGCCGGGGGTGGCGATGTCGACGTAGAGGTCGCACCAGATGCCGGGCGCGTGGAAGGTCGCGGCGTACCAGCCGTCCATCGGGACCAGGGTCACCGCGTCGACCTGGGAGTGGAACTCATAGCCGGGACGGTGGTTGTGCGTGCCCTGGGGGAACCCGAGCCACTCGCCGTGCTCGTCGGAGCCGAGGTGGATGCCCTCGAACTGCCAGTGCAGGCGGTCGCCCCACTTGGTCATCTCGCAGCGGACGCGGGTGCCGGGCGGGTGCGTGCTCACGAGGCATCTCTACCAGTCGAGCCGCCGATCAGCGTCGTGGCAGGCGGACCGTCACGCTCCCCGGAGCCGGGCGGCCTGTCGGGAGAGGTGGGTGCGTTCGGCGACGTTGGTCGCCAGCGCAGCCGCCTCGGCGTAGAGGCGCGCCGCGTCCTCGAGGTCACCGGCCTTCTCGTGGAGGTGGGCCGACACCGCCCGGTGGCGCGGCAGGTCGGGGTCGAGGTCACGCAGCGCAGCCAGGCCGGCCTGCGCGCCGTCGGCCTCCCCGACGGCCACGGCGCGGTTGAGGCGTACGACGGGGCTGTCGGTGAGCGCGACCAGCTCGTCGTACCACGCCAGGACCTGCACCCAGTCCGTCTCGGCGGTGCTCCGCGCGTCGGCGTGCAGCGCGGCGATCGCCGCCTGGACCTGGTAGGGGCCGCGCCGCTCGCGGCCCAGCGCACCCTGCAGCAGCTCGACCCCTTCGGCGACGAGGGCGCGGTCCCAGCGGCTGCGGTCCTGGTCGGCCAGGGCGACGAGGGTGCCGTCCGGTCGCATCCGTGCCGGCCGGCGCGCGTGGTGCAGCAGCATCAGGGCCAGCAGGCCGACGGCCTCCTCGTCGTCGGTCAGCCGGACGAGCTGACGGGCGAGCCGGATCGCCTCCGCCGACAGGTCGACGTCCCCGCCGTAGCCCTCGTTGAAGACGAGGTAGAGCACCTGGAGCACGGTGCGCAGGTCTCCGGGCGTGTCGAACGACTCGTCGGCGACCGTCCTCTTCGCGCGGCTGATCCGCTGGGCCATGGTCTGCTCCGGCACCAGGTAGGCCTCGGCGATCTGCCGGGTCGTGAGTCCACCGACGGCCCGCAACGTGAGCGCGACGGCCGAGGAGGGGGACAGCGCGGGGTGCGCGCACAGGAAGAAGACCGCCAGGGTGTCGTCGTCGGACCCGGCGGCACCCGGCTCGGGCTCGGTGCCGGTGACGACCTCGCGCCGCGTGCGCGAGGCGTCGGCGCGTACGACGTCGAGGAAGCGTCGCCACGCGGTCGTGACGAGCCATCCCTTCAGGTCGCGCGGGCCCTCGCCGGGCCCGAACGTGCGGACCGCGTCGAGCAGCGCGTCCTGCACGGCGTCCTCGGCCGTCGCGAAGTCGGCTCCGCGACGGACGAGGACGCCGATCACCTGCGGGATGACCTCCCGCAGGGCGGCCTCCTCGATCACTCCCCGGTGGCCGTGGGGGCGCCGTAGAACGGGCGGACCTCCAGCCACTCGTGGATCGGGTTGCCGCCCTTGCCGGGCGCCGCGGACAGCTCGCCGGCCAGCTCGACCGCCCGGTCCCAGCTGTCGACGTCGATGGCGTACCAGCCGGCGATCAGGTCCTTGGTCTCCGCGAACGGACCGTCGGTGACCGGGGGCTTGCCGGGTCCGTCGTAGCGCACGAACGCGCCCTCCGGCGACAACGCCTGGGCGTCGACGTACTCGCCGTTCTCCTCCAGGCGCTTGCCGAAGTCGTCCATGAACTTCATGTGGGCGTCCACCTCCTCCGGCGTCCACTGGTCCATCGGGGCGTCGTTCACGGTGGCGGTGGGGCCACCCGTGTAGTGCTTGAGGATCAGGTACTTCGGCATCTCGGTTCTCCTTGTCCGGTGCGGCCACGGTGGCCGCGTCCACACCTGGGACGGAGCGGTCGCGTCGTTCTCGACATCGGTGGCTCCGTCATTCTCACCCGGCTGATCCACGGGCGATGAAAACCACTTCCGGGCGTGGGCGAGAATGTCCCCCGTTGTGCACATCTCCTATCCCGCCGAGCTCCCGGTCTCCGCACGCCGTGACGACATCGCGGCGGCCATTCGCGACCACCAGGTCGTGATCGTCGCGGGGGAGACCGGGTCGGGGAAGACGACGCAGCTCCCCAAGATCTGCCTCGAGCTCGGACGCGGCGCGGGCCCCGCCAACGGGGGTGGTCTGATCGGCCACACGCAGCCGCGACGGATCGCGGCCCGCTCGGTGGCCGAGCGGATCGCCGAGGAGCTGGGCACCGAGCTGGGCGACGTCGTCGGCTACCAGGTGCGGTTCACCGACCGCACGAGCAAGGCGGGCCGGATCAAGCTGATGACCGACGGGATCCTGCTGGCCGAGCTGCAGCGCGACCGCGACCTCCGCAAGTACGACACGATCATCATCGACGAGGCCCACGAGCGCAGCCTCAACATCGACTTCCTGCTGGGCTACCTCAGGCGGCTGCTGCCCAGGCGGCCCGACCTGAAGGTGATCATCACCAGCGCCACCATCGACGTCGACCGCTTCGCCGCCCACTTCCGCGCACCGGTCGTCGAGGTGTCGGGGAGGACCTATCCCGTCGACATCCGCTACCGCCCCCTGCTCGAGCTGCCGGAGGACGACGAGGACGGCGAGCCGGTCCAGCGCGACCAGACCGAGGCGATCATCGAGGCGGTCCGCGAGCTGTCCATCGACGGGCCCGGTGACGTGCTGGTCTTCCTGCCCGGTGAGCGGGAGATCCGCGACACCGCGGACGCGTTCGATGCGCTCAAGAGTGACCGACTCGAGATCGTCCCGCTCTACTCCCGGCTCAGCGCCGCCGACCAGCACAAGGTGTTCTCCAGCCACCCCTCGACGGTGCGCCGGGTGGTGCTCGCCACCAACGTCGCCGAGACGTCGCTGACCGTCCCCGGCATCAGGTACGTCGTGGACACCGGTGTCGCGCGCATCAGCCGCTACTCCGTGCGGACCAAGGTCCAGCGGCTGCCGATCGAGCCGATCAGCCAGGCCTCGGCCAACCAGCGGTCGGGTCGCTGCGGTCGCGTCGCCGACGGCATCGCGATCCGGCTCTACTCCGAGGAGGACTTCGAGGGCCGCCCGGCGTTCACCGATCCCGAGATCCTGCGGACCAACCTGGCCAGCGTCATCCTGCAGATGGCGTCGCTCCGCCTCGGGGACATCGCGCGGTTCCCGTTCGTCGAGCCCCCCGACCGGCGCAACGTCACGGCCGGCGTCCAGCTGCTGGAGGAGCTCGGTGCGGTCTCGACGGCTGCGGAGGGGAGGCCCGGCGTCCGCCTCACGAAGGTCGGCCAGCGCCTGGCGCGGTTGCCGATCGACCCGCGGCTGGGCCGGATGATCATCGAGGCCGAGCGCCTCGGCTGCGTGCGCGACGTCCTGGTCATTGCCGCGGCCCTGTCGATCCAGGACCCCCGCGAGCGTCCCGAGGAGCACCGCCCTCAGGCCGACCAGCTGCACGCCCGCTTCAAGCACGAGTCGAGCGACTTCCTCACCTGGCTCAACCTGTGGCGCCACATCAAGGAGCAGCAGCGCGAGCTGTCGTCGAGCGCGTTCCGCCGGATGTGCAAGCGCGAGTTCCTCAACTACATGCGGATCCGCGAGTGGCAGGACTACGAGTCCCAGCTGCGCCAGGTGGCCAAGGAGATGAAGCTCGAGGTCGGTCAGCCCTCCGACACCCCCGACGAGGACGGCATCCACCAGGCACTGCTGTCCGGCCTGCTCAGCCACATCGGCGCGCTCGAGGAGCGGGACAAGGCCAAGCCGGGGGAGCGGCGCCCGATGCGCGAGTACGTCGGCGCCCGCAACGCCCGTTTCGCCGTCTTCCCCGGCAGTGTGCTCAAGGGCCGCAACCCGGCCTTCCTGATGAGTGCCGAGCTTGTCGAGACCTCGCGGCTGTGGGCGCGTCAGAACGCCGCGATCAAGCCCGAGTGGGCCGAGCGCCTCGGCGACCACCTCGTCAAGCGCACCTATTCCGAGCCGCACTGGTCGCGCAAGCGTGCCGCGGTCATGGCGCGCGAGCGCGTCACCCTGTACGGCGTCCCGCTGGTCACCGACCGGCTGGTCAACTTCGGGAGGATCGACGCCCCACTGGCGCGCGAGCTCTTCATCCGGCACGCCCTCGTGCAGGGGGAGTGGGACTCGCGCCACCGCTTCCTGGCCGACAACGCCCGCCTGCTGGAGGAGGCCGAGGAGCTCGAGCACCGGGCCCGGCGCCGCGACATCGTCGTCGACGAGCACACCCTCTTCGAGTTCTACGACGCCCGTGTCGGCGAGGACGTCGTCAGCGGCCAGCACTTCGACCAGTGGTGGAAGCGGGCCCGCCACAAGCATCCCGACCTGCTCACCTTCGACCCCGCGATGCTCACCCACGACACCGCCGGAGAGGTGCACCAGCACGACTTCCCGGTCGAGTGGCACGACAGCGACGAGGCCGGCCTGACCTTCCCGATCAGCTATCACTTCGAGCCCGGCGCGCCCGACGACGGCCTCACCATCGACGTACCCGTCGCCACCCTCAACCGGGTCGACGCCGACGACTTCTCCTGGCTGGTGCCGGGCCTGCGCGAGGAGCTGGTCACCGAGCTGATCCGCTCACTGCCGAAGAACCTGCGCGTCGCCATGGTGCCGGCGCCCAACACCGCACGGGAGTTCCTGGCGGCGACCCCACCCGGCGCCGAGCCGCTGCTCGACGCCCTCGAGCGCTTCGCGCGCAGCACCCGCAGCCTGATGATCGACCGCGAGTCGTGGGACTGGGCGAAGGTCCCGGCGCACCTCCGTCCGACCTATCGCGTGGTCACCGAGGACGGCGGGGAGGCCGGTCGGGGCAAGGACCTCGACGCGCTCAAGGAGCCCTTGCGCCCGACCTTCGAGCAGGCGATGGCCGACGTCGCCGCCGACTCCGGCGTCACGGCGACCGGCCAGACGTCGTGGACCTTCGGCACCATCGAGGAGTCCTTCGTGCAGCGCCGGGCCGGCCACGAGGTGCGAGGCTTCCCGGCCCTGGTCGACGAGGGTGCGTCCGTCGGGCTCCGCGTGCTGGCCACCGTCGACGAGGCCACCGCGCACCACCGGCTCGGCGTCCGGCGACTCGTGCTGCTCGCACTCGGACCCGGCCCCTCGGTGGACGAGGTGCTGGCCGCGGCCGGCCTCGACCAGCGCGCCAAGCTCGCCCTCGTCGGCTCGCCCTACCCGTCCGTCGGCCACCTGCTCGACGACCTCCGCTCAGGCCTGGTCGGCGAGGTCGTCGACTCCCGGCCGGTCGTGCGTGACGAGGCGTCGTACGACGTCGTGGTGGCCGCGGCCCGCGAGGCCGTGCAGCAGGGCCTGAGCGCCGCCGTGCACGAGGTGATGCGGGTGCTGGAGGCGTGGCGCGCCACCGACAAGGCGCTGTCGGGACGCGCCGACCTGATGACGCTGCCGGCCCTTTCGGACATGCGCGGTCAGGTCTCCCGGCTGATGGAGCCCGGTTTCGTCGCCGATGCCGGGATCGCGCGACTGCGCGACTACCCGCGCTACCTGCGCGCGGTCACGCTCCGTCGTGAGCGGCTCGATGCGCAGGTGGCCAAGGACCGCCAGCTGATGGACCAGCTCTCCGGGCTGCAGGAGGCCTGGCTGCACGGCGTCGCCGCACTGCCGCCCGGTCAGCCGCTGCCCCAGCACCTGCGCGACTCGCGGTGGCTGCTGGAGGAGTACCGCGTGTCGCTGTGGGCCCAGCAGCTCGGCACGCGCGAGAAGGTCAGCGACCAGCGGATCCGGAAGGTGCTCGGCACGGCGGTCTAGCCTGACGGCATGCCCGAGGAGTCGCTGGAGCAGCAGATCGGCCGACTCGTCGAGGACGGGTTCGCCGGTGTCGTACGCCTCGACGTCGGCGGGGACACGATCCTGCGGGCGGGCTTCGGGCTGGCCGATCGTGCCCGCCGGCTGCCGATGACCCCCGAGACCCGGCTGGGCATGGCGAGCGGCTCCAAGACACTGACCGCCCTCGCCGTGCTGTCACTGGTCGAGGAGGGCGTCCTCGACCTGTCGACCACCGCGCGGTCGCTGCTGGGCGACGACCTGCCCCTGGTCGCCGACGACGTCACCATCGAGCACCTGCTGAGCCACCGCTCGGGCATCGGGGACTACCTCGACGAGGACTCCGACCTCGACATGGCCGACTACCCGATGCCGGTCTCGGTGCACCGCCTCGACCGGATCGAGGCCTTCGTCCCGCTGCTCGACGGGTACGCCACGAAGTTCCGCGCCGGCTCCGACTTCTCCTACTGCAACGGCGGCTTCGTCATCCTCGCCCTCATCGCCGAGCGGGCATCGGGGATGCCGTTCCACCAGCTGGTGGAGGAGCGGGTGTGCGGCCCCGCCGGTCTCCGGTCCACGGACTACCCACGCTCCGATGCCCTGCCCGGTGACTGCCGCGCTCGGGTACGTCGAGGTGGACGGTCAGTGGCGGAGCAACGTGTTCCACCTGCCGGTGCGCGGCACCGGCGATGGCGGAGCGCCTTCACGACCGTCGACGACATGCACGACTTCTGGCCGGCACTCCTCGGCGGGCGCATCGTCGTCCGACGCGATGGTGCGGGACATGGTGCGCCCTCACTCGGACCCCGACGAGGACGGCATCACCTACGGGCTCGGCCTGTGGCTCGACCCCAGTGACGGCAGCCTCCAGCTCGTCGGGGAGGACGCCGGTGTCTCGTTCACCACGGTCCACTATCCCGAGCAGCAGGTGACCTGGACCGTGGTGGCCAACACGGCGGAGGCTGCGTGGCCGGTGCACCGAGCTCGTGGCCGATCACGTACGACGACTCCCCCTCGCGCCTAGGCTGGGGTGATGGTCGATCGCCCACACCACCGCCCGATGACGCCGGGTGGTGGCTTCTTCGCCGAGATCGCCGGTGGCGCCGATCCGGCACAGCTGCGCGAGGCGGGGGACCTGGCCGCCACCATCCTGGTCCGCGGCGCCAGGGAGGAGCACGACCCCGGGTTGGCGGAGCGGATCGTCCACCTCGCCGACAGCGAGGGCCTCGAGACCCTGGCCGAGGTCTGGTCCGGTGCGCCGGCCGACACCCTCGCCGGCAGCCTGTGGCGGCTCTTCCTGCTGCGCTCGTGGGTGCACGCCGCTCCCAGCCCGGGTCGCCCGTCGAGTACGACGCCGGCCAGCGCCGCGCCGAGGTGGCCCGCGTGGTCGCCGGAGTCGCCGACCCGCCCGGCCCCGACGAGCTGCGCGCCATGGTCGACGACGTCCTCCGCGGCATCGCCGGCGGGGACTTCGCCGTGACCCTGCTCCGTGCCGCGGCCTTCGCCCGCATCGTCGCTGCCGGCCGCGCCGCGCTGGGTGAGGCCTCGCACGAGGAGATCGTGCGGATGCTGGCGATGTCCGAGCAGCTCGAGGCCGCCGGACACCTGGAAATCAGGCACGCGCTGGCATGAGCCTCTAGACTGTGCGTGCGAGTGCGTCGGGCTGTGGCAGCCCCGGGTCCCAACATAAGCCGCTACGAGCGGCCTCGCGCCGTGAGGCGCTCCCGGTCCGGCGCACTCGTCTGCTACCTCTAGGCTCGGGTCATGAGCCTGCGTCGCCGCTTCGCCGACCTGATCTCCGGACGCACCCGGTCGACCGACGAACCGGCGACGGACTACCGCCCCGAGATCGACGGCGAGCCCGACCCGGGCGAGGTCGTGTGGGCGTGGGTCCCCTACGAGGACGACCCGCAGCGGGGCAAGGACCGCCCGGTCCTGATCCTGGCCGCCGAGGGCCGGGGATGGACCGGCCGGATGCTCAGCAGCCAGGACCACGATCGCGACGAGGCCGACGAGGCGCGTCACGGTCGTCACTGGATGGACATCGGCACTGGTGGCTGGGATCCGCAGGGTCGACCGAGCGAGGTGCGGCTGGACCGGGTGATCCACCTCACGCGGGACGGCGTACGACGGGAGGGCGCAGCGCTCGACGAGCGGGTGTTCGACTCCGTCGTCGCCGCGATCCGTGGACTGCCCGGTTAGGGTTTCGCCGTGGTTCGTCGACGTTTCGCCCTGCTCTCCTGCGCCCTCACGGTCGCGCTCACCGGTGCTGCCTGCACCGGTGACTCCGATGCGACGCCGGACCCGTCGTCCTCGCCGAGCAAGCAGCCGACCGGATCCGAGAAGCCCCGCACGCTCGAGTTCGGCGTCTACGGCAACGCCGAGGAGGTCGCGGCCTACCAGTCGGTCGTCGACTCCTTCAACGCCTCCTCCGCCACCCGCGAGGTCGAGCTGGTCTCCTGGCCCGACCACGAGGCGGCCCTGGCCGACGTGCTCGCGGGCAACGCCCCCGACGTCTTCCTGACCTCGCGCATCGACCTCGACCAGCTGGTCGAGGCGGAGGCGCTCCAGCCGGTGAGCCTGCTGCTCGACGAGCGCGGGGTCGACTTCGGCGACCGCTTCTCGCGCGACGCCGTCGATGCCTTCGCGTTCGCCGACGACCTGCAGTGCATGGCCTACTCGGTCTCGCCGATGGTCATCTACTACAACACCGACCTCGTCGACTTCGAGCGGATGGAGCGTCGCGGGCTCGACGTCCCGACGGTCGACACCGACGGCAACCGCGAGCGCTGGACGCTCGCGGAGTTCTCCGCCGCCGCCCAGTTCGCCTCCCGGCGCGGCGACGTCCGCGGAGTGTGGATCGACCCGACGCTGACCGGCCTGGCCCCGTTCATCTACTCCGGTGACGGCAAGGTCTTCGACGACGACGACGAGCCGACCTCGCTGGCCTTCTCCGACGACTCCACGCGTGAGGCCCTGAGCGAGACGCTCGCCATCCTGCGCGACCCCACGGTCACGCCCACCAACGCCCAGCTCGCGCGCGCCACGCCGCTCCAGCTCTTCAAGCGGGGCGAGCTGGCGATGGTCGCGGGCTACCGCAACGTCGTCCCCGAGCTCCGCGACGCCGAGGACCTCGACTTCGACGTCATCTCGATGCCGACCCTGGACAGCCCCGCCACCGTCGGCGACATCAGCGGCCTGTGCCTCTCCGCCGACTCCGAGGTCCAGGGTGACGCAGCCGACTTCATCGCCTACGCCGTCTCCGACGAGGCCATCGAGACGGTGACCTCCACCGGCTACATCGTGCCCGCCAACACCGAGGTGGCGTCCTCGCCGACCTTCCTCGACCCGGCGCAGGAGCCCCAGCACGCGACCGTCTTCAGCTCCAGCATCCGCAACATGGTCGTGCCACCCTTCATCACCGACCGGGTGGCGCTCGTCGACGCGGTGACGCCGCTGCTGGAGCGGCTCGTCACCGCCCCCGGCGTCCTCGACCTCGAGCTCACGACCGAGCAGATCGACGAGGCCTCCCGGCCGATCCTCGCGCCGGAGGAAGAGGAGCCCGAGACGCCCTCGGAGAGCGAGTCCCCGACGGAGTGACCCGGGCCGTCAGGGCTCGGGAACGGTCTCGGGCTCGGGGCTCGGCCACCGGGTCGACGTCGGCGGCCAGGATCGCCCCGACGAGCGCGCCGCTGACCAGCTCGACCTGCCACTGCCGGGCGCCGTACGACGCGAGCTGGGCGCGGACAGCCGTCGCCAGGTCGGCGGGCTCCCGGGTCTCGGGGGGCTGCCACATCAGGCGGCGCAGGAAGTCGGGGGTGAGGAGGTTCTCCACCGGCAGGTGGTTGAGCTCGGCGAGGTTGAGCATCGCCTCGCGGCCGCCCTTGAAGCGCCGGTCGGCGACCGGCTCGCGGTCGGCCCAGGTGCGGGGGTGGGGCGGTCCGTCGCCACGCGGCGCGCGGGACGGCAGGTCGTCCTCGGACATCGCGAGGACCTCCTGGATCGCATCCACCCAGGTGGTGGCGTAGCGGCTCGCGCCGCGGCCGTGGAAGCCGGGGGTGCTCAGCAGGGCACGGCGGTCGGCGGGCAGCGCGGTGGCCGCGGCCACGATCGCGGAGTCCGGCAGGATCCGCCCCGGGGTGACGTCGCGTTCGGCGGCGATGGTGTCGCGGGCCACCCACAGCGCGCGGGCAGCACCCAGCGCGCGGCGCCCGCGCAGGCGGTGCACCCCGGACGTACGTCGCCACGCCTCGTGCCGCACGGCGGGCTCGAAGCCCAGCAGGTGGTCGAACTCCTGGCGGGCCCACTCGGCCTTGCCGGTCTCCTCGAGCTCGGCGGCCAGGTGGTCGCGCAGCTCGACGAGCACCTCGACGTCGAGCGCGGCGTAGTCGAGCCACGGCTTGGGCAGGGGACGGGTGGACCAGTCGGCGGCGGAGTGCTCCTTGCGCATCCGCATGCCGAGCACGGTCTCGACGAGGGTCGCCAGGCCGACCCTGGGGTAGCCCAGGAGCCGCCCGGCGAGCTCGCTGTCGAAGAGCGAGGTGGGCACGAGACCGATGTCGCGCAGGCACGGCAGGTCCTGGGTCGCTGCGTGCAGGATCCACTCGGTGCCGGCGAGAGCCTCCTGCAGCGGAGCCAGGGTGGTGAGCGGGATCGGGTCGATGAGCCAGGTGCCGGCGCCCTCGCGGCGCAGCTGGATGAGGTAGGCGCGGTTGGAGTAGCGGTAGCCCGATGCGCGCTCGGCGTCGATCGCGACCGGACCGGTGGCTGCGGCGAGCGCGGCGCAGGCCTCGAGGAGCCTCTCGTCGGTCTCCACGACCTCGGGCAGTCCGTCGCGCAGGGTCAGCAGGGGAGCGGGCGGTGCCTCGGGTTCGGTGTCGATGGCCTCGAGGTCGACGGGTTCGGTGTCAGGGGTGTCGGGCATCGGTCAGGGGCCGCGCTGTCCGCGCCGGCTCGGGATGGCGATGACGCCCTCGGGCACGGGCGGCAGGCCGGCAGCGGTGCACAGCAGCTCGGCCCACGCCTCGACGTGCGGAGCCATGTCGAGGGTGTCGTCCTCGTCCACGTCGGGCGTCCACGAGGCGCGGATCTCGACCTGGGCGGTCCCGTCCTCGTCGGCCATGCCGCCGAAGCTCTCGGTCGACACGCAGGTGACGGTGCCGGAGGCGGCGTGGAACGTGGCGGCGTGCGCCTCCAGTGCCTCGGTCAGCCAGGACCAGCCGACGGCCGCGAGCATCGGGTCCGAGCCGAGCTCGGGGTCGATGTCGGCGCGGACATAGGCCACGCAGCGGAAGGTGCCGTCCCAGGCGTCGTTGCCGGCCGGGTCGTGCAGCAGGATCAGCCGACCGGTGCCGAGGTCCTCGTCGTCGACGGTGACGTCGGCGCTCAGCGCGGACGACCACGGGGCGATCCGCTGCGGCGCCGGCATCTCCTCGCAGAAGACCTCGGGGCGCAGTGCGGCCGTACGCATCGACTCCACGGCCGCACGGAACTCCGCGGGCCCCGTCCCGGCAGCGCTGCTCGGGTGGGTCTCGTGACGGGCCACCATTCGTCCACAGTAGGTCAGCGGGCCGTCGTCCCGATGCGCCGCCACGCCGCCTGACCTGCGAAGATTCGACCGTGATCGACGCCAGCACCACCCCGCACCCCGGACTCGTCGACAGCCCGTTCCTCCGGGCCGCCCGCGGTGAGACCCCGGCGCACACGCCCGTGTGGTTCATGCGCCAGGCCGGCCGGTCGCTGCCGGAGTACCTCAAGGTCCGCGAGGGCATCGGCATGCTCGAGTCCTGCATGGACGCCGACCTCGTCACCGAGATCACCCTCCAGCCGGTGCGCCGCTACGGCGTCGACGCGGCCATCTTCTTCTCCGACATCGTGCTCCCGCTCAAGGCGGTCGGCGTCGACCTCGACATCGTCGCGGGCGTCGGTCCCGTCGTCGCCTCGCCGGTGCGCACGCTCGCCGACGTGGAGGCCATCCCCGACCTCACGCCCGAGCACGTGCCGTTCATCTCCCAGGCGGTGCGCCAGCTCGTCGCCGAGCTCGGCGCCACACCGCTGATCGGATTCGCGGGTGCTCCGTTCACCGTCGCGTCCTACCTCGTCGAGGGTGGTCCGTCGAAGGAGCACGCGAAGACCAAGGCGATGATGTTCGGCGCCCCCGACGTCTGGGACGCGCTGATGCGCAAGATCGCCGGGATCGCCGCGGCCTACCTCGAGGTGCAGGCCCGGGCCGGTGCCAGCGCCGTACAGCTCTTCGACTCCTGGGCCGGTGCCCTCACTCCGGGCGACTACGCCGAGCACGTGATGCCCCACTCCGCGCGCGTGCTGGCCGCGGCCGGTGAGCTCGGGGTGCCGCGCATCCACTTCGGTGTCGGCACCACCAACCTGCTCGGGTTGATGGGCGACGCCGGGGCTGATGTCGTCGGGGTGGACTGGCGTACGCCGCTGGAGAAGGCGCTGCCACTCGTCGGCGACAAGGTCGTGCAGGGCAACCTCGACCCCACGCTGGTCTTCGCGCCCACCGACGTGATGACGGCCCGCGCGGCCCAGGTCATCGAGGCCGGTCGTGCGGCCAAGGGGCACATCTTCAACCTCGGCCACGGGGTCATCCCCTCGACGGACCCGAGTCAGCTGAAGGCGCTCACCGAGTTCGTCCAGTCCTACGGGCGGTGAACGCCCGATCAGGCGGAGCGCGCGCTGAGGTAGGCGCCCGCGTGCGGCGACGAGCGCGTCCTCGAGGTCGCGCAGCTGCTCGGGCACCCGGTCGGCCTTGCGGCGCAGCATCAGCAACGAGACCGTCGTCTGGTCACCGCGGATCGGGCGCGTGGTGATCACTCCCGCCGTCACCAGCGGGTCGGCCGAGACGGAGTAGTCGGGAAGGATCGAGAGCCCGAGCCCCTCCGCCACCATCGCCTTGCCCATCTCGGCGCCGTCGGTGGCGTACGTCGTCGCCGGCATCGCGTCGTCGAAGAGCCGGTGGGCGAAGCGGTGCATGACGTAGCCCGGCCGCATGGACACGAACGGTTCGGCGCGGAGGTCCTCGACGCTGACCCGCTCGCGCGACGCGAGCGGGTGGTCGGTGCGCATGCAGGCGACCGGCTGGCCCTGGATGAGCTCGCGGGACGACCAGCCCGATCGGCACCTCGTCACCCGGGAGGTGGTTGACCAGGCCCAGGTCGAGGGTGCCCTCGCCGAGGCGCTGGTGGATGTCGCTCTGCTGGGCGTTGATCACCTCGACGCCGGCCGAGCCGTGGCGCGCGTGGAGGTCGAGGAGGGCCGGGGCGAGCAGGCTCGACGACGCCGTGTTGACAGTGCCGATCCGGAGCTCGCGCATCCGCACGGCCTGGTCGCCGGCAGCCTGGCGGAGGCGGTCGACGGCCTCGAGCACCTCGGTCATGTTCTGGAGCAGGTCGAGCCCCTGCCGACTGATGCGCGAGCCGGTGCGCCGCCTGTCGAGCAGCGTGGTGCCGAGCTCCTTCTCGAGCTTGGTGACGGCCTCGCTCAGGGCCGGTTGCGAGATGTGCATGGCCTCGCTGGCGCGCCGCAGCGACCCGTGCGTGGTCACTGCCGCGAGGTACTCCAGCTGTTCGATCCGCATCGGTGTCTCCTGTGTCGTGCTTCGCGTGGATGGCTGCCTGTCACGTCTGATCGGCGAAACCTGTCGCGGGATCGGTCGGGCCGGGCGGGTGATGCGTCTAAAGTCTACTAAACCAGTAGTAAAACATGTTGATGCGTACGACACGCGAGGAGCCCCCGCCGATGACAGCCCTGGACCACCGTTCGACGCCCCAGGTCGTCGGCCGCCCCGCGCACGACACCCCGCTGCTGCGGCAGGTCCGCGCCGAGTGGGCCCCGCTCCTGGCCGAGATCGGCGCCGGCGCCCTGCAACGCGAGCTCGACGGCGAGCTGCCCGTCGATGCCGTACGCCGACTCAAGGAGACGGGCTTCGGAGCCGTTCGTGTCCCCGTGGAGCACGGCGGGCGCGGAGCCACGCTGGTCGAGCTGACACAGCTCTGGATCGAGCTGGCCGCCGTCGACGCCAACCTGCCGCAGGCGCTCCGCGGTCACTTCGCCCTCGTCGAGGACCGGCTGTGGCAGCACGCGCGGGGCTCGGACCAACGGGTCTGGCTCGATCGGTTCGCGGCCGGGGAGATCGCCGGCAATGCGTGGTCGGAGGTGGGTGGCACCGCCATCGACACGCAGCGCACGAGGCTGGACCGGCTGCCCGACGGCAGCTTCCGGCTCGACGGGACGAAGTACTACACGACCGGAAGCATCTTCGCCGAGTGGGCCGACGTCTACGTCCGGGTGCTCAACCGCGACGCGCCCGACGAGGCCGACGACGAGTTCGCGATCGCCATCGTCGACACCCGTGGCGCCGGCGTCACCGTGGTCGACGACTGGAACGGCTTCGGCCAGCGCGGCACCGGCAGCGGCACCACGACGTTCGAGAACGTCCGTGTCCCGGCAGCCCACGTGCTGCCGTTCGCCGAGCGGTTCCCCTACCAGACCGGGCTCTACCAGCTCAACCTGCTCGCGACCCTGGTCGGCATCGGCCGGGCGGCGCTCGCCGACGTCGTCGAGCAGGTGCGCGGACGTACCCGCAACTACTCCCACGCCAACGCCCCGCGCGTGCGCGACGACGCCCAGGTCCTGGCCAGGATCGGCGACATCGCCGCGGCGGTCTACGCCGCCGAGGCCACCACCATCAGGGCGGCCGCCAGCCTCCAGCTGGTCGCCGATCGACCCACGGCCCACCCGGAGCACATCGCGGCGGGGGTGGAGGTCAGCGAGATCGAGACCGCGTCCGCGCAGGTGATCGTCACCGACCTGGTCCTGCGGGTGACGAGCGACCTGTTCGACGCGCTGGGCGCCTCGGCCACCGCGCGGCCACTCGGCCTGGACCGCCACTGGCGCAACGCGCGGACGGTCTCGTCCCACAACCCCCGCATCCTGAAGTCGCGGGTCGTCGGCGCGCACGCGGTCAACGGGACGCCGCCGCCGTACGCCTGGGCGATCGGTGGCACCCGTCGTCGCCAGGAGTGGCCCGACGGTCGCCCCGACGTCACGGGCGCAAGCTGACCGGTTACGCACCGGCCCCTCGAGGGGGTGACAGGCGAGGGCTTGCCGACATGGCAGGTCCCACCTGTCACCCCCTCGCCATCTCCGCGCGTTGCGTGGGTCGGAGCATCGATGGGCGCTGCTACTCTTTGTCTACTAGATCGATAGAGATTAAGGACATGTGATGAAGTTCCACTGGTTCCTGCCCACCAACGGCGGCGACGGTCGACACGTCGTCAGCGGCGGTCACGGCGTCGACCACGGTGCCGCCGGCCGACCCGCCAGCGTGCCCTACCTGGGCCAGATCGCCCGCAGTGCCGAGCAGCTGGGCTTCGAGGCGGCACTGACGCCCACCGGCGCGTGGTGCGAGGACGCCTGGCTGTCCACCGCGATGCTCGCCCCGCTCTCCGAACGGCTCCAGTTCCTCGTCGCCTTCCGGCCCGGTCTCACGTCCCCGACGCTCGCCGCGCAGATGGCCGCGACGTTCCAGAACCTCACCGGCGGCCGCCTGCTCCTCAACGTCGTCACCGGTGGCGAGTCCCACGAGCAGCGTGCCTATGGCGACTTCCTCGACAAGGACGCGCGCTACGCGCGCTGCGACGAGTTCCTCGAGATCGTGCGTCGGCTCTGGGCCGGTGACGAGGTCACCTACGCCGGTCGCCACCTCCAGGTCGAGAACGCCCGACTCCAGCGGCTGCCCGACCCGGTCCCCGCCATCTACTTCGGCGGCTCCTCGCCCGCGGCGGGAGACGTCGCGGCCAAGCACGCCGACGTCTACCTCACGTGGGGCGAGCCGCCCGCCGCGGTCGCGAAGAAGATCGACTGGATCCGGGGCCTGGCCGAGAAGCAGGGTCGCGAGCTGTCGTACGGCATCCGCCTCCACACGATCACCCGCGACACCGCCGAGGAGGCCTGGGCCGAGGCCGATCGCCTCCTGTCGGGCATCTCGGACGACGACATCCGTCGCGTGCAGGAAGGGCTGCAGCGCTCGGAGTCGGTCGGCCAGAAGAACATGCTGGCCCTCAACGAGGGGTCGCGCGACGGCCTCGAGATCCACCCCAACCTGTGGGCGGGCGTGGGCCTGGTCCGCGGGGGAGCGGGCACCGCGCTCGTCGGGAGCCACGAGGAGGTCGCCGACCTCATCGAGGAGTACGCCGCCCTCGGCATCGACGAGTTCGTGCTCTCGGCCTACCCCCACCTCGAGGGTGCCTACCACTTCGGCGAGGGCGTCCTGCCGGTGCTGGAGAAGCGGGGCGTCTGGACCAACCCGGCGCCCGTCGCGAGCCGGGCGTCGGTGCCCTTCGGCGCCCAGCGGGCCGCGCAGTGAGCGCCCGGATCGCTGTCGTGGTCGGCAATCCCCGACCCCGGTCGCGGACCTACTCGGCCGCGCTGACCCTGGCCGACCGGCTCGGGGGAGCCGACCTGGTCATCGACCTCGCCGACCACGCACCCTGGCTCTTCGACCCCACGTCCGCGAAGGTCAACGACCTCGTGGAGCAGGTCTCGGGCAGCCTGATCGTCATCGTGGCGAGCCCGACCTACAAGGCGACCTACACCGGCCTGCTGAAGGCGCTTCCTCGACCGTTTCCCGCCCCAGGCACTCGGCGGCGTGACCGCCGTACCCCTCATGCTCGGCGCGTCCACCGCCCACTCCCTCGCCACCGAGCACGGGCTCCGGCCGGTGCTCGTCGAGATGGGGGCGACGGTCCCGACCCGTGGGCTCTACGTCCTCGACAGCGACCACGCCGACCCGGCGCCGTACGACGCGTGGCTGGCGACGGCCGCGCCGCTCCTGCCCGCCCTGCCGACCTCCTTCTCCGCCCGACCCGACCCCCAGGTGGTGTCCCCGTGACCGAACTGACCTCCTCCATCGATCCACGCACCCTGCGCGACGCGTTCGGCGCCTTTCCCTCCGGGGTCGTCGCGGTCGCCGCGTCGGTCAAGGGGCAGCTCACCGGCATCGCGGCGTCGTCCTTCACCTCGGTGAGCATCGACCCTCCGCTCGTGTCGTTCTCGATCGCCACCTCGAGCTCGACGTGGCCGCTCCTCCGTGAGGCCGGACACGTCGGCATCAGCGTGCTGGCCGACCACCACGACGCGCTGTGCCGCCAGCTCGCCGGCCCGCGCGAGCGGCGCTTCGACGGACTGTCGTTCTCGGTCACCGAGGACGGCGCGGTCCTGCTGGACCAGGCGGTGGCGACCTACGACTGCACCATCCACGACGAGATCGAGGCCGGCGACCACGTGATCGTGCTGCTCGCCCTCCACGGCGTGGGGTCCGGCGACGGCGAGCACCCGCTGGTGTTCCACCGGTCGGGCTTCGCCAAGCTGCACCGCGACGACCTCGACCCGGCCCGCCTGGACGGGCGGATCAACGGCGCCGAGGTCGGTCGCGGGACCGACCCGACGGCGGTTGCGCCCGACGAGGACGCCGCCTGAGTCCGGCTAGCCCGCGTCGGCGGTGACGGACTGAGTGGTCCTCGCGGCGCCGGAGGAGCAGCCAGACCGGGAAGCCGAGCAGCCAGCACGAGGATCGCGAAGGGGAGCAGCGCGCCGACGACGGTCGCGACGGCCGACGCCGCGGCGCCCCAGCGCCTTCATGCCGCCCTCGAGGCCGGCCAGGAAGCCGGTCTCCTGCTTCTCCTCCTCCTTCTTCTCGACCTTCTTCTCCGCGATGGCGGTGATGTCGACGGTGATCGTGGCGAAGGTGGTCTGGTCCTCGAGCCACGACTGCTGCGACTTCATCGAGTCGAGCTCGGCCTGACGGCTGGTCAGCTGCGACTCGATCCAGATGATGTCCTTGAGGGACTGGGCGCGGGAGAGCAGGAGCTCGACCCGCTTGAGGCTGGCCTCCTGGGCCCTGACCCGCACGTCCGTGTCGATGACCTGCGTCGTCACGTCCTCGGCGCCGCGGTTGGAGGAGCGCAGCTCGGCGGCCTCCTCGAGCACGATCATCGTGGCGTTGAACTTCGGGCCCGGCACCCGCACCACCAGCCGGGAGTACGACGTCGTCCCCTCGTCGTCGGTCTCGGTGTTCTCGTCGGTGATGTCACCGCCCTGGGCGTCCACCACTCGCTGCACCTCCCGTCGCGCCTCGGCGACGTCCTTGCTGCGCAGCGAGACGGTGCCCGTCGAGATGACGGCCCGCTCGGACGGAGCGGCGGAGCTCGTCGACGACGGTCGAGGTGGACGCCGGCCTGGTGCCGCTCGCCGAGTCTCGCGCCGCGTGCCTGTGCGCCGACGCTGTCTTCCCTCGGCCATCTCCGGCGAAGCGGCCGGCCATGTCGCTCGGACATCTCGCCGCCGCTCGACGGCGTCGCTGCTGCCGCTGTCGGACGACGGACGAGCAGGCGGCCAGGGCGGCCGTCATGGTGATCGCGGTGAGGATGCCTGCGAAGCGGGTGCGAGTCGTCATGGCTGTCGGACGCCACCGCTCGCGTCGGTGGTTCCGTCCGTGATGCAACCGTGACCGCGGGACCTCTGGCAGGCTGACCGCGTGCGAGACGTGGTGGTCGTGGGTGGGGGTGTGGCCGGGCTGGTGGCCGCCCGCGAGCTGGCCGCGTCGGGCCGCGACGTGCTGCTGCTCGAGGCGTCGCCGCAGATCGGCGGCAAGCTGCGCTCCGCCGACGGTCGCAGGGCTCACCGTCGACGTCGGCGCCGAGGCCATGCTGGCCCGGCGACCCGAGGGCATCGACCTGGTCGCATCGCTGGGTGCCGAGGTCGTCCACCCCACGACGGCCACGTCGAGCATCTGGTCGCGCGGCGCCCTGCGCCCGATGCCGCGCTCGCTGATGGGGGTTCCCTTCGACCTCGAGCAGCTCGCCGACAGCGGGGTGCTGTCAGCCCGACGGGCTGGCCCGCGCCCGCACGGAGGCCGACGACCGACGTCCCCGACGACATCTCGGTGGGCGACCTCGTCGCGGCCCGCCTCGGCGACGAGCTCGTCGACCGTCTCGTCGAGCCACTGCTCGGTGGTGTCTACGCCGGCCGCGCCCGGCGAGATCTCCGCGGCGGCGGCCGTTCCGCAGCTGCTGGCGATGGCGCGGCGGGGGAGCCTGCTCGACCAGGCCGCGGCCGTGCCCGCCTCCGGCGCCCCGGTCTTCGCCGGCCTCGCCGGCGGCATGGGCCGGCTGCCCGGCCTGATCCGCGACAGCGGGGGCTTCGAGGTGCGGACGGATGCGACGGTGCGCGAGCTGCGGCGTACGACGACGGGCTGGGCGCTGACCGTCGGCCCGACGACCACCCCGGAGACGATCGAGTCCGCCGCTGTCGTGCTGGCCACGCCCGCCGCGCCCACCGCCCGCCTCCTGGCCGACGT
Source organism: uncultured Actinomycetota bacterium (assembly GCA_963712875.1). Lineage (GTDB taxonomy): Bacteria > Actinomycetota > Actinomycetes > Propionibacteriales > Nocardioidaceae > Nocardioides. Next base: position 34,244 of record CAVQJS010000008.1, on the reverse strand, counting down.
CGCCCCCGCTGCCGCCGCCGAGCTCGCGGCGATCGAGTCGGCGAGCGTCGCCGTGGTGACGCTCGCCTTCGCCGCGCAGGACCTGCCGGACGCGCTGTTCGAGCGGTCCGGGTTCCTGGTGCCGCCCGTCGAGCAGCGCACGATCAAGGCCTCGACCTTCTCCTTCGCCAAGTGGGGATGGGTGCGCGACCTCGACCCCGGCGTGGTCGTCCTGCGCACCTCGCTCGGCCGGCACCGCGAGGAGGTCACCCTGCAGGCCACCGACGAGGGCCTGGTGCGGGCCTCGCTGGCCGACCTGCACGCCATGGCCGGCATCACCGCACGTGCCCGTCGACTCGCACGTGCAGCGGTGGGGCGGCGGCCTCCCGCAGTACGCCGTCGGCCACGTCGAGCGGGTCGCCCGGATCCGTGCCGCAGTCGACCTGCCGGGGCTCGCGGTCTGCGGCGCGGCGTACGACGGGGTCGGCATCCCGGCCGTGATCGGCTCGGCCCGCCGGGCTGTGGCCTCGGTCACCCGGGCAGAATGAACGGCATGAGCACCGACAAGACCAACGCCGCGAGGACCCGGGAACTCAACGAATCCATCCGCTACACCATGTGGTCGGTCTTCAAGCTCCGCGACGTCCTCGGCGACGCCGACCGGTCGGCCGAGGCCACCGACGTCGAGGCGCTCTTCGAGGTGCTCGGCGAGCAGGACGTGGTGGTGCGCGGCCTCTACGACGTCAGCGGGCTGCGTGCCGACGCCGACCTCATGGTGTGGTGGCACGCCGAGGACTCCGAGCAGCTCCAGGCCGCCTACAACGCGTTCCGCCGGACGACCTTCGGCCGCCGCCTCGAGCCCGTCTGGTCGCAGCTGGCCCTGCACCGGCCGGCGGAGTTCAACAAGTCGCACATCCCGGCCTTCCTCGCCGACGAGGAGCCGCGCGCCCACATCTGCGTCTACCCCTTCGTGCGCTCCTACGAGTGGTACCTCCTCGAGGACTCCGAACGTCGAGCGATGCTGGCCGAGCACGGCCAGATGGCCCGCGGCTATGCCGACGTACGTGCCAACACCGTCGCGTCCTTCGCCCTGGGCGACTACGAGTGGATGCTGGCCTTCGAGGCCGACGAGCTGCACCGCATCGTCGACCTGATGCGCGACCTGCGCGCCTCGACGGCGCGCCGCCACGTGCGCGAGGAGCTCCCGTTCTACACCGGTGCCCGGGTCTCGCCGGCGGACCTCATCGCCCGCCTGCCCTGAGGGCTCGACACGCCTGATGGACGTCGCCATCCGGCGCGACTCAGGTCATGGTTCAATGTAGAGTAAGTCACTCAACATTGTCTCCTGAGGAGTAGTCATGACCGCCACCTTCCCCGTCACCGTCCCTCGATCGCTGCGCACCGGCCCCGACGCGGGCGCCGCCCTCGTCCGAGCACCTGACCGACAGCTCCCTCCTCGACGGTGTCGACCTCACTGTCACCGAGCGCACGTGGGTGCGCGTGGCGACGGGGGGCGGTGCGGAGATCTGGCTGATCACCTGGCCGGTCGGCACCAGCACCGGCTGGCACGACCACGGCTCGGCCAGTGGCGCCTTCGCGGTCCTCTCCGGTCGCCTCACGGAGTACACCTGGACCGGCGTCGCCACCGCGCGCAGCCTGTCGCGCGGCGTGGTCCGGCAGTTCGACGCGAGCCACATCCACGACGTCGTCAACCTCGGCACCGAGACGGCCGTCTCCCTGCACGCCTACGCCCCGTCGCTGCGCGGCCATGACGCGCTACGAGCTCACCCGGGGTCGTCTCCAGGTCGTCAGCGTCGAGCAGCGCGGGGAGCTCTGGTGATCGCCGTACGGCGCCACGGCGTCCGTCACGACGGCGTCGACGCGATGCTGGCCGACGCCCGGTCGCGACTGGACCGCATCGACGTCGAGTCCGCCTACCGCGAGGCGCTGGACGGCGCGCTGCTCGTCGACATCAGGCCGGCCGCGCAGCGAGCGGAGGAGGGCGAGGTGCACCCGCTCCTCGGGCCGCTGGTGATCGAGCGCAACGTCCTCGAGTGGCGGCTCGACCCGCGCTCGGACGCGTGCCTGACGCAGGCGTCGTACGACGCGCGCATCCTGGTGCTGTGCCAGGAGGGCTACACCTCGAGCCTGGCCGCGGACGCCCTGCGCAGCCTGGGTCTCGACGCCACCGACGTCGTCGGGGGCTTCAAGGCGTGGCGCGAGGCGCACCTGCCACAGGCGTGCCCCGCCGTCGCAGTCGACCTGACGCGGGAACGTGATCTCGGGCAGTAGCGTCAGACCATCATGAGGCTCCCCCGTGCTGTCGTCGCCCTTGCCCTGACTGCCCTGACGCTGTCCGCCTGCTCCACCGAGTCGCAGATGCAGGCCGTCGATCCGGCGGCCCAGGAGCCCGCCAGCTCGGACTCCCCGTCCGACACCGGCGAGGTGCCCGCGCCCGTCCCGGAGGGCACCGTCACGACCGACGGCCTGGTGACCGTGCTCGACCCCGGCACCGGACCGCAGCTGTGCCTCGGCGCGATCGCCGAGTCCTACCCGCCCCAGTGCAGCGGGCTGCCGCTGGAGGGCTTCGACTTCGGTGATGTCGGCGCCGAGGAGTCCAACGGCGTGACGTGGGGGTCGTACGCCGTGACCGGCACGTTCGACGGCACCACGTTCACCGCCACCGAGTCGACCCCGGCGGCGCTCTACGACCCGATGGAGATGCCGACCGAGGAGACACCCGGCCCGGCGTGCGAGTCGCCCAGACGACCGACCCGGCGCTGGCCACTCCCGAGGCGATGGACGCGACCCTCGCGGCGGCGTCCGCGCTCCCCGGCCTCGCCATGACGTGGCTGTCGGGCAACACGATCAACGTCGCCGTCACCGAGGATCCCGAGGGTGCCGAGACCGTGCTGCGCCAGACCTGGGGCGGACCGCTCTGCGTGACCACCGCCGAGCACACCGAGGCCGAGCTCAACACGATCAGTCAGGAGCTCCAGGCAGCGCTGCCGACGCTGCTGACGAGCGGCTCGATGGCCGCCGACTCGATCGACGCCCAGGTCGTCTTCGACGACGGCTCGATCCAGGCGTGGGCGGACGAGACGTACGGAGACGGGCTGGTGACCGTCACGTCGGCGCTGGTCCCGGTCGAGGGCTGAGGCTCCTCCGGCGTCAGGACTTCTCGGTGAGCTTGATGCTGATCGAGTTGATGCAGAAGCGGTCACCGGTCGGCGTACCGAACCCGTCGGGGAAGACGTGGCCCAGGTGCGAGCCGCACGTCGCGCAGCGGACCTCGACGCGCTTCATGCCCGCGGAGCTGTCCTCGATGTATTCCACCGTGTCGGTGATCGGCTGGTAGAAGCTCGGCCAGCCGCACCCGGAGTGGAACTTGGTGTCGCTCGTGAACAGCTCCGAGCCGCACGCCTTGCACGAGTAGGTGCCCTCGGTCTCGGTGTCGGTGTACTCGCCGATGAACGCCCGCTCGGTGCCGGCCTGGCGCAGCACGGCGTACTCCTCCGGGCTCAGCTCGGCACGCCACTCGTCGTCGGTCTTCTCCACCTCGTATGCCATGGGGCTAGCGTACGAGGCATGGCGAAAGCGACGGAGGCCCACGTCCGGGCGGGGGAGCGCGACGTCAGGATCTCGTCCCCCGAGCGGGTGATCTACGAGGCGACGGACTCGACCGCGCGAGGTGACCAAGCTGATGGTCGCGGAGTACTTCGCCGAGCGTCGAGGACGGTCTGATGCGTGCGCTGCGCGACCGGCCGACGGCCCTGGAGCGGTGGACGTCGGGCGTCCGGGAGGGCATGAAGCTCGCCACCGGCCCGATGGACAAGAACGCCGACGCGTTCTACCAGAAGCGCGTCCCCAAGGGGGCTCCCGACTACCTCGAGTCCGTCGAGATCACCTTTCCCTCCGGGCCGCACGGCCGAGGAGATCTGCCCGACCGAGATCGCGGTGCCGGTGTGGTGCGCGCACATGGGGACGCTGACCTTCCACCCGTGGCCGGTGCGTCGCGGAGACGTCGACCACCCCGACGAGCTGCGCATCGACCTCGACCCGCAGCCCGGCACGACCTTCGCGGACGTCGTACGCGTGGCCGGCGTCGCTCGTGAGCTGCTGGGCGACCTGGGGATGACCGGCTTCGCCAAGACGTCCGGCAACCGCGGCATCCACATCTACGTGCGGATCGAGCCGCGCTGGGAGTTCAGCGACGTACGCCACGCGGCCATCGCGTTCGGCCGTGAGCTCGAGAAGCGCGACGACGGCGTCACCACCGCGTGGTGGAAGGAGGAGCGCGGGGAGCGGATCTTCGTCGACTTCAACCAGAACACCCGCGACCGCACGATCGCCTCGGCCTACTCGCTGCGCCCGATCGCCGGAGCGCCCGTCTCGACCCCGATGTCGTGGGACGAGCTCGCGACGATCACCTCGCCGGCGGCCTACAACCTCTTCACCGTGCCCGAGCGCCTGGCCTCCGACGGCGATCCGTGGGCCGCCATCGACGACGTGCACCACTCGCTCCAGCCGCTGCTCGACCTGTGGGAGGAGCACCCCGTCGAGCTCAACTACCCGCCCGACCACCCGAAGATGCCGGGCGAGCCCCCGCGCGTGCAGCCGTCGAAGAAGGTCGAGTCGCACTGGGACGCCGAGGGCAACCGGATCGAGGGCACGTAGCGCGCACCGCTCAGGACTTCTCCCAGGGCGCCGCGATGGGGAAGTAGGCCTTCAGGAAGTCGAGGAGCAGCCCGTCGGCGCGCTCGTCGTCGAAGGCCGAGACCAGGTTGTCCGCGACACAGAAGAAGTCGCGGTCGCGCTTCATCATCGCCTTGAGCTGGGCCGGCAGCTGCTGGTGGCCGAGGTCGACGTAGCCGTGGTGGGCCTTCGCGCGGAACGCCTGCCCGGTGACCAGGCCGTAGTTCTGCGCGAACGACGACAGCAGCGAGAGGTCGGTCTCGGAGCGGAAGGGTGCCCGGGTCGTACGCCCCACCTCCTCGCCGAAGCGCTCGACGATCTCCTCGAGCACCGAGCGGCGCTGCGGGTGCGGGCTGTGCATCATCGTGTTGGTCAGCGCGACGCCGAAGGCCTCGGCGAGCACGCGCCGGTTGTTCTGCGCGGCGGTGAGGTAGGGGCGGTCGTCGGTGCCCGGCAGTCCGACGGCGCGGTGGTCGGCGACGAAGGCGGCGTACTGCCCCCCGGGTGCGAAGAAGTGCTCGGGGCGTCGCGGCCGGCCGAGGAAGACGTCGTCGTTGACGTAGATGAAGTGGTCGGCGAGGTCCGGTACGGCGTGCAGCCGCGTCTCGATCGCGTGCGAGCTGAACGTCGGCAGGGCCTCGGCCGGCAGCAGGTCGCGGTGGTCGACCAGCCGGATGCGGTCGTGCCCGGTGTCGAGCCACGACGGGACCTGCCCCGCGGTGACCAGGTGGATGCGCCGCACCCACGGCGCGAAGAGGTGGAGGCTGCGCATCGAGTAGCGCAGCTCGTCGCGGCTGCGGTAGCGCGACGCACCCCCCGCCCGCGCGCTCGGCGTCCCGCCCAGGCCGCTGATCCGCTCGTCGCGGGCGGCCAGCCAGTCCTCGTCGTCACCGTCGACCCACGTGTAGACGACGTCGACCTCGAAGCGGACGTCGTCCACCGTCGGCAGCGCCATGACCTCGAGGGTGGGGACGCTGACTCCCTCGACCTCGATGGACGTGCGGGGTGAGCCGGCCGGGACGCGGTCGCCGTAGCGGTTGAGGCCGGGCGCGAGCAGGTCGCCGTCGGGTGACTCCTCCCAGAACTGGACCCCGACCGCGCACCCCTCGGCCAGCAGGCCGTCGTGGCCGCCGCGCACCGGCCACGGCTCGACGAAGAGCGACGCCGTACGCGTCCGCGCGAGGTCGTCGGTCATCGCGGCGAAGGTGCCGCGACGCTCGTGCCAGCCGCGCTCGGCAGGGTCGCGCACCGACAACCAGTCGGGGGCGGTGCCGGTGGCCAGGGCGGTCAGGAAGTCGGCACGACGCGACGACGGCACGACGACCACCGGGTGCGGGTCGAGGCCGCGGGCCGGCGTGACGAACCAGCCCTCGCCGGTGGCCGCGGCCGCCGTGGTCACCACCTGCATCGCGGTCGTACGTGCCTGGGCAGGCGTGACGCCGGCCGCCGAGGAGGTCTCGGGCAGGTCGCCCATCGGGCCGGGACGCAGGCCGTGGAGCACCCGGCGCGGGGCGAGCGGGTCGGCGCGGCGTGCGACGGCGTTGCGGAAGACGCCCACCCACTCCCGGGCGAGGTCGGTGGCGTCCCACGCCGCCGCGCGCGCGAGCGCGCCGGCACCCAGTCGCGACCGGAGGTCACTGTCGGTGGCCATCCGCAGCATGGCTGCGGCCAGCGCCGGCTTGGAGCCGGGCGGGACGAGCAGCCCGTCGACGTCGTGCGTGATGATCTCGCGCGGTCCGGACGGGCAGTCGTAGGAGACGGGAGGCACACCTGCCGACATTGCCTCCTGCAGCACCAGCGGGTAGCCCTCGCCCCGCGAGGCCAGCGACGGCCACGCTCGCGCGCGCCCACTCGGCCGTCATGTCGGCGGTCGTGCCGGGCAGCTCGACCCTGCCCTCCAGCTCGAGCTTGCGGACCTGGGCGGCCAGGTTGTCGGCGCGCGGCCCGTCGCCCCAGATGCGCAGCGTCCAGCCGGGGATCTCGTCACGGATCCGCCAGAAGGCGTCGACGAGGTGCTCGAACTGCTTCTCCGGGGCCAGCCGGCCGGCGGTCACGAAGGTCTTCTGGTCCAGCGACGAGCGCGGCTGCGGCTCCTGCGGGAGGGGGTTGGGGATCACGAGGAGCTCGGGAGCAGCTCCGCCGAGGCGACCGGCGAGCCAGCGTGACATCGACTCGGTCAGCGAGACGACGATGTCCGCGCGGGGGGCGAACTCCAGCAGTGCCCCCATGTCGTTGACCCGGCTCGAGGAGGCGCGGTGCTCCTGGTGCACGAGGGCGACGTCGGCGGGGGCGAGCTGGGCGACGACGGCGAGCAGCTCGGGCGTCGTCGTCACGAGGACGTCGGCATCGACGCTGCCGAGGTGCTCGCGCAGGGTGGCGTCGGTGAGCCCGTTGAACAGGGCGTCCCAGCTGCGCGGCACCAGCGTCGACTCGCGCTGCGCCAGCTCGTGGGCCAGCTCCGTCGGCGGGCTGGCCGCTGACAGCGGTGGGCCGCTCACCGCGTACGTCGACGAGGTAGGTGACCTCCAGGCCGTCGGTCAGCGGGTAGTGCGTGTGCGCGCCGCTCCGGGTGACGCTGAGGATGCGGACCCGGTGGCCCTCGCCGAGGGAGAGCAGGGCGTTGGCCTGGGCGATCCCCGAGCGCGCGGTGCCGCCCATGCCGTCGGCGTTGAAGAGCACGAAGACGATGTCGAGCGGGCCGTCACGGCGGGTGCGGCGCATCGCGCTGCGCACCTTTCCTCCCAAGCGGTCGCTCAGAGTCACGCGTCCTCGTTCCAGTCAGGCAGGCGGTCGACACGATCCTAGGGGCCCGGGCGACGGCCGATAGGGTGACCGGCATGCCGACGTCCCCCTCGCAGCCGGGCACCCCACTGGTCCTGGTCTCCGGTTCCGGTCGCAGCGGCACCAGCTCGCTGGCGGGCAGCCTCAAGCGACTCGGCCTCCACGTGCCGCAACCCGAGGTCGAGCCGTCCGAGACCAACCCGCGCGGGTTCTACGAGCCGCAGTGGGTCATCGACTTCCACAAGCGCCACCTCAGGGAGCTCGCACTCTTCAACATCGACAGCCGCCCCGCTGCCGTCGACCTGGTCGCCGCCTACGTCTCGTCCGGCGTGCCCACGGCCGAGCTGCACGCATGGCTGTCCGGCCAGCTCGAGGCCGACCAGCTCGTCGTCAAGGACCCGCACGCCTTCTGGTTCGCCCAGGTCTGGGAGCAGGTGACGGCCGAGCTCGGCGTCGACCTGCGCTGGCTGACGGCTCTGCGCCACCCGGCCGAGGTGGTCGGCTCGCGTGACATCGCCTACCTCTCCAGCCAGTCCGAGGACCTGCGCCTGACCAAGGAGACGTCCAACGTCGCCGGCTGGGTGCACGCGGCGTTGCTGACCGAGCGGGCCGGTCGGGGCAGCAAGCGGGCCTTCGTGCGCTACGCCGACCTGCTGCGGACTGGCGATCGGCCCTCACGCCGGTGCAGCAGCAGCTCGAGCTCGACTTCAACACCGACCTCTCGTCGAGCGAGCACCACGCCGTCGACGACTTCATCGAGCCCTCGATGCGCAAGTCGCAGGTCACCTGGGACGACGTGCGCACGCCCGACTGGCTGCGCGACATGGCGGAGGAGGTGTGGCACCTGCTCGGCGTGCTGACCACCTCGCCGCAGGACCAGGACACCCAGCAGCGGCTCGACCAGGTCCACGACGACTACACGGGCCGCTACGCCGACGCCGTCGCGCTGACCTACGACCACACCCGCGCCGAGGCGGTGCTCGCCGGTCGTGAGGCCCGCGAGGCCCAGCGCGGCAACATCGAGACGCTGCGGCGCGACCTGGCCCGGGCGCGACGGACCGGAGCGCCTGCCGAGATCGGTGGTCGCGAGGCCGCGGCGATCCTGCGCCGCGCCGTCGTACGACGGGTCCGCCACCCGCGCGGGTAGCCGCCGACCTCAGAGGCCGGTGATGCCCTCGCCGGCCGCCGGCCTGCTCGTCGAAGTTCTCGTGACCGATCAGGTGGAGCACCGGTACGCCGAGCTTGCGGCGCGCCCGCGACGTCCAGTCGACGTGGAAGAACTCGGCCACGACGTGCGGGCGGGTCAGGATGATCGCCTCGCGCGCGTCCACCTCCGTCACCTTGGCGGCGAGTGCGTCGACCGGGGGTTCGGCGGTCACGCACCCGGTGGCCTTCCCGCCGGCGGCGGTCATCGCGGCGAGGCGTCTGCTTGAGCTCGGAGGAGGACGTCTCCTCGCACTCGCGGCGCAGCGCCTCGATGTCGACGTCGCTCATCGCCAGGGCAGGCGCGGCCATCAGGTCGCCCGCGCCGAGCGTGCCGAGCGACGCCTCGATCCGCGCCGCGGCGTCCTCCAGGGGGATCAGCACGTGGTAGACGACCTGGTCCTCGATCTCGGTGTGCAACGAGCGCACCTGGGCGGCGTCGGTGGTGGAGAGGGCCTCCTCGACGAGCAGCACCACGTCGTAGGTGCCCCGACCGTCGTGGATCGTGTCGTCGTGCGTGGTGTCGCCGGTCTCGGTCATGATGCGCCTCCGCTGTCGATGCTCAGTATTCTAGTGAGGTCGTAGCCCGCCGGCTCGTCGAGCTGGTCGTAGCCGCAGCTCTCGGGATCGCGGTCGGGCCGCCACCGCTTGAAGTGCGCGGTGTGGCGGAAGCGCCGACCCTCCATGTGGTCGTACTTCACCTCCAGCACCCGCTCGGGGCGCAGCGCGCGTGAAGCCGAGGTCCTTGCCCGCGCTCCACCTGCTCTGGGTGCCGGGGACGCGGTCGGGGTTGGCCGTGAGGAACTCGTTCCACCTGCCCCACGGGTGGTCGGCGATGTCGCACACCAGCGGCTGGAGCTCCTGCCACAGCTCGGCCCGCTTGGCCGCCGTGAAGCTGGCGCGAGACCCCGATGTGCTGGAGCTCGCCGTCCTCGTCGTGCAGCCCGAGCAGCAGCGAGCCGATCAGCGGCTGCTCCGGCGTGGACGTCTTGTGCTCGCGGTAGCCCGCCAGCACCACGTCGGCGGTGCGCTCGTGCTTGATCTTCAGCATGGTGCGCTTGTTGGGCTCGTACGCCGCCCCCAGCGGCTTGGCGACCACCCCGTCGAGCCCCGCACCCTCGAACTCCTCGAACCACCGCTCGGCCTCGGCCGGGTCCTCGGTGGTCCGGGTGAGGAAGCACGGGCCGGCGCCGTCGAGGTGGGCCAGCGCCTCGACCAGTGCGGCCCGGCGCTCGGCGAACGGCAGGTCGACGTACGACGTGTCGCCCAGCGCGAGCAGGTCGAAGGCGACGAAGCCGGCCGGCGTCTCGATCGGACAGCTTGTCCACGCGGCTGGCGGCGGGGTGGATGCGCTCCTGGAGGGTCTCGAACTCCAGTCGCCACCCGTCGTGCCCTGCAGTCCGACGAAGATCTCGCCGTCGAGCACGATGCGCTCGGGCAGCTGCGTGCGGCAGGCCTCGACGACCTCGGGGAAGTAGCGGGTGAGCGGCTTGGTGTTGCGGCTGGCGAGCTCGACCTCGTCGCCGTCCTTGAAGACCAGGCAGCGGAAGCCGTCCCACTTGGGCTCGAAGCTGAGGCCGCCGTGCTTGGCCGGATCGGGCACTCCGCTGACGCTCTTGGCCAGCATCGGCTGCACGGGCGGCATCACGGGAAGGTCCACGTCGTCGAGCCTAGTCCCGCTCGCCTCAGTCCTCGCCCTTCATCGAGAAGGACCGCAAGCGATCTCCCGCGAACCACACGCCGACGACGGTCACGACGAGGCTGGCGAGGATCGCCCACGGCAGGTTGGCCGGGTCGGGCAGCGCGTCCGAGACCTCGTGCCCGATCCGCAGGCCCCACTGGCCGGGGCTGAGCCAGGCGATGCCGCTGAAGAGGTTGCCGAGCAGACCCTCCCAGATCAGCACGAACATCAGCGAGGCCACGACCGCGTGCCGGGTGACGGCGGAGATCGCGAGGAAGAGCGCGGAGTACGTCGTACCGGCCACCACCGCGGCCACCGCCAGCGCCAGCGCCCGGGTGGCGTCGTCGGTGACGAGGCCGGCGATGTAGAGCGACAGCGCACCGGCCGCGAGGGTCGCGCCGAGGGCGACGACCCACTTGCTGATCGCCACGCCGTAGCGGCTGACCGGCTTGGCGAGCAGGTAGACGATCGAGCCGTCGTCGACCTCGGGGCCGAGGACCGACGACGCCGCGAGGATCGCGACGAGCGGCAGCACGAGCGGTGTAGCCCAGGTCGGGCAGGATCGACCAGGCGGTGTCGGCGTCGGTGAGGCCCGCGATGAGCGCGACCAGTCCGATCAGCAGGATGGGGAAGGCCAGCAGCAGCCAGAAGCGGCGGCGACCCAGCAGTGCCTGCAGGGCGAGCTTGGTGATCGTCACGTTCATCATCGGGCCACCAGGTAGGCGAAGACGCTCTCCAGTGACTCGTCACTGGGGGAGAGCTCGAACAGGGTCAGTCCGTGCTGCCTGGCCCAGCCGGGGAGCCCGACCGCGAAGCTGCCGAGGTCGTCGACCTGGACGTCGAGGCCGTCACCGCGCAGGCTGACCGCGCGGACCGAGGGCTGGGCGATCAGGACGGCCGCGAGCGCGCGGTTGTCGCTGGAGTGGACGGCGTACTGCACCGGGCGGTCGGTCATCAACCGCCGGATCGCGCCGAAGTCGCCCGATGCGGCGTGCCGTCCGGAGACGACGACCTCGATGTGGCGGGCGAGGCGCTCGACCTCCTCGAGGATGTGGGAGCTGAAGAGCACCGTGCGGCCGTCGTCGCCGAGGCGGCGCAGCAGCTCCATCAGGTGCATCCGCTGGCGCGGGTCGACGCCGTTGAACGGCTCGTCGAGCAGCAGCACCGACGGGTCGTGGACCAGCGCGGCGGCGATCTTCACGCGCTGCCGCATGCCCTTGGAGTAGGTGTCGAGGCGGCGTCCAGCCGGCTCGACCATGTCGACGACCTCGAGGATCCGCTCCGTCGCCCCCGAGGCGTCGGGCAGCTGGTGCAGGTCGGCGTTGGCGCGGACGAACTGGCGACCGGTGAGGTAGCCGAAGCTCAGCTCGCGCTCGGGCACCAGGCCGATCTGGCGGTAGGCGTCGGTGTTGCGCCACACCGGCTCGCCGTCGAGGGTGACGTGCGCCGGCGGACGGGGCCAGGAAGCCGGCCATCATCGCCATGAGGGTGGTCTTGCCGGCGCCGTTGGGGCCGAGCAGGCCGGTGACTCCCGGACCGATCGACAGCGACACGTCGTTGACCGCGACGACGTTGCCGAACCAGCGCGAGACCGAGTCGAGGACGATCGTGCTCATCGGGCACCCACCTTCTGGAAGCGGGCGACCAGGCCGAGGCCGCAGGCCGCGGCGATCAGCAGCCCGACCAGGACGTAGGCCAGGACCCACGCACCGTCGGGTGGGGTGAAGACGCTGACCCCGGCGTCCCACGCGTCGGCGAGCCCGGAGTGCAGGGACCACGGGGAGAACAGGCCGGCGACGACCCCGATCCCGTCGGAGTCCTCGGCGTCGGAGATGCCCTGGACGGCGGTGACGACCCCGGACAGGACGATCAGCGCCATCACCGAGCCGACGACGGCGAAGCCGCGGCGCAGCGAGACCGACGAGATGAGGCCGGTGATGCCGGCCAGCATGGTGGCGAGCAGCACCTGCAGGCAGAGCGCCTTGAGCAGGCTCGGTCGTCTGGTCGCTGACGTCGAGACCGGCGAGCAGGGCGCCGACGAAGAGCAGCACCGACGGGATCGCGGTGAAGAGCCAGGATCGACGACGGTGAGCGACAGCCACCGGGTGATCGCGAAGACCGGCGCCGAGAGCGGCCGCGCGAGGTAGAGCACGATCGAGCGGTGCCGCAGGTCGCGGGAGAACAGCACGGGTGCCTGGGCGGCGGCGAAGAGGCTGATCAGCAGCTGGGTCTGGTTGACGTAGCCGGCGTAGGTGATCGGCAGCTCCGACAACCCGGTCAGCACCACCACGCCCACGACGATCAGGGCGGGGAGGGCCGACATGCCGAGCAGGAGGAACGGCAGGATCTTCGACTTGCCCGAGCGGCCCAGGCCGTAGACGTGGCGCAGGCCGGTCGTGAACAGGGTGAGGGCGATGGTGCCGGTGCCGTCGCGGCGGCCGTCGTAGTGGCGGTAGCCCAGGTCGTGGATGACACCGGAGCGTGGGACGTCAGACATGTGCGCCTCCGTCCAGGAAGACGTCCTCGAGGTGACGGCGGTCGGGCTGGAGCCGCATCAGGCCGAGGCCGAGCTCCGCGGCGACGTCACGGATGATGTCGTGGGCTGCCCCCTCGCCGGCGAGCTCCGGCGGAGGTGGGTCGACCGCGACCATCGCGCCGCGCGGGCGACACGAGAGGCCCCGCTTGGCGAGGGCCTCGCCGAGGCGGTCGCGCTCGGTCGCCGTGCCGATGACCTCGACGAGCAGGCTGCCGGTGCGCTCCAGGAACTCTCCCGTCGCGCTCGACCGCAGCAGGTGGCCGCCGTCGAGCACGATCACGTGGTCGCTGACCTGCTCGAGCTCGCCGAGGAGGTGGGAGGTGACGAGGACGGCGATGCCGAACTCGCTGCCGATGCGCTGCACCAGCCGCAGCATGTCGTTGCGCGCGGCAGGGTCGAGGCCGTTGGTGGGCTCGTCGAGGAAGACCAGCCGGGGGTCGTGGACCAGTGCCTGCGCGAGCTTGGCGCGCTGCTTCATGCCCGTGGAGTAGCCACCCATCGGGCGGTAGCGCTCCTCCTCCAGGCCCACGTGGCGCAGCACGTCGGCGGCGCGCTCGCGGGCCGACGGAGGCGCCCAGGCCGGACATGCGGGCCATGTGTACGACGAAGTCGCTCGCGCTGACGTCGGGCGGCAGGCAGTCGTGCTCGGGCATGTAGCCGACCAGCCGGCGGATGTCCTGGCTCGCGTGCTCGATGTCGTGGCCCAGCACGCTCGCCTGGCCGCTCGTCGGCTCCAGCAGGCCCAGCAGGATCTTGATGAGCGTCGACTTGCCGGCGCCGTTCGCACCGACCAGCCCGGTGACGCCGTCGCCGACGGTCACGGTCAGGTCGGTCAGCGCATGGACCGTTCCGTAGTGCTTGGTGAGGCCCGCGGTCGCGATGACCTGCGCCTGGCCGATGGTTTCCCCGTCACGACTGCCACGCTAGCGGTCCGCCCTCCGGGAGCATCAGGGAGTCCCCGAGGCGTGTGGGGGTTCGGTGAAGATCGGCCTGCCGGGAGCATCACGGAGGTCCCCGAGGCGTGTGGCCGGGTCTCGGTGAAGATCCTGCGGCAGCCCTAGGCTTGCGCCTCACATTCCCCGGTTGGTCTGCCGGCAGGGCCCGCCTGACTTTGAATCAGGACTAGCGACGATGGTTCGACTCCATCCCGGGGAGCTGGTCCGGCCAGCACCCACTAGCGTTCCGCGCATGGCCATCTCCGAGCTCGTGGGCGTCTACGACGCGGACGGCGGCCTGCCCGGCGAGCTGGCCTACCTGTGGGGCAAGCTGCGCGGCACCAGGCACTGCGGGCTGTGCGACATCACCCACTCGCCGCTGCGTCGCAAGGCTGAGTGGGACCGGATGGCGGCGAGCCTGCCCGTCCCTATACGGCTCCTCCACCTCAACGAGCTCGACGGCGGTCTCGCCCCGGCCGTTGCCGCCGCGGGAGCGCCGGTGGTCCTCGGGCGTGACGACGACGTCTGGCGCGGGCTGGTCGCCGCGGCCGAGCTGGACGAGATGGCGGGTTCGGTGGATGCGCTGGCAGTCGTGCTGCGCCGGCACCTCGCGGCTGCAGAGGCCGGCGACGCGTGACGGCCTGGCTGCCGACCCTGGCGTGGTGCGCGCTCGTGGTGGTGTTCGCGGCGCTCGCCAACGTCTGGAACGGGCACGACCGGGGCTGGTACGCCGAGCTCCGGCGGCCGTTCTTCCAGCCGCCCGACGTGGTGTTCGCCGTGATGTGGCCGCTGAACTTCGCCCTGCTGCTCCTCGTCGGCGTGACTGCCGTCCGTACGTCTCCGACCGACGTCGCGTGGACCGCCACAGGTGTGCTGGCGGGCTCCGTGGTGCTGGCGCTCGGCTGGGCCTGGCTGTTCTACGTCCCCCACCTGCTCGGGGCGGCGGCCGCCTGCCTGGCGGGGGCGACCGTGCTCACGTGGGTGCTCCTCGTCGGTCTTCCAGACTGAGGTCTGGGCAGGTCTGGTCCTGGCGCCGTACGCGCTGTGGCTCTCGGTCGCCACGGCGCTGGCCGTGGCGTACGCGCGACTGAACTGACAGCGCCACGTCGGCGCACGGACCGGGCATCCCACTGAGAGCTGCTCGCTCCAGCGAGCCTCGGGCTGCGAACATGGCACGCGATGCCGAACCCGACGACGTACGACGACCTGCTGGCGCGCGTGCGCGACCTGATCGCCACGACGGACCGGGTCCCGGTCGTCGGCATCACCGGCCACGGCGGATCAGGCAAGTCGACCCTGGCCACCCGGCTCGGCGCCGACCTGGGCCTCGAGCCCGACCAGGTCGTCCCGACGGACTGCTTCTACGCCACCACGTGCGGGCCCTGGGGCCGGCATGTGGGAGCAGCACGACTGGCCCCTCATCGCATCCCTGGTGACCGGCGTACGGCGCGACCCGCCGCCGGAGCGGCTGCGGTTCGACTACCGCTGGTGGACGGGGGAGACCGGCGTCGAGGACCACCCGATGCCGGCCGTCCTCATCGTCGAGGGCATCCGGCTGATCCACGACCGCACGCGCGACTGGTTCGACCTCACGGTGTGGATCGACCTCGACCCGGACGCCGCCGGCCGACGGGCCAAGGCGCGCAACCTGCTGCAGGGGGACGACCAGGCGGAGCTCGACCTGTGGGACACCAAGTGGATCCCCGAGGGCCACGACTACGAGCGGACCGAGCGACCGCTCGACCACGCGGACGTCGTCCTCACCGCCGAGGACTGACAGCAAGAACGTCACGAGCCGGGGCACCAGGACCCTGTTGGGCACTCACTGGTGCGGCGAGACTGGTAGGTGGTAGACACGAGGAGATTGTGATGAGACACCCGCCAGGCCCCAGCCCACCCGACCCCGTCCGTGTCGTGATCGAGGACGTCCCGGATCTCGAGGACCGCGTGCGAGACGCGGCTCGACGTGCTCACGACTCCGACCGCGCCGTGGAGCTCGTCGAGCCCGTCGTGGCCGAGAGCGACCACGCAGCCAGGGCGCTCATGATCCGACACATGGACGAGGCCCTGGCGGTGGCCCGCCGCGCCGCACCGGGTGTCGAGATCCGGGTGGGCCTCCCCGTCACACTGCCCCGGCCCCGGGACGCGCGTTGACGGGTGGGGAGGAGGTCGCGACGCTGACCCTGGCCAGGAACGCGCGGTAGTCGGTCGCGCTGCGTCGTGGCACCTCGAGCATCGGCATGTGCCCGGCCTCGGGGTAGCTGACCGTGCGCGCGCCGGGGATCCCGTGGCTCCACACCCGAGCGGTGCTGGGATGGACGAGCCGGTCCTGCTCGCCCCACATGACGAGCGTCGGCACGGTGATCTCGCCGAGCCGCTCGTCCAGCGTGGCCACGCCGTAGAAGTCCTGGAAGATCTCCGCGAGCTGGTGGCGGCGGGAGACGAAGTCCTCGGCGAGGGCCGCCCTGACGAAGCCCGGCACGAAGGGCGGGCGGGCCATCGTCATCGCGTAGAACGCCGGGAAGGCGGCCACGTCGTCGAGCAGGAACGGGTTGCCGCCCGTGGCGGATCACCAGCTCGGCCTCGCTCGGCTCCGGTGAGGCGACGCCGACCGCATCGCTGAGCAGCAGCGAGGTCACCCGGTCGGGGTGCGCCAGCGCGAGCGTCGCCGCGACGAAGCCGCCCATCGAGTTGCCGGCGACGTGCGCTCGGTCGATGTCGAAGCGGTCCATCAGGGCAACCACACGTTCGGCCTGGGCCGGAGCCGAGAAGCCCGTCCCCGTCGTGAAGCCCGACGCGCCGTGGCCGGCGAGGTCGGGCACCACGACGCGGTGGTCACGCAGCAGGTGCCTGGCGAAGCGCATCCACACGACCCGGTCCGCGGAGTAGCCGTGGAGCAGCACCACCGCCGGTGCATGGGCCGGACCGCCCTCGAGGACGGACAGCGCGGCGTCACCGACGTCGACCCGGCGCTCGCGGAGGCCGTACGCCTTCGCCTCGCCGCGGGTCACCGCTGCGAGCGTTCGGGCGCCGAGCGTCGTACGCCGGCTCACCTGGCGCCCCGCGAACGGACGACACCGGTGATGAGCCGCTGGTAGCCAGCGGGCGCGAGGCGTGCCATCGCGTCGAAGACCCGGGCGTCGGGGCCGACGAGCACCCGCCGCTTGTTCTTCTGCACCGCCTCGACGATCACCTCGGCGGCCTTGGCGGGAGTGGTGATGAACGCCTTCTCGAGCTCCCTCGTCGCGGCGTCGGACGGCTGGCCCGTGGCGACTGGCGACGCTGGCGTCCACCCGCGCCGATCGAGCGATGTTGGTCTTGACCCCGCCGGGGTGCACGCAGGTGGCGCTGACGCACGAGCCGGTGAGCTCGAGGTCCTGCCGCAAGGACTCGGTGAAGCCGCGTACGGCGAACTTGCTGGCGTTGTAGCCGCTCATCAGCGGCTGCGAGGTGAGGCCGAAGACGCTCGAGATGTTGACCACGTGTCCCGCGCCCGAGGCCTCGAGGTGGGGGAGGAACGCCTTGGTGCCGTGGACGACGCCCCAGAAGTTCACGCCCATGATCCAGCGGTAGTCCTCGGTGGAGAGCGACGCGACGGTGCCCGACAGCGCGACGCCGGCGTTGTTGAAGACGAGGTTCGCGCGCCCGTGGTCGGCGACGACGGCGTCGGCCCAGGCGGTGACGGCTGCCTCGTCGGCGACGTCGACCACCGCCGTGGTGAGACCGCGAGCCCGGCCGGCGAGCAGCCGCTCGGTCTCGGCGAGACCGTCGGCGTCGACGTCGGACAGCGCGAGGTGGCAGCCCTGGGCAGCCAGCTCCAGGGCCAGCGCGCGGCCGATGCCGGAGCCCGCTCCGGTG
Source organism: uncultured Actinomycetota bacterium (assembly GCA_963712875.1). Classification (GTDB taxonomy): domain Bacteria; phylum Actinomycetota; class Actinomycetes; order Propionibacteriales; family Nocardioidaceae; genus Nocardioides. The sequence continues at coordinate 16,576 of CAVQJS010000008.1, read as the reverse complement.
ACGGCGGCGACCTTGTCGGCCAGGTCCTTCATGCGCGGCTCCTCGTCCTGACCGGGTGCCGGTCGCCGTCATTCGACCACAGGCCCGTGAGCCCGTCGCGGGGCAGTGACAGACTGCGGCCATGGACAACCTCACCGTCATCGTCCTCGCCGCCGGCGGCGGCACCCGCATGAAGTCGAAGACCATGAAGGTGCTCCACCCCATCGCCGGGCGCAGCATGATCGGCCACGTCCTGCGGGCCGTGCAGGCCGTGGAGCCGACCCGGGTCGTCGCGGTCATCGGACACCAGCGCGAGCAGGTCGGACCGCACATCATGGAGATGGTGCCGACCGCGGTGCTGGCGATCCAGGAGACGCAGGACGGGACCGGGCACGCCGTACGCATCGCGATGGAGGCCGCCGGCACCACGACCGGCACGGTCATCGTGGCGGCCGGCGACACGCCGCTGCTGGAGGGCGACTCGCTGCGTGCGTTCGCCGACGAGCACGAGGCCGCCCAGCGCGCGGTCAGCATCCTGAGCGGTCGCGTGGCCGAACCCGTTCGGCTACGGCCGGATCGTGCGCAACGACGAGGGCGACGTCGAGGCGATCGTGGAGGAGAAGGAGGCGACGCCCGCGCAGCGCGAGATCGACGAGATCAACTCCGGGATCCTCGCCTTCGACGCGGAGTTCCTGATCAGCGCGCTGCCGCGGATCACCAACGACAACGCCAAGGGGGAGTACTACCTCACCGACGCCGTCCACCTCGCCCGCGAGGACGGCCTCACCGTCGGCGCGCACCTGATCGACGACGTCGCGCAGACCGAGGGCGCCAACGACCGCGCCCAGCTCGCCGAGCTCGGCAAGGAGCTCAACCGTCGCATCGTCACCCGCTGGATGAAGGACGGCGTGACGGTCATGGACCCCGCCACCACCTGGATCGAGGCCGACGTGGTCATCGAGCCCGACGCGACCATCCTGCCCGGCACCCAGCTGCTGGGGGCGACCGTGATCGGCGAGGACGCGGTGATCGGTCCGGACACGACGCTGAAGGACTGCGAGGTCGGTGCCGGCGCGCGGGTCGTGCGCACCCACGGCGAGCTGGCGATCATCGGTGACCGGGCCACCGTCGGCCCCTTCGCCTACCTCCGTCCCGGCACCCGGCTCGGCATCGCCGGCAAGATCGGCACGTTCGTGGAGACCAAGAACTCGCAGATCGGCGACGGCGCCAAGGTCCCGCACCTGTCCTACGTCGGCGACGCCGAGATCGGGGAGGGTGCCAACATCGGCGCCGGCACCATCTTCGCCAACTACGACGGGGTCGCGAAGCACCGCACGACCATCGGGCGCCACGCGAAGACCGGCTCCAACAACACCTTCGTCGCCCCGGTCTCGATCGGCGACGGCGCGGGCACCGCGGGTGGCACCGTCGTACGACGCAACGTGCCGTCGGGCGCGCTGGCCGTCAGCAGCTCACCGCAGCGCAATCTCGAGGGGTGGACCGAGTCACGTCGTGACGGCACCGCGCAGGCCGAGGCGGCCAGGGCGGCGCGTGAACAGCACGCGACGGAGGACGACCGACCCGGGGGTGGGCAAGCGAACCCGGGTGAGACAGAATCCTGACCAGACCTTCCACACCAGATCGACCAGCCCAGTCGAGGAGTCTTGTCGCGTGACCGGAATGAAGCGGACCACCGAGAAGAACCTGATGGTCTTCAGTGGCCGGGCGCACCCCGACCTGTCCCACGAGGTCGTCGAGCTCCTCGAGTGCGGGCTGGTCCCGCAGAACGCCTACGCCTTCGCCAACGGCGAGCTCTACGTCCGCTACGAGGAGTCCGTCCGCGGCTGCGACGCCTTCGTGATCCAGAGCCACACGGCTCCGATCAACGAGTGGATCATGGAGCACCTGATCATGGTGGACGCCCTCAAGCGGGCGAGCGCCAAGCGGATCACGGTGGTGATGCCGTTCTACGGCTACGCGCGCCAGGACAAGAAGCACCGGGGCCGTGAGCCGATCTCCGCGCGCCTGGTCGCCGACCTCTTCAAGACGGCCGGTGCCGACCGGCTGATCACCGTCGACCTGCACGCCGACCAGATCCAGGGCTTCTTCGACGGGCCCGTCGACCACCTGATGGCACTGCCGATCCTGACCGACTACGTCAAGGAGAAGTACGGCGACCAGGAGCTCGCCGTCGTCTCGCCCGACGCCGGCCGGATCAAGGTCGCCGAGCGCTGGTCGGCCCGCCTCGGTGGCGTACCGCTGGCGTTCATCCACAAGTCCCGACGCACCGACGTCGCCAACGAGGTCGTCGCCAACCGCGTCGTGGGTGAGGTCAGGGGCAAGATCTGCATCCTCACCGACGACATGATCGACACCGGTGGCACGATCGTGAAGGCGGCCGAGGCCTGCATGGAGGCCGGTGCCGCGGGCGTCATCATCGCCGCGACCCACCCGATCCTCAGCGACCCGGCCGTCGACCGGCTCAAGAACTCCTCCGCCCTCGAGGTCGTCGTCACCAACACGCTCCCGGTCCCGGCCGAGAAGCAGTTCGACAAGCTGACCACGCTCTCGATCGCCCCGCTCATCGCGCGCGCGATCCGCGAGGTCTTCGAGGACGGCTCGGTGACCTCGATGTTCGACGGTCACGCCTGAGCAGGGAGCAGCTCCGTCCCCTCACCGCTGAGTCCCTCGGCTACGCGCGCGCGGCCGGCGCACACCATCAGCAGCTCCTGCATGGGGCCGGTGAGCGTCGGGCCGCGACCCCGCGACCAGTCGATGTCGGTGGCGACCATGCGGGCGCCCTTCACGACACCACGAGACCCCATCAGGAACGCCAGCGCCCGGCACCGGTCCGCGGCAACGGCCGCGGCCTCCGGCGCCATCTCGTGTCGCAGGCCCAGCGGCCGGACGACGTCCTGGTGGTGCACGAGCGCGTCGACGAGCGGCTCGACAGAGGTCGTGGTGGGCACCTTGCGGGTGGAGGAGTCGTACGTCTGGAAGTCGGCGAGGACCGACTCCCTGGTCGATCGCTCACCCAGCCGTTTGACCTCCCGGAAGATCATCGCGTTGTAGCCGTGCCCGAGGTTGCGGGCGACCATCGCCGGCATCTGCGCCCAGCCGATCTGCGGGTGCTCGATGACGTGGGCGGCGACCTCCTTGACGGTCCAGCCCTCGCAGAGGGACGGCTGCTCCCACTGATCGGCATCCAGGCCGGCCAGCGTCGCGGCCAGGGAGCGTCGCTCCTCGTGGATGTGCTGCCAGATCGTGGCCTTGTCCATCGCCTGCGCTCCGCGGTAGTCAGAGAGTCGTACTATATGGTCAGCCTGACTGACCAATGCTGTCAAGGGAGATGTCCGTGCAGCTACCCACCGCGCTCCTCATGTTCATCGTCCACCGTCACGCCGAAGCGCGCATCATGACGCACCTGGCCGATCACGGCTTCGAGGCCACGATCGCCCAGGGGCGGATCGCCGCGCGGATCGACGAGGGCGGAAGTCGACTCACCCACCTGGCGGAGGCCGCGCAGGTGACCAAGCAGACGGCCGGGTTCCTGGTCGACCAGCTCGAGAAGGCCGGCTACGTCGAGCGGGTGCCCGATCCCTCCGACGCACGGGCGCGACTGATCCGGATCTCCGAGCGGGGCCGCGCGGCCCAGGCCTGCGCCCGCGAGATGGAGCAGCAGCTCGAGGCGGAGTTCGAGGCACACCTGGGTCCGCGGCGGATGCGCGAGCTGCGCCGGTCGCTGGAGTCCCTGCGCGAGATCACCGACCCCTACGCCTGAGGCAGGGTGCGCTGGAGGTCGTCGAGGGCGTCGTTCCACGAGCGCGCGAGCACGGTCGGGACGTCACCGGCCAGAGCGGCGGCGACGGTGTCGCGCAGCGCCAGGCGGGACTCCGCGGTCAGCGGGAGGCTCGGGAACGCATCGCCGATCACGTCCCCCATCCCCTGACCGGAGCGCTGTCCCAGTGCCAGGCCGTCGGTCACGTAGCGGGCGAGGTAGGGCTCGACCAGCTCCGCCTGCTCCCAGCCCCAGAATCCTTCGCCGACGGCGTCGAACTCGTGGTTGCCGAGCGTGCCGCCCATGAGGAGGTCCCAGGCCTGTGCCTTCGCCTCGCGTCGTGGGTACGGCGGCCCGTGCGGCCAGCGCGGCGTGATGGCCGGCGACCGATCGGTCGGCCTCCTCCTCGCGCGCGATGAACGAGGCGTCGCCGAGCTCGGCCAGGCGGTGGACTGCCGCCCACCGCACCTCCTGGTCGACGTCCGGCTCGCCCAGCCAGCCCGCGAGGAAGTCCGCGTCGCTGCTCAGCCGCGCCAGGACGCGTGACGCCCCGGGAGCCAGGGTCGGCTCGCCCGACTCCACGGCGCCGCGGGCGATGTCGGCGACGACGGCCAGGTGGGCGGCGACCTCGTCGGGCAGGGCGTACCTCCGCACGACGGTCTGCAGCGCCTTCATCACGCCCTCGACCACGATCGGGTGGCGCTCGGGGCGCAGGTGGCGATCGGCCAGGTCGACCAGGTCGGCGACGGTGATGACCTGCGACTCGGCCAGGTCGACCGCGGTCCACCACAGCAGCGCGCGGGTGAGGGAGGACTCCACCGACGACAGGCCGGCGGTGATCGTCGCCCAGGACTGCTCGTCGGGACGGATGGAGGCAAAGGTCTCGTCGCCGGCATTGGGCACCACGACCCGGCCGGCGAACTCCTCGAGGCGTACGGGCTCGTCGCCGAGGTGCACGTCGCGGGTGCCGACCAGTCGCATCGCGTCGTCGTACGCCGAGACGCTGAGGCGGTGGGGGCGCGAGCCCTCGCGAGTCAGCACCGGAGTGTCTCCATCGCGGGTGACGACCAGCGTGTCGAAGCCGGTCGAACGCAACCAGGACGCGGCCCAGGCGCGTACGTCGAGGTCGGTCGCGGCGTCGAGGGAGTCGAGGAAGTCGGCCAGCGTCGCGTTGCCGAAGGCGTGGGCAGTGAGGTGCCGGTTGACCCCCGCGAGGAAGTCGTCCTGGCCCAGCCAGTGGCCGAGCTGCGCGAGGACGGCGTTGCCCTTGGCGTAGGTGATCATGTCGAAGTTGGCGAAGGCGGTGTCGACGTCGACGACCAGCTCGCTGTCCTCGGCGACCGGGTGGGTCGAGCGGCGGCGATCGGCGCGGTAGCCGCTGGGCTTGCGGGTGATCGCGGCGGAGGTCCAGGCGCTGGTGTAGCCGGCGGCCGTGCCGGCGACGTCGTAGCCCATGAAGTCGGCGAAGGACTCGTTGAGCCAGGAGTCCTCCCACCACTCCATCGTCACCAGGTCGCCGAACCACATGTGCGCCATCTCGTGGGCGATGGTCGAGGCGATCCACTCCCGCTCGAGCTCGGTGGGCGTGCCCTGGGTCAGCACCTCGTCGCGGTAGGCCACGCAACCGGGGAACTCCATCGCGCCCCAGTTGAGACCGGGGGAGAAGAGCTGCTGGTAGTCGCCGAAGGCGTAGGGCGGCTCGAAGATCGTCGTGTAGTGCTGGAAGCAGGCACTCGTGATCCGCCGGAGCTCGTCGGCGTCGCGGCGCAGCTCGCGCTCCTGCGAGGCGCGCGCGTGCCAGCCGAAGGGCAGCGTCCCGCCGGGCGCCGGGGCGTAGGGCTCGTCCCACGTCACCGACACCCACGGACCGCCGGCGACGAAGAAGAGGTAGGAGGAGATCGGCGGTGTCGTCTCGAAGGACCACGTGTCGCCCTCCCGGCCGGCGAGCACGCCGTTGGCGAGGACGGTCCAGTGGGCGGGAGCGGTCACCGACACCGTGAACGTCGTCTTGATGTCGGGCTGGTCGAAGCAGGGGATGACCTTCTGGGCGATGTCCATCGCCGTGTAGGCGCAGACGTAGCGCTCGCCGTCGGCCGGGTCGATCGTCGCGGTCATCCCGTCGCCGTCGGTGACGTAGGGCATCCGCGCCGTGACCCGGACGGTGTTGGTGGCCCCGAGGTCGGGCAGCGCGATGCGCCCGTCGTCGTACGCCGCCGGCGCCCCGTCGAGGGTCACGTCCGTGGCCCCGCGCAGCTCGAGGAAGCTGCTCGCGCCCGGGCGGGTGCACCCGAAGGAGATCGTCGCCTCCACCAGGAAGGCGTCGGTGGCGGTGAGGTCGAGGTGGACCTCGGTCTGGACGTCGGTGATGAGGATGGCGCGTTCGCGGGCCTCGGGCAGCATCAGGGGCACGCGGTCAGACTAGGGGGACCTCCCGACGATTGGCCCGCGGTCGCGGATCAGGTCTAGAGTTCACGGGTTGCCTCGGCGAGGGAGCCAGACGAAAGCCTGGAGCTCCGTGATCGACTGGGCCGGCCCGCACCACTGCGCCGCGCTCACGATCCGGAGCGCGGCGTTCGTCGTCTCCGACGCCAGGCCCCCGAGACCGCACCGGACCAGCCCCAACCGATGGAGAACACCATGTCTGCCCCCGAGAAGATCGCCACCGAGCAGCGCACCGAGTTCGGCAAGGGTGCCGCCCGCCGCATCCGCCGCGAGAACAAGATCCCCGCCGTCATCTACGGCCACGGCAACGACCCGATCCACGTGATCCTGCCCGGCCACCAGACGATGATGGCCCTCAAGCACGGTGGCGCCAACGCGCTGCTCGCGCTCGACATCGACGGCTCCGAGCAGCTCGCCCTCACCAAGGACGTCCAGGTCGACCCGATCCGTCGCGTCATCGAGCACCTCGACTTCGTGGCCGTGCGCCGCGGCGAGAAGGTCACCGTCGACGTCCCGATCCACGTCGTGGGCGACGCCGCCCCCGAGACGCTCGTCGTCACCGAGAACGCGGTCGTCTCCGTCGAGGCCGAGGCCACCCACATCCCCGAGTTCTTCGAGGTCTCCGTCGAGGGCGCAGCCGCCGGCACCCAGATCCTCGCCAAGGACCTCGACCTCCCCTCGGGCACGACGCTGCTCGCCGACGAGGAGCTCCTCATCGTCAACGTGACCGAGCAGATCTCCGCCGAGGCCCTCGAGGCCGAGCTGGAGGAGGCCGAGGCCGAGGCCGGCATCGAGCACGACGTCGCCGACTCCGAGATCGCCGAGGCCCAGGTCGAGGCCGCCGCCGAGGACGCCAAGATCGAGGCCGAGTCCGACTCGGAGTGACCTCTTGGCGGAGGATGACGCCATGAGCGACGACGTCTGGCTGGTGGTCGGCCTGGGCAACCCCGGGCCGACCTACGCCGGTCACCGCCACAACATCGGCTACCTCGTCGTCGAGGAGCTGGCCTCGCGGATGGGCAGTCCCTTCAGGTCGCACAAGACCGGACGCGCCGACGTCGTCGAGGGCCGTCTGTCCCTGGGTGGTCCGCGGGTCGTGCTCGCCAAGGGGCGCGGCTACATGAACGAGGCCGGCGGACCGGTGAAGGCGCTGGCGACGTTCTACAAGGTCCCGCCCGACCACGTCATCGCGATCCACGACGAGCTCGACATCGCCTTCGGCACGCTGCGCGTCAAGCTCGGCGGCGGCGACAACGGGCACAACGGCCTGAAGTCCATGCGCTCCTCGTTGGCCACCGGCGACTTCTACCGCGTGCGAGCGGGCATCGGCCGACCTCCGGGCCGCCAGGACGTCGCCGACTTCGTGCTGTCCAACTACTCCACGACCGAGCGCAAGGAGCTGCCCTTCCAGGTCGGCGATGCCGCCGATGCCGTCGAGTCGCTGGTCACCGACGGCCTCGAGAAGACTCAGCAGCGCTTCAACTCGTGACCGCGCCATGCCTCGGCACTCCCCTGTTTGGGGCATGAGGATCCGATGGATGCGCCCTAGCGTCGGGGCATCGGTCGTGAGGGGAGGGGCCTCGATGGCGACGAGCCTTGCGCGCGCACCGGCAAAGGAGCCGAGTTCCCGTCGTCGTGCCGTACGCCGCGTGCTCGGGTCGGGACTCGTCCTCGGCCTGCTGGTCGGGCTCGGGCTGTCAACGTGGCCCTGGCCGGCCGGCTGGACCGCATCGAGGGCGCCTTCGACGGCCTGGCCGGGCGACCGGCGCCCGCGCCGGGGCAGACCATCCTCATGGTCGGGACCCGGCCGGGTGGGTCCGGCCCCGACGTGCCGTGGCTGGCAGGTGAGCAGTCCGTCGAGGCGGTGATGCTGATCGAGATACCGCCGGACGGGATGTCGGCCAGGGTGGAGTCGCTCCCGCAGAGCAGTGGGATCAGTCCCGTGGTCGTCCGCCTCGCCACCCAGCGCAACCGTCGCTGCCGTCGAGGACTGGTCGGGCCGGCGCGTCGACCACCTGGTCGCGATCGACTGGAGGACGTTCGTCCGGCTGGCCGGCGACAACGGGGTCGACCCCGCGTACGCCTACGGGTCGGGGCCCGCGGTCCAGCACGACTTCCTGCGCCGGGTGCTGGAGGGCACCCTGCACGCCGAGCTGCGCAAGCAGCCGCTCAACCTCTTCCGCGCGCTCCTCACGACCGCCGACGGCACGGCCGTCGACGACGGGTGGTCGGTCATCGAGCTGGACGGCATGGTGCTGTCGTTGCGCAACCTGCGCTCGCACGAGATCGCCTTCTCCATGGCGCGGCCCGGATGACGCTCGACCACGAGCCGGAGTCACTCCCCAAAATGGGCGAAAGGGTCTTCCCGGGGGCTGTGCGGGGCTCCCGGCTCCGCAAGATCTGACAGTGCCAGCCGTTCGGTTGGCACTCGACTTGGGGGAGTGGGGATGGCTGTCGCGAGCGTCATCATTCCTGCGCACAACGAAGCTGCGAGCATCGGCCGCAACCTGCGTGCCCTCCGCGAGGGCACCCACGACGACGACCTCGACGTGGTCGTGGTGTGCAACGGGTGCACCGACGCAGACCGCCGAGGTCGCGCGGCGGGTGGACCCGCTGCGCGCGCGTCATCGAGATCCCGCAGCCCTCGAAGGCCGAGGCCGTCCGGGTGGGCAACGCCGCCACGGACGTGTTCCCGCGGGTGCACCTCGACGCCGACATCGAGCTCAACGGACGCGACGTGATGCAGCTGCTGGAGCCGATCACTCGTGACCACGTCCTCGCGACAGCCCCCAGGCGCGACGTGCCTCGCACCGGCTGCTCGCGCTGGGTGCGCTGGTACTACGACGTCTGGGAGTCGCTGCCGCAGGTGGAGTCGGGGCTCTTCGGCCGCGGTGTGGTCGTGCTGTCCGAGCAGGCCCAGGCGCGGGTCACCGCGCTGCCACGGATGATGAGCGACGACCTCGGCATGTCCGACTCGTTCAGCCGCGAGGAGCGCCGCGTCGTCCCTGGCGCCGTGGCCGTCGTCCGACCTCCGCGCACCGTCCGTGACCTGGTCCGTCGCCGGATCCGGATCGCCACGGGCAACGCCCAGGCCGGGCAGCTCGGCGTCCGCCGTCCGGCCTCGCGCACCAGCGTTCGCACCCTCCTGGGCCTGGCCGTCGTCCGACCCGGCCTCGCTCTTCGGCTGCCGGTGTTCCTGGTCGTCCACGTCGCCGGCCTGATCGGCGCTCGACAGGCCCTGCGGTCGGGGGACCTGACCACCTGGCAACGAGACGAAAGCTCACGCTCATGACTGCCCTGTCCAGCCCGAAGGCCCCGCGGAGAGCGGACACCGTCATCGCTCCCACCGCCACCGTCGAGGACGGTGCCCGCATCGGTCCCGGCGCGCAGGTGTGGGACCAGTCCGTGGTTCGCGCCGGCGCCGAGGTCGGGGCCGACACGATCCTGGGGCGCGGTGTCTACGTCGGCCCTGGTGCCCGGCTCGGGGAGCGCTGCAAGGTGCAGAACCAGGCCCTGGTCTATGAGCCGGCGGTCCTCGAGGACGGCGTCTTCATCGGGCCGGCCGTGGTGCTCACCAACGACACCTATCCCCGGGCGGTGACTCCCGACGGCCGCCGCAAGGGTGCCGAGGACTGGGAGGCGGTCGGCGTGACCGTCCGTGCGGGAGCCTCCATCGGTGCGCGCGCAGTCTGTGTGGCGCCCGTCACCATCGGACGCTGGGCGAGCGTCGGGGCCGGGGCCGTCGTGACCCGGGACGTGCCGGACCACGCCCTCGTCGTCGGGACCCCCGCCCGCAGGGTCGGGTGGGTCGGGCGCAGCGGCGTACCGCTCGTCGCCGACACCGGTGACCGATGGATCTGCCCGGTCTCGGGCGAGGTCTACGAAGAGCTCGATGGACGACTGGAGGAAGCTCGATGAGCACCAACCTGGGTATCGCCGTCATCGGCGCCGGCTACTGGGGACCCAACCTGGTCCGCAACTTCGGCGGCTCGTCGGAGTGGGACCTGAAGATGGTCTGCGACCTCGACCTCGACCGGGCGCGGAAGGTGGCGGGTCCGCACGTCGACGTCACCGACAGCCTCGAGCGGGTGCTGGACGACCCCGACATCCACGCGGTCGCCATCGCCACGCCGGCACGTACGCACCACGGGCTCGCGCTGGATGCGCTCCGCGCTGGCAAGCACGTGCTCGTGGAGAAGCCGCTGGCCGACAGCGTCGCCCGGGGTCAGGCGATGGTCGACCTGGCCGACCAGCGGGGGCTCGTCCTGATGACCGACCACACCTACTGCTACACGCCGGTCGTGCAGAAGATGCGTGACCTGGTGGTCAGCGGCGAGCTGGGGCAGGTGCACTTCATCGACTCGGTGCGCATCAACCTCGGCCTCATCCAGCCGGACATCGACGTCCTGTGGGACCTCGCCCCGCACGACCTGGCGATCCTCGACTTCGTGCTGCCTGCGGGCCTGCCCACCACAGGCATCGGCGCCACGGGCGCCGACCCGATCGGCGCCGGGCGGGCCTGCGTCGGCCACCTCACCCTCCCGCTGCCGGACGACGGGCTGGCCCACGTGCACGTCAACTGGCTCAGCCCGACCAAGATCCGCCAGATGGTGATCGGCGGCTCCCGTCGCACCCTCGTCTGGGACGACCTCAACCCGCAACAGCGGCTCAGCGTCTTCGACCGTGGCGTCGACCTGGCCCGCACGTCGGTCGGCGGCTCGGACCGCGCAGCCTCGACGGTCTCCTACCGCCTCGGCGACACCTGGTCGCCGGCCCTGCCCGAGCGCGAGGCGCTGGGCTCGATGGTGGGGGAGTTCGCTGCCGCGATCCACGAGGGACGTCCGGCGCTCACCGACGGCCGCTCCGGGCTGCGGGTGCTCGAGGTGCTGGAGCAGGCTTCGCAGCGGCTCGCCGAAAACGCGGGGAGATCGACCACGTTGCCACCGGTGCCGCGGCAGGCAGCGACCGAGCGGGTCATGGAGGTCGTGCGATGACGACGCTCTCCGGGGCCACCGTGCTGGTCACCGGCGGTGCCGGCACGATCGGATCGACGCTCGTCGACCAGCTCCTCGACGCCGGTGTCTCGCACGTCCGGGTCCTCGACAACCTGGTCCGCGGACGCGAGGCCAACCTCGAGGACGCACTGGCACGCGGTGGTGTCGACCTGGTCCGTGGCGACATCCGCGACCGCGACCTCGTCCACGACCTGACCCGTGGGTGCGACCTGGTCTTCCACCAGGCCGCCATCCGGATCACCCAGTGTGCGGAGGAGCCCAGGCTCGCGCTGGAGGTGCTCGTCGACGGGACCTTCAACGTCATCGAGGCGGCCTCCGAGGTGAAGGTGGCCAAGGTCGTGGCAGCGTCGTCCGCCTCCGTCTACGGCCTGGCCGAGCAGTTCCCGACCTCCGAGGACCAGCACCCCTACGACAACGACACGTTCTACGGCGCCGCCAAGACCTTCAACGAGGGCATGCTGCGCAGCTTCCGTGCCATGAAGGGCCTCGACTACGTCGCGCTGCGCTACTTCAACGTCTACGGCCCGCGGATGGACGTGCACGGCCTCTACACCGAGGTCCTGGTCCGGTGGATGGAACGGATCGAGGACGGACTCCCGCCGCTGATCTTCGGCGACGGCCTGCAGACCATGGACTTCGTCTTCACCACCGACATCGCGCGGGCCAACGTGCTTGCAGCCACGTCGCCCTTCGTGGAGGGCGTCTACAACGTCGCCCGGGGCGAGGAGACCAGCCTGCTCGGGCTGGCCCAGACGCTGCTGCGGGTCATGGGCTCCGACCTGCCGGTCGAGCACGGTCCCGAGCGCGGGGTCAACGGCGTCGTACGGCGTCTGGCGGACACCGCGGCTGCCGAGCGTGACCTGGGCTTCACCGCCGAGGTCGGGCTGGACGAGGGCCTGCGCGCACTCGTCGAGTGGTGGCGTCCGCTGCGCGAGGAGATCGCTGCCGGCCGCGTGCTGACGGGAGCGTCGGCATGAGCGTCGTGGACGAGTCGCTCACCCGCATCAACGTGATGCAGCCCTGGCTCGGTGAGGAGGAGGTCGCCGCCGTCTCGGAGGTGCTGCGCTCGGGCTGGGTGGCGCAGGGGCCTCGCGTGGCGGAGTTCGAGAAGGCGTTCGCCGAGTCCCAGCAGGTGCCGCACGCGGTGGCGGTGAGCAACTGCACCACCGCCCTCCACCTCGCACTCGTCGTCACCGGCATCGGTCCGGGCGACGAGGTCATCGTGCCGTCGTTCTCCTTCGTGGCCACCGCCAACGCCCCGACCTACGTCGGCGCCACGCCGGTCTTCGCCGACGTCGACCCGACGACGGGCAACCTCACGCCCGCCACGATCGCCACGGCGGTCACCACGCGCACGCGCGCGGTGATCGCCGTGGACCAGGGAGGCGTGCCGCTCGACCTGCGGGCCATCCGGGCCTGGTGCGACCCACTCGGCATCACCGTGATCGAGGACGCTGCGTGCGCAGCCGGGTCCACCGCGTACGATCGGCCGGTCGGTGCTGGCGCCGAGATCGCCGCGTGGTCCTTCCACCCGCGCAAGCTGCTGACCACGGGCGAGGGCGGCATGCTGACCACGACCCGGTCGGACTGGGCCGAGCGTGCCGGGCGCCTGCGCGAGCACGCGATGAGCCTGTCCGCCGCCGACCGTCACGCGAGCGTGCTGGCGCCGCCGGAGTCGCTACGCCGAGGTCGGCTTCAACTTCCGGATGACCGACCTGCAGGCCGCCGTGGGCCTGGTGCAGCTCGGCCGGCTCCCCGCGATGGTGGCCCGTCGGCGCGAGCTCGCTGCGACCTACGCGCAGGTGGTGGGCGAGCTGCCCGGTCTGCGCATGGTCGCCGACCCCGCCTGGGGCACGACCAACTTCCAGTCCTGCTGGCTCGAGGTGCTGGAGGAGCACCCCCTCGACCGCGAGGAGCTGATGGTGCACCTGGCCGAGGCGGGCATCTCCGCGCGGCGCGGCATCATGGCGGCCCACCGCCAGCCGGCGCACTCCCATCGGACGCACGGGCCGCTGCCGGTCACGGAGCGGCTCAACGACCGCACGCTGATCCTGCCGATGTTCCACCAGATGACCGACTCCGAGCAGGCCCGTGTCTGCGAGGCCCTCCGCACTGCGTGGCGACCGTGACCGGCCTGTTGCTCGTCGGTGCCAGCGGCCTGGCCCGCGAAGCGACCGCGGTAGCCGTGCTGATGCGTCACTCGGGCCCGATGAGCATCGTTGACGACGACCCCGCGACGTGGGGAACCCTCCACGGACTCGTGCCCGTCCTCGGGTCGGTCGATCTCGTCACCGACGTCGTCGACCACGAGGTGGTGCTCACCCTGGGCAAGGGCTGGCTCCGTCGACAGGTGGCCGTCCGCCTGGAGATGCTCGGCGTCGACGACGACCGCTACACCTCGCTCATCCACCCGCGCGTGGTGCTCCCGGGCGGCTGCTCGATCGCTACCGGCTCGATCGCGCTCGACGGCGTGGTGCTCACCGCGGACGTCGAGGTCGGTCGGCACGTCGTGCTGATGCCCCAGGTGACGCTCACCCACGGTTGCACGGTCGCCGACTACGCCACCCTCTGCGCCGGCGTCTCGCTCGGGGGCAACGTGCACATCGGCGAGGCGGCCTACATCGGGATGAACGCCTCCGTGCGCGAGGGCGTGCACGTCGGCGCCGGCGCGACCGTCGGGATGGGTTCGGCCGTCCTCGACGACGTACCCGCAGGAGAGACCTGGGTAGGCGTCCCTGCCCGCCCGATCCGGACAGGAGTCCATGCATGAGCACCCAGATCCCCTTCGTCGACCTCGCGTCGCAGCACGCCGAGATCGCCGCCGAGGTGGAGGCGGGCATCGCGGCGGTCTTCGCCACCACCGCATTCGTCGACGGGCCGCCCGTGGCCGACTTCGAGCAGCAGTACGCCGAGTTCGTCGGCGTCGACCACTGTGTCGGGGTCGCCAACGGCACCGACGCCCTCGAGCTCGCCCTGCGTGCCGCCGGGGTCGGGTCGGGCGGACGAGGTGGTCATCCCGGCCAACACGTTCGTCGCGACGGCCGAGGCGGTCTCGCGCATCGGCGCGGTGCCGGTGCCGTGGACGTCGACGACGACCGGCTCCTGATCGACCCCGACGCAGTCGAGGCGGCCATCACCGACCGCACGCAGGCCGTCGTGCGCCGTGCACCTGTTCGGCCAGACCGCCCCGATGGAGCGACTCGGCGCGATCTGCGACGCGCCCGGCGTGCTCGCTCGTCGAGGACGCCGCCCAGTCGCAGGGAGCGCGTCGACCGGCGGGCGAGGTGCCGGTGCGCTCGGGCTCGGTCGCGGCGACGAGCTTCTACCCCGGCAAGAACCTCGGCGCAGCCGGCGACGCGGGCGCGGTCACGACCAACGACGCCACGATCGCCGGCCGAGCTGCGCCGCTGCGCAACCACGGCTCCTCGGTCCGCTACGTCCACGACGTCATCGGGCATGAACTCCCGTCTCGACACCATCCAGGCCGTCTACCTGCGGGCCAAGCTCGACCGGCTCGAGAAGTGGAACGAGCCGCGGCGCGTGCGGCCGCCCGCTACGACGAGCTGCTCGCCGACCTGCCCGCCGTACGATGCCCGCTGCTGGGTGCCGAGGGTCAGCACGTGTGGCACCTCTACGTCGTCCGGGTCGCACGACCGGGACCGGGTCCTGGCCGAGCTCTGTCGGGCCGGTGTGGGCGTCGGGCGATCCACTACCCCTACCCGGTGCACCTCACCGGGGCCTACGCCCACCTGGGCTTGCGTCCGGGCACCGCACCCGTCGCCGAGGCCGCGGCCGGCGAGATCCTGTCGCTGCCGATGTACCCGCACCTCACCGAGACGATGCAGGAGCGCGTCGTCGACGTCCTTGCCGGCGCGGTCGAGGGGCACGTGGCGAGGGGCGAGGAATGACCACCTTGCTCGTCGCCAACGACGGCGGCCACCTGATGCAGCTGCACACGCTTCGGCCCCGCCTAGGTGTGGGGGAGGACGTCGTGTGGGTGACGCCGCGGACCGCGCAGACCGAGTCGCTGCTGGCGGGGGAGCGGGTGCACTGGGCCTTGCCCTGCCCGCCCCGCGACACCCGGGCGCTGGCGCGCAACACCGTGGCGTGCCGCCGCCTCTTCCGCGACCACGACGTGTCCCTCGTCGTGAGCACCGGCGCGGCGCTGGCGCTCGCGGTGCTGCCGCAGGCCCGCGCGCGGAGGATCGAGACGGTCTACATCGAGAGCGCCACGCGCTACGACAAGCCGTCCCTGTCCGGCCGGGCCCTGGCGATCGTGCCGGGCGTCACGACCTTCAGCCAGTCCAGCGCACTGACCCGCGGGCACTGGCAGTACCTCGCCTCGCCGTGGGAGCTGTACGACACCGCGCTCGCGCCGCCGCGCCCGATCCGGTCGATGGTGGTCAGCCTGGGCACCCAGGCGGACTACGGATTCCGGCGGCTCCTGGACCGACTCGTCCCGATCGTGCCGCCCGGCACCGAGGTGCTGTGGCAGACGGCGGGACCGACACCGCGGGCTCCGGGCTCGGCATCGACGCGCGGGAGCGGGTGCCCTCGGACGAGATGTCGGCGCGGATCCGTGCAGCCGACGTCGTGGTGGCCCACGCCGGCACCGGCATCGCACTGATGGCGCTGGAGAACGGCAAGCTCCCGATCCTGGTGCCCCGGCGGGCCATGCACGGCGAGCACGTGGACGACCACCAGCTGACGATCGCGCTCGAGCTCGCGCTGCGCGACCTCTGCATCTCGCGTGACGCCGACAGCCTCAAGGAGCGCGACCTGGTCTCGGCAGCGAGCCGTACGGTCAGCAAGGTCACCGACCCGCCGCCGCTGCGGATCACGTCGGTCACGCTGCCCCGCCCGCGACGCGTGGCTCGGTGGCCGCAACCGCGGCGGCCGCCGCTACGGCAGCGCGCGTCTGTGAGACGAGCCCCGAATTGTGGGGATATTCCGGCTGCCGGCCGGTCCCGGGTCGGGCGGGGCCCAGCAAGATCCGGTGGTGGCGACAGTCGCAGCGGTGAAGGGTGGGAAGAGATCGAGGGTCGATGACCGGCACGTCGCGCGCGTGGGGTGTCAGGGCATCGGTCCTGCTGCTCGTCGCGGCGCTGAACGCCCTGGTGGGCCCGGCGCTCCTGGGCGGTCCCTCGGCGGCCAGCGTCTGCCGACCCGTGCGCCCCGGGCGGCAACAAGATCGCGTGCGAGAACTCCAAGCCCGGCACCGCCCCGGGCGTCTGGGACATCGACGGCGCCGGCGACGCGTCCATCCAGGGGTTCGCGACCGACATCTCGGTCAACGTGGGCCAGCGCATCGACTTCAAGATCGACACCGACGCCTCGTCGTACACCATCGACATCTACCGGA